>JABDAH010000001.1:65-130857 GCA_013289265.1 Alphaproteobacteria bacterium
TGAAGGCGAACATCGCCGTCTGATTTACACAGGCCTTACCGAAGCCTTCATGACTTATATCAAGCTTGCGCTGTGGGCAGGATGCTTTCTGGCTTTCCCGATTGTGGCATCGCAAATCTGGATGTTTGTGGCTCCCGGTCTTTATCAGAATGAGCGTCGTGCTTTTTTACCTTTCCTTGTGGCAACGCCCGTCTTCTTTCTTATGGGCGCGGCAATGGCTTATTATTTCGTCTTCCCGATGGCGTGGAAATTTTTCCTGAGCTTTGAAATGCCGGGCGGTGTGGGCAGTATGCCCATTCAGCTGGAAGCGCGGGTCAGCGAGTACCTGTCGCTTTCCATGACGGTGATTTTTGCCTTCGGTATTGCTTTCGAATTGCCGGTTATTCTAGTGTTAATGACGCGGGTAGGGTTGTTGTCATCCGCGAAGCTCAGCCAGTTCCGGCGCTACGCCATTGTGCTGATTTTCGTGGCTGCGGCCGTCCTCACGCCACCCGACGTTATCAGCCAGCTTAGCTTGGCGCTGCCCCTCATGGTGCTCTATGAGCTATCCATTCTGGGGGCGAAATGGGTTGAGAAAACCCGGCCGGCGGCAGAAGCTGCGGCTGGACCGTCTGCTTAACTCCCGATATAGTCTCAACTTCATTTTCAGGAAGTTAGACCATGCACGACATCGCTTTTATTCGTAAAAACCCGGAAGCTTTCGACCAGGCGCTGAAGCGCCGGGGGCTGCCTGCTGCATCATCTGAAATTCTGACTTTAGACAGTGATCGTCGCGCCGCGCAAACCGCGATGCAGGAATTGCAGGCCAAGCGCAATGAGCTATCCAAGCAGATCGGCGAGATCAAAGCCAAGAAAGGCAACGCCGATGCATTGATGCAAGAAGTAGGATCGATCAAAACCAAAATGCCAGAGCTTGAACAGCAGGAACATGGCATCGGCGAGAAACTGGAAAGTATTCTTTCCAGCCTACCCAACATGCCAGCTGTCGATGTGCCGGATGGTAAAGATGAAAAAGATAATGTCGAGCTGCGCCGTTACGGCGCGCCAAGCGGTTTGAATTCTGCCAAACAGCATTTCGAATTAGGCGAAGATCTGAAGCTGATGGATTTTGCCACGGCATCCAAATTATCTGGCGCGCGCTTTACAATGCTGAAGGGCCCGCTGGCACGTTTGGAACGCGCGCTTGGCAACTTCATGCTGGATATCCATACGCAGGAATTTGGTTATACCGAAATCTCGCCACCGCTGCTTGTCAACGACAAGACCATGTATGGCACGGGCCAATTACCGAAAATGGCGGGTGATATGTTCCAGACCAATTTTGGGCATTGGCTGATACCTACAGCTGAAGTGCCGCTGACAGCCTATGTGGCGGATGAGATTTTGAATTCGCAGGAATTGCCGTTCCGCTTCGCCGCAAAAACACCATGTTTCCGTGCCGAAGCTGGTGCCGCCGGGAAAGATACCCGTGGCATGTTAAGACAACACCAGTTCTACAAGGTCGAAATGGTCAGCATCACGACGCCCGATCAATCCATTGCCGAACATGAACGCATGACGGAATGCGCCGAGACAGTATTGAACCGTCTCGAGCTGCCGTTCCGTACGATTGTTTTGTGTGCTGGCGATATGGGCTTTAATTCACGTAAAACCTATGACATTGAAGTCTGGATGCCGGGACAAAATACTTATCGCGAGATTTCCAGCTGTTCCAACTGTGGTGATTTCCAGGCGCGGCGTATGAATGCTCGTAGCCGTAATGCAGGCGACAAGAATACGGAATTCGTTCATACGCTGAACGGTTCGGGCGTCGCTGTTGGTCGCTGTCTGATCGCGGTCATGGAAAATTTCCAGCAGCCAGACGGTTCTATCATCATTCCTACCGCCCTTCGGAAATATATGGACGGTATGGAACGTATTAGTATGGCGGTTTGATGAAACAAAGAATGCGCTCATGGCTGGTTTTGGTTGTGGCAAGCTGCCTGCTTGCCGCCTGCGCCATTGGGCATCCTAAATTGCCGGAACGTTCAGAGATTACGCCGGGACAGACGATAACGGTTGAAGGCAATAAAAATATCTATGCCATCGCCAAGGAACATAATGTGTCCATGCGCGAGATTATTGTTCTGAATAATCTGCAACCGCCTTTCAAATTGCAGCCGGGGCAGAGCCTTACATTACCCGCTGGTAATAATGCGCCGTCTTATTCCGGATATAATAGCAGTAGCGGCCCCAGCATTGCGCCTGCGCCTTCCGCTGCGCCGTTACCTCCAATCGAGCAAGCACCCCTGACACCGATCCAGGCCATTCCGCCCAGTTCGCAACATGGGTTGTTGGGGGCAGCCGTGACATCCGCGCCGGTTGAAGATTTGAGCAAGCCATCGCCAGCGCCAAAAGCTGTTGCGACAACGGCGACGCCTGCAGCGCAAACTCCGGCGGTACTTCCTCCGCCACCTGAACCTGTACCACCGCCAGCACCCCCACCAATCTCACCGCCTACTGCGCCGTCAGCGTCAACAAACACTCCATCAGTTGACATGAAATGGCCAGTACAAGGACCGGTGCTTGCCACCTTCGGACCCAAAGGGCAGGGGCTGAATAATGACGGCATTAATATAGGTGCGCCCAAAGGCGCTCCTGTTGTTGCAGCTGCGAACGGCATTGTCGTGTATGCCGGCAATGAAATGAAAGGTTTTGGTAACCTTATTCTCATTCGCCACAAAGGCGGTTGGGTAACCGCTTATGCGCATCTGGATCGCACTCTGGTGAATAAAGATGCCGTTGTGGCTCAAGGGGATATGATTGGCACCGTTGGCAAAACCGGCAATGTACCATCGCCGCAACTGCACTTCGAAACCCGCCTTGAAGGCAAACCCATTGACCCCGCCACTGTAGTCAAAAAGCAGTAGTAAGCCTCTGGTAACCTTCTGCTGTTACCCTATTTTGGTAGTCTTAATAAGGGTTTGTCGCTTTTCTCTCACGGCTTGCCAAAAGAGGATTCTATGAGTGTTTTGCCCCTCCTGGATAAACTTCTGACCATTCTTTGGGCGCATTATAAAAGCCGCGTCAGCTATGCTGCCCTTTATCAAAGCATGGTGGAGGAGCGTGGTGGCAAAGTCCAAAATGACCATATCGCTTTCCGCACCTTTAATACAAAGGTAGGCAGCCAGCCATCGGGCGTTGAAGCTATCGCGCGTATTTTTACGGCGCTGGGCTATGTGCGAAAAGATACTTATCTGTTCGAAGATAAAAAACTAACAGCTTGGCATTACGAACATAAAACCAACCCTGCTTATCCCAAAATTTTCATCAGTCAGCTGGAAGTTGATAAGCTTTCCAAGGAAACGGCCGCCAAAATTAAAAAGGCAGTTGCCGATGCGCCGGATTTGCTCTCCGCCGCCGATGCGCAGTTGCTGGAATATGTTGCCAAGGGCGAAGAACTCAATCAAACAACGATGGACGCATTAGCCGCAAATCTCGCCGCCTTTTTTGTCCGGCCTTGGGCTGCGCCGCTACGTCGGGTGGTGGAAGAGGTGGATAAGGAATCGCAATATGCGGCCTGGACTTTGCTGCATGGCAATTCTGTCAATCACTTCACGGCTTATATCAATGAACAGCATGTTGATGAATGGAAAGATATTGAGGATACCGTCACAGCTCTTCGCCAGGCTGGTATACCGATGAAAGCCGACTTCGAAGGGGAGCGTGGAACCAAGCTACGCCAGTCTTCCACCAAAGCAGTGATGGAAGACTGCGATGTGCTGGAGGAAAGTGGCGCCAAGGGCAAAATCAATTGGAGCTACGCTTATTATGAACTGGCCGAGCGCGGCAATGTGCCTGGCCCTGATGGCAAACTTACGCGCTTTCATGGTTTCCTCGGCGCTCAAGCGACAAATCTTTTTGAAATGACAAAACTGGGCTAGGCATGACCATAAAAAACCCACTGATCATAGGTTTAGGCGGTGTCGGCGGGTTGCTGGCCATCTTGCTACGTGACATCGGCATGAGTGTGACGGCGATGGATCAGCGCAGCCCTGCGTATATACCAAGTGGTGTGCAATTTATTGCTGGAGACGTGCAGGACGTCAAAACTTTGGAGGGCATTTTAAAAAATCACGACGCGGTAATTTCTTGCCTACCTTTTCATCTGACACTTACATTGGCGGAAGCTGCGTATAAAGCGGGTATTCCTTATTTCGATCCTACAGAAGATGTGAAAACGACCGAGGCTGTGCGGAAGCTTGCGCAAAGCGCGCAGAAAACGATGATCCCGCAATGTGGCCTCGCTCCGGGTGCCGTCGGTATCATCGGTGCGCATCTGGCCAGCAAGTTCGATGCGGGCACGTTACATTATCTGCGTTTGCGTGTTGGCGCATTGCCGCAAAGCCCGACCGGACAGCTCGGCTACGCCGGTAACTGGTCACTGGCTGGGTTGGTGCATGAATATATCGCCGAATGCGATGTTATCGCGGATGGCAAGCATATAAAGGTGCCCGCGTTACGTAATGCCGAAATTTTGCGTATCGACGGCGTGGAATATGAAGCCTTCACGACGTCCGGTGGTCTCGGCACGATGACCGAAACCTATGCTGGTAAGGTCGAGACACTGGATTATAAAAGTATTCGTTATCCAGGGCATTTGTCCGGCATAAAATTACTGCTGGAAGATTTACGTTTTCGCGACAGTCCGGATGATCTCGTCAAACGTTTGGGGTTTGCCTTACCACCAGATGACGAAGACCGCGTTTTGATGCATGTCTCGGCTCAGGGCGAGATTGAGGGTCGCTTGCAAACCAAAGTTCTGGTTGCGTCCTATGATCCGTTGATGATCGACGGTAAATATCGCCCGGCCATTCTATGGACAACGGCAGCGTCCATCGCCGCTGTGGTCGAGATGGTTAGCAAAGGTGATCTACCGCAAAAAGGTTTCGTTAAACAGGAAGAAATTCCATTACCTGCTTTCCTCAAAACCACTTACGGAAAATTCTACGCCACGCATTGTCCAAAACTCGAAAGCCTTTAAATGAATGTTGCAAAACTTCTACGCGCTTTGGGCGTTGACCTAAAGCTTTATCAAGGTCGTGATCTGGTTGTTACAACACCTATAGACGGCAGTGAACTTGCGCGATTGAAATTTTGTGCCGCTGCGCAGTTGGACAAGAAGATCAAACAATCGGTGGATGCTTTTAATACATGGCGCGATGTGCCCGCGCCAAAGCGTGGTGAATTAATCCGTTTATTCGGGGAGGAATTGCGCCAGAATAAAAAGCAGCTTGCCGAGCTTGTGACGATCGAATGTGGTAAGATACATGCTGAGGGTCTAGGCGAAGTTCAGGAAATGATCGATATCTGCGATTTTGCCGTTGGCCTGTCGCGGCAGCTGTATGGTCTGACGATTGCATCGGAAAGGCCGCAGCATGTGATGCAGGAAACATGGCTGCCTTTGGGGCCTGTCGCCGTTATCAGCGCTTTTAATTTCCCGGTTGCAGTATGGGCATGGAATTTTGCATTGGCGGTTATTTGCGGCGATAGCGTTATCTGGAAACCTTCTGAAAAAACGCCATTATGTGCGCTTGCCTGTCAGGCTTTATTTGAGAAAGCGTCGGCGCGTTATGTCGCAGGTGGCGGCAAAGTTCCTGAAAACCTTAGCCAGATTGTGCTCGGCGATGCGAAGATTGGTGAGCGGCTTATTTCTAATCCTGCTATTAGCCTAGTCAGTGCCACAGGCAGTACCCGCATGGGACGGCAAGTGGGACCACGCGTGGCGGAACGCTTTGGCAAAACTCTGCTGGAACTTGGTGGCAATAATGCCATTATTGTCAGCGACAAGGCAGATCTGGAACTGGCGCTGAATTCTATTTTATTTGGCGCAGTAGGAACTGCGGGCCAGCGCTGCACTACCACACGCCGTGTGATCGCGCATAAATCAATCTACGAAAAACTCTTTACGCAGCTAGAAAAAACTTACGCGCATATAGCGGCTAAGAAAATCGGCAACCCCCTGGATAAGGAAACGTTGGTGGGGCCATTGATTGATGAGGTTTCCTGCCAGCAAATGCAAAAGGCCTTAAAACAGGCCAAAGCTGAAGGTGGTAAGGTGTTGTACGGCAAACGCGTTCTGCGGGACGCATTTCCCGATGCGTTCTATGTTGAGCCCGCCTTGGTCAAAATATCGAAGCAAACGGATATTGTGCGGTATGAGACGTTCGCGCCCATTCTTTATGTTATGCCCTATGCAAATCTGGAGCAGGCGCTTGAGATTCATAACGACGTGCCGCAAGGCCTGTCATCTTCCATCTTCACCACTGATGTGCGGGAGGCTGAATATTTTCGCCGCCATAGTGATTGCGGTATAGCTAATGTTAATATCGGCACCAGCGGCGCAGAAATTGGTGGCGCGTTCGGTGGCGATAAAGAAACCGGCGGTGGGCGTGAATCCGGTACGGATTCTTGGAAGAATTATATGCGCCGTCAGACCAGCACCGTTTATTTCGGCACAGACCGGCCTGCTTTGGCGCAAGGAATAAAATTCGATGTCCGTTAGCGTCGATATTCTGGATCAGATCAAAAAACTTTTGGGGCAGGGTGGCTATATCGAAGGCGACGCGATGCAGCCCTATTTGACTTCGTGGCGCAACGGCTGGACAGGAAAGTCGCCGCTGATTGCGCTGCCTAATAGTACAGAACAAGTTTCTGCTCTTGTCGGGCTTTGTCACCGGCATCAGATTCCTATGGTGCCGCAGGGCGGCAATACCGGTTTGGTGGGGGGCAGTATTCCCACAGCCGATAACAGCCAGATTGTTATCAATCTTTCGCGCATGAATAAAATCCGGGAGATTGATGCAACAGGTTCTCTCGTAACCGCAGAAGCAGGTGTAATTCTACAGACATTGCAGGAAACAGCCGCTGATGCTGGAATGTTATTTCCCTTAAGTATGGCTTCCGAAGGTAGTGCTGAAATCGGCGGCGCGATTTCGACCAATGCCGGAGGTACGGCTGTGCTGCGTTACGGCAATATGCGTGATCTGGTTGTGGGTATCGAAGCGGTTTTACCTAATGGCGAGATCTTTCATGGCCTCAAGAAGCTTGCCAAGGATAATTCCGGCTACAACATCGGCAAATATCTAATCGGTGCTGAAGGAACTTTGGGCATCGTGACCGCAGCGGTTTTGAAATTGTTTCCAGCCCTGCAGCAGAAAGTGACGGCGGTGATCGCCGTTGCCGAAGTAGAAATGGCTCTGGAACTTTTGCAGCAATTCCGCCGCGAAGCGGCCGAGTATCTGACAGCATTCGAGATTATGTCGCAGCAAGCCCTGCAGCTTGTCGTCAAACATATCACCGGTGCCCGTTTCCCCGGTCAGACGGATGCGCCTTATTATTTGTTGGTGGAGTTGGGCTCAACCTCTAAAACAATCCCACTTCGCGCGATAATGGAGGATTTAGCCGCAACTGCTTACGATAACGGTAAAATACTGGACGCTGTTATTGCGGAAAATGAAGCGCAGGCGAAGGCATTCTGGCATTTACGTGAACATATCTCGGAAGCCATACGTAAGACAGGTCCCGGCATCCATTTCGATATTTCCCTACCGCTTAGCCAGCTGGCCAATTTTTTGGGGCGGATGGATCCTCAGATTAAAATTTTGGCACCAGATATTTTGCTGGCCCCTTTCGGACATATCGGTGATGGCAATCTGCATTACAATATGTGCTTTGCGACGCTGCTCGCCAATTTTGAGGGTCTTAAAAAACGTATCAAGGAAATGGTCTATAGCGATGTGTCCAGGCGTTGTGGGAGTATCAGCGCTGAACATGGAATAGGTATAGAACGTAAGGCCGAATTGGCTGCCGTGAAATCGACGGAAGAACTGGCGCTGATGAAAAAAATCAAACGCGCTTTTGATCCGGATAACCTAATGAATCCTGGCAAGATTTTCGATTAACGTCGTACGAATAGGGTCAAGGCCAGAACCAAACCAATCGCCGTAATGCCAAGCCGTAAGTGACGTTCATTTACTTTGTCGATCAGTTGAACACCGACAAGACCACCAGTCGTGGCCGCAATAGAAACCAGCCCAACGCGAAACCAGTAAACATCCGTGGAGAGGAGAAACACGCCAACCGCGGATGTGTTCATCACGGCCGCCAGAATATTTTTAGTAGTAATGGCCTGACGGATATTCATGCCGGAATAACTTAAAGTCGCCAGCATCACCAGGCCGATACCGCCACCGAAATAGCCGCCATAGATGCTGATAACCAGTTGAACCAGAGCTGCGCCGATTTTGCCCAAACGATCTGGCGGGCGGATAGTCGTCGATTTAACAGGAGGTTTTTTGCGAAAGCTTCCCCATGCAAAAACGCCTGTCGAGAAAAGAATAAGCCAGGGAATAAGCCGCGCAAATGAAGTTGCAGGTGTTAGCAGCAAGAGAATAGCCCCCGCTATGCCGCCAAACAGACTAATGAGGAATAGCGCCTTGAAGGATAAATGAGGCGTGTCTGCCGCCGACTTGCGTCCGGAAAAACCGGTGCTGACCTGCATCGGATACATGGCGAGTGTCGAGGTGATGTTTGCCGCGCGTGGGTCAAGCCCCGTGAGCATTAGCGCCGGAAATGTAAGGAAAGCACCGCCGCCAGCGACAGACGCAATAATACCGGCGGCGAAAGAGATGGGAACTAAAAGAAGATGTGAAAGAATCATTATCAAGTCTTGCTGCAATAGAGGCGCCGTAATATTTAGTCGAATAATGGCGACAATGTGTTGAAGTCAGGCCGCAGCCTAATTAGCAGCGGCATGTTGTTTTTGAACATCACCTAATTCAGGCGAAGTTCCAGTGTCGCTGTCGTGACATCCGCTTTTTTCAACAGAGATTCGCCGACCAGGAAGCAATTTACCCTGCATTTTTGCATGCGGCCCAAATCGGCAGATGTTGAAAGACCGCTTTCACTGACAATCAGGCGGTCGGGCGGGATCAGGGGCACCAGTTCTTCCGTAGTACGCAAATCAACTTTCAGCGTTTTCAGGTTGCGGTTATTGATGCCAATTAGGCCAGAGGGCAGACGAAGTGCCCGGTCAAGCTCGATCCGGTTATGCACCTCAATCAAAACGTCCATGCCGTAATCAATAGCAGCATAATAAATATCTTCGGCGTTGCTGTCCGTTAAGGCGGCCATGATAAGCAATATGCAGTCAGCGCCGAGAATTCGCGATTCCGCCACCTGCCAGATATCGACCATAAAGTCTTTACGGAGAACCGGCAGGGTGCAGGCCGCGCGTGCATCGATCAAATCCTGATTGCGTCCTTGAAAGTAGGGCTCATCAGTCAGAACGGAAAGGCAGGTCGCGCCGCCTGCTTCATAATCTTTAGCCAGAGCAGTCGGCGAGAAATCTGGGCGGATAACGCCAGCCGAAGGAGACGCTTTTTTAATTTCCGTGATAAGGCCGATATCACCGGCGCTGACTTTGGCGCGGAGCGCTTTGGCAAAGCCCCGGGCTTCTGGAATCGTCCTTGCTTCTTCATCGATTTCTATAAAAGATTTTTCTGCCTTAAGCGCGGCCACGTGGGCGCGTTTGTCGATCAGGATTTGCTGGAGAATATTATTCATACGGAGATTTCATGAGTTAAACGAATCAGATTGTCGAGTGTACGCTGGGCCGAGCCATTATCAATTGATGTCTCCGCCAGCTTGATTCCCTGCCGCAAATCCGAGGCTTTTCCGGCCACAATCAGGGCGGCGCTGGCGTTAAAAGCGACGATATCCCTGTAAGGGCCTTTTTTGCCTTTCAGTAATTCCTTGAGGGCAACGGCATTTTGCGGTGCATCGCCGCCTTTAAGATCGGTAATCGAAGCTTGCGGTAATCCTACTTGGGTAGGCTCCAGTGTAAAATGCTGGATCATATTGCTGCGTAGTTCCACCACATCCGTTGGCGCTGTGGTGGTGATTTCATCCATGCCGTCATGGCCATGTGCGATCCATGCGGTTTCGCTGCCAAGCATTTTAAGGACTTCTGCGATAGGGCCGAGCCATTCCAGCTCATAAACACCGATCAGATGATGTTTAACATTGGCGGGATTGGTAAGCGGCCCCAGCAGATTAAAAATAGTGCGTACGCCAAGTTTCTTGCGGACCTCGGCCACATGGCGCATAGCCGGGTGGTGGCGCGGCGCGAAGAGGAAACAGAGGTTGGCCTCATTAAGACAACGCTCCAGCATAGGCAGCGGCGGCTCCAGATTTATGCCGAGCGCTGTGAGCACATCCGACGAACCTGACCGGCTAGAGGCCGCACGGTTACCATGCTTTGCGACAGGAACACCGCATGCGGCGACCACAAGAGCAACGGCGGTGGAGATATTCAATGTGCCGTGGGCATCACCACCGGTGCCGACGATATCCATTGTTTGTGGTGGCGCTTTGATCGTGACAGCTTTGCTGCGCATGGATTTGACGGCGCCGAGCAATTCGTCAACCGTTTCACCTTTTTTGCGCAAGCCTAGCAAGAATGTGGCAATTTGTTCGGGAAGTATTTGTCCTTCGAAAATATGATCGAAAGCGGTTTGCGTTTCCGCTGCGGATAAATCTTCGCCGCGCTCAATTTTCTGTAGGAGTGCAGGAAAAGACATGGATCAGGCAACAGACAGAAAATTTTTCAGCATTTTATGGCCATGTTCAGTGGCAATGCTTTCGGGATGAAACTGAACGCCGTAAATAGGAAGTGTTGCATGATGCAGGCCCATGACGACGCCGTCATCCGTCTCAGCCGTAATAATCAGATCATCCGGCATTGTATCGCGTTCGACAATCAGTGAGTGATAGCGCGCTGCGGTAAAGGGGGAGGGCAGTCCTTCAAACATACCGTCGCCAGTATGCATCACAGGGCTCGTCTTGCCGTGCATAGGTGTGTTGAGCTGGATAACCTTGCCGCCAAAAGCCATGCCGATGCTTTGATGCCCGAGGCATACGCCGAGCAGGGGTATTTTCTCATCAGCCGCCAGTTTGATCAGATCAAGACAAATGCCCGCTTCTTTGGGTGTGCAAGGACCGGGGGACAGAACGATATGCGTGGGTTTCAGCGCCACGGCTTCTGCCGCAGTCAGCTTGTCGTTCCGGCGCACAATGGCATCGGCACCCAGCTCACCCAAATAATGCGCGAGGTTGTAGGTAAAACTATCATAATTGTCGATCAGCAGCAGCATGTCATATCGCAGTTCAGGAATTGGTATGCTAAGTCATGCTAATTCTTGAGTTGCGATGACTATAATAGGTAATATGCGTTCTTTCACCCGACGGGTTCAATGAAAAAATCATCCAAAAAGCGCAATAAATCGCGCCCAAATTACAAACTTCACCTGCTTTTCTGGCTTTGCATCATTGCCGGGGCACTGTGGATTGCCTTTGCGCCCAAGCCGCCGCGTTATCATCCGGAAACTGTACATGTAAGGGTTGAACAACCGCCGGAGCCGGAGACAAAACCGGAAATCCCGCAGCCGGAATTGCCCCCTATGGGGGATGAGAGGGCGCAGACCGAATCCCCAATTCCTGTCGTGCCCCCACCCTTGCCGCACCATGTCGGGCTTAACCCTGAAATTGCCATCGTTATTGATGATGTCGGGCTTGATCTGAAAGGCAGTAAGCGGGCAATCAACCTGCCTGCATCGGTGACCTTATCTTTCATGCCTTATGCGCCACGTCTGCGGGAACAGACGAGCGAAGCTCGGGAAAATGGGCATGAATTAATGCTGCACATGCCGATGGAGCCCATGGGGCATGACGACCCGGGGCCGGGGGCCCTGCTGGTCGATCTGCCGATGGATGAATTGCGCCAGCGCTTCCAGAACGCACTGGCCAGTTTTACGGGCTTCGACGGTGTCAATAATCATATGGGTAGTAAATTCACTTCATACTCTGAAGGTATGGAAATGGTAGTAGACGAATTGCAGGAGCGGCATCTGTTCTTCCTGGATTCACGCACTAGCGCCAAGTCGGTCGGCGAGAATATTGCTCGCGAACATAATTTACCGACGATTGCCCGTGATGTGTTTCTTGATGATGTGATCGAAGTCGATGCCATTCGCGCACAGCTGGTTCAGGCTGAGCATGTCGCGCGCCGCAAAGGCTACGCCGTTGCTATAGGTCACCCGCACGCCGCAACGATGGATGCGCTGGAACAGTGGCTACCGGAAGCCGAAGCTCACGGTTTTAAACTGGTGCCGGTACGAGAGTTGTTGCGGTAGTTCACTGTTTTCTTTTATTTTGATTTTGTAGCCGCAATCGTCTCTTCAGCCGCTTTAATCATTCCCCGCGCTTTGGCGAGGCATTCGCGGTATTCGGATTGCGGGTCACTGTCATAGACAATGCCCGCACCCGCCTGCACATGCATCACGCCGTCCTTAATGACAGCAGTGCGGATGGCAATAGCAGTATCCATCGTGCCATTAGCACCGAAATAGCCGATGCATCCGGCATAAACGCCGCGACGGTCAGGTTCTAATTCCGCGATAATCTCCATGGCGCGGACTTTCGGTGCGCCGCTCACGGTGCCGGCGGGGAAGCCGCCGATAAGGGCATCAAGCGGTGTATGTTGCGGGTCCAATTCGCCTTCGACGTTCGAGACAATATGCATCACATGTTTGTAATATTCGATTGTGTTGCGGGCAGTTACTTTGACGCTGCCGATTTTGGCGACGCGACCGACATCGTTGCGGCCGAGATCAAGCAGCATGAGATGTTCGGACAGTTCCTTGGGGTCCGCCAACAGCTCTGTTGCCAGTTCGCTGTCCGTGCGGTTGCCTATGCCACGCGGACGTGTGCCCGCGATGGGGCGAATGGTCACTTTATTATCGCGAACCCGCACCAGAATCTCGGGACTGGAACCCACGACCGAAAACTCTTTTAGGTTGAAGTAAAACAGAAATGGTGAGGGGTCCAGCCTGCGTATCGTGCGGTACAGGCTAAGTGGTGGTAGTGTAAAAGGCAGCGAGAAACGCTGCGATAGCACCACCTGAAAAATATCACCGGCCTTGATGTATTTCTTTGCGTGATTGACCATGCCGACAAATTCAGCCTCGGTCATATTGCTGGTCGGCTCTGTACCCGGCGCGTCATTCCCACGCAGGTGGGAATCCATTTCAGATTCAGGATGGATGTCCCTTTTGGCGGGAATGACACCAGCAGTATTAGCGATATCCGTCAGCGCCTTCTGCAATCGTTCCTGCGCTGCCTCATAAGCATCTTCCGCAGTCTGCGCTTTATCGAACCACGCAGGTGTAACGAGCGTGAATTTATTCTCGATCTGATCAAAAATGGCCAACAGGGTAGGGCGGATGAGGATGGCTTCCGGCGCGCCGATGCCGACGCCCTTGGCATCTGGCAGGCGTTCCATATAACGCACCATATCGTAGCCGAGGTAACCGAAGAGACCGGCGGCCATCGGTTGCGGCTGATTGAGCTCATCGATTTTGCATTCATCCAGCAAAGTGCGCAGATCATTCAGCGGCTCATTTGATGAGGCGGCAAATGTATCCGCGTCTTTCAATGCGTTGCGGTTGATGGATGTCTTGCCACCAGCGCAACGCCAGATCAGATCCGGCTCTCGTCCGATGATGGAATAACGGCCACGCACTGCGCCGCCTTCCATAGATTCCAGCAGAAAGCAGTAGGGCTTGTCCTGACCCAGTTTAAGCATCGCGGAAACAGGTGTTTCCATATCGCTGACCAGCGTGGTCCAAATCGTCTGGTTTTTACCGGCGCGCCAGTTGCGGGCAAAGCTGTTGAAATCAGGGGTGACGTTCATAAAAAACTAGCTGCCCTGCTGACGCACTGTTTCCAGCGCATCCTGATTGATTTCAACAGGGAAAAGCTGATGCAGATAATCGAGATATTGTTGCGTCAGTTCCGTAGTCGCATTTTTTTTCAGCTCATCAGTGATTTTGAGTTTAGCGGAATCTGGCGCGGGGTCGGCTTCCACAAGGTTAGCCAAACGCAAGACGATTTGCTGATTTCCGGCAGATGTTGTTGTCACTTCGCCTTTTTTCAGATGGAAAATCGCAGGAAGCACGGACGGCGGCAGGGCAGGATCATTATCACCCAACATCGAAATCGGCGCGGAGGTGCGAACTTCGATACCTTTTTCGCCAGCAAATGATGCAGGAGCTTTGTCATCGCGCAAAGCCTGCGCGATTTTATCGGCGGCTTCCTTGGCCGCTTTAGCTTGTTGTTCTGTTTTCCATGCAGCAACCACTTGATCTTTCACTTGTTCAAACGGCTTCGGTGCGCTGGGCGTTACTTCGTCCGTGCGCACGACAAAATAATTACCATTTTTGTCATCAAGCACGGGGCTGGTATCGCCTGCATTCTGCCCAAAGGAGGTTTTCAGAACGTCGTCCTTTGCGGGAAGTTCGCTGGGGTCTTTGCCGTCCGGTGTTTTGCCAGTTGCATCAATTGCAGGAATTTTGATCATGCGCATTTTCATGCCGTCGGCGATATCATCCAGAGATTGCCCGCCTGCCAGTTGATCATCCAGCTGGTTGACAAGTTTGGTGACGCTTTCAATTGCCTGATCGCGCTGCATATCCTTGCGCATTTCATCTTTTACGTCCTTGAATTCAGGCGTACCGGCGGGAGTGATCTTTTTCAATTGCACAATATGCCAGCCGAGACTGCTTTTCACTGGCTGTGAAACCTGATTGACCTGCAGGGCAAAGACAGGTTTTGCCAGTTCTGATGGCAGGCTTTGTTCGTCCGAGCCGTTGATTGGCACAGTATCAAAGCCGATATCTTTCGCCGATTTAGTCAGGTTGCCGCTGCTGGTTGCTGTTGCCGCCAACTGCTTGGCCTTGGTTTCGTCCTGCATAACGACCTGCACAATGTCGCGGCGTTCAGGCTGCGCCAACTGCGCTTTTTTATCGTTATATTCTTTCTGCACTTGTTCATCACTGATGGCTATGTCCTTGGCGACATCATCGGTCGAGAGTTTCGCGATAGTAATGGCGCGATATTCCGGCGCAGTAAAAGGCTGCAGGTTCTGTTGATAATAATCATGCAGGGCTTTGTCATCGGGAGCAGGGATGTTGGTGATGCTGTCGTTCTTTAAAGTGACGACGTCCAAAATGCGTTTCTGCCCGCGCGCTTTGTAAAGTCCGTCGATTATGGTCTGCGGCGGCTTGGCTTCCGTCTTGAATGCGTCGATCAGCTGTTGGCGTTGCATATCCAGTTGGCCTTCGGACAGGAAGTTGCGCTCGTCCAGATGCTGCTGCCGCAACAACTGACGGAACATAGCCTGATTGAATTTACCTTCTTTATCGCGGAACTGTGGCTGCGCGGCGATTTCATCCAACACCATTTTCTGGCTGACATCGATACCGAGCATTTTAATTGCCTGATCGACTTCGGCGCGCTGCACCATATTGTCGAGCGTCTTATCTAGGATGCCCATCTTCTTGGCTTGCTGCGCTGTCAGGTCGGGGCCGAACATTTGCCGGGCGCGGGTGAGTTGCTGTTCGAACTCGCGGTCCAGGTCCTGAACGGTGATCGATATTTTGCCAACTTTGGCAACGTTGCGTTCCAGCGGATTGCCGCGGAAAATATCGCCGATTCCCCACATGGCAAAACTGATCATCAGGATAATCATCAGCCCCTTAACTACCTTTGTATGGGCGAGATTTCGCATCGATTGCATCATTGTAAGAACGGCCTTTCTGGTATTAACTATTTGTGAACGCTGATAGATGATAAAAGAGCTGAAGGAGCTCGGCAACAATTCGTTGAAGCGAGGGGTACATTATGTCGAAACGCCGCCGTTTAATAGTCGGAAACTGGAAGATGTATGGACGCCTGACGTCCGGGCTGGTTCTGGCGCGTGATCTGGCCGAAATGGCCCAAAAACACAAACCGCTCGATTTCGATATGGTTATTTGCCCGCCGGCCACTCTGACATGGGCGATCAGCGAAGCCATTGCCGGTGCCCCTCTTATGCTCGGCGCGCAGGACTGCCATACCGCTACGCACGGCGCCTATACCGGTGACCTCAGCGCCGCGCAATTTGCAGATCTCGGCTGCCGTTATATTATCCTTGGCCATTCGGAACGGCGTTCCGCCCACGGTGAGACGAATGAAATCGTCGCGCAAAAAATTGAAGCTGCGCAACTCGCAGGCCTCACTGCTATTTTGTGCGTGGGCGAAACGGCGGAGCAATTGGCATCGGGCACCACTGCGGATATCATTGCTAATCAGGTCCGTGCTTCGTTGCCGGAAAAATGCCGTATGGCCAACCTCGTCGTGGCTTATGAGCCGATCTGGGCTATCGGTAGTGGCCAGCAACCTTCGCCGAGCGACGTTGTCGCCGTGAATAAAGTTATCCGCAAAGCTTTGGGCGAAGCGGGTGAGACAATGCAAATCCTTTACGGCGGTTCGGTCTCGCCTGTGAATGCCGGAAATATTATGGCCGAGCCCGAGGTGGACGGCGTCCTTGTCGGCAGCGCCAGCATCAATGCTGACGGCTTCTGGGCAATTGCGGAGAAGAGCAGGTAGCTCTAAATCCAATAAAGCTGAAAATACAAATAGTTACCGCACCACATATACTTTTTTGCTCATTTAATGTATCCGTGGATATTAAATATATTTATGGAGAAAGCTATGGTTGGCAAAAATATTATGACTCCTATTAAATCTCTTTTGCGCAAAGTCGCATTGGTTTTGCTGGATCCCTATATTGTCGCGGCAGAGGTCCGAAAAGAAAAACCAAAACTTGCAGATCAATTAAAAGATTATAGGACTTGGTACTCTTCTTTTATGACTGGAGTTTATAACAGTGCTATAAGCATGTCATTTATTGCCACCGCTTCACTTCTTGCCCAAAACGCATCAAATATAGAAAAAGGCGTGTCGAATGTTAGTGGCGAAGTGGGATGCGCGATGGCGCTTAGCGGTATTGGTCCGATTTATCATCATAACGGCTTCGCCTTGTCTACCCAAGAAATGACAAATGGAACTTGTGGAAATACACTTGTTGGTCGAGCGGGAAAACGCATTCTTACTGCGCGGGGAGGCCCCGTTTAAGAGATTTGCCCAATAGCTATCACGAAAGTCATTGTCCGAATCAGTTCACGTTCCTCAGCCCCCAAATCCCCCAAAATTATCCTATGCGAATAGATTGTTGCTGGAAACAGGCAACAAATATAAGGGGCTTTTCAAGCGTGCGATGCGCTGTTATGTAATTTCCATTATCCGCAGTCATTTTTAAGTCAATCGCCGGGGGAATTTTATGTCAGATACAAGTCATTATAAAAGTTTTTATATGTTGTCCAAATTTGGTGCTTCGGCGCTCACAACATGGGTGACGACGTGGGGTACGATGGCATGGTTGTCCGTAGAAAATTCAGGCATTTCGCAGCCCACTGCCTTGACGGTCGCAGTGGGGACTGTGTTTGGAATTGGCTCCAAATATCTGTTTCGTTTTGCAACGCGAGGTCCTCGTTCTTATGATGAAGCTGCTGCCGCGTTTGATCGTGCCGAAGAAAAGGGAGTGAGGCATTTTACCTTGAGCGCGGTAAAATCGGGTGTAGCGCATTCATTAGCACAAGATTTTGTAACGACTACTTTGGGCTATCCATTTTTGGTTGCGGCGGCTGCCACCGATATGGTGGGCTACGTTTTAAAACCACTTACTGACTCTCTAGGTGCCACCAAAGCTTTGATTTGTTGCGAATATGATGAGTATCGGGAAGCGATGGCCCAAAAACCGCGATGGAACTTCTTAAACAGTGCGCGCGCCTTGCTGTGGCACCATGGGCTGATTATCCCCAGTAAGAAAAACATGGACGCTATTCGCTTCAACGCCACGTTATGTAGGACTCCAAAGCGACATCCGGCGACGCTTGCTTGGGATTAATTAGGCTGCGTGGCTAAGCAATGCCAGGCGTTGCGGAAAAGAGCAGATAAACGGGCAGATGTTTATGCTGGTGCCAAATCAGGTACAGCTTTTATGCCTGTACGGATGCTGATTAGTTGTTCGCCGTCGGATACAACAATAATTCCATCGCCCTTTTTTCCAGTATAGGCGAATTGCTGTATAGTTTCGACAATTTCATTTACTCTTTGGCTTCGTTCCAGATCGAGAAAGATTTCGATTTTTATCTTAGGTAAAAAATCAACTACATATTCAGCAAAAGCGGGTCTGGAGTTTAAGTACCCTTTTGCTTCCATAATAGTCATTTGATCTATGTCAAAATTTTCAAATAAAGCACACTTAACTTCTTCAAGTTTGAAGGGTTTGATAAAGGCTTCAATTTTTTTCAAAACAGCTCTTGTCATAATATCGCTCAACTAATAAAATTTTTAACCATATAAAATAAAATAACGACGTGGCCTTCTTCACTCATGGGTTTGAGTTATTAGCTCGCCATCGCCAGTGCAACCGGACGTTGATGCAAGGCTAGGTCGAGATAATCTTCGACATGCTGCGTTACGATATCCAGATGATCGGCGAAGAAATGCGTAGCTCCCGGTACGACCTGATAATCGATCGTGATGCCGCGTTGATGCGTTAGCTTGTGCACCAGTTTCGCGACAAAGGGTTCCGGCACGATTTCATCAGCTTCGCCGTGAATGATCTGGCCCGAAGCCGGGCAGGGGGCAAGGAAGTTGAAGTCGAGCATATTGGCGGGCGGCGCGACGGAGATGAAAGATTCAATTTCCGGGCGGCGCATCAAAAGTTGCATACCAATCCACGCACCGAAGGAAAAACCGGCGACCCAGACGCTGCGTGCGTTCGGGTTAATGGTCTGTACCCAATCGAGGGCTGAAGCGGCATCGCTCAACTCACCTTCGCCACGGTCATAGCTGCCCTGGCTGCGGCCCACGCCGCGGAAGTTAAAGCGCAAAGTCGCAAAGTCGCGTTCGGCAAAAGCGTTATAAAGGCCGTAAACAACCTTATTATTCATGGTTCCGCCATGTTGCGGATGCGGGTGTAAGATCAAAGCAATAGGTGCGGTCGGCGATTTGCCGGGGCTATAGCGGCCTTCGAGACGTCCGGCGGGACCGGCAAAGAGAACTTCGGGCATGTGCTTTTTACCTATTTGCTGCAAAAGGACAAAAAATCTGTTATAGTAACCATCCTTTAACAATTGGGATGGTTAGACATCCTAGCATAGTCGGGCAGGTTAATTTCAAGCAAGTAATTCAAAGTCTTGCGAAAGGAAGTTCGAGGTACTAAAGAGGGTCGAAAGTGAGCAAAAACAAGTAAATATGACCTTTTCCTCACCTTTTATTCGCGCCTCACTATTAACGAATGCAGAAATTAACAGGTTAAGACCTTAAGAATCGATACGGGAAACGGATCAAGGCCAAGAATAATATGATCTATATGGACTATAACGCTACTACTCCCATGAAGCCTGCCGTTCGCGCTGCAGTGCTGGAGGCTATGGAGCGTTACGGTAATCCCTCATCCGTGCATCGTTATGGTCGTATCGCCCGCCGCTATGTTGAGGAAGCCCGCGCGGCAGTCGCGGCGCTCGCAGGTGTAAAGCCAGCGCAGGTCATTTTCACCAGCAGCGGCACCGAAGCCAACAATATGATTTTTGCCGGACTTCCCGGTACGCATTTTATTACATCAGCTATCGAGCATGACTCTGTGCTGGCGAGCACACCGAATGCGCAACGTCTTCCGGTGACTACTGACGGCGTGATCGATCTGAGCGCAGCAGAGCAGATTTTGAAGGTGGCTCCCACGCAGTCATTGATCTCCGTCATGCTGGTCAATAACGAAACCGGTATTATTCAGCCCGTGACCGAGCTTGCGAAGCTGGCAAAAGCCTATGGCCACAAAATGCATACGGATGCCGTGCAGGCCGCAGGCAAATTGCCAATTGATTTTGCCGATCTCGGCGTCGATTTCCTGACTTTGTCGGCGCATAAGATCGCAGGCCCGCAAGGTATGGGTGCTCTGATCGTTTCCGAGAAAGCCGTTTTGCAGCCCATGCTGCGTGGCGGCGGTCAGGAAATGAACCGCCGTGCCGGTACAGAAAATGTCGCAGGCATTGTTGGTTTTGGTGTCGCTGCGCAATTGGCCGTCGATGACCTCCGCGATGTGCCGCAGCAATCTTTATTGCGCGATGAATTGCAAAAGAGCCTGCAGGATATCGCCGGAAGCGATGCCATTGTTATTGGGGTCAAAGCGCCGCGTGTCGCAAATACATTATGTATTGCCATGCCCGGCATCAGCAGTGAAACGCAAGTAATGGCGATGGATCTCGGCGGCGTAGCGGTCAGCGCAGGCTCGGCCTGTTCCAGCGGCAAGGTCAAAGTATCGCATGTGCTCCGCGCTATGGGTTGCGATGATGATGTCGCAGGCGCTGCGATGCGTATCTCACTCGGCTGGAAGACAAAAATTTCCGACATCAATCTTTGCATTGATGCCTGGCGGTCACTCTATCAACGTACACATAAAAACCCGCAATCTGCTGCGGCTTAAAACAAGGGAAGTCGTCAAATGTCGAATGTTGTCGGTATGAATGAATTTGTAGGAATGGCGAATGGCAATCTGCATTGCTGGTTGTGCCAGAAGGCTGTCTCCACCCGTGCTTTGTTTTGCCATCACTGCGGCACCATTCAGCCGGTGCGTGATATCGACCATTTCGCCCGCCTGGGCCTAGAGCGTCGCATCGACATCGATATGGATTTGCTCGATCACCAATATGCGGCCCTTAGCCGCACGCTTGATCCGCAGCGTTTCATGATCCGTGGCATGGGCGAACGCGGACATGCTGCCAAACAGTTGGAAGCGCTGAATGTTTCCTACGAAGTTTTGCGCGAACCATTGCGCCGTGGCCGTTACTGGCTTGAACTGAATGAAAAGATGTCGAATAAAGCAGGTGACGGGCATCCTTTCGTCAAGGAATTGCGTTCGGAACTGGATATTGCAGCGAACCCCGCCCATTGTGACCGCGTCGCGCAACGCGCCGGACAAGCTCTGGAGCAGGGCATTATGGGCTTGATGCAGGCTCTCCGCGGCCAAAAATGGCAGGAAGCCAATGCGGCATTGCTGGAACTCGACGGTCTGGAAGCTATCCTTGGCGATGTTCGTACCCGCCGCCTGAAGCTAATGCCAGAAAAAGAAGGCAAAGCCGGCGTCGTAGGTGTGGATTAGTTGCTCGCAGTTTGTTTTTTTGGTTAACTGGATTCGCTTTTCATCAAACTGCTAAAAGCCAGCAGCCAACAGTCCGTCCCCGCCATGAACGAAACCGAAGTCATTGAAATCTGCCGCGAGGCCATCACCGTCATGCTGAAGATCGTGGGGCCCATTTTGCTGGCGGGCCTGATCGTTGGTGTGGTCGTGTCACTTATTCAGGCTGTGACTTCCATTCAGGAAATGACGCTTTCTTTCATTCCT
This sequence comes from Alphaproteobacteria bacterium, assembly GCA_013289265.1. Lineage (GTDB taxonomy): Bacteria > Pseudomonadota > Alphaproteobacteria > UBA9219 > UBA9219 > JAATFY01. Next base: position 21,454 of record JABDAH010000001.1, read on the forward strand.
AAGATGCTGATCATTTTCGCCCTGACGATCTGGTTGCTGCCTTTCATGATGGCGACGCTCGGCGGCTTTACCCAGTCGCTTACCGACCGCATCGTGCAAATCGGCCGAAGCAACGAATAACCGCGGCGATGACAACTCTTCATCTCGATAAAGTCCTTTCCAATCACGTCTTCGCTTTTCTTTTTCTCTTTTCGCGCCTTGGCAGCGTTATCATGCTCTTTCCCGGTATCGGTGAAAGCTATGTATCCCCGCGTATGCGGTTGATGTTTGCGCTGAGCCTCAGCTTTTTGCTGTTGGAGCCGATGATGGGCCGCATACCGCCGCCACCGGATGCGATGGCCGATCTGGTCAAAATGCTCTCTTATGAAATCATTATTGGCCTGTTCTTCGGCACGATGCTTCGCCTGATCATGAGTGTGCTGGAAAATACCGGCTCCGTCATTTCCCTGCAGATGGGGCTTTCCAATGCCACCATCCTCAATCCCACCTTGGCGACGCAAAGCCCGTTGACCAGCGCTTTGCTCAGCGTATCGGCTGTTACTCTGATTTTTATTACCGGGCTTGATCATCTGCTGTTTCGTAGTCTGATGGCGCTTTATGACGCTTTCCCTGCCGGAGGCAGTCTTATGCCAGGTGATATGGCGCAAACTATTATTCAGATCATGAACAGAAGCTTTGTTATCGGGATCGAGCTTGCCATGCCTTTTCTCGTTATTGGCCTGCTGATGTTCATCGCTCTCGGCATGATGCAAAAGCTTATGCCGCAGGTGCAGCTTTTCCTTATCACGATGCCGGTGCAGATATGGGGCGGCGCGATTTTGCTTAGCCTCACTTTTGCGGGCATCCTGACAATCTGGTTGCAATATTTTAATTCGTCACTGGATGGTTTTTTCGGACGCTGAGATCGGAACATGGCAGAAGAAGATCAAGATCAAAAAACCGAAGAACCTACAGGCAAGCGCCTTGGCGAGGCGCGTGAGAAAGGCCAGCTGCCCATTAGCCGCGAAGTCAGCGCATGGGTTTTATTTGTTGCCATTCTGATTGTTGTTCAGTGGCTTGGGCCCCCTATGGGGCGGCATATGATAGGAAGCCTGCGCGTTTTCATTGAGATGCCGCATGCGCTCAATCTGGAAGATCGCGGCCTCCAAAACGTTATTTTTGGCGCCCTTACTGAAGTGGCGTGGGCGACAGTTGCTATTTTTGCTGTCCTACTGGCGGCGGCGGTCGGTGGAATTATGGTGCAGACAGGGCTGTTTGCTTCAACCGAGATGCTTAAATTTGACCTTGCGAAACTGTCAATTGTTGCCGGATTTAAAAAGATATTCTCAACGAATGCCCTTTTCGAACTCGTCAAAAATTTTGCCAAACTTGTTGTTCTGGGAACGGTGGTCGTGTTCACCCTCATACCCGTCGCGCAAATGATGCCGTCCTTTACCGGCCATCCTTTGATGGATTCAATCGCCTATCTACAGCAACAGACTATTCATCTCATTCTTATGCTGTTGCTGGTTTTTACCCTTTTGGCTGTCGGCGATCTTTTTTATCAACGCCACCAATATTATAAAAACCTGCGCATGACCAAGCAGGAGGTCAAAGACGAATTCAAACAGCAGGAAGGCGACCCTGTTATTAAAGGCCGCTTGCGGCAAATGCGTTTGGAAAAAGCGCGCAAACGTATGATGGCACAGGTGCCGAAGGCCGACGTCATTGTTACCAACCCGACCCATTATGCGGTCGCCATGCAATACGACAGTAGCAAAATGGCCGCGCCGCGGGTTCTGGCTAAAGGTATCGATAATGTGGCGGAGCGTATTCGCGCCGTAGCTGAGGAGCATAAAATACCGATGGTTAGCAATCCGCCCTTGGCCAGGGCGCTATATGACACGGTCGAAATAGATCAGGAAATCTCCACCCAGCATTACCGGGCCGTCGCCGAGCTGATTTCCTACGTCTATAAGCTCAAGAAGCGCAGATTTTAATAATAAAGGGCTGTGGATAAGTTTGCGGGACCGCTATTCACCTATCGTTAAATATCACTCTGTATCTAACTCTTAATGACTTCGAATCTGCCGAATCTAAAGCCAACGCCGCCCAAAAAGCCGTTGTCGCTAATTGCGCCCCAACCGCCTTCAAAAGTGGGAACGAAGGAGCCACCTTCGCGCGCCCTCATAGGGCTTGGGGCGATGACCGTTTGTTCGACATTGGCGATTATCATTCCCTATTTCGCTTCCGGCGTGTTTGCGATTGTCGCCAGCCTGATTTTTGCTATGGCGATGTTTGCATCCGCATGGGTGACGTGGAAACATCTGCGCCCCAATCATGTGAATGACAGTCAGGAAACGTTGCTGCGTGAAGCTTTTCACAGTGTTTTGACGCCGCAGCTTATCACCAATGAGACGGGGCAGGTCGTTTTGGCTAACCGCGCCTTCCGGGGTTGGCTTGATCTGGGGACGCAGAATGCAGAACAGGCATTGGCTGCGCGTTTTTCGGCAACGCCTGCAGTGACGGCTGAGTTCAAGCAGGTCAAGGCGACTTTGCAAAAGGGGCAGCCCGGTATTGCCGAACTGCCCGTCATTCGTGGCGGCAAGGTTGTGGAATGGCGGCGTATTGTTTCCCGCCCGATTGAAGGCTTTCCGAATTTCTACCATTGGCGTTTTGAAGATATCAGTGAGCGCCGTCGCATGGAAAAAGCCATGCGCGATGAGCAAAACAAGCTGGTCGATTTCATGGCGCATGCGCCTGTAGGTATTTTCTCGGTTGATCAACATGGCCGTTTCCGTTTCGTGAATAAAACACTGGCCGAATGGTTGAAGGTAACCCCCGAAGAACTGGTCAAGGGCGATGTGCGGTTACATGATGTTTTGGGGGAGGCGCCGAAAGGTGTAGCAGCCCATGCCATCGCTACAGGCGCGCAAGGCGAATTACGCGGCGAAGTTATGATGCGCCGTCGCGACGGGCAGTTATTCCCAGCGGCTATCACCCAGACAGTTGTCGTCAGTGAAGATGGCAAGACGTTACGCACGCGCTCCATTGTGCGCGATTTGTCGCCGGAGCGTGAATGGCAGCAAGCGCTGTCTGTTTCTGAATACCGTTTCCAGAGATTATTTGCCGAAGCGCCGATCGGCATTCTTTTACTCGACAATACATTCAAGGTGATGGAGTGTAATCATGCCTTCCATGTAGTTATTCGTCGTCCGCATGGCGGCATTGTCGGCTCTCATATGGGTGATTTAGTCGCGCCGCAAGACCGCGCCGATACAATGGCAAAATTGGGCGAGGTGCTGAAGGGCGCCGACCTTAAAAAATCGCTTGAAGTGCATATGGTGTCGGACCGCGAAATCATCACCAATGTTTTCGTTAAACGCTTTAGTTTGGTAAGCAAGCCAGAAGCCCCCGCTGAACAGCAGGGTTTAATGCTGTACTTCATCGATGCGACGGAACAGAAGCGCCTCGAAATTCAGTTCGCGCAATCGCAAAAGATGCAGGCTATTGGTCAATTGGCTGGCGGCGTAGCGCATGACTTTAATAACCTTCTAACCGCCATGATCGGTTTTTGCGATTTGCTATTGCAGCGTCACAAGCCCGGTGATCAGAGCTTTAACGACATTATGCAGATCAAGCAGAACGGTAACCGTGCTGCCAATCTGGTAAAACAATTATTGGCTTTCTCGCGTCAGCAAACCTTGCAGCCAAAAATTCTCAATCTGGTCGATGTGCTGTCTGAACTTTCCAACCTGCTACGCCGTCTCATCGGGCCACAGGTCAAACTGGATATGCTTCATGGCCGTGATGTGGGGCTGGTCAAGGTTGATCAAGGTCAGCTGGAGCAGGTGATCATCAATCTCGTCGTCAATGCGCGCGATGCTATGGGGAGCAATGGTGTCATTACCGTTTGCACTCGCAGCCATCATCAGGACAAGCCTATGATTCGCGGGCAGGATGAAATGCCGCCCGGTGATTATGCCATGATTGAGGTAACGGATATCGGTACCGGTATTCCTAAAGAAATCATGCAGCGTATTTTTGAGCCTTTCTTCTCAACCAAGGAAGTTGGTTCCGGTACCGGCCTCGGCCTTTCCACCGTTTACGGCATCGTGCGGCAAACGGGCGGCTTTATCGGTGTCGATAGCGTTGTTGGCAAAGGCTCGACGTTTACGGTTTACCTGCCCGCTTACCAGCAAAGCGACAAATCAGTTGAAGTCAAAGCTGAAGATGTGCGTGAAGATAAACCGGGACCGGATCTCACGGGCGTGGGCACAATCCTGTTAGTTGAAGACGAAGACGCCGTGCGTGTATTCTCATCACGCGCTTTGCGCAACAAGGGCTATAACGTTCTGGAAGCCCGCAGCGGCGAGGAAGCGCTTTCTATTCTCGATAAAGAAGGCGACAAGAAGATTGACCTCACCATTACCGACGTTGTTATGCCGCAGATGGATGGCCCCACGCTTTATAAACATATTCGTGAACGCTGGCCGACGATGAAAGTTGTTTTTGTGTCCGGTTATACCGAAGACAGGCTGCGCGAGCAGTTCAAGTCCGGCGAGACGATATACTTCCTGCCCAAACCTTTCACGCTGAAGCAGCTTGCCGGCAAGGTGAAAGAAGTTCTGGGTGAGGGGAAGTAGGATGTTCCCTAATAGTATTGTGAGCTTCATTATCAATTAACGTCATTCTCTCCATAAAAAAAGGCCCCTCCTTGTGAGAAGGGGCCTTTAGTTTTTGTTATCTGGCCTTAGTTAAAGTGCAAAGGCAAGATCAGATTGATGCCTGTCGACTGCGGTGGGTAGTAAACTACCGGCGGCGGCGAGGAGACATAATGTGGTTCGTAATGAGGATGAGCGTGATGCCAACGATAAGCATCATGCGCATGCCTGTCCCAACCACGTTCATGCCATGTAGGCGGATGCCCTGGATGGTTATCCCAATCGGCCTTTGCAGGGCTGATTGTTGCGGTCCCCATAATGGCAATCAGCGCTAAAGCCGATAAAGCCTTCAGGGCAAATTTTCCGCACTTTTTAGGCACAATTACGACGTTCGTCATATGTTTCTCCTAAGTTAAGTTGCGGGGTTATTTGCTTGTCTTGTTGTGCTTATGGTGATGATGCATCGGTTTGCCTTCGGGGCCATGACCTTCGTAATGATCAAAGACCGTATCGGCGTTTTTCTTCTGCGCATCCGACATCGTGGCATAGAGGTTCTTAAAAGCGGCATTGACCTGCTTCAGGCCATCGGCATGAGCCTGTGCAATCGTCTGGTACGATTCCAGATCATCAACCGCATTCATGGAGCCTGCATTTTTGTGGCGTTCCTGAATTAGGCTGCTGACATTGGCTTCGCTGTCGCGCATGGCTTGTGCAACATCGCTCCATTGCGCTTCCTGCTCTGGTGTAACCATCAGCTTGGCGTGCAGGGTCTTGATGCGTTCTTCGACATGCTGGCGCATTTCTTCTGGGCCATGCATGCCTTTGTGCATCTTCATGTGATGATCTTCCGTCATGCCTTGATCGGAATCTGGTTGAGCAGCGGCAGGTTGTGCCACGGCATGATCGTGATGATGATGGTAGGTTGGGGCTGTCGTCTGTGTTCCTGCGCCATTGCCTTGTAGCGATACGCCGCCACCTTGCATGCTGGTATCTGGCGTGCTGCTGAGAACATGGCCATTAGCATCCAGATTAACGGTGCTGTTTGGCGGACCAGCTGGGGCGGTCGGATCAACAGGCGCGGCGAAAGAAGGAGCGGCGAGAGCAACTGTTCCCAAAAGTACGGCAAAAGCAGCGGCTTTAGTGAGGGAGTATTTAGCGGTTGTCATTTGTGTTGATCCTTACAGGGTTAACTGAGGGTTGTTGAGGTCGGACAATCACCGGCGACTCACCGATGACCGTTCTTAAGCCAGAAAGCTAGACCGGCATTTTGGCAAGAATAAGGGAAGTAAAAGGCTCAAATAAGGCATAAAAAAGCTATGCTTATTTGCCGTTTATTGCGTAGGCGGAAGGTTTTAGTAGCCGCCGACCAACAGGCTCTTCAGCGTGTGCATTTCTTCTAAGGCGCGACCAGTACCCAAAGCCACGCATGACAATGGGTCTTCAGCCACGGATACAGGCAATCCCGTCGCATGACGCAGTACCAGATCGAGGTTACGCAGCAGCGCTCCGCCGCCAGTCAGAACAATGCCTTTATCGACGATATCCGCAGCCAGTTCCGGCGCGGTGTTTTCCAGCGCAACCTTAACGGCTTCCAGAATGGCGCTGACCGGCTCAGCCAGACTTTCGGCAACCTGACGTTCGGTGATGACGATTTCTTTCGGCACGCCGTTCATTAAATCGCGGCCCTTGATTTCGGTGACACGGCCTTCGCCGTCTTCCGGCGGGCAGGCGGAGCCTATTTCTTTCTTGATGCGCTCAGCCGTGCTCTCGCCGATCAGCAGATTATGATAGCGGCGAATATAGTTGATAATCGCTTCGTCCAGCTTATCGCCGCCGACGCGTACGGAACGTGAATACACGATACCGCCGAGTGAAAGCACGGCGACTTCGGTCGTGCCGCCGCCGATATCGACAACCATTGATCCCGTTGGCTCGGTCACGGGTAAACCGGCGCCGATCGCAGCGGCCATTGGTTCTTCAATCAAAAACACACGGCGTGCGCCCGCGGATTCTGCGGATTCCTGAATTGCGCGGCGTTCAACAGCGGTGGAGCCTGATGGCACACAAATGATAATTTGCGGATTGGCAAAGCTGCGGCGATTGTGAACCTTGCGGATGAAATGCTTGATCATTTCCTCTGCAACTTCGAAGTCGGCAATAACGCCGTCGCGCAGGGGACGGATAGCCTGAATATTGCCGGGCGTACGGCCCAGCATCAGCTTGGCTTCGTCGCCAACGGCAAGCACATGGCGCTTGCCTTTGCTATGCGCAATGGCAACGACAGAGGGCTCATTCAGGACAATGCCGCGGCCTTTGACATAGACCAGCGTGTTGGCGGTGCCGAGGTCTATGCCCATATCGGCGGAGAGCAAACCTAACAGATTGGCAAACATATCTTTTTCTGCCTGTGTTCTTGAGTGGTATTTTGATTCAACCGTCTTTTTGGCACTTGCACGCCAGCAACGCAAGACTTTGCTTAACAATAAGACGTGATTATGTCGGTTAACCTTTTTTTGCCGTTAAGGATAAGTTTTTCTTTTCTTTGTCTGGCGGCATCTCCATAATTTGCCCGATGTCATTGCAGCCCTATATTCTCTCGGAACCACTTGCCGCCAAAACACCTTTAGTTGTGGATTCCCCGCATTCCGGGCGCATTTACCCAGCTGATTTTGGTTATAGCTGCCCTTTGGCCTTGTTGCGCCAAACTGAAGACTCCTATGTCGACGAGTTGATCATGGGTGCTGTTAATGCGGGCGGTACCGTCATAACGGCTGAGTTTCCACGAAGCTACATTGACGCCAATCGTGCCGAAGACGATATCGACCCCGCCGTTTTATCCGAGCCATGGCCGACGACGTTAAAGCCCAGCGCCCGTACCTTGCTGGGGCTGGGCCTTGTTCGCCGTTTATGCCGCAGCAATGTTCCGGTTTATGCCGCACCGCTGTCCGTGGCGGAAGTGCAAGAGCGCATCGAAAAATTCTACCGGCCCTACCATGCTGCGTTGGCAAATACCCTTTCGCAGGCGGTATCGGAATTCGGGGAATGCTATTTGATTAATGCGCATTCCATGCCAAGCCAGAGCCACGAAAATCGCCTGGTGCGTCGACCCGATTTTATTCTGGGCGACCGCGACGGCACTAGCTGTGATCCGTCCTTTACAAGACGCGTGCAAAATATTCTGCTGGATATGGGCTACAGCGTTGCCTTGAATGATCCGTACAAGGGTGTCGAAATCGCGCGGCGTTATGGCCAGCCGCAGTCGGGTCAGCATGCGCTGCAGCTGGAGATCAATCGCCGTCTGTATATGAATGAGCAAACTTTAGAAAAAACTGAAGGCTTTGCGCGACTGCAAAAAAATCTGACAGAATTTTTCCAGATACTGGCAGCAGAAATCATAAGCGCCGTGCCTGACCGGCTAGCGGCGGAATAGCTATTCGCCTTCCCGGCGACCTTGGGTCTTGGGGGTTGGATGGCTGAGGTTGCCGATTAACTGCTTAATGAGTGTATCGTCATTGCCATAAGTTGGGGTGCGGCGATCAACGGGAGAGATGTCCTCCGCATTCGCCATGTCCAGATTATGGACATCTGTTACCACGCCCTCGTCATTAAAGCGGATCTGGGTTGCCTGCTGTTTGATAACTTCAGGGTCCAAAAACGAATATTGTTCGGTCTGGCGGCCGACATAATACCAGGTTTTATCATCAAAAGTGCTGACCATTGTCGGGCTGCCGAGGCTGGCGGCGACTTCTTCGCGTGTGCTGGTGCCCACTTTAACGCTGGCTAATTTATCCGGATCGAGGATATTGCCACGGTTAGCCATTGTCGGCTCGCAAGCGCCGAGCAGGCCAATAAGGAGAAGTGAAGAAAGAATTGTCAGGCGCATATCTTGACCATGGTCACTATTTTGGTTCACAAAGCAATAGTCTCGAACAGATGAGCATAATAATGTCTTTGCTTCAACGCCTGCATCATTTTTTTATCAAGCCCGTGGTCGAACCGCCGGTAGCCGAGCTGTATGCAGCCTGTGTCGATCAGGCGCGGCAGGTGGAATTTTATCAAGATCTTCAGGTGGCCGATACAATTGATGGGCGTTTCGACCTGTTACTACTGCATGTTTTTTTACTAATGTATCGCCTTCACGAAGCTGGAGCGCTTAAGCAGCAATTGTTCGATCTGATGTTTGCCGACATGGACCGCAATCTGCGTGAAATGGGCGTGGGCGATATGAGCGTCGGCAAGAAAATCCGTCCTATGATTTCGGCTTTCTACGGACGGGGTAAAGCCTATCAAAAAGCTTTAGGCGAGTCAGACGGAGCGCTGGCGGCTACGCTCGGCCGCAATTTGTACGGTAACAGGCAGGTTTCACCTGAGATTTTGCAGCATATGACGAGCTATGTTCGTCGCGCCGCAGCAAGCTTGGAAAATCAGAACCTTGCCGATATCATGAATGGTAAGGTTACGTTCGCGGAGCCATTGTTTAAGTGAGGATTTGATATGCATATTAAAATTGATTTGGTTCAGCCTGAATTTTCCAGACCTATCGCCTTAGAAAAAATTCCGCCTTCGGGGATGGAACAAACTCTGGAAGCTAAGGAAAATGAACGCAAGGCGCTGGCCGAGCGTTTTGGCTTGCTGGAATTATTAAAGCTGGAAGCCAAAATCACGCTGCATCCGGCCAGAGCCGATCAAGCCATTGCTGTGACAGGATCACTCATAGCCGATGTGGTGCAGCAATGCGTGATAACGCTGGATCCGTTACCGAGCCATATCGAGCACAGTTTTAAGGTTTTTTATGCCGCGCCGGAATTGCTGGAAGGTGGGGCAGGGCCGTCAGACCCTAACGAGGAAGATTTTGAACCCATCATTGAGGGAGTCATAGATCTGGGGGAATTGGTTGCCCAGAATTTAGGCATTATGCTTGATCCCTATCCCCGCAAGGAAGGGGTAGGCTATATCGAGGCCGGTTTTGGTGAGGAAAAAAGTGTGCCTGGACCCCTGGCTCAATTGGCAAATTGGCCCAAAAATCCCAAGAAAACGAAGTAACTATTAACAAAGAGCTTTAATCCTTGCTTTTTCTGGCATTTTGCCTAGAAAGACGTGGATTGCGCAGCCTCGAAGGTTCGGGGCGTGCCCTCTATTTGCGAGATAAACATGGCCGTACCTAAAAAGAAGACCTCGAAATCCGTGCGCAACATGCGCCGTTCACATCATGCCCTGAAGGCTAAGAATTCAATGGAATGCGCGAATTGCGGCGAACCAAAGCTGTCGCATCACATTTGCGCTGCCTGCGGCCATTATGACGGCCGTTCGGTTGTAAAGTCGAAGTCCGCGTAACATTTCCCGCCTCCGGGGTCCTTTAGCATGACAACTAACACCGTGATCGCACTGGATGCGATGGGCGGTGATCGCGCCCCCGGCATCGTCATTGCTGGAGCGGCTTTGGCGCGTGAACGCTATCCGAATGCCAGGTTTATTTTCTTTGGGGATGAGCAGCAGGTTAAGCCGCTGCTTGATAAATATCCTGTTCTCCAGGCTTCCAGTGAATTGCGCCACACGCCTGATGCTATCAGCGCCGATTTAAAGCCGTCGCTTGCTTTGCGGCAGGGACGTAATTCCAGCATGCGTATGGCGCTGAACGCCGTCGCGCAAGGTGAAGCCGCCTGCGTCGTCTCGGCTGGAAATACCGGTGCTTTAATGGCGATGGCCAAATTCGTTTTGAAAACATTACCGGGGATTGACCGTCCCGCTATGGCTTCGATGGTGCCGACCAAGATCGGCGAGAGCGTCATGCTTGATCTTGGCGCAAATGTCGAATGCGATGCAGAGAATCTGGTGCAGTTCGCCTTGATGGGCTCCATTTTTTGCCGCGCCGTTCTGGGGATCACCGAACCCACAATCGGGTTGTTGAATATTGGTACTGAAGAACTCAAAGGGCACGACGAAATCCGCACGGCCGCAACAATTTTGCGCGAACGCCCTGTGCCGGGATCTTTCTACGGCTATGTAGAGGGCAGCGATATTGCCAAAGGCACAGTGGATGTTATCGTCACCGACGGTTTCAGCGGTAATATCGCGCTGAAAACCCTTGAAGGCACCGCGCAGTTGATGAGCTATTTCATGCGCCAGACACTTACATCTTCATTTAGCGCCAAGCTTGGTTATATTTTTGCGCGCGGCGCGATGCAGAAATTGAAAATGCGCATTGATCCACGTCGTTATAATGGCGCGATGTTTCTTGGGTTGCAGGGCATCTGTGTGAAAAGCCACGGCGGCACCGATCACGTCGGTTTTGCCAACGCTGTCGGCGTGGCCCATGATCTTGTTGCGCATAATTTCAACAAAGATATTTCTGAAGAATTAGCGCGGCAATATGGCGTGCTGGGTACTGTGCCGGCCCTATCGGAAACTGAATTACCAGAAGCCCCTAAACTTACTGACGGAAGTCTCTAATGCGCCGTTCGGTTATTCTTGGCTGCGGCAGTTATTTGCCGAAAACCATTTTGACCAATGACGAACTTGCCAAGCGTGTCGATACAACTGATGAGTGGATTTCCAAGCGTACGGGCATCAAAAGCCGTCACATAGCTGCTGCCGATGAAAAAACCTCCGATTTAGCCCTCGCTGCTTCACGTGAAGCGCTGGCTGAGGCCGGGCTGGATGCCACCGATATTGACGTTATCGTCGTCGCGACAACCACACCTGATAATACTTTTCCGGCAACGGCCGCCAAGGTGCAAGCGCTGCTTGGCATGACCAAGGGCTTTGCGTTTGATGTGCAGGCTGTTTGTTCCGGCTTCGTCTATGCACTGGCGATAGCTGATAATTTCATCCGCCTTGGCCAGGCTAACAAGGCTCTGGTTATCGGGGCTGAGACATTCTCACGGCTGCTCGACTGGAATGACCGTGGCACCTGCGTATTGTTCGGCGATGGGGCAGGGGCGGTTGTATTGGGCGCGATCGAGGGTAAGGGCGATAATACCGACAGGGGTATTCTCTCCACACATTTGCACTCGGACGGCCGCCATTATGATCTGCTAGCAGCGGACGGCGGGCCGGGCTCTACCGGAACAACTGGCCATGTACGTATGGAAGGGCAAGAAGTGTTTCGGCACGCTGTACAGAATTTGGCTGATGTCGTAGATGAAGCCTTGGCTGCAAATAATTTAAAACCCGAACAAATTGACTGGCTGGTGCCACATCAGGCGAACCAACGAATCATCGAGGGAACCGCAAAGAAGCTGCACATGTCACCGGACCGGGTCGTGGTGACCATCGCTGATCATGCCAATACTTCGGCGGCTTCTATTCCTCTGGCTTTGGCAGCTGCCAGCAAGGACGGACGCCTGAAACAAGGGCAATTAGTTTTGCTGGATGCAATGGGTGGCGGCTTTACATGGGGCGCCGCTATGGTGCGGTGGTAGAGAATCAGCAGGCGGGATCAAGATACAATAAGATGTTAATCTGACAGATCAGTTTAACTAAGTTCTTGATCCTGTTTCCTTTCAAGCGATTCCGATTTGACCAAAACGCAAATACCGATTACCCTTTCGACTCAGTCCTATTAAGACGGAGTACATAATGACCGAAAGCACCGTCACTCGCGCGCAATTAGCCGAAGCTGTTTATCAGGAAGTCGGCTTGTCGCGTAATGATTCAGCGCAGCTTGTTGATGTGATCCTTGAAGAGATCAGCCAGGCTCTTATCAAAGACGAAATGGTCAAGCTTTCTTCCTTCGGCAGTTTCCAGGTTCGCAGCAAAGGCGAGCGCGTTGGCCGTAACCCCAAGACGGGCGAGGAAGTTCCTATTCTGCCGCGCCGTGTTCTGGTCTTCCGTGCCAGTCACGTTCTCAAAGACAAGATCAATCGCGCTCTTGGTGGCGCGACAGGTGGTTCATCCGACACTCCTACAAAGGAAGGTGAAGCATGACGGGGCCGTTTACTTCCAATCCACCATCAGTGGCTATGCCATCGCCGTCGAACCCGCCACTTTCCATGCCGCTTCGTGCGCCGGAAATGAAATCCCCGACGGCATTCCGCACTATCAGTGAAGTCGCTACAGATCTCTCGGTGCCACAGCATGTGCTGCGTTTCTGGGAAAGTAAGTTTCAGCAAATTCGCCCGCTAAAGCGTGGTGGCGGTCGCCGTTACTATCGGCCTGAAGATATTCAACTGATCAGCAGCATTAAGGATTTACTTTATAATCAAGGCTTCACCATTCGCGGTGTGCAGAAACTGCTGAAAGAAAATGGCCGTTTCCCATCTGCACGTTCGATGGTGCCCGATCCGCAAGTGCCTGCTTCTGTGCTATCGCATCATCATACCGCGTCGGCCTCGGGTGGAGCTCTGTCAACGCAACCGCCCGCACAACCAGCTGCGCGTAGCTTGTCGCCAGAAAAACGCCGCGAGATTGAAGGTGTTTTATCGGCATTAAAGTCGTTGCGCGAATTACTTCGGCAAAGCGGAATTTAAGTTAGCTGTTGTCTTGAGGTTGGTAAAAAGGCCCTATGTTTATTGTTTATTTTGGAATAACAGATCGCGCATAACGGCGGTTGCCTTCCCATCAGCTGCATTCTATAGTCCGGCCCTTCCTATCCTTTAATGTCGGGACGTAGCGCAGCCTGGTAGCGCATCAGTCTGGGGGACTGGGGGTCGCAAGTTCAAATCTTGTCGTCCCGACCATTAAATTCAAAGGCTTATCCATCGTCGGCAGAAGCAGCTTGATCTCCGTGTGCGACTCTTGCGTGCGACTTTTGACTTTTTCAGCCGGTTTGAGATTAAAATTAATGCTCTCAACAGCCTTGCGTGTCACCTCGTCGGCTATCCGAATATAGCGCCGCGTTGTCTCAAAATCCTTATGCCTTGCCAGTTGCTGCGCCACCGGAGCAGGGGCTGCCATCGCTACGGCTGTCACGAAAGTAGCTTTGGTATTGTGGAATTTATGCTGGCCTTCAAGACCGCAGGCCCTCAGCACCCGGTGCCACGCGGTATCCAGATGTTTGATTGGTCGCCATTTGCCATTCTTTCCAGCCTTGTAGGAAATCAAATGTTGGATACCGCGCTCCTTTGCCTGTTCCATCAAGCGTTGCAGAATTTCCACGGCCTCTTTGTTAGCGGGAATAAATTCGCCGCGCTTGCCTTTAGTTTCATCGCCACGCAACCAGACGCCCCGATTATCAAGGTCAACATGGTTGATCGTCAAAGACAAGGCTTCGCGTTGCCGAAAGCCCATCAAGATACAAAGTCTGATCGTATCCGCTAAATGCGGCGGTGCTTCTTCTAAAATTCTACCGATGTCTGTAGGGGATATCGGGCGCGGTAGTGCATCTGGTTCCTGCAGCTTCGGTACATGAGGTGGAGCCATCAACAGTGGCTGCCCATTATTGGGGTCGCGTTGCTTAGCCATAATACCAAGCGCTTTCCGCAGCGCATCAAGGTAGCGGTTGATCGTGCTGTCAGACCGCGTGCGTTCACTTTCGCGCCAGCAGCTTTCTTCGGTTTTGCCTAAGGGCAGGGGATCGCCGGGTTTGACGCCGCCCCCTGTCCAGATTTTGATTTTCTGCGTTCTGGCCCAAGCAATATAGTCCCAGATAAGCGTTTCGGTGATGGCCATAATCGGCGTCGTCTCACCGAAATGAGCCAGAAGCTCACGGACATAAATTCTTTGATTGCCCCAGCTGCGTCCGCCTTTCACCTGCGCGATATAGGCTGCCATAGCTTGTGCAAACGTAATCGTGAAGGGCAAAATCGGCAGAATAGGACGTGCTTCAAGAACAGCGGCTTTGACTTTGGTTTCGATCTCCTTGGCCTGACTCTTTGTTTCAGCTCCAGCGCCCGTTTTTGGGTCGATGCAATAATTGCTATAACGTTTATGCGCGATGATAAAATTATAGCGCCACTGTTTACGTTCTTTATCGAAATAGACGGCCATGGTTTCTCCAATCTAGCAGGTAAGAAATAAAGTCATAATTGCTGTTTAAATGAATAACCTCATCCATGTTACTTACGAAAAAATAAGTAACGAAATTGGCACTTTTCGTTAGTTATTTTTGGCACTGTGTCTGGTAAATTTGCTAACTCATTGAAAATACACGAGCTGTTCAAATCACACCTGCCTGTTTGAGCAAAGCCAGAGCATTGCGGTGCGCGTTGCTTCTCCATGGATTGTCCTTTCTGGTGGGGTGACTAGGAGTCTGACTATGCGGGTTAGCTGCAATAACTTTTTGCCGCTCCTGATAATCGCGCAAACTATCTGAAAAAATACGCAGGTGGTGATTGCCGACATGATGCGCTTCAAGAAAGCCGGTGTGTATGAGTTTATACACCGTTGAAATACTGATTTGTAGCAACTCCGCTGCCTGCTTTACGCGTAGGCTGGGCCGATGCATGCTGGTTGTGTCTATCTCACTACCGGGATGTTTATCGTTCATAGCGCACCTCCGCCCGGTGCCGGATTGCCCGCACCGAGCTCCGGCCAGAGAGTAAAGAACTTGCGTGGGTTGCGATGGCCCCATGCTGCCCAATCGGTGATGGCTGCCGCAGGCCAGCTTTTGGTATTTGGGTTTTTGAAATGTTGCGTTCGGGAGTTCGACGTGGAGGTCGTACCTCTCGCGGCATGCGAGAGCAGTTCTTTAAGAGGGCTTGAACTGTTTGTGCCTGAGCCACCAAGTCCTAGACTGGCACCACTTGGTGCAGATGCTGGTTTTGTTTGAGAGGGCGGTGACGCTTGTTCGTCCCCACGCCGAGCAGATGGGACTGTCCGTGCAGCATGGGCAGTAGAAGTAGTAGAGTTAGGCTTGTCGGAAAAAGAAGATATGCTGTACTCGGTTGTTACAACCCATTTGCCATTACGGCGGATGATGCTCGCATCGATGGCATTCTTCTGCAGATAGCGGTTCTGTAGCTCAAAGAAGGCTCGCTGCTTTTCTTTGATGTACTCACTCAGAGCTGGGCTGTTCTTTGGGAACCTGTCTTTGGTTTTGGCCCAGTCACCGTTTTCGAACTTACGCAGTGGCACCATAATATGAACATGGTAGTTGCGGGTGTCGCTATCTCTGTCTGGGGCATGAATGGCCCAATCGGCGGCATAGCCTTTTCTGGTGAACTGCTCCCTTACATAGTCTTTGACGTATCGGATGTTTTCTTCAAGCGAGAGCTCATGTGGCAAGGCCCCGATGAATTTATGGGCCAAGATGGCTTTAGCCTTGCGAGTGGTTTTATCTTCCCGTGCTTCCAACCTTTTCCAGAGCTGACCTCTGTCTTTAGCCCAAGTTGGTGCACCAACTGGTACCCATACTTCGGCGCGCAGGATACCGCCCTTAGGAGTAAAGTCGGCAGTATTACCAAAACCGTCATCGAGCTTGGTTCCGGAGAGATAGGCTGCGTGGGCATGGGCTTTAGGTCCTGTGCCATCCCGGCGCAGGAAGTGGTGCTTTAAGAGCGGAACAGGCATGCGTCACCAATAAGCAAGCCGCCTTCTCCAGGCGGTCATTTCACTTACTGGTTCAGTAAGACACCTCTTGCTGCCCACCATGAGCCCAAGAACGGAGATCTTCTTTGGCTAAGCGCTAGCCAGCTTCATTACAGCACCTATCCAATGTGATGTAGAACCTTCCTTAGGGAAGGTAAAACCTACATCCCTCAAATCTTCACTATCGGCATACACATCAAAAATATCCGGCTCACTTTCGCGGGGCCACGCCTTGGCATAAAGCGGTTTGCCAGTCGGGGTTTGATACCAACGGATCTGCACCTTTAAATAATTCCTACCGTTCTTGGCCTTCTTCGTCCATAGTTTGCCAATATCTGTGATAACTTTTGTTTGCCACGTGAAGGACAAAATATTTGGTATCGCCAAAACGGAATCTAACCGTTCCACACTAAAATATTTGTTCTCTAAAATTCTTTTATCTGAAAATACCATCCTCCAAATTTACCGTATAAATCCTAACAAAAGATGACTAATTATAGGTCGTTGCGATACAAAAAATGTTGTCTCTGTTTCCCATTGTCTCACACTGTATCCAACTGTGTCTGACGTCTTCCATTACGAATAAAAAATATTTTTATGCGATCAAATTTTTAGAAGAAATATTTTTGAACACAAAATTTGTCTCATGAAGCCACTTCCGATCATGAATGGAGTTCAATAGCGAAAGACGTGCCTGGAATAATTTTTCTGTGACAGTGACGTCGATATCAGTCGGTCGCATTGTGCCGGATGGCACAATCAAACTAGCCCCATCCCATGGGTGCCACGTGCATTACCTTTAGGTAATGCTTTCACGTGTACTTGTCTGATTGCTTTAAGCACTAAGATCTGATGTTTTAAGCATAGATGGATATTGCTTTCAGCATCGTGTTTTAGCTATGATTGATATAAGAAAATCGGGCCTATTAGATGCCTTTGCAAGCTTTCAATAGTGAGCAGTTTAATAAGGCATCAAGAAGCCATGGTTAATGAAAAGTTTATTTGTGACCAAGGCCTTATCCGCTATAATAATTTAAGCTGTATAGATTTCAGGTTTCATTAACTAAAATACAGCTAAATTAATGAATAATTTTGGAATCGCAGCTAGAACTAAAAGAGAATAAAGGAAGAGGCCATTTTGAATGCTATTTTTCGCGGCCCGTAAAGTTATCGAGTCAACGCAGTCCACTGAACCGGCTGCACCCAAACGTCCGTCTATTCTAGGAACAATGTTCAACCCTAGGATTGGCGATAGCTTACGTCCGCTTGGCGAAACTACTAGCGTTTTTGTTCAGCTCATCGCCATGGTCTTTGCGATGAATGGTCTTTTCCCAAAAAATCATCCAGCATTGTTGGGAGTTGAGGGCGCGCGCCTTAATCTCTCCGAAATTTTTGGTACTGCCTGGAATAGCTTGTCATTCACTAAGGAAGGGCTGCCGAAAGTTATTCTCTTTTTCGCCGTTACCGGCACAATGATCTTCTCGGTGCTCAGTGTTATCACCGCGCTTCTCGCTGGATTTATGGGGACCGCGCATGCTGATACGGGCGGAAATGCAAGTATGTTTTCAGCGATGGGGCCCGATGATTTAGCCCAAAATTGGATTGATTATCTTTTTAAAGGACATCCATTATCAGATTTTTACGGATTAAGCAGCGGAAGTGCCCCGAATACTTTAGGGCAGGCGAATGATCTCCAATGCGCAATGATAACAGCACTTGGCTTTTACAGCAACGCGATGCTTTGTTTCGCGGCCGTAATTTTATTTTATCACCTCGTTTCGATGGTGGTGAATACGGCGCATGAAGGTGTCGCGATGGGGAAGAGGGCCAATCAAATTTGGGCTCCCGTTCGTTTGGTTTTTGCTATCGGCCTTCTTGTTCCAATAGGTAGTGGTTCAACCGCTTGTAACACAACAACTGGGGCGGGGTTAAATGCTGGGCAGTATATTGTGATTCAGATGGCGGAGTGGGGTTCTGGCCTCGCTAGTCAAACATGGAGTATATTTTTAGGTTCCTTGGCCAAGCAGTATAGTTATGTGCCACCTCCGACACCGAATGTTGAAGCATTAGTAGAAAAAATGGCTGTTCTTGAAGCATGCAGATATGCTTTTAATTATCAATTATGGCAGGTAAACAACAGTGGCCCAGTTAGTGACGATTATATAGGTGGCGCATTTGATCCAACAAATTACTCAGCTCCAATATTAAATTCCCAGCCTTCAAAAGATGGAATGAGGTGGTATTACGGCAATAACATAATCGACGATAATGCCGTATGTGGTTCTTATATACTCAAAACTCCATCAGCAAGCAATAATGCCTCTTTTGGAAGTCACAAAGCTGTAAATATTGTGAAGGCATATAATGACGCTTTTGTAAATGAACTGCCAAAGTTCGCCACTCTTGGCAGTAAAATTTCATACTTTATTCCAGAACATCCCAACGGGGAGGGGCAATCTCCGTCCCCGCTAGATTATCAAAATGAAGTCACAAGTTTTCAAGACTCGATGAAGCGAGCACTTGATGCTCAAATGCAAGATTTAAGCGATAGCTCCTTAGCTTCAGATGTTCAGAAATGGTCAGGATACGGCTGGGTAACCGCAGGGGCGTGGGTAAATACAATCGCGCGTATTCAGGGTGATATATTCGCTGCCAGTACTGACGGAATACCCGTCGTAGTTCTTCCAGCCAGCCGATTAGATGAAAATGTGGCACTACCTTTGGCTAACTTTGAAAGTTGGCAACTTCTACATATTTCCTCGCCTTCAAGCACTCCAGCCGCCCCAGCCCTTAGTGATCCTTGCGGCGGGGCACAGCAAACTGCAACTCAGGGAATGAAAAATGATACTAAATGGGATGACGATCATCAATCTATGATCGAAGAAGTGCTTCAAAGAGTTGATGCTGCTGCTGCAAATAGCGGCTTATGGAGTACAACAGATGGCTGCCCTGCAAATAATGGCAATCCATCTTTTTCTTTAGGTATGCAATTAAAAACGTCAAATCCACTTGCCGAGATTGCAAACTTTGGCCACCAAAGCGTTCTAGTTGCCTACGGACTTATAGATGGGCCAAAGGGAATTTATCAAAAATCTCTTGATATCGCACTTAATGAACTCAAGTGGGAAAACGCACGTTTCGGCAAGGATCCCCCAGTAGATAGGATCGCAAGAGAGCTTTACAAACTAAAAATAGCTGCCTGGCATGTTAATATTGATACCATGTTCGCTCTTATATTCTTTTCGTGTGGATATGTTTTAGCCTTCGTTGTCCCATTGCTTCCCTTTTTCCGCTTTTTCTTTAATATTTTAACATGGATAGTTTCTTTATTAGAGGCAATTGTAGCTGTGCCTTTAATTGCTTTGGGGCATCTCAATCCGGAAGGAGAGGGGTTGCCGAGCCAATCTGCAAAAGCAGCTTATTTTATGATATTTAATATTTTTCTTCGTCCCGTCATGACCGTTTTTGGATTGATTGCTGGTCTTCTCGTTTTCATAATAGCAATCATTTTTTTAAATGCCACTTATGGACTTGCCGTTGCCAGTACTGGCTCTACTATGCATGGGCACACCACGTTTATACGCATAATATATACCCTTATGTACGGAGCCACTGTTTACTCGTGTGCCAATAATTGCTTTAAAACTATTGGTGCTTTCCCAGAAAATGCTCTTCGCTGGATTGGGCAACAAGCACATCATGAAAGAATGGGAGATGGCGGGCGTGCTGTGCAAGCAGTTATGGGGCAAGCACAAACCTACGGTGGCCAAAAAGCTTTGGATATTGCTAAGGTTACTAGAGGTAGCGGCGGGGGAGTCTAGTTTAGGCTATTTACTTCTCATTAACTAAATATCTGTGCCGCCTTGGGACTTGTGATGGAATTAGCAGGATTTTAATAGCTATTTGCCTAAAATAGTCTCGTGAAAGTATTGCTGTATAAGAACTATGTTGTTTTTTGTGGTACTATGGAAGTGATAATAAAGGATAGATATTATGTGGAAGCTTCTTAAATATATACCAGAAGGTATCAGCTGGGCATGGAAAGCTCTTAAGGCTGCTCAAGAGGCTGCCGAAATGGCGAAAGCCGTTAAGCTTGCTGAAGCCGCTCGGGCTGCAGCCACCGCGGCCAGAAAAGCTGACAAAGTTGCCATTGCTGCACAAGATGCCGCAAAAGCCGCCCGTGGAACAGACGATGCGATTGCTGCCGATATAAAAGCTGCAGCTACTAATAAGCAATCAGTAGCCGCTAAAGATGCTGCTACTGAAGCTGCTAAGAAGCTAGAAAACACATCCGTCAAAAAAGCAAAAGTGGCAGCTACTGCGGCTAAAGAGGCGAAACTTGCTAAAGCTGATAGAGCTATTGATAGCGTAAAGGTTCGCGATACCAAGACAGCCATGATAAGCGCAAGAGATGCCTCAAAAAAACTGATTGCTGAGCGGGCGGCGGCGGCAGATGCAGCAAAAGCTCTTCAGAGAGAAAGAGATTTTCGTCCTGAGCTTGTTACAAATATCTCTCAACTAAAAGAACGTGAGGCGCTATTTAAGGAAGTAAAGACGGCCATAGAAGCGCCTAAAAAAGACCCCGCCTGGAAGTTTATTGGAAGAGGTAAAAGGGTCGCATCTAAGCAAGCTGCGTATGAAAGCAAGCTCATTGCCCATGCCAACCAGCTGATAAGGGAGAGTTTGGATGGCAAGATCAAAACCATAGGTGGTGAGATCAGAGGCATTACTACAAAACTGGCAAATCCTGCTGTAAAAGCTGAGCAAAGGGCATCTTTATCTGTAGAGCTGGGCGAAAAAGAAGAAGCGTTAGGTCTTCTCAAGAAAGACCGTAAACGTCTTTATTCTGCAGATGGAAAACCAATTTCGGGAAATGCAGCTGATCAGCAGTTACCGCGAGGAGCTGAAGCGGTTGACGACGGCTTAACTCCAGCACAGAGAAGAAGAATCGCAAAATATCGAGTAGACCCTGTCAAAAAAGCCAAAGTGGACAAAATGCAGGCGGATAGGATTGCGCATCCTGTCTGGTTTGCATTTAAATCTTTTGCTGGCAATAAATTTATGTGGGCGGCTCTTCTAATTCCTACAACTGCTGTAGGTTATTTTGGCACCACTTATTTTCTAGCTCAAAGACATTTACATCGTAGAGAAGCAATTTTGCAAAACCCCAAATCAGCCGGTAATGAGGTAGACTCAGATGTTGCGGCCTTGGGCGACACATTGAAATTTGCAGGAGAGGAGGCTCAAATTTTGGTTGGGCTTAAAAAAGTTGATTCCTCTGCCGCAACTTCTGCCAATAATTCGAGCTTAGCGAGCGCCCCTGGTTCTACAGCGGGCAAAAAAGATTCTTCGCCGCCTATTGATGAAGTCAAGGGTGGGGTTAAAAAAGCTACAAGTGGCATTGCTGCCGTAGTTAATAATTTTTCCCAAAAGATTGATCAGGCGACTAATGCTGGCCTTGAAGCTCCAATTATGGGCAAAGGTGAGCAAAATCAGACCGTTGAAGACTCATTAAAAGACGATCCCATTTTTGATAGGCCCAGCTCTTCTAGTGTGAAGAAGCCTGAAGCAAAGCCCAAGGGCCCAAAAAATTCGAAGAGTGACGCTGATGCCGCTTGGGCAAGAGCCAGTGGTGCCTATCATTCTTCAGACTCCTCCAGCGAATCAAGTTCTGAACGAACAAAGGATCCGGTTTCTTATGTTCTGCCCGCAACAAAAATACCTACATCAACAGCCCCGGTTATCATAAAGCTAAATGACACAACATCACCTGCTCCAATCGGCCAAGCAGTAAGCTTCATTGCGGGTAATAATGGTGATTACTCTAGTTCTGTGAAGGGTAGTTTTACCTTAGGGGGATTATCGCCTTCCTACAAAAAACCGCATGGCGTAAATTATCAAAGTCAGTTAGGAGCTAACCCCACAATTGATATGATTGCAGCGCCCGTTGTTTTCGCTGTCTCTCGCGATGCAGTAAGACCAGCTTCTGTGGTGCGTGACCCGCAACTGCAATCGGTTGTAATTTAAAGTTACGTATTTGGGGGAATGCGTTAAAAACACAGATGACATCGTGCTGTGTCTTTAGAATCAAGAAGTTACAATTGAAATTAATTATCTTTTAAAGACATCAGGTTATAATAAAGCTATTGCTTAAGGCGCCAATTTTTAGATTGGGAATAAATGGCTTCTTTTTATTCAAATATAAAAAATATCTTTAAACCTGCGGTGAATTCACCCGTTGGAAAAATTGTCAAATTTGCTATTGAATCCCCTCTAGGAAAATTTCTTATCAAGACTGCAGCCATAGCTGATTTTGCTGTAGCGGGCTGGCAATTTGGCGGAAACGTTGGCGAAACCGTTGGTGGTTGGATCGGCGGGGCCAAAGGTGCAGCTTGGGGTAAAAAATGGGGCGGGCCTATTTTGGCCGGAGTTGTTGGTGTCGCTGCTATTGCGGCTGTTGTATTTGGTGGGCCTGAGGTAGCAGTAATAGCTTCGCAAATTGCGCTCTGGGGTACAGTTGCATCTGTTGCAACGGTTGTTGGTCATGATCTTTGGCGAAACAAAGGGCAGCTAGGGGCAGTTGTAACGAACGCAATTCATCATCCCTTGAGTGCACTTAAATACATTGGCAGTGTATTAGACAGAGGCATGAGTTTTAACCCCTTAACGAAAGATTTTTGGAAAGATATTAATACTCCTGCTCTTGTGATTGATGCTGGCCCTAAGCCGTTAGTCTCTAAGCAACGGATCCCGGTTTCCCAATCTACCTACGCTAAGTCACCCGCCTCTATCGGGGTTCAGGCTAAGCCTATAGCATCGGTTGCGCACGATGCGGGCTTGCACAATAACAAGACATCGGGTGGCTCTGCAGGTGGGGTTGGCAAATCTGCGGCAGCAACTACTCAACACAAAATGGTCCGTCGTTCAGGGCCTGCGCGTCGACAGGGCATTAGCTATAAATCGATCCAGCCGCATGTTGCGCTGAAACTATTGAATGTCGCGAATAGGGCGATGGACGATATCACGCCTATTGCGCGTTTGTCCTTGGACTCTCCAGCTGACATGTTGCTTAACACTAACCCCGGAGCTTCGTTACAGTTGACGATGGATGACACGGCGAAACCGAGCTCGCCAATCGCCGCAGGCAGCGGAACTTATGCAGAGTTGAGAGCGGTAACTAAACCAGTTTTGCCTGATGCGGCCACAACTGTTCAGACAGGGACGAGAGGATCTACGGCAACTTCTCAACCCGCCGTTGCGCCTTCTAAACCAACAAACCTGTTTGACAAGACCAGGCTTGAAACTGCCCATGCCTAAATCTCTTTACCGGCACATTTTTAAAATGTGAGATTATTCAAGCTGCTTTGATTTCCAGATATTGGTTTACCGTATAGGCCGAACTTCACGGACCGAGCCACGTCTTGGTGTACCAAAGGTACATTTTGGGCGTCTATCAACCCTAAGATAAATCTAGAATCATTATTGGGGTCAGCTAGGCTGACTTCGCAAAGCCTCTGTGAACACCAGTTAAATATAACGAGTGATTTCTGTTGAATAGTGAGTGCCCTAGGACCTACCTGGTCGGTGGTTGTCTTATCAACGTCCTCCAGGCTGTCACTTGCTGAAACGACATATGGGAAAAATGGTATATTATCTGTGGCGTAGCCAACCCACATATCATTTCTTGTGTATTGTTGTCGTTCGATGAATTTTGGCGGGAATGTAGCATCGTCGCTCGATGTTGAGGCAGTCGCACTTGTAGAAAATGATTCTGATAGTGATGTTGATGTTTCCGATCCTGCAATGTCGGGGAGAATCTTGCCCGACATTGGCGCGACATATTTGGCTCTTACATAAGCAATTTGATATTTTTGGGTTGCTTGTGATGTTGTGCCGACGCTAACTGGGCTTTCAACGACAATGGACAGTAAAGGATAATCAGCCAGAAAACCATTGATGTTACTGGAATCGATAGCTTTAGAATTTAAGACCCAAACCTTGTCACCTTTATGGAGGGTTTCAATAACATTTGGTGGTTTTGAATCATACGAATCCACAACATCAGCTGCTGAGGCTGTAACTACAAAACAGCATTTTGCAGATTCCTGATATGGTGAAGATTCATGTAGTATCCGATCAGTTACATTACTGGAATTGAAGTCCAGATAATCTGAAGGATCTACAGTTTCCCCATTTGGATAAATATCTGGTTCAGTCGATTGTGGTTTAGTTGTTAAAATTGGGGCGATATGAAGAACATATCTATAAGAGCTGTTTGTTAGATCTCGGCATTGAAAAGTTTTATTGTTCTTGTAATCGGTTCCTGTATCTATACAATTTTCTGATGCCGTAAAAGTTATTTTACTTCCATCTGCTTGGGTTGCAAATAGTTTTCCATCATCCAGTGTCGGATTATTATAAGAGTAGTAAGAGTCTTGAATTATGGGTTGCGGAGATGCTGCAGGTTGCTCTTGATGAGAGAATTTCGAGAGTATGAAGCCGCTCCCGCCAATTGTAGCAACAACAGCTAAGCCAATAAAAATGCCCTTTACAGATATGTCACCACTTGGTCCGCCAGCCGAACCGCTTGAAGATGAAGAATTACTTTGAGATCCGCTTTTTAACGAATCATAATAATGTTCCTGGGATCTAGCACCACGCCAAGCTTCTGTGCCCCAGCTAAAATCTGAGGATCTGCCGCCAGCTTGTTTAACATGATCTCGTCCGTCGCTATAATCATCAGCCATATTGCAGCTCCGAATTTAGGAGCGTTTTTATTAGCATATTTATTGTCAAAATAAAATGGATCCATTATTATAGTTAATAGTGGATTGAAGCTGCCAAATTCTGCAATTGTGCACTCTAAATCCTGTGTGCGACTTGCGTGCAAAATGACCTCAAAAATGGGTCACAGATCATTCGATATAATCTTGTTTTTCAGCATCTTAAAAACGAATGTGTTTGCTGGGGGACTGGGGGTCGCAAGTTCAAATCTTGTCGTCTTATGTTCAACGTGCCTATCAGCGTCAGAAATATGGCGACATCGTGGATAAGATCTGTAATCAGGAAATTGTCTTTTGCCCCGTGATATTAATCTGAAGGTTGCGTCGTCACGGTATCGGCCTTGAGCGTATAATGCATATGCAAGGATTGTTTGCGGGCGGGAATGACATAGGGGCCGATATCGCATTCAGGCCGGTGCGTACCGAGTAAATGCCCGTCGCCATGGTCCGTGATTTCTTTAACCGCCAGATGCACCGTTTCGAAATCGACGCTCTTCACAGCATATTCGTGGTGGTCATGTTCATAGCAAAGCGCTTTTTGCTCACCCATCCATTCGCGTAATATGGGGCGCGGGCTCGGCTTTGCCTGCGTATCCATATCCTTGTTGTAGCCGGCATAAGTTTTCTGCGTGTCATGGCACAGCGCAATCCAAACACCGTTAGCCTGAATAAGGAGGCCGCTGTTGGGGTACATATGCACGATCGTGCCAAGGGGGGAGCGAACCGCGCCAAGCCCCGGCGCTTTGGTTGAGGTTGGTTGAAACGGATCTTCGCTAACAGCTTTAACGTTCAGGGGACATAGGCGCGATTCATGAAGGCTTAACGGCACTGCTGCCTCTACTTTTTCGATACGCAGGGGATGCAGGAACTGGTTGAACCGCGTATGCAGCCGAAACTCGCTGACATAAGGTTTTAGTGCCTCGGGAATTTTTGGCTCCGACCCCCCGACATGTTCAACTTCGAACGCTTCCTTCAACGACAGAACAAGTTCGATCAGGTTCTCATGAAAGGCTACGGGGATTTTGGCAAGCGCCGCACCGCGCTGCGCGAGATTGAAAACCCCGGAAACCTTATCGCCTTTATATTCCTCGACTGTTTCGTCGAGTGCCTTATGCAGGTTGCTGAGAAGGCGCGCACTATAAATACGCAGGCGCAGGCAAAAACGCTCCATCCATGTCAGTGCTTTATCTTCATGCTGAATGCCGTCGCGTCCTTCGGTAAGATCAGTCAACAGGGTCGTGTGGTGTTCCTGAATAAGACGCAGGGCATCTTTATAAGGAATAGCGCCGGCGTGTGTAAGACGTACACGCGGACAGCGGACATGGTTATAAAGATTGGCGTCTTTGTCATAATAGATGCGGGCATATTTTTTATCATGCAGCGCATCGACAAAGGTATCGATTTCGACCAGATCGTCAGGAAGAATAGGTGCAGTGCCATTTATTTTACGACTGATTGTATAACTGATGGCGCGTGACTGATAGACATAGGTGCCTGTGCGTACCAGCATATATTCTTCGCGCATAATACGTTTCAGCGCGGCCTGATGATTGGTGAGAGCTTGATAGATATCGTTGAAAGAAATATCTTCTTCGAAAGCATCGATGCCGTACAGTTTTGCCGGATGCGCAAAAAGATTGCCGTAGCCGGGAAACTCTTTCAGCTGCAAATCTTCCAGATTGAAGCCGAAGATGAGAATGCGTTTGCCGTCGGGAAGTCGAGCTAGCTGGTAATAACCAATATCCGTATCAATGATTCCGCAGGAAAAGAAAGTAGGAATACTGGGGCTATCAAGGGCATTCAGGCGCTCTAGCGCCACATCCTGTTGGATCGTTATGGTTAGATCAGCCGTTCCAGGCAATAACCTATTCATGGACCAATCCTGGTCCCAGATTCTTTAGAATTGGTTACCAATGTGAGCGTTTAAGGCGGCTCTCAAGCCCTTAATTTCGCACATAATTAGAATGCAATTAGGGGTTGTGCTTTATTTCTTCCGGAACATATCGAGGCTGATAACTTCGCCGCGTTTTTCCTCGCCATTATTTTTGTTCTTGGCTTTTTCGCTTTCAGCCTGACTGTCGGAATTCGCATTTTCGGGTAGGCCGTCATCGTCGCTGTCTTCGTCGTCGCCCTGGCCAGACTGGAATTGCAGGGCAAAATTGACGGATGGATCGGCAAAGGTTGTGATGGCTTCAACAGGGATACGCAGGCGTTCCTTGACATTGTTAAAGCTGAGCGTGACGCCGAATGTGTCATCCTCCAGCTTCAGGCCAAAGAACTGGTATTGCAGGACAATAGTCATCTCGTCCGCATATTGCTTGCGCAAATAATCGGGGATTTCGACACCGGGAAAATTGGTTAGAAAGGTAATGTAAAAATGATGCTCGCCCGGCAGGCCGTTTTGGGCAACGGTCGCCAGCGTCTCGCGCACGACATCGCGTAACGCGGCTTCAATCATTAAATCATATCGCAACAAATCGTCTGGCATAGGAACTAGGGGTTAGGGGTTAGTGACTAGGGAAAAGAAATAGCAAGCTTCAAGGATTATGTACAATCTTTGATGTAGGAAAAATTCTAGTCCCTAATCCCCAGATACTAAACCCTAAAAAGTGGGGGGACTTCTGTTGCCCGGCGCCCCCCGAACCGCGACTAATGCACTATTACCTTAACTTCGCAAAGCGAAGGTTAGGCAGCAATGGCATCACTCATGCGAACGTTGTCGTTTGCATTTACAAAATGACCCGATAACGGCGGTATCATGCCGGGCAAAAACTCTGTCTTTACTACACGCGTCGATCCTGTTTCGCCCCCACAAAATAACCCGCAATGCCGGTTATCATGGTGGAGGCGCCGGGTACCGCCCCCGGGTCCGCAGCGTCTATTCCACAAAGCGTTTATCGCCATAGTCGGCAAGCCGACGTTCTATATATAGCATGGAATGGGTTAAAAAGAAGGGGTGGGTAGATTTATTCCTTGTTCTCAATAGTTTATGATCTTAAATACGTCTTATGGAACATGCAAAAATAACTCTTTTTCCCACTTTGTTAAACGGTATCAAACTTCGCTGCCCCAAATGCGGCGTGGGTAAATTGTTCCAAAGCTACCTTAAGCAGAATGATATGTGTGTTCATTGCGGAGAAAGTTTAAAGCAATATCGCGCCGATGACGGCCCGGCCTGGCTGACTATTTTGCTGACGGGGCATATCACTGTACCTCTGCTGGTTTATCTGGTGCGAAATGAAGTCATGCCACCCTGGGCCGAGCTGATACTCATGTTTAGCCTGACAACGGCGCTAGTTCTGGCGATGTTACCAAGCAGCAAGGGCGCATTTATTGCTGTGCTGTGGTTTATCGCCCAAAGTCATAAGAGCGAACAAGCAAGATGAGTAAAGCCTTCACCAAGGAAACTGATCAGGATGACGTTGATCAGGGAGAAGCCGATGTTCTTCCTTCGGGCCAAAAAAATTATATGACGCCGCAGGGGTTTGCCACTCTGAAAGAGGAATATCGCAAGCTGATGTATGAGGAACGACCCAAGGTTGTGGAAATCGTATCATGGGCGGCGGGCAATGGTGACCGTTCCGAAAATGGTGACTATATATATGGCAAAAAACGGTTACGTGAGATCGACCGCCGCATTCGTTATCTGCTGAAACGCATCGAAAGCGCAGAAGTTGTGGATGCACAGCAACAGAAAAATCGTAAGCAGGTTTTTTTCGGCGCCACCGTGACTTATGTGCGTCAGGATGATCAGGAGCAGACGGTAACTATTGTGGGTGTCGATGAAGCTGATTTTGCCAAAGGTAAAATCAGCTGGTTATCGCCTGTTGCACGCGCTCTGATGAAATTGCGGGTAGGCGATAGTGTCGAACTTCGTACGCCAGCGGGCATAGAGGCTATCGAAATATTATCGATCAGCTATTAATGCGCTATTTATAGCGAACCGCCTTTTTCCCGTGACAAAAAAATATTCTTAAATTGTAGAAGCTGAGAGGTCACTATCACCCCCATTCTTTAGGAGAATTCTCATGCCTGCAGTTAAAAATCTCAGCGACCTGTTTTTGGAAATGCTGAAAGATATCTATTATGCTGAAAAGAAGATCCTGAAAGCTTTGCCGAAAATGGCTAAAGCCGTCGGCAAAGACACAGACCTAGCCCAGGCTTTTGAAAAACACCGCGAACAAACCGTGGGCCAGATTGAACGTCTGGAGCAGGTGTTCGAAATCATCGGTAAGAAGCCAAAGGCCAAGAAGTGCGAAGCTATCGAAGGTCTGTCTAAAGAAGCCGACGAACTCATGGAAGAAGTCGATTGCAATGCGACTTTGCAAGCCGGACTTCTGGCAGGCGCACAGGCGGTTGAACATTACGAAATCGCGCGTTATGGCACATTGGTCGAATGGGCCAAGCTGCTGGGACATGACGATGCCGCCGAACTGCTTGAAGAGACGCTTGAAGAAGAAAAAGAAACTGATGAGCTTCTGACGGAAATGGCCGCAGATGAAATCAATCAGCGCGCTGCCGATGTGGAAAAGAGCTCAAGCGAAGATGAGGATGAAGAATCCGAAGAAGATGAAAAAGAAACATCCTCGCGTAAAAGCAAAGCAGCCTAACTACCGAGCAAAACTAAAATAGGAGCAACACATGCCTCGCAAATACTCACGTAGTGCATCAAAAGATGTCGAAAGTGAAATGAAGCGCTTTAAAAAAGGCGCGGCCAAAAGTGGGAAAGGCGGCAAGGGCGGCAAAGTTAAAAGCCGGGCACAAGCCATTGCCATAGGATTGTCAGAAGCACGCAAGAAAGGCAAAAAAGTGCCGGCCAAGCGTGGTTCTAGCAAGCGTAAACCAGCCAAACGCAGTACAGCTAAAAAAAGCACTAGTAGAAAATCGAAATAGACATATTGCGTCATGCCCGCGAAAGCGAGCATCCATCTGCTCAAAATAAAATGGATTCCCGACAGCCGCTAAAGCGGCTTCGGGAATGACGCTGCCAATAGTGCTCAACCGCCGAGGAAATCGCCCTTGCCAAGTTCAACACCATTATGACGCAGAATGTCATAAGCCGTAGTGACATGGAAAAACAGGTTGGGCATGACGAAATTCAATAGATAAGTCAGTCCGTCGAAACTCAGCTCACGCCCACCTACTTTTAGGGAGATTGTGCGGGTTTCGCTGCCGTCAATTTGTGGGGCCTTGATCCCCTGAACAAAGGCAATTGTCTTTTTGATCCGTTCCTGCAATTCCGCAAAGCTGCTTTCCGTATCCGCGTAACTGGGAATTTCTACGCCTGCCAGACGCGCGACCCCACCTTTGGTAACGTCGGTAGCAATTTGTACCTGACGGCTTAAGGGGAACATGTCGGGTGCCAGGCGCGCATTAATAAATACGCTGGGATCGATCTTCTTGGCGGTGGCATGCGCTTCGCCCTTGGCCAGAATAGCGCTTAAACGCTCTAAAAAGCGTACAATAACGGGAATGGAGGCTTGGTACATTGATAGCGACATGATAAATCCTTTGAGGAGGAGGGTGATACTCGATCTAACATGGTCAGGTGCCGCTCCATTTTCAAGTGACAGGCATAAGAATGTTAAAAATCGAAAGCCCCCAAAACGATACCTATAAAAAGCTTCTAAGCCTTGCCAGTTCCAAAGGGCTGAAAAAGGAAGGGCTTTTTTTACTCAGCGGTGAGAAATTAATCCGTGAATTTCTTAAGAAACCGCAACTGAAAATAATTTATGAAATCATCGGCCCGCATATGGAGCCATTCCAAACAGATGCTTCCCTTCAGTTGCAGTTAACGCATGAATTGTTTTCCGAGCTCGATGTGCTCGGCACGCGCTCTAACATTTTGGTTTTACAACAACCGGAAATTCAGAATATGTCGGCAGAGGATTTAGCCTCCTATCGGACGAAGGGCATCGAAGCCGTGATACCAATTGGCGATCCCGGAAACCTGGGGGCGTTGATCCGCAGTTGCGAGGCTTTCGGCGTGCCACGTGTAATTTTGACGCAGGAGGCGGCGCATCCGTTTTTGCCCAAATCTGTAAAGGCATCGGCGGGTAGCGTGTTACGTGTGCCGTTATCGCGCGGGCCTGCCTTGGCAGAGTTTCCGCGTAACTGTATTGCACTGGATATGGACGGTACCGCTATTGACGATTTTGTCTGGCCCAAAAACGGCATGCTGGTGGTAGGTGAAGAAGGCCCGGGGCTGGAGGGTCAGGGCAAATCGCCCTTCGCCCAGCATATCCGCATCCCAACGGTAGGCGTCGAAAGCCTGAATGTCGTGGTGGCGGCCAGTATTGCTTTGGCAGATAGGGCGCGGAAAGATTAAAGAAAAACTCGCTTATCCTAACTTCGAAGTGGTTGGATTACCCCTCGCATCAGGCTCGGTGCCGTGAAGTGAATCTTTCTCCCTATAATAAGGATGTATCGGCGGGATTAGATCCATGGCTTTAGCTTGCTTCAAAAGTTCCGGGTAAATTGTACTGAAGGGAATGGCTTGCAAAAGTCCTGCGTGCATATATTGGAAATCGACATGTTCATTTCCTGGCGTTTGCTTTAACGCTTCAGATAAAAAACCTGTAAACACTTCTCGAAACTCAAGGTGAGCCAATAATTCTGGGCTTGGGTTACGGTATTCTTCTTCTTTTTGTAGATCGGGTACAAAAAACCCTGTGTCCGGATCAGCCATAACCCCTAGAACAGCACGCCCTTTATAAAAAAATATGGCATCATCCACCATCCGAAAACTATTGCTATAAGGATCCTGAGCCAATTCACAATTAATAAAACGCGATGAAAGAATCTGTGGGGTCAATTCGATCACTGACCCCATTAGAGAGTTATTAATAAACGCGCATCGAGTGATAGGTGTGCTGGCTAGTTTGTTACACTCGAAACTCCCTCCATAAAATATGATATCGCTGATTGAAGAGTTGATGAGCGTGTTGTAATCGAAAGTGGCATTTATAAACATCCCAGGCCCAGTCATTTTGAATCTATTAAAGTTATTATGAACCAATCCAACATGAGCGTAGCCCCCAAAGGGGCGATTAATTTCTACATCTTCACCTTCATTCCCTTCTAGGCTAGCGTAGAGGTTTGAGCCTGATGCATAAGGAGATTGAACGACGTCCATACCTTCCGGCAAGTATTCGTCGAGAGCAGTTGCTAGCAAATCAACCCCAGCCGATGTTTCGCGATCCCATACATGCAATCCAAAAAAGCTATCATCAATTTTTAGGTTGTTGATTTTGCATTTAGCAATACTGAAACCAAACAGACTTGTTTTAGCTATAATCGTATCTGACAGCGCCCCATTATATATACCGCAGTGATCGAGATCGGATTTGGATACCCTCAATCCCGATAAATGACATTTATCAAATTTTAGGGTCTGAGACCAGTCTTTCAGAACAAAACGAATATTGTCGATGTTCAAATTGGGTACAGTAAGTCCTTGAAAGCTGAAACTAGAATCTTCCGGTAGAAACACATTGCGGGCACCATGAGTTATCTCAGAAGTGCTAGCAATCGTCAGTTTCTCTTGAAATTTAGTCGCTAAATTTACAGTCTTTTTGACCATTCGGTGCTCTCGTTTTTAAGTAATATAAATTAAACATAGGAACACACTAACAAGCGCTATTACTTTCAGAAAGCCTTAAGATGGTTAATAAAATAAGCTTTCATTGACCCATCCCCCTGAAATCACTAGGGTCTGCGCGGCTTTAACAACATTTCAGAAATTTCGATGCTTTCTATTCAAGACTTAAGTTACCGCATTGCTGGACGCACATTGCTGGACAACGTATCGGTCAATATTTCCGCCGGGCATCGCGTCGGGTTGGTGGGGCCGAATGGTGCCGGTAAATCGACCTTGTTTAAAATAATCTCCGGCGAACTCGCTTCGGATGGCGGCCGTATTTCGCTGATCAAAAACGCGACACTCGGCATGGTGCGGCAGGATTTGCCGGACGATGAGACGCCGATCATTGATGTCGTTCTTGCTGCGGATGTTGAGCGCACCGCGCTGATGAAGGAAGCGGAAACAAGCGAAGATATGGACCGCATCGGTTATATCTATGACCGTCTGAATGAAATCGGCGCTTACGATGCTCCGTCGCGGGCAGCTTCTATTTTGGCCGGCCTTGGGTTTAGCGAAGCAGCGCAGAACCAGCCGATCTCCAGTTTTTCTGGTGGTTGGCGCGCACGTGTTGCGCTGGCGGGTGTGTTGTTTCAACAACCGAATGTCTTGCTGCTCGATGAACCAACTAACCATCTGGATTTTGAATCCATGGTTTGGCTGGAAAATTTCCTGATGCGGTACAAGGAAACGCTGATCATCATCAGCCATGACCGCGATATTTTGAACAAAACCGTTGACCATATATTGCATCTGGAAAACCAGAAACTGGTGCAATATACTGGCAATTACGATCAGTTTGAACGTACCCGCGCCGAAAAGCTGATGAACCAGCAGGCGCTGCATGAAAAGCAGATGGCACAAAAAGCCCATCTCATGAAATTCGTCG
The DNA here is from genome assembly GCA_013289265.1 of Alphaproteobacteria bacterium. GTDB lineage: Bacteria > Pseudomonadota > Alphaproteobacteria > UBA9219 > UBA9219 > JAATFY01. The sequence continues at coordinate 54,874 of JABDAH010000001.1, forward strand.
ACCGGTTCCGTGCGACCGCCAGCAAGGCGCGTCAGGCACAGAGCCGCCTGAAGGCGATTGAGAAAATGGATATCGTCGATGCCGTAATGGCCGAACGCGTTACGGCTTTCCGTTTCCCGGAACCAAAGGAAATGAAGTCGCCGCTGATCCGCCTAGAAAAAGTCGATGCCGGTTACACGACGGGCCGCCCCGTTTTGCGGCAGCTGGATTTGCATATTAATAATAACGACCGCATTGCTTTGCTCGGTGCCAATGGCAACGGTAAATCTACGCTGGTGAAATTATTATCTGACCGGCTTGCGCCGCAAGCTGGTGAAATCAATAAATCCGCTAAACTGAAAGTTGGCTATTTTGCGCAGTTCCAGACGGATGAGCTGGATATCACTCTAACGCCGTTCGAAACATTGAAGGCGGCAATGCAGGAACTGTCGGAAGTTAAAGTTCGTGCGATGCTTAGCCAGTTCGGCTTCGACAAACATAAAGCTGATACAAAAGTCGGCGGGCTGTCGGGTGGAGAAAAAGCGCGGTTGCTGTTCTGTTTGATGAGCTATGACGCCCCGCATATCATGCTGCTTGACGAGCCGACCAACCATCTGGATATCGACGCTCGCGAAGCTCTGATGCAGGCTCTGAATAATTATACCGGCGCTATTATTCTGGTAAGCCATGATACGCATCTGGTTGAATGCGTCGCGGACCAATTATGGCTGGTGGCAGACGGCAAATGCACACCGTTTGATGATGATCTTGACGCGTACCGCAAACTGGTCATCAAGCAACGCAAGATGGAGCGCGAAAAAGTCAAAAAGGACGCGCGCAGTAAAAAGCATAATACGAGTGACATCGCGCATGATACTTCAGAACAGGCTGCGCAAAATCTGGAACAGAAAATCGCGGAACTTAATGAGCGCAAGCAGGGCCTGGAAAGCGAAATTGCCGCCTGTTTCAGTAATGACAATGACCCGCAGCACCTAAAACGCCTAAATGCATCTTATGCCGATTTGCAGAAGGAGCTGGATGTGGCCGAGGCGGATCTGGGTCATCTTATTGCCACTTTATAATGGTTTTATGCTTCCCGGCTGAAGTGCTTGTTATTTAGAGGTGAAGACTCTAGGTTTTTAGAAGTCACTCCGTTCCGGGAATCATGTCGATGCCAATCACTGCCGAAAACAGGGATCATCTTCTGCAGCTAACCAACCGTTTGGGTTACGGTATCCGCGCCGATGAATATTCTGAAATTATGGGGCAGGGCGTTGGCGGCTGGCTGGACGAACAATTAAAACCGCCGCTGGGTGACGATTCCAATACGGCTGAACGTCTCGGCAAGGTAAGCTGGCATATCAAATATGATGCGGTTGAGAATAAGTGGCCCGCACTTGATGAAATGCGGCCCATCGCCCTTAATAAACCGATAGAAGAAATATGGCTTGCCTTTGATCCGCAAAAACCGATGAGCGGTGCGGAGAGAGCTTTCCCGCGCAGTTCTGTCATTGCAGCCACAATGTTGCGGTCGGTTTATAGCCGCTACCAGTTGCGCGAAGTTATGGCGCAATTCTGGCATGACCATTTTCACGTCAATGCGTTTGCCGATGATCCTATAGCGGCATCAATGGCGAACTATGACCGTGACGTTATTCGCAAGCATTGCCTTGGTAATTTTCGCGAAATGCTGGAGGCGGTCGCCACATCTACGGCGATGCTGTATTATTTATCCAACCGGTCGTCTCGCGCCGGTGCCGCAAATGAGAATTACGCGCGCGAGCTGTTCGAGCTGCATACTCTCGGGCGCGATGCTTATTTGAATGACCGTTATGATCGCTGGCGTGAGGTGCCGGGTGCTGCAACGGGACATCCCGAAGGTTATATTGATCAGGATGTGTATGAAGCAGCCCGCGCTTTCACCGGCTGGACAGTTGAAGATGGCGGCTCAATCGACGGCGGCAGAAAACTGCCTTTAACGGGTCACTTCACCTATGTCGAAAACTGGCATGACGGTTATCAGAAACGGGTTTTAGCGACTGAGTTCGATCCGTTCGACAAGCCTATGGCTGATGGGCGCAGGGTGCTGGATTTGCTGGTAGAGCATCCCGCAACATCGCGGCACATGGCAGAAAAAATATGCCGCCGTCTGGTAGGGCCCTCCGTGCCCCCTGTTTTTGTCGCTCGTATTGCGGAAGCCTGGCAGAAAACCATCAAGGCGCCGGACCAGATTGCGCAAATTGTGCGAATGATCGCTGAATCGCCTGAATTTATCCAATCGCGGGGTAGTAAGGTCAAAAGACCTATCGCTTTAATGGCGCAATATGTCCGTGCGATGGGCTATGAGTTTACGCCAACGGAAGGGCTGTTTAATCAGCTTGCCAATGCAGGGCAGAAATTGTTTGGTGCGCCGACGCCTGTAGGATTGCCGGATGATAATAAAGTTTTCCTGGGATCGAACGCAATGCGCAACCGCTGGCAACTGTTGATAGGCCTTACGCAAAATTACTGGAATACAGGCATACCGGAACCTACCGAAACGCTTAAAGCATGGAATGCAAAAGTCGGAACAGGGGTTGAAGCTACGGCCGAATTCTTCCGGCTGTTTGGTGTCCCCGCAAATGAAGGCTTGGTAAATCAGACATCGATGGCGGCGGGGTTGGTTCCCTTTGCAAGCCCCGTTGGTGCCGATGGTGAAAAGCATTTGGCCGTGGCGGCGGCAGTGGCCGCTATGTCGCCTGAATTTCAGTCGTGCTGAGGAGAATGTTCATGCCCCAGATGACGCGCCGCCAAATTCTTAAAGCTCTAGCTGCCGCTGGTGTTTCAACAGCGGCTTTGCCGATGATCCGCCATATGGCTTTTGCCGCAGAGGCATCTGATAAGCCTATTCTGATCGTTCTGCATTTGCGCGGCGGTTGCGATGGCTTGAATTTTATCTCGCCCGCGAATGATCCTGATTTTATCGCTGCTCGCGCATCTGATTTACGTGTGCTTGATGACGGCAAGGATGCAGGATATTCCCTGGCCAACGGTCCGGCCGCGCATATAGATTTCCGCCTGCATGCTTTGGCGGGAGGCCTCAGCGAACTCTATAAGCAAGGCAATCTTGCTTTCATTCATGCTTGCGGTCTGACTGACGCAACCCGTAGCCATTTCATAGCGACAGATATGATCGAAAGCGGTGTTGGTAGTGATGCTGATCTGACGCGGATGGAATCCGGCTGGCTGGCGCGGGCTTTAATGGAACATGGAAGCCCTGCGGCTTTGCAGGCAATTGCTGTATCAGGCGATATCGCCGGTGATCTGCATGGGTTGAATAATGTGCTGGCCGCACCTGATGTGAATAATGGCCTGCCCTTCGTTGGGGGCGCAAATGTTTCAACGGCGCTGTGGTCTATGTATGGCAATACGCCGGGCCCTGTGGGCGAGGCCGGGAAGCTGGCATTGCAATTGCCTACGATTATTGACCAAAAAGTAATCCGTGATGCGCAGGGGCATACCATTCCCTATCAGCCTGATAACGGCGCCAGCTATGACAAGGCAGGGGGACTGGCCAACACGCTGAAGTCAGTGGCGCGCCTCGTTAAAATGGATGTAGGTCTGCAGGCGATAACGATGGATTACGGTGGCTGGGACACGCATGAATATCAGGCGGGGCGTTTCCGCAACCTGGTGGAGCCGATGTCAAATGGGCTGGCCGCTTTCTGGAATGACCTTTCGGCCTATCATAATCGCCTTGTCGTTGTCGGCATCACCGAATTTGGACGGCGTTTGCGCGGTAACAAGAGCGGCGGTACCGATCACGGAAGGGCAGGAGTTTCTTTTGTTCTTGGTGGTCGCGCAAACGGTGGTAAATTCTATGGTCAATGGCCGGGATTAAGCTCGGCGCAGCTGGATGAAGGCGTTGATCTGGCAGTGACAACGGATTATCGCCGTATCCTGACCGAGGTTCTGGATCATGTAAACGGCCAGAAGAACGCGGCTATCTTCCCGAACTATCATTATACCGGTGGCCTCGGCATATTCTAATTAATCAGATCTTTTAGGCCTGTGGCTCCAGATCTGTTCCATCTTCAAATACGTGAATGATGCTGACCATGCGATCATCATCAAACCAGCCAGCGCTTCCGAGACTGACAGGGCGCGCATGATGCCATGCGGATTGATATCGCCGTATCCAACGGATGTGTAATTGACCGCCGAGAAATAGAGAAAAGTATTTAACGTGCCGTCAAAATTGCCGGAGAGGGATCCGAGTTCGGGTTGAGCTGTTACCAGCATCATCGCCAGTGCGAATATCCATATCTCAAGGATATGCCCCATCATTAAAGTGATGATGGTGAGCATAATCACACGCCTGTCATGGAACCGTTTTAAGGACCACGGCAAAACCACGTCGGAAGCGATCCGCATAATTTCATAATGGATGCCGATTGTGGCAATAACCAGCGCAGAAGCGATAAACCAGCCCAGAATATTTACCATAAATGTCGTGCCCCTGTTGTTGTGGGCATTTTGCGCTGCAATTATGGGTATTTCAACAACTCAGATATCTTGATCCACCGGCTCAGGCCGTGCAATATGCCGGAATAAGCGATGAACGGAGTAACCAGTGCAGCCTTTTACCAAATTGACCGGCGTGGCCGCGCCTTTGCCGATGGTCAATGTCGATACAGATGCGATCATCCCCAAGCAATTCCTGAAAACCATCAAGCGTACAGGACTTGGCACGCATCTGTTCAATGATCTGCGCTATGCCGAAGGTGGCAAGGAAAATCCGGATTTTGTTTTGAATAAATCAGCTTATCGCAAGGCGCAGATTTTAATCGCTGGTTCCAATTTCGGCTGTGGATCGAGCCGCGAACATGCGCCGTGGGCTTTGCTGGATTTTGGCATTCGCTGCATTATCGCCAGCAGCTTTGCTGACATTTTCTATAACAACTGTTTCAAAAATGGCGTGCTGCCTCTGGCCTTGCCGCAGGATCAGGTGGACCAACTGATGGAGCTGGCCGATAAAGGTGCGGAAATCAGTGTTGATCTGGAAAACCAGATCGTGACCGCTTATCCAAGCAATGTGCATTTCAGTTTTACGGTTGATCCCTTCCGGCGGCATTGCATGCTCAACGGTCTGGATGATATCGGTCTGACGCAACAGAAGGCGGCCGATATTGAAAGTTATGAAGAACGGCAGAGAAATCAGCAACCTTGGATATGATTAACAGTTGAGCGTCATCCCCGCGCAGGCGGGTATCCATTGTAAATAAGATGGATGCCCGCTTTCGCGAGCATGACGCAAAAGGAAAAAATGATGACAAAAAAAATTCTTATCCTTCCCGGTGATGGCATCGGCCCCGAGGTAATGGGTGAAGTGCGACGTGTACTGGATTGGTTCCAGCAGAAACGCGGCCTTAAAATGGATATTGCTGAAGATATCGTCGGCGGCATTGCTTTTGATAAGAACGGCACGCCATTGGCGGCGGAAACTTTGGCTAAAGCGCAGGATGCCGATGCTGTTTTGCTCGGCGCTGTGGGTGGTCCGAAATGGGCCAGCGTTGCTTATGACAAAAGACCGGAAGCAGGGTTGCTTGCGCTGCGCAAAGAACTGGGGCTGTTTGCCAATTTGCGGCCTGCGATTGTATTCGATGCGTTGATCGATGCCTCGACATTAAAAGCCGATGTGGTGCGCGGTCTTGATATTATGATTTTGCGTGAGCTTACGGGCGGCGTCTATTTCGGCGAACCGCGAGGCATTTTTGATATGCCGGACGGCCAGCGCCGCGGCATCAATACGCAAGTCTACACGACATCGGAAATTCACCGAATCGCTCGCGTGGCGTTTGAGCTGGCGCGGCAACGGCGTAACAAAGTTTGCTCTTGTGAAAAAGCCAATGTCATGGAAAGCGGGTTGTTGTGGCGCGAGGAAGTCACCAAGCTGCACGCCGCCGAATTTAAAGATGTCGAACTGACGCATATGTATGCCGACAATTGCGCGATGCAGTTGCTGCGTGCGCCAAGCCAATTCGATGTTATTCTGACCGATAATCTATTTGGCGATGTGCTGTCAGACGAAGCCGCTATGCTGACCGGATCGCTGGGCATGCTGCCATCAGCATCTCTGGGTGCGCCGGATGCCAAGGGCCAGCGCAAGGCGATGTATGAACCCATTCACGGTTCCGCACCAGATATCGCTGGCAAGGGTGTCGCCAATCCACTGGCCAGCATTCTGTCAGCTGCGATGATGTTCCGTTACTCCTTCGGTTGGGCGGCAGAGGCGGATCAGCTGGAAACAGCTGTTAAAAATGTCCTGAATGCCGGCATTCGCACGGCCGATATAGCCGCAAAAGGCCAAAAAACCGTGGGAACCGTCGCTATGGGCGATGCCGTAATAGAAGCGTTGAATAGGCTGAGTTAATCGCTATAAATGCTGCGAAACTAGCCTTTGAACAGAGAAAATGACCGACCAATCTCATATCCGTAACTTTTCGATTATTGCCCATATCGATCATGGCAAATCGACGCTCGCCGACCGTCTCATTCAAAATTGCGGCGGAGTGGAACTGCGCGACATGAAAGAGCAGATGCTCGACAGCATGGATATCGAGCGCGAACGCGGCATTACTATTAAAGCGCAGACTGTGCGCCTGACTTATAAAGCTAAGGACGGCGAGACTTATCAGTTGAACCTTATGGATACGCCCGGCCATGTGGATTTTGCTTACGAAGTCAGCCGCAGCCTCGCGGCGTGCGAAGGCTCTATCCTCGTTGTTGACGCGTCGCAAGGTGTGGAAGCGCAGACGCTTGCCAACGTTTATCAGGCGATTGATAATCATCATGAGATCGTTCCTGTCCTGAACAAGATCGATTTACCTGCGGCGGAGCCTGACCGCGTCAAGCAACAGATCGAAGATGTCATCGGCCTTGATGCTTCAGATGCCGTGATGATTTCGGCAAAGACCGGCATCGGCATCAATGACGTGCTGGAAGCTATCGTCACGCGTCTGCCGCCGCCGAAGGGCAATCCAACTGCGCCGTTGAAAGCCCTGCTGGTCGATAGTTGGTATGATGCTTATCTCGGCGTCGTTATTCTGGTGCGTGTCGTGGACGGTACTATTCGCAAAGGCCAGAAGGTTCGCTTTATGGTCACTGGCGCAGTGCGTGATGTCGATAATGTCGGTATTTTCACGCCGAAGAAAGTCGCGATGAGCGAATTGGGTCCGGGCGAAATGGGCTTTATCACGGCAGGCATCAAGGTTATTGCCGATACCAAAGTGGGCGATACGATTACCGACGACAGAAATCCTGCCACAGAACTGCTGCCGGGTTTCAAACCGTCCGTCCCGGTGGTTTTCTGCGGACTGTTCCCTATCGATGCCGATAATTTCGAAGATCTGCGCGAATCTTTGGGACGTCTGGCATTGAACGATGCCAGCTTTAAGTTCGAAGCGGAAAGCTCTGTTGCGCTCGGTTTCGGGTTCCGTTGCGGATTCCTCGGGCTGCTCCATCTGGAAATTATTCAGGAACGGCTGGAACGCGAATTTAATCTGAACCTTATCACCACGGCGCCGTCGGTTATCTATCATGTCTATCTGACGGACGGCTCCATGAAGGAACTGCATAACCCGGCAGATATGCCGGACCCCGTGCGTATCGCAAGAATTGAGGAGCCGTGGATCAAGGCCACCATCTTCACGCCGGACGAATATCTCGGCGGCATTCTGGCGCTATGCAATGACCGTCGCGGCTCGCAGGTTGAACTGACCTATGTCGGCACCCGCGCTATGCTGGTTTACAAATTGCCGCTCAATGAAGTGGTGTTCGATTTCTATGACCGGCTGAAATCCATCAGCCGCGGCTATGCCAGCTTCGATTACACGATGGATGAATATATCGAGGGCGACCTTGTGAATATGTCTATCCTCGTTAATGAGGAACCTGTCGATGCGCTCGGCACCATTGTGCATCGTAGCGTGGCAGAAAAGCGCGGACGCATGCTGTGCGAACGGTTGAAGGAACTGATTCCAAAGCAACTGTTTAAAATTGCGATTCAGGCAGCCATTGGCGGTCGCGTGATCGCCCGTGAGACGATTTCAGCGATGCGCAAGGACGTTACAGCCAAATGCTACGGCGGTGATATCAGTCGTAAACGTAAGCTCCTTGACAAGCAAAAAGAAGGCAAAAAACGCATGCGTCAATATGGTCAGGTAGAAATACCGCAGTCAGCCTTTATCGCCGCGCTGAAGATGGATGACCGTGGCTAAGCGCCAAGCTCTATTTGTGTTTTTTGCTATGGCGTATTTTGCCATTAATACAAGCTATGCCGCTGTGTCGACATCCAACTCCAAACTCGAAGCCTGCCTGAAAAAGGCGGAAGATTTACCGGATATTGCTGCCGCTGATGCCGAGCTGTGGTTCAAGCGCGGTGGCGGGGAGAATGCGCGGTTTTGTCACGCTTCAGCACAGTTTAACCGTGGTGAATATGTTCTGGCAGGCAGGGGTTTTGCATCTCTGGCGGCCACTCACGATAAAACGGATGCAAGACACGCGGCGCAACTTCATGCGCGGGCAGGGCTCAGTTTTGCGCGCGCCAATGATAGCAAAGATACTGAAAAGGAATATGGTGCGGCATTAAAACTGGAACCTGTCGATTCCGAAATCTGGATGGACCGGGCATCGGCGCGGGCCAGTAGTGAGCATTACTGGGATGCGATCAGCGACCTTAACCACGCCCTGAAAATAACGCCGGATATGCCGGAAGCTCTGCGTTTGCGTGGCCAATGTTGGACCAAGCTCGGCAATAAGAAGAATGCCGAGGCCGATTTTATCGCGGCCGAAGATATCGAAGCCGAAGAACAAGCCAAAACGAAACGATGATTGTTACCCGCTTTGCGCCGAGCCCGACGGGGCACTTACATCTGGGGCATGCTTATTCGGCGTTGTTTGCTTACGAAGCGGCGCAGAAAGAAGGCGGCAGGTTTTTGCTGCGTATCGAGGATATTGACCCCGTGCGCTGCAGGCCAGAATTCACCGCAGCCATTTTTGAAGATTTGCGCTGGCTTGGCCTGACATGGGAAGAACCCGTGCGCCAGCAGTCGAAACATATGCATCAGTATGCTGCCCTCTTATTCAAGCTGCGCGATGCGGGCGTTTTGTATCCCTGCTTCTGTACGCGCAGCGATGTTGTGGCCGAGGCAGCAAATGCAGGTCATGCTCCTCATGAAGGGCCTGATGGGCCTTTATACCCCGGTACATGCCGGCAACTGTCAGATAAAGAAGCAGCGGATAAACTGGCTGAACATAAAACCGCTAACTGGCGGCTGTATGTTGAAAAAGCTTTGGAGATCACAGGTCCATTAACCTGGCACGACCGCGCCAAAGGAAAGATTGAAGCGAGGCCGCAGGAGTTTGGCGATGTCGTTATCGCCCGCAAGGATGTGCCGACGAGCTATCATCTCAGTGTCACAGTGGATGATCATCTGCAGGGGGTAACTCTCGTTACGCGGGGTGAGGATCTGTTTCGCGCCACCGATATTCACTGTCTTCTGCAGGCTCTGCTAGGGTATCCGACGCCCGACTATCATCATCATCCTTTAATGCTGGATGCCGAGGGTAAGCGCCACGCCAAGCGCGATAAGTCCGTTACTTTGCGAGCTTTGAGAGAGAGTGGGATAACGGTGGAGGAAATAAGAAGAAAATTAAGTTTTGGGGGTTCGTAGCATTGCTGCTGCCTGTCTTAACAAAACTTTTTCTCTTGTCGAAGCCCGATTGTATTTCTCAAAATTAATACCGTCTATTTTAACGCCGTCAAAGTGGTTGGCAGAGCCAAGTTCTCGTGCATGAAGCAGTCCACTTAAATCAAAAACAGGTGTTGTATAGGGATTTAAGTGTACCCTATCGAAAGCTTGCTTGGCAGCATTCCATAATTGCGGATTTGTTTTGATGAGGGCGGCAATATCCGCTGGCGGCATCCCGCACAAATCCGGTAAATCTACCTCTTGAGGCGTTTGCGTAATCGTAATCATACTATTCATCGAACCTTGATAGAATTTTTGCTGTAACGAGCAGAATATAAACTGCTTTTCGCGCTGTCTACGGAGACATTACTTTCATATCAATTAACTATATTACTCACTTGCCTTTGCTAAAAATGACATCTCTGCCTGACCTTCGTTGCTGTTCAGGTCGGTCAGCGGAATAGCGTAATCGCCGCTGAAACAGGCATCGCAATATTGTGGTGTTTCGGCGTTGCGCTTGGTTTCACCCATGGCGCGGTAGAGGCCGTCCAGCGAGATGAAAGCGAGGCTGTCAGCGCCGATGAAACGGCACATCTGCTCGACCGTATAATTATGTGCCAGAAGCTTTTCCGGTTGTGGCGTGTCGATACCATAGAAGCAGCTATGCTTGGTCGGTGGGCTGGAAATGCGCATATGGACTTCTTTGGCGCCGGCGGCGCGGACCATTTCCACAATCTTGGTGGAGGTCGTGCCGCGGACGATGGAGTCGTCCACCAGAATAACGCGCTTGCCTTCGATGAAGCGGCGATTGGCGTTGTGCTTTAATTTGACGCCGAGATGGCGGATGCGGTCAGTCGGCTGAATGAAGGTGCGGCCGACATAATGATTGCGGATGATGCCGAGATCGAAAGAGATGCCGCTTTCTTCGGCATAGCCGATGGCAGAGGGAACGCCAGAGTCCGGCACAGGCACAACGATGTCCGCCTCGACGCCAGACTCGCGCGCCAGTTCAACGCCGATATTCTTGCGCATTTCATAGACCGAGCGGCCTTCCATCGACGAGTCCGGACGCGCGAAATAAATATATTCGAAGATGCAGAATTTGCTGTCTGTTGCACCGAAGGGAAACAGGCTTTGGACGGTCTTGCCGTCCAGAATGACCATTTCGCCTGGCTTGATGTCGCGGATAAATTCAGCGCCGATGATGTCGAGGCCGCAAGTTTCGCTGGACAGAACATACGCATCTTCGAATTTGCCGAGCACGAGCGGCCGCACGCCGTGCGGATCACGCACGCCGATTACGGTATTCTGATGCAGGCAGACGAGGGAGTAAGCGCCTTCGATCTGACGCATGGCTTCAATCAGACGGTCGATGGGGCTGCCGGCGCGCGCCATTGCCATCAAGTGGATGATGACTTCGGTATCGGTTGTGGAGCGGAACAGGCAGCCACGTTTAACCAGCTGTTTGCGCAGTGTATGGGCGTTGGTGAGATTGCCGTTATGGCCGATAGCAAAGCCGCCGAAATCAAAATCAGCGAACAGCGGTTGCACATTACGCAGGGCGGTCTCGCCCGTGGTGGCATAGCGCGTATGGCCGATGGAGGCGGAGCCCATTAATTTGCTGATAACAGCTTCGGAATTAAAATTTTCACCGACATGGCCAAGGGCATGATGCGCATGAAAATGTTCGCCGTCGTAGCTGACGATGCCTGAGGCTTCCTGACCGCGATGTTGCAGTGCATGTAATCCAAGCGCCGTCATGGCGGCGGCTGAATCTTTTCCGGTAATGCCGAAGACGCCGCATTCTTCCTTGAACTTGTCGTCATCAAATGGATGTGTGGTGAATGTCATGGGGCACTCTTCTGGTTAATAAGTTTGTTTAAACCGTCGCGATTATTATTGTCATAAGTTGGTGCTGGAACGTCTTTATTGGCTGGGGTCGGGGTCGAAAGCAGATCCAGCGTTTTCTGGTCGATGATATGCTGGGCGTTGTTTTTTTGCTCATCCAACTGAAAGGTCGCCGACTTGATGTCTTTGTCAGGAATAAAACTTCTCAAGATCGCCGCACCTTTAGCCATGCTTGCATGCGTCTTTGCCTGCATGACCCAATCAGGGGGTTGAACAGTATCTTTGGACTGCTCAACCGGCGGTTTATCCATATCCGGCCACCATATGGCTGCGGCAGCTAAATAAACTATACAAACCACAAGGGCGCCGCGTAACAAACCAAAAGCAAAGCCCAGTGAACGATCAACGGCGCTCAACGCCTTGCCTCGAACAAGACCTGCAATAAGATTGCTGGCCAAGGCACACACAAGCAGAACGATAAGAAAAATACCTATACCCGCTGCCAGCGCAGCTCCTTGTTCGCTTTTTATATGGTGATGAACCCACGGTTCAGCAAGATAGTGATATTTAACGGCTGCAAAATAAGCGAGGGTCCAGGAGGCAAGGGACAGAACTTCGCGCACAAAGCCACGAAACAGAGCCAGTATCCCCGACAGCAAAACGATGCCGAGTACGATAAAATCCAGATTATTCAAACCGGTATGTGGTTCCATGAGCCTGCCAGCAGCAAAGGTTGGCATTATCTAGCACAAAAATCGGTAAAGTTAATGCTTTCATGCAATAAATTACCGATTGGCGGTAGATTTTTTAGGCTCGTTTGGCTTGCTTGGCTTTGGGCGCGTCCTGAAAAAGCGGCAAAAGCTCAGTTAATTGGCGGATTTCCGTGCGGCGCAGAGCGGCTTCGCCCACCATTTTACGGTTATTATCGATATGCGGCATGATGGATTGGGTAAAGCCCAGCTTGACCGCTTCCTTCAGGCGCAACTCTGGTTGGCTGACGCGGCGAATCTCTCCCGACAGGCCGATTTCGCCAAAGACTACGCATTCAGTGGGGACGGGCTCGCCGCTGAGCGAGGATAGCAGGGCAGCAGCCACCGCAAGATCGGCGGCAGGTTCTGAGATCCGGAGGCCGCCTGCGACATTCAGATAAATATCGTTCTGGCCAAAGGCCACGCCGCAGCGGGCCTCTAAAACCGCCAGAACCATGGCAAGGCGGGCACTGTCCCAGCCAATAACGGCACGACGCGGTGTGCCGTAGGATGTCGGCGCCACCAGAGCCTGAATTTCAACCAGTACGGGGCGTGTGCCTTCGAGGCCCGCAAAGACTGCGGCGCCGGATGTATCGCCGCGACGGTCTGCCAGAAACAGGGCAGATGGATTGGACACTTCCATCAGGCCTTTATCGGTCATTTCAAACACGCCGATTTCATCCGTGGGGCCGAAGCGGTTTTTAACACCGCGCAGGACGCGGAACTGATGGCCGCGGTCACCTTCCAAATAAAGCACTGTATCGACCATATGTTCCAGCACGCGCGGGCCTGCAATCGTACCTTCCTTGGTCACATGGCCGACAAGGATCAGTGAGATGTTTCGTTTCTTGGCAATGCGGATTAGTTCCTGCGCGCTGGTGCGCACTTGCGCCACGGTGCCTGGCGCGCTGTCCAGCGTATCGACATACATGGTTTGAATGGAATCGATTATCAGTACATCCGGTGCTGATGTACTGTCGATCGCCGCGACGATATCGCGGATGGATGTGGCGCTGGCGAGTTCGCACTGAACGTCGGAAACACCAAGCCTTGCGGCGCGAAGGCGTACCTGATCAATGGCCTCTTCGCCGGAGATATATGCGACGCGTTGTTCTTTTGCCAGCTGGCAGACCACTTGCAAAAGAATAGTGGATTTACCAATGCCGGGATCACCACCTACCAGCGTTGCAGAACCCGGTACCAGACCACCGCCTACAACGCGGTCAAATTCGCCGATATGTGACAGGCGACGGGGTAGGGGCTTCTCCACGCCTTTCAGCGGAACGAATTCAACTCTATTGCCTTTATTTTTTCCGTAGCTGCCGCTGGTGAGGCCTTTGGGCGGGCCGCTGGATATCGTTTCTTCGACGAGGGAGTTCCAGTTACCGCAAGCCTCGCACCGACCGCCCCATTTGGGGTAGCTGGAGCCGCAGCTCTGACAAACAAAGTGAGAAGTTGTTTTCGCCATGTAATTGAATGTTCCTTATTTGTTCTCATTTGTCAAGCCATTGTTTCTCAATGATTCTTGTATGAAACTATTTTCGTTGAATTACTTTCATAATTATGGTAAGTTCACTTCATATTTTCGCTAAATTTTGACTGAATTCTTTTAATGAATTTTAGGGGAGGTTTTATGGTTGGTGGTGCTCTTCATCAGGTCAGATCTGTCCTCTTGTCACTGGCCGTTGCCGCCGTTCCACAAATGACTTCTGCCGAAGAAATAACCTCCGCCAAACCTATTTTTATGGAAACCTGCCTTATGGGTTCGCATGGCGACACATACTTGCAAACCGATCCACGCAACGCCTTCAGCGAAGCTATCGTTCTGAAAAAACCACTTAAGCTAAATGGCCGAATGATTCCCGAAGGCAGTGTTGTGTTCAATACGGCGGGGACGGCTGTCGTTATCGATCCGCAGGACAAGTTCTCGGTCATGCCAATCGACGGGCATAAAGTAAGCCCGAGCGCCGTCAGCAAAACTGCTGATTTGAAAGCCGCCGCCGAATATCTGCGTGCGAGAACGGCGCAAGCCTAAGCTCCACAAAAAATCAAAATTAAAACCGGCGGACCTGCATCCGGATGGGGCCTTCGGCGCGGCCATGGATGAATTGATCTACATAGGGATTGCCGGAATGGTCGATATCCCGTTTTGGCCCTTGCCAGATAATGCGACCTTCATGAAGCATGGCGATACGATCGGCGATCTTGCGGGCACTGGCCATATCATGCGTGATGCTGAGTGTCGTAGCACCCAACTCATGAACGCACTTCACAATCAATTCATTGATCACGTCGGCCATAATGGGATCAAGACCAGTGGTCGGTTCGTCAAAGAAAATGATTTCCGGTTTAGCGGCGATAGCGCGGGCGAGAGCAACGCGTTTTTGCATGCCCCCGGAAAGCTCTGCCGGGTATAAATCGCCAACTGCGGGGCTTAGGCCGACGGATGCCAACGTGGCAATCGCGCGTTCTCTCGCTTCCTTATGCGGCATATGATGCGCCTGCAGCAGCTTAAACGCGACATTGCGCCAGACGGGTAGCGAGTCAAACAGAGCCGATCCCTGAAACAACATGCCGAATTTATCTAGATGCTCGTCGCGCTCCGTGCCCGACATTTTCTTGATGTCCTGACCGTCGACTTTGATTGTGCCTTTGTCATGCTGCAGCAGGCCAAGGATGCATTTCAGGGTAACAGATTTGCCGGTGCCGGAGCCGCCAATGATGACAACGGATTCGCCCTTGGCGATTGTCAGATCAAGGCCGCGTAAAACATGCTTGTCGTCGAAGGATTTGGTAACGCCCGTCAGTTCGATCTTGGGTTGATTATCGCTCATCTTATTTTCCGGCGAATAAAATGCCGGTCAGCAGATAGTTGCTGACCAGAATGAGGATCGATGCCGTGACGACGGCATTGGTGGTTGCTGTGCCGACGCCTTGCGCACCGCCCTTGGAATTAAAGCCGTTATAGCAGCCCATCAGGGCGATGATGAAACCGAATGCCGCCGCTTTCCATAGACCGGATGTCACGTCGCGGTGTTCCAGATATTGCCAGCTTTGCGAGATGTAATTAGCGGCGTTAAAATGCAGGCGCGCGACGCAAACCAGAAAGCCGCCGAACACGCCGATGATATCGGCCACCAGAACCAGTAAAGGTAACACCAGAGTTCCGGCGATTAGGCGCGGCACAATCAGGTATTTGTAGGGGTTTGTTGAGAGAGTGGTTAAAGCGTCGATCTGTTCCGTGACGCGCATCGTGCCGAGCTCAGCAGCAATCGCGGCACCGATGCGACCTGCGACCATCAGGCCCGCCATCACGGGGCCGAGTTCGCGGGTGATGGAAAGAACAACTACGGTTGGAATGGCGCTCTCGGCATCGAAGCGTGAAAAACCGCTGTGGCTTTGCAATGCCAGCACCATGCCGGTGAATAGGGCAGTTAGTCCGACGACAGGCAGAGAGAAATAACCGATATCCAGTAATTGCTTACCGATCTGGCGGAAATAGAAGGGGCGGCGGAAGCAATGCGAAGTGGCGCGCGCCGTAAAATAGCCGAGCCTTCCTGTCGCCTGCAGGAATTCCAGAAAAGTATGGCCGATAAGGGCGAGGGGATTCATGGTTAAGGGCAGCCGGAGACATGAAAAAGCAGAAGTCGCAACCTATCCAAGGGCGGCAGGGGTGTCAAATACGGTCTTTAAGGCTTTTAGGAAGCAGTTTCCCTCTTGCCAGATTCGCAATTCCGGTTCTAGGCTGGGTGCTATATTTCCTCAGTATATGGGGATAGCGCATTCATTTAGGGAGTAAATAAAATGACGGACTCAAATCCTACCATACCGAATAAAAGAGAAATTGTTTGGGCAGGCTCTGTCGATACCATACCGAATAAAAGAGTTATTGATTGGGCAGGCTCCGCTATTGAGTTTTGTGGTTTTGCTGCTGTTGGTAGTGTTGTGTTAAAGGAACCGCACGTAATGGAGGCTATACAGCACGCATCTGATTCCGTGGGAAATGTAATATCGAAAGATACTTATTGTGTTGTTGCAGAAGTATTGGCTTTTGCAGCTATCCTAACTGCTGCAGTCATCAGAACAAGAAACTCTCAATCAATAAAGCATGGCGAAGAAACATTTTCACGAGGTAGTTTAGATGAAAAAACCCCGGTGATTGATGTGGATCATAAGCATAGGGTATCTCGTTTCTTGCGTGTTTCTGTTCCCTTACCGTTGCTGTACCACCATCCGCGTTGATTTAAAAATCCTAGGAAAGTTTTTAGGAAGCCGTTACATAGGGGTAGGTTAATTATCGCCTGCCTTTAGAGCTTTCCGCATGCATCCTTATCAAATCTTTCGTCACCGCGCTTTTGCCCTTTTCTGGTTGGGCAAACTGCTGACTATCATGGCGACGACGGCGCAAAGCGTCGCTATCGGCTGGCAGGTTTATAATGTCGCCCGCCTTACGCGCAGTGTCGAGGAAAGCTCGTTGCTGGTGGGCATGGTCGGGCTGGTGCAGTTCCTGCCCTTGTTTGCGCTGGCGCTGCTGGCGGGTGAATCGGCGGATCGTTATGACCGCCGTAAAATTCTGCTGGCTTGTTCAGGGTTGCAGCTTATCAGTTCTGTCATGCTGGTGCTGGTTTCGCTGCAGGATCAGACATCACTGACTATCCTTTTTGCAATCGCCGGAATGTTTGGCGTATCGCGCGCCTTTTCCGGACCTGCAAGTTCAGCACTTTCCCCTACGTTGGTTCCAAAAGAAATTCTGCCACATGCCGTAGCGTGGAGCACGCTTAGCGTTCAGGGTGGGATGGTTTTGGGGCCGTGGCTCGGCGGCATGTTGTGCGCGATTGATCCGCTTTGGGCTTATGCCTTTTCTGGTGCGCTTTATTTTATCGCGATTGTGACTTGCCTTGCCTTGCTCGCAATGAAGATCAATGCCAAGGCGACGCACAAAAGTGGCGCGCGCATGACGATGATTAAAGAAGGTCTGGCTTATCTTTGGTCTAGCAAGATTGTATTGGGCGCTATTTCGCTGGATTTGTTCGCGGTATTTCTTGGCGGCGTCACAGCGTTATTGCCCGTCTATGCCCGTGATATTCTGGACGTCGGCGCATCGGGTTTCGGTTTGTTGCGCTCTGGACCAGCTCTCGGCGGTGGTCTCGTAACATTAGTGCTGAGCGTACGACCCATTCGTCGTCATGCGGGGCCATGGATGCTTTGGGCCGTGGTTGTTTACGGCATAGCCACAATTATTTTTGCAGAATCGAAGACTGTATGGTTGTCGATGGGAATGCTGGTGTTGTTGGGCGCCGCGGATTCTGTTTCGGTTTTTGTGCGCCAGAGCCTCGTGCAAATTGTGACCCCGGATCATATGCGTGGACGTGTATCGGCAGTATCCGGCCTGTTCATCAGTGCCTCCAACGAATTTGGTGAGTTTGAAAGTGGCGTTGCCGCCCGCTTGCTGGGGCCTATCGGGGCTGTGCTGTTTGGCGGCATTGGTTCTATCGTCATTACGGGGCTATGGGCCAAAATTTTCCCGGCCTTACGCAAAGCCGATAAACTGGTTGCGCCGGAGTTGTGATGGATTTCTCCGGCTTCAATCTTGTTGTTGTCGGAGCCGGTTTTTACGGCCTCACGATCGCGCATCAGGCGGCAACCAAGCTTGGCCTGAAGGTTTTGGTCCTAGAGAAACGCGATCATCTCGGCGGCAATGCCCACAGCGCTATCGATCCCGATACGGGCATAGAAGCGCATCTGTATGGTTCGCATCTGTTTCATTGTAATTCCGAGGAAATATGGAATTACCTGAATGGCTTTACGCCGTTTACTGATTACCGCCACCATGTGCTGACTAATCACGGCGGTAAAATCTATCCGATGCCGATTAATCTTGGCACCATTTGCAGTTACTTTGGCAAAGCTTTTACACCGGATGAAGCGCGGGCGCTCATCGCCTCGCAACGCGCCGAGGCAAAGACTGACGCCGCCAGTAATCTTGAAGAAAAAGCGATATCACTGATTGGTCGTCCTTTATATGAGGCATTCATCCGCGGCTATACCGCCAAGCAATGGCAAACCAATCCACGTGAATTGCCGGCAGATATAGTCACGCGCCTGCCGGTGCGTTTTACCTTTAACGCGCGCTATTTCGATGACCGTTTCGAAGGACTGCCTTCCGAGGGGTATTTCACGCTTTTCAAACGCATGGTGGATCATCCCAATATCCAGGTGATGCTGAAAACAGATTTCTTTCAGTTGCGAAGCCAGTTGCCTGCTGCAGCGCCAATTATCTATACCGGTCCGATTGACCGCTACTTCGATTTTAAACTGGGCGAGCTCTCATGGCGCACGCTCGATTTCGAACGCGAAGTCATGCCGACCGGCGATTATCAGGGGACATCGGTCATGAATTATGCGGATGAAACCGTGCCTTTCACACGCATACATGAATTTCGGCATCTGCATCCGGAGCGGGATTATCAGCGCGAAAAGACGCTTATCTTCCGTGAATATTCCCGCTTTGCGCAAAAGCAGGACGAACCCTATTACCCTGTCAATACGCCAAAGGATAAAGATTTGTTTGCCGCTTACCGTAAGCTGGTGGAGCAGGAAAAGAATGTAATCTTCGGTGGCCGGTTAGGGACTTATCGCTATCTCGATATGCATCAGGCGATTGGTGCGGCGTTTAAATTGTTTGAGAATAAGCTGAAGCCGCATTTTACAGAAAATTGTGCGCTGATACCGGGTGCTGGCGATTAGCCCTGCAAATCGGCGAACAGGGCCGTGCTGAGGTAACGCTCGCCGAATGAAGGGATGATTGTAATAATCATCTTGTCTTTGTTTTCAGGGCGCGCTGCCACCTGCATCGCGGCCCATAAGGCTGCGCCTGATGATATGCCAACCAGCAGGCCTTCTTCCTTGGCTGCGCGGCGGGCGATAGCAAAAGCATCCTCATTTTTAACGCGGATGATTTCGTCGTAAATTTTCGTATTCAAAATATCAGGCACAAAACCGGCGCCAATGCCCTGAATAGGGTGCGGGCCCTTAACGCCGCCTGACAGAACGGGCGAGGCATCTGGCTCAACCGCAACAACTTGAAAGCCCGGTTTGCGCGATTTCAAAACTTCACCGACGCCCGTAATCGTGCCACCCGTGCCGACGCCGGAAATTAAAATATCGGCCTTGCCGTCTGTATCGCGCCAGATTTCTTCGGCGGTGGTCTTGCGGTGGATTTCAGGATTGGCCGGGTTTTTGAATTGTTGTGGCATGAAAGAATGTGGCGTAGAGGCAATCAGTTCTTCCGCTTTCCTGATCGCACCGCCCATGCCGTCCGGCCCGGGCGTAAGAACCAGCTCCGCGCCGTAAGCTTGTAGCAACAAACGGCGTTCCTTGCTCATTGTCTCCGGCATTGTCAGGATACAGCGGTAGCCGCGCGCGGCGCATATCATAGCGAGGGCGATGCCGGTATTGCCGCTAGTGGGCTCAATAATCACACTGTCTTTATTGATTTTGCCAGCCTGTTCTGCAGCCGTGATCATAGCCACACCGATACGGTCTTTGACGCTATGGGCCGGGCTGTAAAATTCCAGTTTGGCTAGAATTTCTGCGCCAAGACCCTGGCCTAGTTTATCGATGCGGACCAGCGGTGTGTTGCCGACCAGTTCCGTTACATTTGCGGCGATTTTCATAGCGACCTCGAGAGTTAAATTGAAAAGCCTGCATCCATATGTTTGAGAGTCTGCTGCCTTGTCTGGTAATCGGGGATATAGTTCGCGACGTAGTTCCAGAAATGCACCGAATGGTTTTTATGCCGGATATGTGCCAACTCATGCACGATAAGATAATCGATCACAAATAAAGGCGCCATCATGACGCGCCAGTTGAGGCGAATGTCATTCTGGGCACTGCAGCTGCCCCATTGCCGCGTCGGGCTAGTGATCTTTATGCTGCGATATTTCAGGCCCATCTGCGTGGCCCATAATTCCGTTCGCTCTTTCAAGATATTTCGCGCCTGCTTTTTGTACCAAAGGATAATCTCCAACCGAATTTCTTCCTGAAGTTCTGCGTCTGAAACAGCAGCAGATTGCGGCAGATTGATCTCAAGCCAACCGTCCTTAATGCGGCAGGTTTGTTTCGTCGTATCGTTGGTCACGGTCAGCTGATAGGCATCACCGAGATAATAAACCGTTGCGCCTTCGTTTAAGGTTTGCGGGAAATGCGGGGCTGAATTCTTTTGCACCTCAGCCAACTTGCCGGCAAGCCAGTCCTGGCTATGTAGCAAAAATTGATCGATCGTTTGCATGCGGGTGCGTAGCGGTGCATTCAGCCGCAGCTTGCCCGACGGCTCGATATAAAGCGTGATCCGCCGTCGTCCTTTTTTGCGGTGAAGGGTATAGAGGACTTGCCGCTGATGAATAGTTATATGGCCTTCCTCAACCAGAGGCGGTGTCTTGCGGGTGGTGAGGAATTTAAGGCTGAGCATCAATGCAGGTTAACATGTGGCCAAAGTCGTGCAAATCCTTGTTTTTCGTTGATTATTATGCCTTTGCAAAAAAGGCGGCTTTTACGCTACAAAATGTCCATGACTTACAACGTTGCTGCCCTTTATCAATTTGTTGCCATTCCGGACACAGCCGCTTTACGCCTGTCGTTGAAGGAAGCTTTCGCACCTCTGGATATATGCGGCACTTTGCTAGTGGCGCCTGAGGGCATTAACGGCACTCTGGCAGGCAGGGGCGACGCGATTGAAAAAATGCTCGCTATCCTGAATGAGAAAACTGGCTTACCTCGCGATGCGGTCAAATTCTCGACCGCGCCGGAAAAGCCATTTAACCGTCTTAAAATTCGCCTGAAACGGGAACTGATCACTTTTAACCAACCGCACGCCGACCCGAACACTCTGGCGGGCACCTATGTCGAGGCGCAGGACTGGAATAAATTGATCAGCGATCCGGATGTGGTGGTGCTGGATACTCGCAACCGTTATGAAACAGTAATCGGTGTGTTTGATAAAGCGCTCGATCCGCAAATCGATAAATTCACGGATTTCGCCGAATATGTGAAGCAAAATCTGGACGCGACCAAGCATAAAAAGATCGCGATGTATTGCACCGGTGGTATCCGCTGCGAAAAAGCATCCGCCTATATGCGCGCCGAAGGGTTCGAGGAAGTTTATCACCTTAAAGGGGGCATTCTAAAATATCTGGAAACTATTCCGGCGGATGAAAGCAAATGGCAGGGCGAATGCTATGTGTTCGATAAACGTATGGCCGTTGGCCACGGCCTTACCACTGGTAACTATTCCATGTGCTTTTGCTGTGGGTACCCCTTATCCGCCGAAGATAAAAAACATCCTGCTTTCGAAGAAGGCGTTTCCTGTGCGCATTGCCATGCAGACAGCAGCGAAGAAGACAAGCAACGTTTCCGTGCCCGCCATCAGCGGATGACGGGACCGGAACAAGCTGCGCAATAGTCAGCTGCGTCATTCTTTGAATCAGAAAAACACCTATGCTATCCCTAAGCGGTGATTCCTTTAGCCTCTCCCACTGATACCGGCCTGCCAGCTGACGCGCGTATTATTCCGCTGCGCGGTTTTTCCGGTTGCCATGTGCTGTTAGTGAGCAGTAATCAAAGCACTTATGTGCGTAAATTGTCGCGCGATGCTGATTACAATAAACGGCTTTTACAGCAAGCCGAGAAGCAAAAGAATTTTACCGGCAATGACTTCTTTCATCCGGTGAAGGTCAGAGCGTCCGGGCAATTGCCATCCGGCATTGCGTATATCGATATGGATTATGTGCCGGGCGTAACGGCTGCCGAAATTCTTACGACGCTGCCGCTTGCGGATATTCAACGCTGGT
The DNA here is from genome assembly GCA_013289265.1 of Alphaproteobacteria bacterium. Classification (GTDB taxonomy): domain Bacteria; phylum Pseudomonadota; class Alphaproteobacteria; order UBA9219; family UBA9219; genus JAATFY01. The sequence continues at coordinate 77,029 of JABDAH010000001.1, forward strand.
CAGGGATGTTGTTGCGTTTTGCCAGTGCGCCCGAGCAGGGAACGATTGACTCAACAATCTTCAAAAACAAAATCGTCGAGCTGCAAACTATTTTGCAGGAGCGCAATCTTACAACACCGGCAGTTGCGGAAACTTTGGCGCGTCTCCGCAGCCGCCCATGGACCGGTGTTCCGCATTCACCTTGTCACGGCGATCTGACGCTGGAGAATATTCTGGCGCATGACGGGCAGCTTTACCTGATCGATTTTCTCGATAGTTTTGCCGACAGCTGGTACATGGATATGGCCAAGCTGATGCAGGACCTTATCGGCGGCTGGAGCTTTCGTTATCTGGAAGCTGACCGGAACCTTGTGCTGCGCCTTGCTAGTCTGCGCCACAGTATTGAATCTGCTTTGGAAGAAAAGCGCAGCGGTTGCGTTGCTACCATACATGACTTGTACGCGCTGAGCCTTTTGCGTATTCTTCCCTATAGTTCTGCTCAAGAAGAACAACGCTATATAGAGGGCCGTCTATCCGCGGCCCTGAACGATTTTTTATGAGGGTGCTGCCATGACAACGCTAATCGTGCCTTGTGCCGGACGTTCGACGCGCTTTCCCGATATGCGCCCCAAATGGCTGCTGACCCATCCTGACGGCAAGCTGATGGTCGATAAGGCCTTGGAAGGTTGCGGTATCGAACGGTTTGAGCGTGTGGTTTTCGTCGTTACCAAAGCGCATGACGATGAATTTGAGGCCACGCTTATTCTTAAGCAGGCTTTTACCGAACGGCTTGGTGAGCGGCTGCATATCGTTATTCTGCCGGAATTTACTTCCGGTCAGGCGGAGACTGTTTCTCAGGCAATCACTGCCGCAAAAATTACGGGCCCGCTGCTTATCAAGGATTCCGATAATTATTTGGCATGGGACGACGGCAACGATGTTTTGAATTTTGTCGTGGTCGGTAATCTTGCGCGGTTGAGGGACACTACAAATGTCGCCGCCAAAAGCTATGCTGTGCTCGATAAAAACGGCATCGTGCAGGATATCGTTGAGAAGCGGATCATCTCAAGTACTTTCTGTGCAGGCGCATATCAATTCGCCTCGGCTGAGGCATTTCAGAAAGCCTTTACTGATATGTCGTCCAATGCGGGTCTGGAAAAAGAGACTTACGTCAGCCATGTCATTGCCTGGATGATGGCGCGCGAAGGCCAGATCTTTCGCGGCTATGAAGCTACGAGCTATGAAGATTGGGGAACTCTCCGTGAATGGCGTGCCAAACAAAAAAGGTTTTCAACCTTGTTCTGTGACCTAGACGGCGTGCTGGTAAAAAATGTTGGTCGTTACGGTACGCGCCGTTGGGAAAATAGTTTGGAGCCCATTCCGGAAAATTTGCAGGCCCTGAAAACAGCTTACACGAACGGTGCGCAGATTATTATCGTCACAGCACGTAGCGAGGATTTTCATTTGCGTATCACCGCTCTGCTGAAGGAATATGGCATCGATGCGCATGCCATCATTACCGGTTGCAATCATAGTCACCGCGTTTTGATCAATGATTACGCGCCGACCAATTCGTACCCGAGTTGTAGTGCCGTATCTGTGCCGCGCGATAATCTAATTGCGCCCTTCCTGCAGGAATATCTGTGAACGCTAAACCGCGCATAGCTCTGATGCTATCGGGGCTCACGCGGCAATGGCGTCGGTGCCTGCCAAGCCAGCTTGCATTGCTTCGCGATTATCCGGTCGACGTGTTCTTTTATTTTTGGGATACAATTGACGCCAAAGAAAAGCAGGAAATTGTCGATCTGCTTAAGCCGCGCGCCTATGCATTTGCGCCGCCGCAGGATTTCTCGGCCCTCGATAGTGACCCGACCATAAATCCTGACCTCATCAATGTTCCGTCGCGGATGTTCTCACAATATACCGGTTGGCGGAATGTCGGGAAGTTAGTCGAGCCTTACCGAAATGAGTATCAACTTGGTATGCGCAGCCGTGCCGATCTGCAATTTGTTTATACCATTGACCATATTATCCCGATGCTGAAGCCCAACGATATTTTGATACCGTGGTGGGAGGAGGGGAAGTTATTGTCCGATATATTCGCGATCGGCGCTATTGAGCCGATCCTTTATTACCACACGCTCATCGATCATGTGCGCGAATATACCAAAACGCGGCAGTTCAATTCCGAGCTAATGCTCACGGCGCATTTCGAGCAGCGGCGCGATATCCATGTCTACACCGATGCGGCGAAATATTTCTTTGTGCGTCGTCCACATATGGAAAATTACACGGTTGAACAGGCGATGCTGGAAGATCCCGGCTGCAATAAATGGCTTGATCCGGAGGTCGTGCAGGCGCACAGCGATTATCATCAGCAGCAAAAAGGAGAGGAAGGTGCGCTCTATGTCAAAGACTTCCGCCACGTTCACTTGAATAAACTTGTTGAAGATGTAAAACAAAAACTCAGCGAGAAAAAATAATTCTAGGCTTGCTTTAGGGTTTCGATCTTGCAGTTTTCTATCTGCGCGGCCTCTTGCAACAGGTTTTGTAAGTTTTGATCTTTATGTTTCGTGGTCATAATAAAATGACGGAGGCCCGCCTTCACGGCATGTTCCGGCGTTAATACAGGGATACCCGAAAAAGAATGTTTGGAAATTTCCGGATGTTCTTCAATCAAGGCCGATACAGAGATGCCCATTTTGTGTGCCAGTGCTAGAGCGAGAACTCCGTGAAAACGGGTAGATACAATTGCCAGAGAATCCCAGCCCGACTCTTTCGCTTGTTGAAGTAACTTTTGCGTTGGCGCGATCAGCGGTGCAAAAGCCTGATTGTCAGTTGCCGCTTTGATAACGGCCAGCGCCACAAACAGGGCAACTTTATCATTGCCCGTGTGATGCCACAGAATTTGTTCCAAAACACGCAGGCAATCGGCCTGGCGATTTTCGCGCTGAAACTGAAAAGCCAGCTGCAGCGTATCCGTTACTGATTTGCTAAGCCCGATCTGCTTTGGTGTCAGCAGTAGGTACCCTTCATTTTCATAAAAGCGTTTGATGTTGTGTGTTCCGTCAAAGAACTGAGAGACAAAATTGACGTTGCGGCGTTCCGGCGGCAGGCCGCAATGCTCAGCCGGGCATGGCCCGCTGCCGAAGGAACCTTCCTCGTAAATGCGCAAATCATCAATGATAATAACGTCATTAGCATTCGGGCGATGCGTACTGATGAGCTGTAGTTCACGTTCCAGCGGTAGGCGCAAATCCTCGTTCCGTTCATCGGTATAACCGCGTTTGGTGTAATCGGCACCAGGAAAATGCGCATCAAGCCAGAAGATAGTGGATTGATCTGGCGGTAATGACGGCAGGATGCTCTGCAACATGTCTTCGCTGGTCTTGGTGTGGATGTGTATGCGTGGATCGTCCTGAAACAACGACTGCACCGCTTTGGCCAGATCCGGCTCGCATTCGCAGGTATGAAGGATAGCAAAAGGAAAAGTAGCGGCGTAATGCAGGCTGATACCAATACCGGTGCCAGTCTCGACAAAATTGCGGCAGCCGTAATTCTCGATCAGATCTTTGAGGTTAAATTGGTCGAGAACGCCCACAAAAACCCTCAGAACTTGTTAGCGGGGGAAAGAAAGCAGCGCGCCGTAGAGGTCGTCAACGTAGTCATCGGCCAGATTGGATAACAGTTCCTCTGGTCCCTCAGTATCTGAATCTAAAAGGGTATAAATACTTGAGGCCGAGGGCCCTTTGGATTCAAGAAAATTGGAGGAAATCGTTCTTCCACTGATTGCGTCAATAATCGATATTTTAACACCCACTTGAGTGGCAGTCTTGGACCAATTGGCGCCACCATATGTCCAGGAAACTACAGTTGGAATGATAATGTATTTGTAATCATTTTTTGCGATGATATCTTTAATTTCATTCAATGAATGATACTCGGTAGGATAGATGTCTACGAGCCGGGCATATCTCGAAAATGCCGCATCTATTGTATGAGCGACAACAGCTCCCGATCCACCATATGACTTCCTGCCATTTCCGCCATCCTTTGGCATCATAACTAATACGGCAGCGGATTCGTCAAGGCGTGTATGGGTGCGCTCTGTGCCGCCCATCTCTACGCGATTATATGTGTTAGCGCAGCCAGTAACAAAAAGAAGGGCTAGGATGGCTAGGCCATGTTGTATTTTGGGTAGCATGATTGACCTGTTTTCGCGTGCTGAGAACTGCGCGTGTACTCGTGCTAGGAGGTGTTTGGCTTTTGGGACGTGTATTTTTACGGTCGTAAAAGATCGATAGTGACAGGGCTGGCATATTTGTTATCGGCACCGGTCACAGAGTCAAAACCCCATCCGACGGGACCGCCTACGAGAATGTAGGCCCAATTATATTCCGGATATTCGGACTTATTAAGATAGGTTGTTTCCCGATAGCCGGCTTTGTCGCACTTAATAGAAATATCGTCTTTGGTTTTTTCTACATGTAGCGTGCCTGGTGTCGAACTGACGGTGCCAAGCGGTGCGCCATTGCGTAGGAGGGTGCAGCTCGCGCCTTGAGGCGCAGTGTTTACGACAACGTCCTGAGATTCGCCTTCAATGACCGAAGCGCATCCAGAAAGTAATACAAAACAAGACAGCAAGATAAAGCGTTTGTGATTCATATTATGCCCCTATAAGTGACGTCATCGCTGGTATTCTATGTGTGAAACTATATATGAAGCGACAAAAATTGTCACTTATTTCTCTGGATCATTTATACTCGACCGGAAAATATTCAGAAATGAGCATTATCGGCACATTTGCCGAAATGACGCGGTAAGTGCGAACCAGTAACATGTTGGACTTGGCGCAATTAAAGTGATCGCACAGTCCATTCGCCTGTACATGCTTTACTTCCAGTAATTCCTTAAATGTTTCCAGTTTATGCTCCAGCCATAACCGGCCAAGCGAAGTGTCAGAATTAACCAGCGCGTTGCGAAATGTGGGGTGTAAGCGGTCGAGTGCAATTGTGGATTCTGCATAGACATAATTCTTGTTCGATTTTTCTCCGCGTAACAGTATTCTTCTTTCCACAATGCTTGCGCCTGCATTGAGGGTGAGATGCGGGGGAGAAGGAGTAGCGGAAATCGTTTGCTGTGAAATTTTGACTAAATGAATGCGTTCAAAAAAGGTGGCCTCTAAAATCTCAGTGAGAGTTCCATCTGTAATGATGAGAACTCGCTGCAATGGATTTAAGGTGCCAGCATCGATCCCTTGCAGTTTTTTGAGAATGTCGAGTGCGGACATATATAATTCCGATCAAATTCTTTTAAAGATAAGCGATGTATTGATCCCGCCAAAAGCGAAGTTATTTGACATCAGATATTCTGTCTGCAATTGGCGTGGGGTCTTGATGATGTAGTCTAACTGGGCGCAACGTTCATCAACGTTTTCCAGATTGGCCGTTGGGCAGAACCAGCCTTCACGCATCATTTCGATGCCAAGCCACGCCTCAATCGCGCCGCAAGCTCCAAGCGTATGACCAAAATGCCCTTTGAGAGAATGCATGGGAACTTGTGACCCAAGCGCTTTATGAGTGGCTTCACTTTCAGCTATATCACCCCATTCGGTTGCCGTGCCATGAGCACTAACGAAGCCAATGGCCTCAGGCGGCAATTCTGCATCCTCAATGGCAAGACGCAGGCATTGCTGCATAGTGGATGCTTGAGGCGTCGTGATGTGATTGCCATCAGAGTTGCATCCAAAACCCACAATCTCAGCATAGATAGGAGCACCGCGGGCACGCGCGTGTTCGTATTCTTCCAGTATTAGTGTGCCGGCACCCTCTCCAACAACTAACCCGTCGCGGTCCCGATCAAAAGGTCGCGGAGTTGTTTCCGGTTGATCGTTTTTGGTACTGGTCGCATAGAGCGTATCGAAAGTTGCGGAATCCGTAATATCCAGTTCCTCGGCACCGCCTGCGATCATCATATCGGCTTTGTTCCAGCGAATAGCTTCATATGCATACCCGATACCTTGGCTGCCGGAAGTACAGGCGCTAGAGGTTGGAATAATTCTTCCTGTTATGCCGAAGAAAACGCTGATATTCACCACCGTGGTTTGTCCCATCATGCGAATGTAATTCGTGGCATTGAGGTGTTTGGATGTTCCATTCATTTTGAGTTCATAAAAACCTAGAACAGCATCGGGACTACCGAAGGAAGAACCGTAGGCTACGCCCATACGTCCCGATTGGATGAGGGGGCTATTCAACAGTCCCGCGTCCGTTAAAGCGCGTTCCGTGGCATAAACTGCCATGCGGGATACCATTCCCATTGTCCGCAGCTTTTTTCGGGGATAACGATCTTCGACAGAAAAACCAATTACTGGGGCCGCGAGACGCGTATTGACGTCAGTGAAACGGCCCCATTCTTCCATAAAGCGGATGCCTGTGCGCCCAGCGGCAAAGGCGTCGCGAATAGTTGGCCAATCTTCGCCAAGCGAGGTGATGCCGCCCATACCAGTGACAACGACGCGACGCATTAGACCATCCCACCATTTACTGAAATGACCTGACGCGTGATGTAGCTGGCCTCGTCAGAGCATAGGAAGGCGACGGCGGCGGCAACTTCATCTGGTTGCCCCATACGGCGCATAGGTATTAATTGCGCCACGTCATCGGGTGTTAGGCCTGAAGTCATCTGTGTTTCAATAATGCCGGGAGCCACGCAGTTCACGGTGATGGAGCGTTTGGCCAGTTCAATAGCCAGGGCTTTGGTCGCTCCAATAATGCCAGCCTTGGCGGCACTGTAGTTCACCTGACCGCGATTGCCTACTTCGCCGGATACAGAAGACAGGGTGACGATCCGGCCACCTTTCCGTGCCGATACCATCGGCATCACCAGTGGCCGTAACACATTATAAAAACCGTCAAGATTTGTGCTCAATACGGAATCCCATTCCTCATCTTCCATGGCGGGGAAAGCGTTGTCTCGCGCAATACCTGCATTGAGCACGACACCGTAATAGGAACCATGTTCTGCTATGTCAGCTTCCAGTACTTTGCGGCAAGTGGCGCGATCGGAGATATCGAAAGTAATTAAGCGTCCTTGCGACCCTGCCTCCTGAACGGCTTGCAAGGTTTTTTCCGCGCCTTCCTTATCTTTTCCATAATGAACGACGATCTGAAACCCTTCGCGTGCGAGACGGACTGCGATAGCGTGACCTATGCCCTTACTGGCGCCTGTAACCAAGATGGTTTTATCCATAATATATTATTCCTTTGATGAATGACTGAAAGCGTCGGACGCATCTTGAGGTTGATATAAATTTAACTGGGCCGAGGCGAGTTCAACATCTCCATGAATTATGCGGCAATCGAATACACCCATTGTATCCTGTCGATATACTTCTTTTGCTTCGACGACAAGCTGTTGCCCAAGGTTAAACCAACCTGTTGAAGCATGAAAATTTCTTGTTCCCAGCAAGAATCCAAGGCGCACAGGTTGACCGTGGTTGCGTCCTTCAATACCAGCATATATGCCACAGGTTTGGGCCATATATTCAAGACCGACATAAGACGGAACGCCGTTATTTTCTATAAAAAATGGGCTGTCAGAACGAATGGTGATTGTAGCAATAACCTGCCCCGCATCCCAGCCAAGCACTTGATCAAGCAACACCATAGGCGGCGCATGGGGCAACAGATCGGCAATGGGATAGGAACAACTATGCACCGTATTATGCCCTTCCAAGAATGAGGGAGGCATTGCTGCCTCCAAAACCAAAGGAATTACTTAGCATGGCAAGCTGCTTGCCCTCAGGCAGCGGTGTTCCCATCGCCACGAAATTGAGAACGGGCAAATTCGGATCATGGATGCCATCCCATAAATGGGGTGGTAAAAGTGCGGGGCTGGTTGCGGCATTCAAGGCAAGCCACAAAAAGGCGGCTTCGCAACCGCCCGTAGCCCCCAACATATGACCTGTCATACCCTTGGTGGAGCTGCATGGTGTCTGCGAACCAAAGATGGAAGAAACGGCGCGAGCTTCCATAGCATCGTTCAAAGATGTGGCTGTGCCATGCAGATTAATATAGGCGATATCGGCAGCTGTAAGTCCTGCATCATCGAGGGCCTGTAGCATGGCTTGACAGGCGCCATTGCCTTCCGGATCAGGAGCTGTGAGATGATAGGCGTCTGAAGTTTCTCCGATCCCAAGAAACTGTACCGGCCCGTCGTCCGCGCTTAATAAAAAGGCCGCAGCACCCTCGCCAATGGTTATACCGTCCCTGTTTGCGCTGAAAGGATTACATTTTTCTTTTGCTAACAATTCCAGAGCGTCAAAACCGTTAAGCGTCATGCGGCACAGCGTATCGGAACCACCTACAATGGCGGCATCGGCCAACCCTGCGCGAATTAATCGCCGCGCTGAAGCGAAGACCTTGGCGCTGGATGAGCAAGCTGTTGCCACAGTATATGTGGGGCCAGTTAAACCCAAAAAACATGCGGCGAAAGTGGAAAGGCCGCTTATTTCCTGTTTGTGATAATGATAATCAGTTGGCCAAGAACCTGTATTTTGGCGAATGACCATGGCTTCTTCACTTGAAGATGTTCCTGATGTGCTTGTGCCCAAGACAACGGCGATGCGGTCGCGGCCATAACGTTTAATGGCTTTCTCAACTGCTGGAGTGATCTCCATGAGAGCCATCTGCATTAAACGATTATTGCGGCAATCGAAATCACGCAAGGCCGCAGGGGGCGTAGGGAGATCATCTCGAACTGCCCCTACATAGACTTGTTTGTTGGGCACAAGATCATCACGGAGACTTATTCCATTATTATCTCCCGCAAACAGTGCGCAAGCAACGGCGGTTTTACCATTCCCAAGAGGAGTAACAATTCCACAATCTTCCAGAAACAGGGGGCGTGCGCTCACGGATTTGTCTCCGTTGACTGCACGTTGAATTCATAACCCCAAGCGATGTTGCGGTAATGCAATTGCCCAGACCACAAATCGTGCTTGGTATTCATTTGATAATTCGCCTGCCACACTTTTTTGTGTCCAGACATTATCGTGCGACTATATCTGTCAGCAACCAGTTTGACTAATGAACCCACCAAGCCCTTCTTTACGATGGTCTCCGGCCAATAGAGCAGGACAATATCGGCGAGAATATTTTTAGCCCGCAGTTGTGAGGGAACCCAAGGTGCTGTTTCAAAATCCGTCCCTTCTTTTGTCCAATTAATAGTCATTATCTTTCGCCCCATAAGATCGAGGCCGATCAATAAAAAATGTTCCGGCGTTACGCTGATGTGTGCTTCAAATGCAAAATTCTGATCCCCGTAATGTGCTGTCACGAGCTGGACAGCTTCAACGGAATGACCAAGGTCGGCCGGGTTGGGCATGGTTAAAGCCACGTCAGGCGCGATTTGTACAATTTCTGGAACGTTTGCATCCGATGATGCTTTATCGGTTGAGTTATGGGCACAAGCGCAAAGAAGCAAGATGAGCGCAAAGGGGATTATGTTTCGCATCGACTATCCCTGATGTTTTTTGCTTGCTGAGCAAGCCATAGGTGCAAACAGGAATGATAGTAATATTCCAGTCGTCATGGTTGCGCCGAAATTATGTACCGCCATTACCCGGCTCAATGCCAGAAGGCCAAAGGACAGCAACGCTGTGCATGCGGCCATTGTTACCGCCAGTATGGTTACAACTTTGCGTTTTCCCGATGTTTCGGCGCAGAACACAGCATAATCAACGCCAATGGACAGGACAAGGACAAGCGCCATGGCATCAAAGAATGTAAATGTACCGCCGGCAAGGCACCGTAAGGACGGTGCCAAAATAACGGCCAATGAAGGTGGAACCATAATCCATAAACCTTTGCGGAAGCCATAACGCCAGATTAACAGAGGTGTCATTAAGGCAGCGGACAAAGCTAAAAGAGCAATTGCGCGGTTACGGTATTTTCCCAAAAGACGGCTAAAATCACCTGTGGGATCGACCAGATGTATCCCTGTTATACCTTCTGCGGCGGCGGTGACAGCTTCCGGGTGAACGACCCCATCCAGGGCAACCATATGTGTAACTTCGCCTTGCCCTTTATCCAAAAGCAGTGTCGATAAAAATCCGAGCGGTTTGCCCGATTTGCTTGCTTCAGCAAGAGTTAAAACAGGGCTTTGTTCACTTGGCATTGCCGGTGTTGTCGCCAGATCAAGTTTCAGCGTTTGTTGCGCCAGCAATGGTTTATAAAGTTGTTCTCCTTGCAATAACCGGTTTTCTTTCTGCCTCGCCGCCGAAGGAATATACTGGGATGGTGATTGGAAGCCGGTCAAATCGCCAGCAGCAATCAGCGGGCGCAATCTTTCGGTCAATTTTTCTTCGCTTTGTAAAGCTGTTTCGTCATCAGGGGCTTGAACAAGAAAGAACTGATTGCTTGCGCTTGCGCCGATGAGTTTCTGAATCGTTTCTTGCTGCGTCACTAAGCTGGAAGATAATGACTGCATATGCCGCACATTGTCGTCGATGTGAAAGCGCAGAAAACCAATAATCCCGAGAACAACAAGCAAGGCCACCAAGCTTTTGCGTAGCCGGTGGTATTTGGACGTTTCCCAAAAAGCCAGAAATTCTTTTGCTATAGTCAGCATGGGCTGCTTGCGAGACAATACTGTATGACGGTCAAGCAAGGGCAGCCACAGCACAACTGTTACCCATGCCGCGAGAAGTCCAACCGCCGAAAAGAGTGCGATCTGATGCAAACCGGGGAAGGGGGCGAGGTAGAGGGTCAAGTACCCAATAACTGTCGTTGCTGTGCCGAGCGTAATACCAGCCAGAACCCGTTTCAGGCGTTCCTGTGGTGTGCCTATGTGTGGTGAAAAAACCTCACTACAATATTGCAGGCTGTAATCAACACAAACGCCGATTAGGCTGATGCCGAATAAAAGCGCTCCCACATGCAACTCACCGAAAATCAGCAAGCTAATGGAAAGAGCTGTCATAATCCCCACACCTATGACAAGTAAACTCACGATCAGAGGGCGGATGGCACGAAACATAATCATTACTAAAAGAATTGTGCCGATAGTTGAAGCAATGCCTATTGTGGAGGTTTCCCCCATCGCTTCTTCGGCTCCAGCCTTTGCAAAAAAGACCGCCCCCAAATGCAGAACTTGAATATCAGGATAAATGGTGCGTTGAGAGTTAACCGCACGGTCAAAAAAATCTGAAACTTGTTTTTGCACGTCTAGTGCGAAGGGTTCTCCTTCGACCTGCCCAGCAATCATAACCCACGTAGTGTCCTTATCCTGTAAGGACAACATGCCATCATCGAGAGATAGGCGCGATAGGGGAAGGGGTAAACTTGTTAGGAAACTCGGCATCAACAAAAAAGGATCGCTATGGAGTAATTGCCCATTGGCCAGGCCAACGACCCCGTAAACTTGCGACAAGGCGCGGCCAGCAATTGCCTGCCCATGGCCTGCTTTCAGATTGTCGTAATCTTCATCTGACAAAAGCCCAAAGCGGTAAGGGTAATAGAATGTGCCGATTTGGCGGAGCCGGTCTTTATCAAAACCACTGGTCGTCATATCAAACAAACCGGAAGTTGCGAGCTGATGCGCTATTTCTTTCGCAGCGGCGTAGACTGCGGCTTTGTCTTTATGGCCAACCATAATGACAACACGATGTGATAAGGCTCGCGTTGCCACGTCATTGGCATGTTGCAGGGCAGGGTTTTGATCTTCTCGCGGCAGTAAGGCCATGAGGTCAGTATGGAAGTTTAAGCCGTGATTAACCCGGGCCAGCAAATATCCGCCAGCGCTAAGAACCGCTATAAGCCACAGAAATGCGAACAAACGCATCATGGATGCACGGAATTGAAGGCCAGTTTTTCAGCTGCCGAGGGCGGCTTCGACGACAGTGCTTCATTAAGAAAAGTCAATGTATCAGAATCACCGTCCGGTTTTAACAAAACAACATTCTCAACAAACTGATGCCCGCTAACCGTAATTGAACTGAAAGGCATTGCTGGGTTATCAGTACGGCGAGGCAGAAGCAGGACTTGCCAATTTTGATCATCTCCGCTTCTGGCAACTGTAAAATCTGTTTCTAGCGCCTTCCAATTACCTGCGAGAACGCCTCCCAGCATGTCGTAAAGATGAAGCATAAAGGGAATTTTCTGTGCAGGCAGGCGCATGACATTAATGCCACCAACGCTTTGCACTAATCCGGAAGGAGTAATAACGGTCGTTGTAGGAAATGGCTTCTCCACGCCCCAAATAACTCCATGCTCTGGAGCCACCACAAAATGCCCTTCGGAATTCATAGGCCCGTTGAAGCCCTTTAAATTTCTTTCTTCAATAAAGCGACCCCTTAGAATATCGCTGTTGCCCATCACAACTTGACCTGCATTCGCGTTGGCGGCGAATGCGATTGAAGATGGAAACAAAAAAAGGAAGGCCAATAAGAAGTGGCGTGTCATGAGAGGTCTTTCAATTTATCGGTTAAGGCAGTTGGTGACTCCAGACAAAGCTCGTTTGTTGAGACCTCAACCGCAACTTGAGTGGTGGTCGCTTTCGTTAAAACCTCACCGCTAGCGTGGTCACGAATAATATATTCGATCTTCAGGCGGTTTGCAGATTCCAGAATTGTAGCGGAGATAACAAATTTTTGATGAAATCGTATGGGACGTATAAATTTCATCTGCATATCAACAATCGGCCAGATATAGCCTGATGCCTGCATTTCGGCGTAGTTATAGCCTATATTATCAAGCAGCTGGCAGCGTACTTGTTCCAGAAAACGGGCATAGTTGCCGTGCCACACAACCCCCATGGGGTCGAGATCATAGAATTGTGCCGTGAGTGTTATTTCCGTAGAGACCATGACTAGCGCGCCCAAAAATCGAAGAAGTTATACCATTGGAAAGGTGCCGAGGCACTGTAATGTTCGAGGCGCGAAGCATATCTTGCCACACAGGCACGTATACCTTCTTCGCGCGCGCCACGCGATAATCGAATGTTTTCTGCAAAAGGCTCCATCGTTAGACGATAGCGTCTACCATCCTGCAAACAAAATAACAGATATATCGGACAATCAAGTAGGGCGCCAAGTAACCACGGTCCTTGCGGAAAAGCGGCGTCAGCACCAAAAAAAGGCACGAAAACACTATGTTCTTTGCTTAGAACCGACGTGCGATCACCTGCTATAACAACCCATTCGCCGCGCTCGACGCGTTGCTGAAGATCTATAATAGTTTCTGGCCCTATTTCTGTTACCTGTAATGTATTCATGGAAGCTTCAGGGCGGAGCTTGCGCAGCAGGCGATTATAGTTTTCAGCGTGCCGTGTGTGCACCAATATCGTTATTCGTTCCTGCGTTTTTTTATCGAGAACGGCGCGCGCAACATCTACATTGCCAAGGTGTGCAACAACAATAAGACCGCCGCGTGGATCGTTAGAAAATTCGGCAAGCTGATCGGGATCAGTTGGCTCAACTGTTATTGCTTTAACATCATCTGTCCATGCAATGAAAACGTCCAGCGACCGCATGGCGAAGTTCATTTGGTGGCGATAACCTTCACCAAAAGTGGGGGAATGTTTCAAAACTCGCTTTAAGAATTGCCGTGAAGCAAGGCGCTGTTTGTTGCCAAAGAGGTAAAAATACAAAACAATAGGAGCCATGATTATTTTGCAGCCTTCACGGCCCAGCAGACGATAGGCGCTTATACAAAATTTTAATCCCCAATAACCCCCACGCTCGGCAAGATCGGCCCAATGTTTTGAAATTACCAATTTTGGTGGACGATGAGAAAAAATGGACGGCAACCGCATCAACATAGTTAGGAAAAGACGCGTGTGCATTTTTGTAATTCGCCAGTTGTCGCGCCAAAGACGGAAGTTGGACGTATTGTCAGCTGGATAAATCACTTTTAATGGCAGCATAACGGGCGCAACGCCGCGCCAAAATAACCGCACCATAATATCCGTATCGAATTCCATATGCTGGCCGATTTTCTCTTCGGCCAGAAGCTTCTGCACGGGGGCGAGGGGATAGACACGAAACCCGCACATACTATCTGTTATGCGGAAGGACAAAGTTTCAATCCATACCCATATATGTGTAATCCAACGGCCAATTTTTCGGCCTGTGGGGATGGAGTTATCATAAACCGGTTGACCACTGATAAGTGCATCTGGATGCTTTGCGGCTAGTGCCAACATGTGGTGCAAGGCATTCAGATCATGCTGACCATCCGCATCAATTTGTAGCGCATTGGTAAACCCCGCTGCCTGTGCCAGTTGGAACCCTTTCGTGACGGCGGCTCCCTTACCTTGATTGTTGCTCAGTCGGTGCACAACAATTTTGTTGGCGTCGTCATGCAATGCAGCGATTACGGAACAAGCTGGTTCGGTGCTGCCATCATCAATAATGAAGACCGGCAAATTGGCTTCGCGCAGTCGCTGAACGACGAGGCCAATCATTTTGTGATGATTATAACTGGGAACTATTGCGCAAATGTTCACGTTCGTGTCCCCAGCTTTAATTGACCAGAAGACATAAGGACATCCTTTGATTGGTACGCGAATGAAAGTCGCTTTTTTAAATTGTCCAGTTTCAGCGTAAGGGAAATTGGCACGCCGGGACAAATAATATTGCGAAATTTTACCTGAAAGTCGTGCACAGGCGGCTCCTTAATACCAAGATGAATGGCGGCAAAACGCACTGCCCAATCAATCTGCACGACACCGGGCAAAATGGGATTGTCAGGAAAATGACCGCGAAAAGCTTCTAACTCAGGCGACATGTCTATAGCGAGAATGACTTCGTTTTCCTTTGATTTATCAGTGGTAAGAACGACAGGAAGTTTCATGTGCCCTCGTTGAATAAAGCACATATATCGGCATCATTGCGCTTGCCTAATGCCTTTGCGGGTAATTCATTTACGAAACGCCATCGACGCGGAATGCCGGCGGCTTCAAGTGTAGCGCAAAGATTGCTTCGCAAAAGCCGGCCAAATCTAAATTTGCCAATTTCAGCGAGAGTTTTTTGCCCTTTCTCGTTTGGAACGACTGCGGCAACCAGACGGATAGGTTTGCCTTGCAATACGGCAACCGCTGCGGCCTTTACAAAAGGAAGTTGCGTCAATGATTGTTCGACCGCAGCGAGCGCAATACGCTTGCCTTCAATCTTGGCAATGCGATCGGCGCGGCCAAGGAAACGAAAGCCATCGGCAAGCGGCTCAATAAGATCAGCCGTCGTTAGCCACTCGTTACCGATAAAAGGTGAATCGAGAACAAGGCATCCATTCTCGTCACAACGTATCGACATGTTGGGGAGCAATTTCCAGGGCTCATCACCAATTTCCTGAGAGCGCGTCGCGAAGGCACCTGTTTCGGTACTGCCAAAAATTTCTGTGGGACGGCATCCGAAAACCCGTTCAGCCTGTTGACTGGCCGCAAGAGACAGAGGTGCGCCTGCCGAAAAAATACGTCGAGGTTTTTGGTTTTCCGGAATTAGGGCTATGCCGCCCATGCGCTCTAGATGCGCAGGGCTGCTGACAATAACAGAATCCGGGTGAAGTTCTGCAAAAAGGCTTTCCCATAATGTATGTGTTGTGGCTGAGAAAGGGCGGCCTGCCATAAGTGGCCAAAGTAATTTGAAAGTCAGCCCATACACATGTTGGTGTGATACTGTGTCGAAGACAGGCCCACATCCTGAATTGCTTCCCCACAAAGCATCCAATGTCATAATCTCACGTTCCAGCATCGCCAGATTTTTCGAGACTTTCTTAGGCGCCCCTGTTGAGCCGGAGGTTAAGAAATTCAGAGAGAAGCGTTCAGCATCAATCGGTTTCAACTCAATAGCTTTGCCTTGGCCATTTTCAATAAGAGAGTCATCGATAAGAAGATCAAATTCTTCTGTTCCCGTTTGCGTAAATCCCGCTTTACTGTTCGGGAGCATCACGACATTTGCTCCAGCATGGAGCAATCCGTAGAATCCGACAATAAAATTGTAACTATCCTGACAAACAAGAGCGGCCCGACGGCAATCCTTAAAATGGACAGCGGCATCCATAACATCACGACGAAAACGGCCAAAATGAATTGGCTGACCGTTCCGCAAAGCCACAGTATGGTCGTCTGGTCGTCCTTCGACCAACAAGCGTGATAAAGGTATAAGCGTCACCGGCGCACCATGCGTCGAACTATAACTTCGCCCATAAAAAGTGTTCCCATAAGTAGATACGACACTAGACCATTCCATAATGTCCACTGGGCTAATGTTCCCCACAAGGCAGTCGCGGCTGAGATGAGCGCATTGGCCAGAAGAAAGAGGGTCCATATTATCGTCACCCGGCGCGTATAGATGACCCCGCTTAAAGGTAAGTTTGGTTCTGTTAGACGGGCGAAGCGTTCCACGAGTGGAGGAGGGTATAATAAAGACAGACCAAAAACGGCAGCCACGGATAAGCTAACAATGACAGGATAAGCGCGAACGGCGAGATGGGAATTCAGAAAGAGCATCACGATTAATCCGGCGGCGGTAATAAGAAAAGCTATTTTCCATATTTTGCTATCGGGTTGTTGTCGCAACGCCAGAAGTCTCAGGCCTATCAAGGCTAGCCCGACTAAAACGAAACTCATAGAAGGCAAAATACCCATACCAAAATAAACGAGCGGCGGATAAAGCAGGCCACCCGCAAATGCTATAATGAGCCACGGGTTAGGGTTAAGCCGGTTCATTCTCTTTGAGGAGCTTTTCAACGCAGTCAAGTACATCACCAACTGTGCGAACCATTTTGAAATCTTGGGGTGCTATACGTCGTTTTGTCAGGGCTTGGAGTTTGACTACAAGATCAATGGCATCGATGCTGTCCAGCCCAAGTTCTTCAAACAGTTTGGCTTCGGGCGTTACTTTTTCCGGGGGAATTTCAAATAATTCCCTGAGGACATCTTTAAGCTTTTGCAGAAGTTCGCCGCGCGTCATGACACTTGCTCCCGTTGGGATAATATAAAGCGTGCAAGGTTCTGTATGTTGGCGAAATGCACCTTAACTTCATCGGTGACGGTCGCGATCTTAATGCCGTAACGTTTGCGAAGAATGACGCCAAGTTCAAGGGCATCGATAGAATCCAGTCCCAAACCTTCTCCAAAAAGCGGTTCCGTGCTGTCGATTTGTTCGGGAGAAATATCCTCCAATTTTAGCGCATCGATGATGAGATGTTTGAGCTCCAGCTCAAGACTGGTTACTTCTGGTTTGAGCTGCATAATAAGATTCCAAAGATTCCACAAGCTTGCGTGCTGCAATACTGCGCTGATCATATAGAGAGTATGCATTAGCGTCTAGACACTCACCCACGACAATCTGAAAAAACGGCTTTTGTGACGGATAATGCCACCAAGGCTCACCTTTAAACAAAAAGGGAGGTGTGCAGGCTATGAAAACCAGCTGTATAGGCGCTTTCGTTAAAGTGGCTATATTGGCAAAACCCCGTTGAAAGTGGGGCAAAGTTCCTGGCGGTGTACGCGTTCCTTCGGGAAAGATAATTAAGCATAGTCCATCGTCAAGCGATGCTCTGCAGGCAGTCACCAGCTCCTCAGGATCGAGATCGTTGCGGATATATCCCGCCTGCCGCATGAGAATTCCCAGAAAGCGATGCCGCCATAACTCATGTTTCACGATGCACTGTACGCGAGGTATCAAGGCCATCAGGATAACGACATCCAGCAAAGAAGGATGATTGGCTATAATCATTTTGCCGCTACTTTTAAGCAGCTTTTCGGGGGCTGTAATCTGCAAGCGTATTAGCCCTAGAAATTGCAGCGCCCAGAGATAAAGGCGGAACGATTTATGGACAAGAAATTGTGTTCGTTCGCGCCGGTTGCCGGGCATAAACACCAGTGATAGAAGAACCATGACGGCCAGTACGCCGCCGCCCACAAAAATAAGGGCCAAGGCCACCAGCTTTCCAAGCAACAGCCATGGATATTTAAGCCACCGCATGACGTGTCCACCGCCATTGGACGTTGACACCGACCGAAAGGCCTTCAGTTAAATTGCCGGTCAAAAAATTTAGGAAATCATGCGAATGAGACGTTGAGGGTTTGTCTTTGTGCTGAGACGCTTCAAAGTCGATCTGAATTAAGTCGCCTTCGCCGGTTGTAGCTAGTGCAAGGGCTATGGCTATAGGTTGTTCAGTGGGGTCGTTAAATTGAGAAAAGGCACCAGGTAATGGCTCGTCAAAGTGAATGAGTACAACCGGTTCGTCAGGATTTTCCTTCAAACAGGCAATAGCCTCCAACAGGCCATAACAGAAACTTTCTTGACCCGCCGCTATAGCCGTATGGCCTTTGTGATTACCGTGAGCAATGGATAGCAATCCGATCAAGGCGTTATGTACCGATAAAGTAAAATCTGCCGGAGACAAGTCGCTTCGGTTTGCGGCCGCTTCCAGCAAAGACAAAGTGCGGCTGAATTCTCCGTGACGTGACGAAAGAATAAGGCGTGCATTCGCTGTTTCCGGCAACTCCCACGCGCTACTCAAAGCCTGCCTGCCGAGCGGAGTAACGCGGCGGCGTAAGAGAGCAGGGACAGCATTGGTGTGTTCCACAACACAATCGGGCGTCCAATATCCCCATCCGCGCAAACGAAAACTGGCGGTTTTCATATTTTTAGTTATAGGCCGCCTGAGACAGTTTCTTGTCGATCGCGTTCTGAAGGTCGCGGACGCGTTGATTATATTTGCGGTGGATCATGCCGTCTGACTCTTTCAGGTTTTGTGAGGAGTCCAATTCGATGCTGTACTCTTTATTAGAGTATGTGATATCGGCTGTTGCCGAGTGCTCACGCCATTTAAGGGTGCAATGCAATTGCCCCGGCTTAACTTCATTTACTGCCCAGCCTTTTTCTATAGCGGTCTTGGCGATCATCTTTCCAATCTGTTCAGAAGAATATTTTTGATGTGTGCCCGCAGGAACGACATCTTCTTCGACATTGTAAACAGGCTCCACGCGGGCGCAGGAGGCAAATGCCGCGACCATTACGAGTATGATACCGAATTTTCTCCAGACTTGACCCATAACCATCTCCTTGTTAGCGGCTGAATATTTCTATTTCCGATGCGGTGCGGCAAATCTATGACTCATTCTTACAGGCATGCAATAGTCTAATTTGCAGTGGGGTAGAAAAATGGTGACATTAACGACGGTTTCGAGCGAAAGCCCAATCGCAAAATCATTAATCCATAGATGGGCAACGCCAGAGGATCGCGCACAGGCCAAGCTGCGCCGAAGTGACGCACGTCAATATGAGTTTCTGCTAACACGGGCAACTTTGCGAGCTTTGTTGACTAGTGTTACGGGGATTGGCGATTGGCGCATCTATCCAGATGCTAAAGGTAAACCGCAAACCTTGTCCCCGACTGGCAAAACGGGGCCGCACATTTCCTTATCCCATACGCGGGGATTGGTGGCCTGCGCAGTATCTGAAACGGGGCCCATTGGGGTCGATGTTGAATATTGGTGGATGCGCGATTTTATGGCTCTTGCCAATTATGCTTTCGGCCCACGGGAATGCGCGGAGGTGGCCCGCAACGGGATCTCCGCATTTTACCGTATATGGACTTTGAGAGAGGCGATATCCAAAGCTAAAGGTATTGGATTAATGGCGACACTTGACGGTAATGATAGCGTCGCAGACGCGCCGGTTACCGGCTGTTGGGAAACAAACGCGTGGCAATTATTTCATCTTTCGCCGAAACCCGATTACAGTTTTGCAGTCGCTACCAAAGATGAAAGCGTGTGGTCAGAGGCATCGCTTACTTGGATTGATATGGAAAAAATTAAGTGATTTTTCCTTATTTGGGCTGGTTGATTGTCGCTACAGCCTTAAAAAATAAGGCTGGTTGGGGCGGGAGGGATCGAACCTCCGAATGGCGGAATCAAAATCCGCTGCCTTACCGCTTGGCTACGCCCCAGTAGCGATTATGGTTAACGAAACCATGCCAAATCAGCCCGGAACATAGCCTCAGATTTTAACCTCGGCAATGGGGATTAATGCATCCTTAAGGCTTGATACACTTCTTTTTAACGATACGGGTGTATTTCGGGGTTGGGGAGACACTTTCAAGACAACTTGCAAAGAGGGCGACTATGAACAAGGCAACCACACTTCTGGACCGTACTTTTGACGAGAGCGTAGCTCTGACACTGGAAGTGCGCAATTATATCGCCTTCCACGAACAGTCAGATCGCCGCGAATATGATCTGCCGCGCTGCCTGCAGGTTGGTTATCAACATACCCGCGTTTCAGCGCGTCTTATTCAGGTGATGACATGGCTTCTGGCCATGAAAGCGCTGCTGGCTGGGGAAATCTCGCCGGAACAATTTGCGGCACCGCAATATGCTTTGGCCGCTAGTGAAGAATGTCAGAATGACAGCGGCCCGGAACTGGCCGAACTGCCGCCCGGCTTGCGTACATTGCTGGAGCGCAGCTATGCGCTTTACGCGCGTATCGAAAGGCTGGATGCGATGGTTCGCGCCAAGCTTGCTGCTGGGGAAGTTCCGAATTTCGGTATGATCTCAGGTCCGAGCATCGTTAGCATCGGCGGCGCAGCATAGCTGCAGTGATCGGGGAATAAAAAAGTGGCCAGAGAAGATGGGCGATAAGCCCTCTGCCTCTGACCACTAATCTCTTTTATCTAATTAAGCTTTTTTCTTCTTGCCTGCCGAAGCAGCTGTGGTTGTCAGCTTGATCTTCGATTCAGGCTTGGCATCAGCTGAAGCGGCGGCTGCAACTGGTGCTTCCGCGCCTTCGTCCTTTTTGCCCAAACCAGCAAAACGCTTGTTGAATTTCTCCAACTGACCGCCACGGTTGACCATGCGATGCGTGCCGGTCCAAGCGGGATGCACCTTCGGATCGATATCCAGATGCAGCTTGTCGCCCGCTTTGCCATAAGTGCTACGGGTCACGAATTGCGAACCATCCGTCATGATGACGGTGATTTCGTGATAATCGGGGTGAATTTCCTGTTTCATGCTCATAATCTTTCTATGCAAAACCGGGCCTGTTTTAGGGAAAGAGCCCGGAAAATGCAAGCATTACTAACTTGCCGCCGCAATAACCGATAAAAATTGATATAAACGCTCGGTTTGCGGGTTTTTAAGGATGTCTGGGCTGCCACTTTCGGCCACTTCGCCGTTAGCCATAAAAACCACCTGATCAGCGGCATGTTTAGCAAAACCCAGCAAGTGGGTGATGATGAAAATGCCAATATTCTTCCCACGCAAACCCTTCAGGTAAGTCAGGATCTTGGCAATTTGCTCGACATCCAATGCCGAGGTGATCTCATCCAGCAATAGATAGCGCGGCTCCAGCATCAGGGCGCGGGCAAGAGCTACACGCTGCCGCTGGCCTAGCGATGCCTCATTTGGGTAGCTATCAATAAAATCTTTCATATCGAAGGCTTCGATCAGCGCGTTGAGTTCGCCGTGAATATCGCCGCCTTTACGGCGGCGTACGGGCAGCAAAATATTTTCGCGTAGCGTCATATGCGGCCACAGGAAAAGTTGCTGAAAGACAGTCGTCAGTTTGGGCCAGGGCGGCGTAAAAGCTTTTCCCGCAGGCCATGGGTAGGTAAAGGTTTCATGATCAATGCTGATCGAACCACTTTGCGGTGGCTCCAGTAAAGCAAGGCAGCGTAGCAAAGTGGTTTTGCCAGTGCCGCTCGGGCCGATCAAAACCGTGATGCCGCCGGGCGGCACCTGCAGGCTGACATTTTTCAGGATGGGTTTGTCACCGTAACTAAAATTGAGATTGCGGGCTTCCAACATCTCAGCGCTCCGACATATCGCGCGTGTAGCGCTTTTTAAGGTAGGCCGCGGTCAGGTTGATCGGCAGGCACACCAGCAGGAAGAAAAAAGCCAAGGCCGTATAAATTTCAACCGGGCGGTAGATTGTGCTGTTGATGCGCTGCGACACGCGGAATATTTCCTCGACCGATATCAGGCTGGCGAACAAAGTCGCATGTAACATGCCGACTTGCAGAACCATCAGACCCGGCAGCAACTGGCGAAACAAAATCGGCAATTGAATTTTGGTGACAAGGTCCTGTCGGCTCAGGCCGCAAACTTGGCCTGCAATGATATATTGTTTGGGAAAATCGCTGACAGCCTGCCGCACAATTTCACCAACGGCGAAGATATTGACCAGCGATAGCGTTAAGGACGCTGTATAAAACGGATCGATCACGACGTTGAAGACGGCTTGCGCCGGGTAATGCAGCCAGAACAAAACTACCAGAGTAGGGATGGCCGAGAAGGCAAAAGACATCGCGTGGGTGAAATGGCCCCAACTATTGGGGAAATGCGCGCTGGTGACACCGAGCAGAACGCCGAGCACAATACCGGATGTCCATATAACGGCGCAGAGTTCCAGCGTTACGCGCAACCCCTGCAGGAACGCCATGTGGTAGTTGATGAGGATATCAAGGACGCTCACGGAAACGGTTTCAGCGGTTTGATGAACATATCGGGGAAATCGATGTTGGCTTTGTCGAGGATTTTGTCGAGCTGACCGCTATTCATGATTTCTTGCTGCCCTGCATTAAGAAGCATCAGGAGGCGTGGATCATCATTATTGATGGCATTCGCATTGCCGAAAATACGCAAAGATTTATTAGGCGCCAGCCTTTGGATCTTGCCGGGATTAGCCTTATTGAATTGTTGCCATAACCCGGCATTGGCAAAGCAAATATCAGCCTTGCCGGTTAAGACATGCATCATTTCCTCACTATCTGTGCCATTAAGTGAGCTAAGAGCGATACGTTGTGCGTTCGGGAAATCCTGTCGAGCGATGAAATCCGAATTATCGTTATCGATAATGACAATTTTAATGTTGGGGTTATTGATTTTATTTAGATCACCATCAAAGCGATGATCATCAGCACGGGCAAAAGTTTCAATGGATTGGTAAGTGAGAGGTGTAGTGAATGCGATTTCTTTTGTCTTACTTGCGCTTGTCCACATCCCGGCGCACATGGCGTCAATTTTGTTAGACTTTAACGCAGCGGCAACGTCCGGCCACCCGACCTGGCTTGTCCATTCGATTTTAAGGTTGGTGGCGTCGCCGATCGCATTCATCATATCGACCCATGGGCCATAAACCTGATTGGTCTTTTCATTGCGAGAAACGGCGCCATCCCAATATTCATAGCCACAGCGAAGTGTGCCAGTACGGATCACGCGCTCGTAGGGCGTTTCTTGGTGTTGTAGTTGAGTGTCAGAGGTTGAAAGCTTTGTAATGGCAAAAGCAGTAAGGGCGCTCAAAATAACCGAAATGACTATCGTGCTGCCCTGTTTCATGAACCGTCCCATAGAGTTAACTTTTCACATATTAGGGCAAGACCTGTTCAAAAGGAAGGCTGCATTCTAGGAAAAACGGCCTTTTTTGAAAGCAGAAGCTGGCTGTTTCATTTGACATTTTGTCACATATCCGGCTACAAACCCTCATCCAAGCCAACTCGGCAGCGGATACGTCCTCAGTTATAGGGCGTAAAGCCAGTCCTCGCGTTGCGAGCACTGGCTCGTTTGCGTTTGGCCTTAGAAGTGGCCAGAGAAAAGAAGTGGTCAGAGATAAAAGTTGTTTCTCTTTTTTCTCTGACCACTGACCACCAAAGTTAGGAAAGTAAGATCAG
The DNA here is from genome assembly GCA_013289265.1 of Alphaproteobacteria bacterium. GTDB lineage: Bacteria > Pseudomonadota > Alphaproteobacteria > UBA9219 > UBA9219 > JAATFY01. The sequence goes on from JABDAH010000001.1 coordinate 100,686, forward strand.
GTGTTTGAGAACTTAAGTAACCGACTAACAGGAATATTTGACCGGCTTACGCGGCGCGGCAATTTGACGGAAGAAGACGTCAACGAAGCCATGCGCGAAGTGCGTATTGCGTTGCTGGAAGCCGATGTCGCATTACCTGTCGTCAAAGATTTTATTGCCAAGGTCAAAGAAGGCGCCGTGGGGCAGGATGTCGCGCGCTCTGTTACGCCGGGTCAGCAAGTTATCAAGATTGTGCATGATCATCTGGTTGATCTGCTCGGCAAGGAAGCGGAGCCACTGAATATCGGCGTCACGCCACCTGCCGTGATCATGATGCTTGGTTTGCAGGGTTCCGGCAAAACGACGACTTCCGCCAAGCTTGCCAAGCGGCTGACCGAAACGGATCGTAAAAAAGTTTTGTTGGCATCGCTAGATGTGCAGCGCCCTGCGGCGCAAGAACAACTGGCCGTGCTCGGTGCGCAAATTGGTGTTACAACTTTACCTGTTATCGCGGGACAAAAACCTGTCGATATCGCCAAGCGCGCGCTGGATGTCGCACGTAAAGAAGTATTCGATATTGTTATTCTCGATACAGCCGGTCGTCTTGCCATTGATGATGAATTGATGAACGAAGCTGCCGCCGTGCGCGATGCGACACAGCCGCATGAACGATTACTGGTCGTAGACGCCATGACTGGTCAAGACGCAGTCAATACAGCGCAACAGTTCGACCAAAAAATCGGTATCTCTGGTATTGTGTTGACCCGTATCGACGGTGATGCTCGCGGTGGCGCGGCGCTTTCCATGCGTGCCGTCACCGGCAAGCCGATCAAGTTTCTGGGTGTCGGCGAAAAGACTGAAGCGCTGGAAGTTTACCATCCTGACCGCCTTGCCAGCCGTATTCTGGGTATGGGCGATGTTGTATCGCTGGTTGAAAAAGCGGCGGCGAATATCAATCATGACGATGCGCAGGCGATGGCGGAGAAATTTATCTCTGGCGGCAAGTTTGATTTCAACGATCTGCAAAAACAATTTCAGCAGATGCGCAGGATGGGCGGCCTCGGCGGCATCATGAATTTGATCCCGGGCCTCGCTAAAATGAAGGCGCAGATGCAGGACGCGAATATTGACGACAAAGTTGTCAAACGTCAGGAAGCGATCATTCAGTCCATGACGCCTGCAGAGCGCAAAAATGTCGATCTGCTTGGCGCGTCGCGCAAGCGACGCATCGCGGCTGGCTCAGGCGTACAGGTGGCGGATGTGAACCGCCTTATTAAACAATTCCTCGAAATGCAGAAAATGATGAAGCAGATGCAGAAGCTCGGCAAAAGCGGATTTATGCGTTCGATGATGCCGAAACTGATGGGCGGTGATATGTCCGGCCTGACCAGTAAGGAATAAAGTTTGAAGTGCTTACAAAATTATAATCAACCAACCAAGGAGAAGACAAATGTTAGCAATGCGTATGACAAGACATGGCACCAAGAAGCGCCCTTACTACCACATCGTTGTGGCGGATAGCCGCTCACCGCGCGATGGCCGTTTTATCGAAAAAATCGGCGCTTATAACCCTATGCTGAAGTCCGAAGATCCGAAGCGTGTGACCTTCAACGAAGAACGCGTCAAACATTGGATGAAGAACGGCGCGCAGCCAAGCGAACGCGTTGCCCGTTTCCTCGCGGCTGCGAAACTCGGCCCAGCAGTCAAATGGAACGAAACACCGAAGAAGTCTGCTCCTCGCGCCAAGGCACAGGAACGCATCAAGATGGAAGCCGCCGCAGCTGAAGAAGCCGCCAAGGCAGCAGCAGCTCCTGCAGCTGAAGCCGCTCCGGAAGCTCCTGCTGAAGAAACGCCAGCTGCTTAAGTTGAATGGATCAGAACCGTAAAATCTGCGTTGGTATGATTATGGGTGCGCACGGTGTGCGTGGCCTGATACGCCTGCGCAGTTTTACGGAAGATCCTGAAACGATAAGAGAGTTCAAGGCACTGACGGATGAAAGTGGAGAGCGCAGTTTTGCTTTCCGTATCAAAAGCACAGCCAAGGATTTCTTTATCGCTGAAATTGATGGCCTGAAGAATAAGGAAGAAGCGGATGCGCTGGGACGTACCAAACTATACGTTCCGCGCACCGCTTTGCCCAAGACCAAAAAAACCGAGTATTACGAAGCTGATTTGCTGGGGCTGAAGGTACAGGACGGCAAAGGTCAAAGCTTTGGCTCGGTGATGGGGGTCCATAATTATGGTGGCGGGCCGTTTCTTGAAATCGGCAACAGTAAAATCGATAGTTTTATGTTGCCCTTCACTAATGCCCTTGTGCCGGAGGTTGATGTGAAGGCAGGACTGGTGACTATCGCCCCACCGGAAGGCTGGATGAAGGAAGAAAAGCCGGAAGAATCGGCAGAAGCAACTGAAGCAGGTAAAAAGCCGAAAAAGGCCAAGGCATGAGCAGGCCCTGGCAGGTTCAGGTGTTAACCCTGTTCCCGGAACAATTTCCGGGGATTTTGGGAGCCAGTTTGCCGGGAAAAGCGTTAAAAGATGGGGTTTGGGCGTTAGAAACACTGGACATTCGGTCATTTGCCAGCGATAAACACGCCTCCGTTGACGATACCCCTTATGGGGGCGGCGCGGGAATGGTGATGCGGCCCGATGTTCTGGATGCCGCCATCAAGGGCGCGGAAGCCAAGTTTGGCAAACCCGCTCGAAAGATATATTTGTCGCCACGCGGCCGGGGGCCTTACCCAGGCGCTGGTGAAAGAGTTGGTGCAGGCCTCGTCGCTTCTGCTGCTTTGTGGCAGGTATGAGGGGGTAGATCAGCGAGTGATCGATGCGCAAAATCTGGAGGAAATCAGCCTCGGTGATTTTGTGCTGGCAGGCGGCGAAGTGGCTGCCATGACTCTGATCGAAGCGTGCGTGCGTTTGTTGCCGGGGGTTCTCGGTAATGCAGCGACCACGGATGAAGAAAGTTTTGAAGCGGGGTTACTGGAATATCCGCACTTCACGCGCCCGGCGATTTGGCAAGGGCTAGCGGTTCCTGAAGTGTTGATGTCCGGGCATCACGAAAAAGTTAGAGCCTGGCGGCAGGCCGAAGCAGAAAAAATAACGCAGGAACGCCGTCCGGATTTGTATAAACAGTATCAATTGAATCAGACTAAGGAGAAGTAAGATGAACGTGTTACAGAAATTCAATCAACAGCAAGTCGAAAAGCTGAAAGAAACAACCAAGATCGCTGAATTCACGATCGGTGATACCGTTATCGTCAACGTTAAGGTTGTCGAAGGTTCGCGCGAACGTATTCAGGCGTACGAAGGTGTTTGCATCGCCGTCAAGAATGCCGGTGTGAATTCATCCTTCACTGTCCGTAAGATCAGCTACGGCGAAGGTGTTGAACGTGTATTCCCGCTGTACAGTCCGCGTGTTGAATCTGTTGAACGCGTTCGTCGCGGCACGGTACGTCGTGCGAAGCTGTACTATCTGCGCGGTCTGCGTGGCAAAGCTGCCCGTATCACGGAACGTACCGACTATGTCGCTGCGGCCCCAATCGCTAAGCCAGAAACAGAAGTCAAGAGCGCTTAAGTCTAGCTTTCGTTTGTTTTTTAAAAAGCCTTGCCGTTATGCGGCAGGGCTTTTTCTTTTAGAAAAGTTGGGTATACAAACCTGCTGCCCGCTCGAACGTGAAGTGTATACCGCGTTGCCGGAGTAATGTGGCATCCTGCGGATGGTCCAGCGTTTCTAACATCGCAGTAGCCATTGCTGTGTCATCCCCAACGGGGACAAGTTTGCCGTAGCGGCCCGCTTCTAGAATCTCCGGTGGGCCGCCGCAATTAGTGCTGACAATATTTGTACCGCAGGCCAGCGCTTCAACTACAACATTGCTCATACCCTCATAATGGGAAGACACTGCAACCAGGGCCGCATTTCGGATGAAGGGCAGAGGGTTTGGCTGGAATCCAGGCAACAAAACATATTCATCAATGCCAAGCTGTTTGGCCAGTTGCTGCAACTCGCTACGTTTTGAACCTTCACCCAAAATCACCAGCCGCAAATCTTTGTTTTTCCGTGCAAGTGCGAAAGCTTTGATCAATGTGGTGAAATCTTTTTCTTCCGAAAGACGGCCTATGCCCAAAATAACAGGCGGCGCGTTTTCTGCGAACCATGGATGCGAATTTTTTTGCCGAGATTTCTCGGCAAAATCGGGCCCGACAATAGGGTTATAAATGACTGTGATTTTGTCTAGGGGAATATGGGCAGTTTCGGCCAAATCAACCGCAACGGCATTGGATACAGCAACAATACCGTCCGCCCACGGTAGGAAAATCCGGTACAGCAAAGGCAGAATTTTATATTGCCAGTTTTTGTGCGCTTTGGTTTCTGCCGACAACAGGCTGTGCTGGCAGCAGAGTAGGCGCATCGGCATTTTCGCCAACGTCCGAGCCCACAGACTGATGATATTGCCATGCCCCATATTGGCGATGAAGACATCGGGCTTTGCGCGTTGCATATAGCGCATCAGCGGCAGAAAGGATAACAGCGAGCGATTGCCACCAAGGGTGGCCACAGCGATGTTTGGGGGAATAGTGTTGACCAATGGGCCGTCTGGCCGCTGCGTCAGAATAGTCACTTTATGACCGGTTGCCGTGAGTGCCGCCGCCAGATTTATAGTCACGCGTTCTGCACCGCCTGCTGCAAAGGTAGGAATAAAAAGCGTGACGGATTTGCCGGCACTCATGCAGTGCCAAACAGGATGCGTAATTTCGATTTCTCGTTGGGCGCCAGATTGCCCGTAAACACAAGGCGTGTTGTTTGTTGTTTTTTGCCAAAGCTGGGAGAATAGGATGCATCCGTCCGTATTTTTATTTCCAGCGGCCCTTCGTAATGAAGACGGGCAAAGATGTCTTCAGCTTTTTTGATTGTAATTTTACCGTCGTCATTCTGAATTGTTAAATCAGGGTGCAACAGATAGCCAATCTCAGCATAATGTTTTTCTCCCCCTGAAATATAATCCGTTATTACTGCGCCTGTTTCAGAACTGAATTCAACACGGCGGCGATGCAGCGTTTCATATTTTTGGATATAACCGTCATGTTCGGCCTCAACAAACCAGTTGCTATCACTTAGTTGCTTATCGACAATTCGTACATTGGCTTTGTGCGACCAATTGAATGCTCCCGAAATAGTGCTGGAGTTTGTATGTTCAAGGCACAAAGTATTATGCGCTGCTGTGCCGCGGAAGGCGTCGCGCTCTGCGCCGCCAGAGTGATAGAGATAGGTTCCGGCATCAACAAAAACGGGCTGGCCATCAATATGGAGCCATACACTAAGCGCGTCGGCATGTCCGTGGGCGGCAATAGACAGATGGCCTAAATTTCCGTGATCAAAAGCGAGCATAATATCGCGACCATTAATATAGTGTCTGCCAATCGTATAGCCGCCATATTCAAAACATTTTACACCTAACGGCGCGGGGGTCAGCGTCACTGTTGGCCCAAGCAATAACTGTCGCAGGTGTGATGATTGTGGCTGCTCGGCATTTAGGCAGCCCAGAACTGAACTTACATAATTCGCGTCATGTAATCCGATGACGCAGCCATTATCATCATCGCCGATATGGGGTTGGTTGCCCTTGGTGTCGGTTATCCAGCGCAAAAATTCACCGCCACGCGCCATCCGTTGGCGATACCGCTGTGGTACTTTCACGCCGTGCGTTTGTGCCAGAAACGCCGACAGAGCAAATAGTTCCAGCACAAAGGCGCCGTAGGATACGGCTTGTTCTGCACCAACACCGTCGGGCCGAATTTGTTTGTCGACATTATCGCAAAGAATGGACCAGCCTGTTTCTTTCCACCATGCCGCTTCCGGCAATTGCGGGCATAAGCAGCCGATGAAGAACAACCCCGCGCCTTCTGCTACGCGGTGATTATTGGCCGAGCTATAAAGCGACGGATAGCGTGCGAGCCACCGGCCATGGATTTCCAGCGTATTCCAGATTTTGGCACGCTGCGCAGTTTCCAGATATTCACCGACAAGACTTACAACAACCAGAATGCTAATAGTGCGAAGGGCAAGTTCAATCCCAGACAGCCAGTTGATACCGCGATAAGGTGGATTGCTGTCAATCCAACTCTCAATTTCATTTAGACAAAAGCGGCCCATTTCGGGGTCGCGTTTTTTAAATGCCAGCGCCGCTATGGGTTGCAGATATTGCAGGCGGTTAAGTTCCCAGACATATTTTACATCGCCCATGTCGGAATTATGACGGTAGTTGATATCGAAGCTATAGAGATCGTGCGGCCAGAATTTTTCAGTTACAGGATCAAGATGCCAGCGTTTGTTTTTTGCGCAGGGCGGCCAAGGTTGATTGAGAAACTGAAATTCACCTTTCTTTGCGTCGTCATAGATTTTTTGCCACGAAGTAAGTAATTCGTTTGAGATCGAGGCCGCATCCAGTTTTTCGTGTAATTTAGAAGAAACGGTGAAAGGGCCGTAATCCTGAGGTGTTGGAAGCGTTGCGGCTTTGTCCTGATAGCGCTTGATAGCTTCTTCGAGGCGGTACAAAGCTTCCGATGTTGACATCGACGCCAGGCGACGCTGATACCACAAAGCTTTTTCCAGTAAGGGTTTCATTATTTTACCTCAGTAAAAAGTGCATCGTAAGCGGCAAGCAGTTTTGGAGCTTCGTAACTCCATGCCAATTCTTTTTCAATGCGATTGCGGCCAAAGGCTCCCATGCGTTCGCGTTGCTCAGGCTTATCAAGCAATTCGACAATTTTTTCTGCCATATCGACGGCATCATTCGGCTTGGCATAGAGAGATGCTTCGCCGGCCGAAAATTTTCCTTCCGTAACATCGAACTGCACTATCGGTTTACCGAGCGCCATATATTCCATTATTTTGTTCATGGTAGATTTATCATTCATCGCATTGACGGTGTCGGGATTAACGCAGACATCTGCGGTGTTGAGAATTTCCAGCATTTCTTTATCAGGAACACGCCCGGTAAAGGTCACGTAACTGTCAAGATTATAGCTACGGCATAGATCGCGCATTTCATCTAGTGCGGGGCCACCGCCTACCAAGGTAAAATGAATGTCGGTGCGCTGCAAATGGTAAACAATATGTCGCACCGCGTCCAATAAATAGGGAATACCTTCTTGCTGTCCCATCACGCCAACATAGCCAACCAAGAATTTCTTTCCCATTTTTAAGACAAGCGAAGAAGGTAGAATTTTCAATCTCGATAAATCAGGGCCGGATCGTACGACGAAAACTTTTTCGGGACGCATTTTATTGCGTTCAATGGCAATCTGACGGTAGCTGTTATTGGTGGCTATTGATATGTCTGCAACCGCAAATGTCAGTCTTTCCGACCACAACATGAGTTTGTAGAAAAAATCGCGCCGTCCGAATTTAGCTTCGTAAAGCTCTGGGTTTATATCATGATGATCGAATAAAAATTTTTTGCCAAAGAAGTATTTAAAAAATCCACCGATCAGAAAAATATTATCAGGCGGATTGCAGGCGTGAATAACATCAAAGTCCTGCATGAGGAATATTTTACAGGCCAGAAAGAACTCCCAGAACAGGGATGTTGTGTATTCAATGAGGTATCCAAATGCGCCTTTAGCTTCAAGTGGCAATGGATGACGGTAAATAGTGATGCCGTCGATAATTTCGTGACCGGCAGTATAATCACGTGCTTTCGGGCATATGACTGAAACCTTATAGCCGCTTTGCGCCAATGTAGTGGCTTCCTGCCAAACGCGACGGTCAAAGGGAACTGGCAGGTTTTGCACGATGATCAGAACGCGCCGCGCCATATTCACCAGCAAATGCCGTTATAATGCTGATGTTTTTCCAATGTTGGAATGCGAACAAAATCAACAATCTGCTGTTCGGGGCGCAGCCATTCACCGATTTGTGCAAATTCCGGCGCGTTGTGGCCTATCACAATGACTTCGCTGGGGGCCAAAACCTCCTGAACATCATTTGCCATTAACCGCTCGATATGCGGAATAGCTTTCATAATGTAATCACGGTTGGCGCCGACCAGTTTGGCGATGTTGACGGATTGGTCATACAGTTTCAGGTCATAGCCTTTACCAATCAGGCGCTCGATAATTTGCACCATTGGGCTTTCGCGCAGATCATCTGTTCCGGCCTTAAAACTGAAACCTAGAATGCCGATGCTTTTTTTACCGTGAGATGTGATGGTCTCCAGTGCCTGCTCAATCTGAACCTGATTGGACGTCAGGATCGAATGCAGCAGAGGAAGTTGAAGATCTTGATTGCGCGCTTTATGTGTCAGGGCGCGCAAATCTTTTGGCAGGCATGAGCCACCGAAAGCAAAACCGGGTTTCAGGTAGGCGCGAGAGATATTGAGCCTGTCGTCCTGACAAAAAACGTCCATTACTTGGTGGCTGTCGATATTATTGGCTTTGCAGAAGGCGCCGATCTCGTTAGCAAATGTAATCTTGTTGGCATGCCATGCATTGTCCGTATATTTAATCATTTCGCCGGTTTCAATGGCGCAGTGAATAATCTGACCCGGCAGGCCTTGATACAACTCCGCAACCATGTTGCCGGAGCGAGAATCTGTAGAACCGATTACGGTCTTAGCTGGGTGATTAAAATCATCAATGGCTGTGCCTTCGCGTAAAAATTCGGGATTGTTGCAAACGCCAAAATCCTTGCCTGCTGTCCATCCTGTCACATTTTCTAGAATGGGAATGACAATATTGCGCATTGTGCCGGGTAGAAGCGTGGAACGAATGGCGACGGTATGGAAAGAGTTTTTCTTGGCGAGCGCCTGCCCAATATCTCTGCATGCATTTTCCAGATGGCGCGTATCGATACTGCCATTGTTGTTGCTCGGCGTGCCGACGCAGACAAAGGAGATATCGGTTTTAAAAATAGCGTTTTCGGTATCGATCGTCGCTGTTAAATAGTTATTGTTAACAGCGTGTTCGATCAATTCACTAAGCTGCGGTTCGATTATGGGCGAGCGGCCCGATTTGATCATATCGACCTTAACGGGGTTAGTATCCACACCAATAACATGATGTTTCCGCTCCGCAAAACATGCGGCGGATACGGAACCAACATAGCCAAGTCCGAATATACTGACTCTCATAAGGCTTCTTGGGTTTTGAACAGCGGCGCCGCGACAGGTTGCCTAGCGCAAAAGGAGGGAATTCGGCTTTAGCATAGAGATTTGAGGCGGCAAAGGCTTTTTAACCTGCCGGATGCCCACCATATTTTTTACGAACAGCAATCATAGGTTTTTCAATTAGTTGGTTGGATGCCGCCGATAAAATAAGTGTCAACAGGAAGTAGCTGGCTAAGGCCGTCGGACTGGTAAGGCCAGTTCCTGTGTGGTGGGTCGCCATATCGACCAAGGCCAACGCGCCATAATGAAATAGATAGAGCGAGTATGACATGCGTCCGATGAGAAGGAGAATGGAATGGGATAAAATAGTTTTTGGCCCACCCCATTGGCCAAAAAGGATATTCAGCATCACCACGGCGATGGACATTGACTGCAGGGTGAAGCGCAGAGTTTCGCGGAACAAATCATTCCGGTAAATCAGGCTGAACAGCAAAATAATTGCTGCGAGCATAAAGCTGGTGGGGTTGATAAAAAAACGGCGCACGCGGTCTTGCCAATAATGCATGCCGATTGCGGTGATGCTACCGTAAAGAATGCAGTCGAAAATAGTATCTGTGCCAAAAAAACGTTCTTTGCCTGTTAAACCGCATAGCGCCCACGGCGTTTCTTGGCAGGAGGTAAACAGTGCGTATCGCCAAATCAAGACGGCGGTAACGGCTATAAATAGCCACGGCATAATACCCTGCAGGTTTTTTCGAAAAACGACCAATGCAAGCGGAAACAAAAGATAAAAATGTTCCTCCACCGAAAGCGACCATAAAATCGGCATCGGGCTATGGTCTGGATAGCCGACAAAAATATGATAGTAGTTGGCGAAATAAGATAGACCGCTGAGAATATGCACCCATGTAATAGGCGAGCCCATCAGAAGCAGAATGGGGCATATCAGCCCGAGATAGAACAATAGGGCAGGGGCCAACCGCAGAAATCGCCGCAGGTAAAATCTGGAAATATTTAACTGGCCGGTTTTTTCGATTTCATTGATCATTTGCCGCGTCAGCAGAAAGCCGCTGATGACAAAGAAAATGCCGACGCCTAGGCCGCCGGGCACAATATGTTCAAACCCGGCATGCGAGAAGATAACCAGCAGGATGGCTACGGCGCGCAGGCCATCAAGTACAGGAAGATAGTCATGAGATTTAGGAGGCGCTGTCAAACAGCCTTACGGCATAGCCGCAATGATATCGGCGACGGCTTTGGAATCGGAATGCGCCGTGCGGTCAACCAGAATGCTTTCTGGTGTCGCTTCGGTTCCGTAGAGCTGCTGGTTCCATGTTTCGCGCGGCGCGATAACGGAACCTTCCAGCGAGACGCCAACAAATAAACCTTCGGAACGGGCGAAAGCGTACATGTCAGCCTTGCTATCCAATCCGGTTGAAGCATTGGCACCCTTACCGAGCTCACCGATAGCGATACCGGCATCGGCACCTAAAGTGACTTCACGCTTCAGGATAGCGTTCAGGCCCTTTTCGGTCATAACGGTAATTACAAGCTCTGATGTCTGGCCGCCAAACTGTAAGCCCCAGCTAATACCGCCCAGAGTATAAAAAGCAGGTGCGCTCCATTTGCCGTCTTCATGCCGGACCAGCATGACGGCATTGCCGCCGCGGCCGCCGAAGAAGAAAGCAGCGCGAATAAGATTAGGGACAATAATAATGGCTTTGGCGCGGGTTGCCAGATTAACAAGGCTTGGATACTGGTTATCCGACATCATGCTCTGCATAGAGCCGCGCGAGCGATCAACCAATTGCTCCGCCTCACTGCCGAACTCACCGGAGCTACGGCAGCTCGCCAGCGCGATCAGCATTGTGAAAATCAGCAGAAAACGGTTTCGAATCGTACGCATTAGTGGCGCTCCCAAGTCTATGGGATACCTATGCCGTCGCATCATGTCAAATTTGTGATTAGTTTCACTGAATCGCCAGAACAATGCCCAAAATCGTGATTTCGACCACTTGCTGCAGGGTGCCGAGCAAAGGGCCGTTATAGCCGCGCAGGTGATTAGCCCCTATCAGCGCGACAATAAGGCCTGCAATGGTACCTGCCGTCAGGACCATCGCCGTATCTTCCCCCAGCATCGTAAAGGCGATGATGGCTCCGAGGCCAAGGGCTATGGCTACGCGCAACCCCGGGGGTTGGACAAAATGATCGGCGACAGGGTCGCCGGGCAGGGGGCGCAGCCAGGCAGCAGCCACGACCATCAAGGCACGTGACCAGCTGGCAGCAACAATCAACGCCTGAAATACAACCGCATTATCGGCAAAGCTGGCAATCGCACCGATTTTCATGATGATAATCATGATGATGCCGATAGTGCCGTAGCGCACTGACCGCTCCTCGCGCAGCCAACCAATCTTCTTTTCCTTATCCAGTTCCAGCCCGTATTGATTGACGAGGGTGGCGAATTCTTCTTCATGCAGTGCGCGAGTGATCCACAGCATACCAATCACAGCAAAAGTCGCGGTGATAGCGCCCGGCATGCGCATCTGTGTCATGATCCAGTCGATAGTGGCGCCGAACATGCCGATAGCCGCGCCGATGAGCGGGAACCAGCCCATGGCCTTGCGGATCATGCGAGGCTTGGGTTCTTCCTGAAAGGACAGATTAAAGCGGGTCAGGTAGTTGATGGCGATTGACAGTTCCGCCCACATATTTTCCGGGCAAGGCGGCTTGATGGTCAGCGCAGGAGCCGGTGGCGGTGAAGAAGGGGTAGGAATAGAATTTTCACTATTATCGCTCATAGATTTGTTATAAGCGGATAAGGCAGAAACGGCAATGGGGACGGCAGGTTTTATTTAGCAAATCCTGTAGATAGATAACGACATGAACGACACGACGAAAACAATCCCCCAAAAGCCTCTGGCCTTTATGCTTTATATGCTGAGGCCCTACAGGCTTCGTGTGGCGGTGCTTCTTATATGCGTTTTTGTCGGCGCATCGACGGAAAGCCTACAGCCTTATGTCATCAAACTACTGGTTGATAGTTTAAGCGGCGGCGCAGACATTCATTCGGATATTTTTCTGCATCGTGCCTGTATGGCAGGTTTGGTTTTCGCCGCCTTACGTATTCTTATTCCGTCGGCTTGGTGGATGTTTAACACGCTTTACCGGCGTATTTCTCCAGCCATCGAGACAACAATAAGACGGGATTTGCTGGAACGACTTTTGCGCCACCCCTATCCGTGGTTCCTGAACGGTTTCGCGGGCCGCACGGGGCAACGCATCGATACGGTGGTTCGTTCTTTCCGGGAGTTTTTCTTATTGGCTACGGACGACATGTTTTATGTTTTTGTCCGTGGCGTAACGTTACTGGTCATGCTCGGCAGTACGGATTTATATCTGGGGCTTGGCATGTTGATCTGGGCAGCCGCTACCGCACCCATCCATATTAAACTGAGTTCTATAAATGAGAAAAAAGTTTATGTCTGGATTGGAAAAGTGGGCCAGTTCACTGAGCGTATCGTTGATATATGCATCAATATCTTCAGCGTGCGGTCGAATGGCGGTGCGATCCTTCGCGAACAGCAGGATTGCCGCGGTTTTGCCGAAGATATTCAGCGACAGGAAATGCAAGTCGTCAAGACATGGCGGCTGATCAGCGCAACGCGTACTAATTTGAATACGTTGCTTTATGCAGTTTTATTCATCACCGGTTTTTGCCGTTGGCGCACAGGCCACATTACAGTGGGTGATCTGGCTATGACTTTATCTTCCGGCATTCTCATGGTCGATATCATGGACAATTTCCTGAAGAAAAATCAGCAGGTCGCACAGGTGTTCGGCAATTTACGGGAGTCTCTGGAAGGGTTGCTCGGTGACTTGCCGCCACCGCCGAAATTCTTGCCGGTTTTTCAGCCGCACAAAGGCGCAATCGATTTCAACGCGATTTCTTTTGGGTACTTGGCGGATAAAAAAGTTTTGCATGGTTTTTCCCTAAATATCAAAGCGGGCGAGAAAGTGGCATTAGTAGGCCCATCTGGCGCTGGTAAATCCACGCTGATTTCCCTGTTGCTTGGTTTATGGGATGCGCAAGAGGGACAAATTCTGGTCGATGGTCAGGACATTACACACATTGACCGTGAAAGCCTGCTGCGCCAAATCGCCGTTATCCCGCAGGATACATCGCTGTTTCATCGCACATTGTACGACAACATAGCCTATGGCAGTGACAAGGCTGACCATGCTTCGATAGAAGCCGCAGCAAAGGCGGCGCATATCCATGATTTTATTATGGCGCAGCCCCTTGGTTACCAGACAATGGTTGGCGAGCGCGGGCTAAAACTTTCCGGCGGGCAGCGGCAACGCATTGCCGTGGCCAGAGCCATTTACAAAAACGCCCCAATTCTTTTGTTGGATGAAGCGACATCAGCGCTCGATAGTGAATCTGAACAGGCTATTCAGGATGCGCTGCATAAGTTGATCCCGGAAAAAACGGTTCTGGCTATCGCGCATCGTCTGTCGACTATTGCTGATGTCGACCGGATTGTGGTTCTGGAAGCAGGACGTATAGTCGAGCAAGGTAGTCACGCCGAATTGCTAGCGGCCAAGGGCCGTTATGCCCGACTTTGGGCGATGCAGTCAGGGGGATATTTACCGGAACCACCTGCGTATGAATGGGATACGCCTGCATCTGCGTTATCCTGATCGGTAGCTTAAACTGGCAAAATTTGTTATACTGCCAAACCAACTAACGAAAGTTTCTCATGTCCTCTATCACACGTACCGATGATTTATTTTTTACCCAGACCGGTATGGACCGCGCCAATGTTGAGCGTACGGTCAATGATGCTCTGTCGGGCGCTGACGATGGTGAGCTATTTCTGGAATATAACCAGTCAGAGAGTATGGTGTGGGATGATGGCAAGCTGAAAAGCGCAAGCTTCGACACGACGCAGGGTTTTGGTTTGCGGGCGGTGTCGGGTGAGACGACAGGCTATGCTCACGGCGTCAATCTGGATGAACAGGCAATCAAACGCGCTGCGCAAACGGTGCAGGCCGTGCGCGGCGGGCATGCGGGTGAGATGTCGCTACCGCCGCAAGGAACCAACCGCCATTTATACGACGAAGCCAATCCACTGCAGGGTAAGGATTTTAGCGACAAAGTAAAACTGCTCCAGCAAATCGACTCCTACATCCGCGAAAAAGATTCGCGCGTGCATCAGGTTAGCGTTTCGCTATCCGGTAACTGGCAGGCGGTGCAAATCATCCGCGCAGGGGGCTGGCGCGCGTCTGATATTCGCCCACTGGTTCGCTTGAATATCTCTGTCGTAACACGCAACGGCGAACGTATCGAAGCAGGCGGTACCGGCGGCGGCGGTCGCCTTGAATATGCGCGCTGGTTTGATCCTGCCGAATGGCGGCATCTGGCCGATGAAGCTTTGCGTAAATCCCTTGTCAATCAGGAAGCGGTGGAATCCCCCGCTGGTGAAATGACAGTAGTGCTTGGGCCCGGCTGGCCTGCCGTTATGTTGCATGAAGCTATCGGCCACGGGTTGGAAGGCGATTTTAATCGCAAAAAAACATCGGCTTTCTCCGAACTCATGGGGCAGCAGATTGCAGCCAAAGGTGTGACGATTGTCGATGACGGCACGATTGATCAGCGCCGCGGTTCCATCAGCATCGACGATGAAGGCACGCCATCGCAATGCACGACCCTGATTGAGGACGGTGTTCTGGTCGGCTTTATGCAGGACCGGCTCAATGCGCGTTTGATGGGTGTGAAGGCTACCGGCAATGGACGTCGCGAAAGCTTTGCTTGCCAGCCATTCCCGCGCATGACGAATACGATTATGCGGCCAGGTACGATGACTAACGAAGAAATTATTTCTTCCGTCAAAAAAGGCATCTACGCGGTCGATTTCGGCGGCGGTCAGGTGGACATTACCTCCGGCAAATTCGTTTTCACCGCTAATGAGGCTTACGAGATTGAAAATGGTAAGGTCGGGCGACCTATCAAGGGTGCGTCACTGGTGGGTGTCGGCTTCGAAGCGTTGAAGCGCATCAGCATGATCGGTGACGACACGATGCTTGACGGCGGCATCGGCACCTGTGGCAAAAACGGCCAGAGCGTCCCGGTCGGTGTCGGCCAACCCACGATGCGGCTTGAACAAATGACTGTTGGTGGCAAGGGCGGTTAACCGTTTTCCCGTAAGTCCGGCGGCGGAAGCAGGCGGCACATGTTGAAGAGTTTCTGCATGTTGAAATCGTGGAAATAGAATTTCTGCATTAGCAGTTGATCGGCGCGGTTCTGGCCACTTTCGGTAATGTCGAACAGCACATTCAAATAACGCGCTTCATCAGCGCCGCCATTGAGGCGCTCAGTTCTGTGCCGTAAACCTTGCTGCGCTATATGTAGCGTATCTTTCGCGATATCCAGCACCGAACGGCCGCGCACTACTGCTTTAAAGCCGACACGCGGCACGGCCTTGTGCAATTGATCTTTGTCTTCAGCGGTCCATTCTTTGACAAGGTCGGTCGCTGCGTCCAAAGAGGCTTCGTCATACATCAGGCCGACCCAGTATGCGGGCATGGCCAGCAGCATCTCATTACTGCCAGCATCGCAGCCGCGCATTTCCAAAACTTTCTTCAGGCGAACATCCGGGAAGATCGTCGTCAGATGGTTGGCCCAGTCGGTCATTGTCGGTTGTTGGCCGGGCAGGGCGGGCAATTTGCCCTTCATGAAGTCGCGGAAGCTTTGGCCGTAACAATCAATATAGCGATCGTTGCGATAGATGAACTGCATCGGTACATTCAGCGCATAGTCCGTATAACGCTCAAACCCAAAACCTTCTTCATAGACAAAAGGTACGGGGCCGGAGCGATGCGGGTCCATATTTTCCCAGACATGCATGCGGTAGCTGTTAAAGCCGTTCGGTTCTCCCTCGGTAAAAGGCGACGAGGCGAACAGGGCTGTCGAAATGGGTTGCAGAGCCAGCGAGGTGCGAAATTTCTTCACCATGTCGGCTTCGCTTGAGAAATCCAGATTAACCTGCACCGTGCAGGTGCGCAGCATCATATCCAGCGCCATCGAACCGAAGGCAGGCATATGCTTTTGCTGAATTTCGTAACGCGCTTTGGGCACCAGTTTGATATCTTCGCGCTTTGCCGTCGGGTGAAACCCAATGCCAAGGAAACCGATGCCCAGCTTTTCGGCAACTTCGTTGATTTCGACCATATGCTGATCAATTTCAGCGGAAGTTTCATGCAGGGTGCCGAGCGGCGCGCCGGAAAGTTCCACCTGTCCGCCGGGCTCAAACGAAATCGCGGCGCCGACTCTGGTAAGGCCGATAATATTGTAGCCTTCGGTCACGGCTTTCCAGCCGAAATTATCCTGCATGCCGACAAGAAAATCACGCAGGCCGTTGGGCTCGTCATAACTGACGGGTTTTAATGTCGAGAGGCGATAGGCAAATTTTTCATGCTCGCAGCCAATACGCCATTCCGCTTTCGGTTTAACCGCGCCGGAAAAATACTCGACCAGCTGCCGCTGATCGGTGATTGGTTGATTGGATTCGTTGACGAGAACAGACATGCGAAGGGCAGGGGCTGGTTCAAAGGTCAGGGAGCCTAGCCGATAAAATCATCCGCTGTCTAATTTTGATTAGTTTCTTATATCTTGTGTCCAGTCGCCGCATGCAGCTTGCCAGCAGCTGATAGCGCTGATAGCTGCGGTATCGGCGCGTAAAATGCGCGGACCTAATTGTACAAATACGGCATTGGGAATTGCGTGAAACTTTTGCAACTCATCTTCCGTGAAACCACCTTCAGGGCCAGTGACGATAGCAACTTTGGATGCTGTTTGCAGGGCAGGGGACTGAAAAGCCTGTTTCAACGGCAATGCCTGGCCGAATTCTGCGCAAACAATAAGCGTGCGATCCTGCGGCCAGCCTGTTGATAACTCTGCAAGCGTCACAGGTTTTGCGATTACCGGAATATTCATGCGCTCTGATTGCTCGGCGGCTTCGGTAGCAATGGAAGTACAACGTTCCACATTCACTTCGCGAATTTGCGTGCGCGATGTGAGAACTGGTTTGATGCGTGCCACGCCAAGCTCCGTCGCTTTTTCGATCATATAATCAAAATGCGCTTTCTTGATCGGCGCGCAGCATAGCCATAAATCTGGCTCGCCCTTCTGTGGCTTCAACTGTTTTTGAAGTGTAACTAAAACGGAACGTTTTTTAATTTCGCTGATGACGCCAGCCCATTCACCGTCGCGCCCGTTGAACAGGCGCAAGGCATCGCTCGCCTTCAGTCGCATTACATGCTGCAGGTAATGCGCCTGATTGGCTTCAATAGTTAATGTTAGTCCCTGCCCCAAATCGTTAATAACGTACAGGCGCGGTGCGTGCTGAATATCCATGAGCCGGGTTTTATCACTGAAAGTGATCGCCGGAAATGGATTTAACTGACGGATACATATTGAAGCGGCTACAAACTTCGGTATATGTATCCCCACCGCTGCATGGATGGGTGTCCGAGTGGTTTAAGGAACCGGTCTTGAAAACCGGCGAGGGTGCAAGCTCTCCGTGGGTTCGAATCCCACCCCATCCGCCATATACTTCGACGAATTAACGATAATAATGGTTATTTTTAACCTGCATCTTGGTTAAAAGATGAAAGCATTTACAGGGTTTGATTTAAGTTAGGTTTGGTTACTATAGTCTTCAGGTAATCAATATATCTATTGGTCATTACTGTGATACCAGAATTACACATTAACAGCCCTAAAAGTTTTCTTGATGCCTGCGTTATAATAGGCGGATTGGATGCTTGTGAAGTATTAGATGGATTGCAGACATTATATCTTCACTGTCGGGCTCCACTTGATGCCCAAGGGAAAAGAAGTGAGTCTTATGTTTCGGAGCAAAGCATCCTTATTCTCCGCATGATTGCCAATAGAACTGATATTTACAATAGAAACAGATTCACAATAAGATATTCGGATGCCATCAAAGCCTCTGTAACCCTTATTATTTCAAACAGACCTCCTATTCCTCTGAATATAGAATCTCCACAGACATTACCGGATATACTGATCAATAAGCCGCATAGCCCGCGCAAGTTTTTCTCAATTCCACAATCACCTTCCGAAACACTAAAGCCTGGATCAGAAAAAGATAAGCCTTTAAAACCTAAGCCATTCACCTGTGTATCTTTGGAATTATCGAAACTTTCTCCAGCCATAATAAAAAGAGCAAATAGTAACTCTAGAATCTGGCGAATACGTATTTCTGATTTTAGTTTAATGCTTGTCCCTCAGAAAAGTAAAGTAGACTTAAGGGCTGCCTCGGAAGTATTAAGTGCTGACCAGATAGAAATAGATTCCCAATATGGTTATTTTCGGACGCCCGGTGGGCAAAAAATTCTTAAAGCTTTGCCTCAATATAGAGACTGCGCTCTAAAGGAATTAACGCAGGAAATCGCTGAATGGTTATCATTTCGGGGCCTCATACCCAACATTCGTCAGATTGGGAACGTCAACAAACCCCCTGTTCCTTCGGTGGCGCGACGAATAGAAGGGCAGCTTGCTGCGATCGCTTTGTTGCTTGCTAAGAATGAGGGGAGCAGTGATTGGAAAAGACGTATAAAGAAATTTTTTGACAGCAAAACAGTGCCTTCAGGGGCCGCAAATGATACCCATGATACCCATGGTAATATTGTAGCTTCTCATCCGGATTATCTCAGCATAAATATGAAAAGGCATTTCGGTCTTGAAACTTAAACACGTACTCGCTTTTATATTTTAACCAGCTTTGTTGCGAACTTTTTTGCTATGAAAATAACTATCGGATTAGTCGGCTTTAAAGTTATGCGAGAAATGACGCTTGGATCGACGTTAAGGCCGGTCCGAGTTATTGAGTCTCCCCCTCTTTTAAAGAAACAGACGAAAAGTACTCATTTTAAATATCTTAACAGAAGCCTTACGCCTAAAGGTTTTAGATCTCGATCATGGACTCGTAATTTCTCAAAACAGCCAATCAGGTTACTAAATAGGCCGGTTACAGACTTATATTTCACCGTAAGGAAGGCTATTACATATCCCTTGTTAGTTACCGGAATGGGAGAAAAAAGTTGTGCTTTATATCCTTGTTGTCCTTACCTAAAGACAAAAGATGGCCGAAAGCTTTTAAAAATTGCTCCCGAGCTTGCTGATCTAACAATTGATGGCTTAACGGAGAAGATTATTGCATGGTTGTCATTTAATGGCCATATCCCCAATCTTGCTATGAGCCAGCGACCCGCGCCGATATCAGAAAGAAACTTTTTGCAAAAGATCGATAACGCTAGAAATTCTTTGAAAGGGTTGTTGGGCACTGGCAATGGTGAAAATGAACAAAAAAAGTGGGTTTACTTTTACGCGCTTCATTTAAATCCAGTCTATATGGCTCAAGCCCCTCTCCAACCTTACAAATATGAATTTTTGTTCCCGTCATATGTAGGTGCCTTTGATCCCTATACTGCGGCGAGGCAGAAGGTATCCTTTTACCTAGGCTCTTTGAAACCATAAAAATCCTAAACAAACCCTTGACTAGCCGATCAAATAATCATAAAAACGCGAGCCTTTTTGGAGTCGGTGGTAGATCCGTGATGCGCTAACCCTTTAAATATCAAGGGCTAAGCGAGGAACGCAATCTAGACGAGGCTCCGGATGTTGCAAAAGTTGCATAGCCTGTGTTGACGATTACGGCTGTCGGCGAGGGAAACCTTTTCAGACGTGTCGAGTCATCCGGTGTTAGGTAATAAGTACCCCACGCGGAGCGCTGAACCCTATAGCGCTCTGAGGTGGGTTTTGCGTTTTGAAGATAAGTTCGTCTGATCGACATCGATTAAATGGAGTATGGATGCCTACAATTAACCAATTGATCCGCAAGAAGCGCCAGCCGCTTAAAACGCGTGACAAGGTTCCGGCCCTGCAGGAAAGCCCGCAAAAGCGCGGCGTCTGCACCCGCGTTTATACGACTACGCCAAAGAAGCCAAACTCGGCTCTGCGTAAGGTCGCGCGCGTCCGTCTGACCAATGGCCATGAAGTTATCAGCTACATTCCCGGCGAAGGCCACAACCTGCAAGAACATAGCGTCGTGATGATCCGCGGCGGTCGTGTAAAGGATTTGCCAGGCGTTCGTTACCACATCATCCGCGGCACGCTCGATACGCAAGGCGTGAAAGACCGCAAAAAGCGCCGTTCGATGTACGGCGCGAAACGTCCGAAGTAAGAGGTATTTGAAATGGCTCGTCGTCGTCGCGCAGAACGTCGTGAAGTTTTACCGGATCCGAAATTCGGAGAAATTTTGCTGACCAAATTTATGAACGTCCTCATGTATGAGGGCAAGAAGTCCGCTGCTGAGCATATCCTGTATGGTGCGCTGGAAAAGATTCAGCGTCTCAGCAAGGGCGGCAACGCTCTGGAAACTTTCAAGGCTGCTATCGACAAGGTTCGTCCGCATATCGAAGTGCGTTCGCGCCGCGTTGGTGGTGCCACCTATCAGGTGCCGGTTGAAGTGCGTACGGACCGTGGCATTGCTCTGGCAATGCGCTGGATCATTACCGCTGCTCGTGCCCGTTCGGAACACACGATGATGGATCGCCTTGCTGGCGAACTGGTTGCCGCATCGAACGATAACGGCTCCGCCATCAAGAAACGCGAAGACACCCACCGTATGGCAGAGGCTAATAAAGCCTTCTCCCATTTCCGCTGGTAAGGAACAAAAAGTATGTCACGTCAAACGCCCATCGACCTGTACCGCAATATCGGCATTATGGCTCACATCGACGCCGGTAAAACGACGACGACTGAGCGTATTCTGTATTACACCGGTAAGTCGTACAAAATCGGCGAAGTGCACGAAGGCACCGCGACGATGGACTACATGGAGCAGGAACAAGAGCGTGGCATCACGATTACATCAGCTGCGACGACGTGCTTCTGGACGGTTAACGACAAGAAGCACCGCATCAACATCATCGACACTCCTGGCCACGTTGACTTCACGATTGAAGTTGAGCGTTCCATGCGTGTTTTGGACGGTGCTGTTTGTTTGCTTGACGCGGTAGCCGGTGTTGAGCCGCAGACTGAAACTGTGTGGCGCCAAGGCGACAAGTATCATGTTTCGCGTATGGTGTTCGTCAACAAAATGGACCGCACTGGTGCCGATTTCTATCGTTGCGTCGAAATGATCAAGGTGCAGTTGACGCCGAACCTCATCATTTTACAATTACCGATTGGTAATGGCACCGATTATAAGGGCTTGATTGATTTGCGTCGTATGAAAGCCGTGGTTTGGGAAAATGAAGCTCTCGGCGCGAATTTCCATGATGAAGAAATTCCTGAAGATATGAAAGCTCAAGCGCTGGAATATCGCCAGAAGATGATTGAAACTGCGGTTGAAATGGATGATGCCGCGATGGAAGCCTATCTTGAAGGTAAGGAGCCTTCGGTAGAAGTGCTCGATGCCTGTATTCGTAAGGGCACAATTGCGGCGAAATTTGTTCCTGTTCTTTGCGGTTCGGCGTTTAAGAATAAGGGTGTGCAGCCTTTACTGGATGCCGTTATTGATTATTTGCCTTCGCCTTTGGATATCGGCGCGGTCAGTGGTTACAAGCCTGACGTAACAATTACCGAAGAAAACGAAGCGGCCAACCGCATAACACGCGAACCCCAAGATGATGCGCCATTCGCTGGCCTCGCATTTAAGGTTATCAAAGATCCGTTCGTAGGTTCATTGACCTTTGTGCGTATTTATTCGGGCACGCTGCAAACCAGCACATATATTCAGAACAGCATTAAGGGCGAACGTGAACGCGTAGGCCGCATGTTGTTGATGCATGCAAATACACGTGAAGAAATCAAGGAAGCGCATGCTGGCGATATCGTTGCATTGGCGGCATTGAAAGACACGACGACAGGCCAGACGCTTTGTGATGTCGATCAGCCTATCATTCTGGAGCGTATGGATTTTCCAGAACCCGTTATCGAAATGTCGATTGAACCTAAGACCAAGGGCGACCAAGACAAAATGACTGGCGCTTTGTTGGATATGGTTCGTGAAGATCCTTCGTTCCGTTTAGCATCGAACCCAGAAACTGGACAAACGGTTATCAAGGGTATGGGGGAGCTGCATTTGGATATTAAAGTCGATATCCTGCTGCGTACCTATAAAGTTGACGTCAATGTTGGTGCGCCACAGGTTGCGTATCGCGAAACTATCACGAAGAAGTTCACTTGCGACTACACCCACAAGAAGCAATCGGGTGGTTCGGGCCAATTCGCTCGCGTTATTATCGAATTTGAACCAAATGAGCCTGGTGCTGGTTACCAGTTTGAATCAAAGATTGTCGGCGGTTCGGTGCCAAAGGAATATATTCCTGGTGTTGAAAAAGGTTTGGCGGCTGCCTTGAATTCGGGCGTTATAGCTGGCTTCCCAACTATCGATTTCAAGGCAACTTTGGTTGACGGCGCGTATCACGATGTTGACTCGTCGGCGCTGGCATTCGAAATCGCTGCGCGCGCTGCCTTCCGCGAAGGTATGGCAAAAGCTGGCCCGGTTCTTTTAGAACCGATCATGAATATCGAAGTCACTGTGCCAGATGAATATGTCGGTGATGTGATTGGCGATTTGAGCAGCAAGCGTGCGGTTATTGGCGAGCAGGGACAACGTGGCATTGCCCGTACAATTCCAGCCATGGTGCCGCTGGCGATGATGTTCAAATATGTCGGTAAGTTGCGCGGCATGACGAAGGGTCGTGGCAGCTATACGATGGAATTCCATCATTACGAGCAGGTTCCGGCAGCAATTGCTGCGGAAGTAAAACTGAAGATGGCGGGTTAAGCCAGCAAGAAGTGTAACCAAAGTAGTTTTTCAACTTACGGAGAGAGACGGAGAGTAAAATGGCGAAAGAGAAGTTTGATCGTAGTCTGCCTCACTGCAACATCGGAACCATCGGTCACGTTGACCATGGTAAAACATCGTTGACAGCGGCTATCACAAAGATTTTGGCGAAAGTCGGTGGTGCTACATTCACCGCGTATGACCAAATTGATAAAGCGCCGGAAGAACGCGCTCGTGGTATTACGATCTCGACCGCGCACGTCGAATACAAGACGAAGAAGCGTCACTACGCTCACGTTGATTGCCCTGGACACGCCGATTACGTCAAGAACATGATCACCGGCGCTGCGCAGATGGACGGCGCGATCCTGGTTGTGTCAGCTGCTGACGGCCCAATGCCTCAGACACGCGAACACATCCTACTCGCTCGCCAGGTTGGCGTTCCTGCCATCGTCGTCTTCATGAACAAGATGGACATGGCCGATCCGGAACTGGCTGAACTGGTCGAAATGGAAATTCGTGACCTGCTCACCAAGTATCAGTTCCCCGGTGACAAGATTCCAATCATCCGTGGTTCTGCTCTCTGTGCTCTGGAAGACAAGAATCCAGAACTCGGCGAACAGGCGATCATGAAGCTGATGGATGCGGTTGACGAATTCATTCCGCAGCCTGAACGTCCGAAGGACAAGGCATTCCTGATGCCGATCGAAGACGTATTCTCGATCTCCGGCCGTGGTACCGTTGTTACGGGCCGTGTCGAACGTGGCATCGTCAAAGTGAACGAAGAAGTCGAAATCGTTGGTCTGAAGCCAACCGTCAAGACTGTCGTAACCGGCGTTGAAATGTTCCGTAAACTGCTCGATCAGGGTGAAGCTGGTGACAACATCGGCGCTCTGCTTCGCGGCACGAAGCGTGAAGACATCGAACGTGGTCAAGTTTTGGCGAAGCCAGGCAGCATCACGCCGCACACCAAGTTCAAGGCAGAATGCTACATTCTGACCAAGGACGAAGGTGGCCGTCATACGCCGTTCTTCACCAACTATCGTCCGCAATTCTACTTCCGCACAACGGACGTAACCGGCGAAGTGATCCTGCCAGCTGGCACGGAAATGGTTATGCCTGGTGATAACATTTCGGTTGATGTGCATCTGATTGCGCCAATCGCTATGGACGAAGGTCTGCGTTTCGCTATCCGCGAAGGCGGCCGTACCGTCGGCGCCGGCGTTGTTGCGAAGATCATCGAGTAATTGAAGTGAATAACTCCCGCGCCTCGGTTACGGGGCGCGGGATCTTTTAGAAGATTGAGGATTTAGAGTATGGAAACGCAAACGATACGTATACGCCTTAAGGCGTTTGATCACCGCACACTGGACCAGTCCGTGGCGGAGATCATCAGCACGGCCAAACGGACCGGCGCGCAGGTGCGCGGCCCTATTCCGCTGCCCACATGGTTCGAGCGTTTCACCGTCAATCGCGGCCCGCACGTTGATAAGAAGTCACGCGAACAATTTGAAATCCGCACGCATCGTCGCTTGCTGGATATTCTGGAACCAACACCGCAGACGATCGACGCTTTGTCGAAGATCGACCTTGCTGCCGGCGTTGATGTCGAGATCAGGGTTTAAGGAAGACGGTCATGGCTCAAACAAAAACACAACGCACCGGTCTGCTGACCAGAAAACTCGGCATGACCCGTATATTCAACGAAGCGGGTGAACATATTCCCGTTACTGTTCTGCAATTGCAGGATGCGCAGGTGACTGCCGTGCGTACGAAGGAAAAAGACGGCTACGTTTCGGTTCAGGTTGGCGTTGGCAAAGCCAAGGTCAAGAATGTATCGAAAGCTATGCGCGGCCATTTTGCCAAAGCGAAAGTTGAGCCCAAACAAAAAGTAGTTGAATTCCGCGTCAGTGAAGATGCGCTGCTCGAAGTTGGTTCAACTCTGTCAGTTGATCATTTCAAGCCAGGTCAGTTCGTTGACGTATGCGCAACCAGCATCGGTAAAGGTTATGCCGGTGTTATGAAGCGTCATAATTTCAGCGGTTTGCGCGCAACCCACGGTGTGTCTGTTTCGCATCGTAGCGCCGGTTCAACCGGTCAGCGTCAGGATCCAGGTCGTACCTTTAAAGGCAAGAAGATGGCCGGCCATATGGGCGCGCGCCGCGTAACGACATTGAATTTGACGGTTGTTGCCGTCGATGCCGAGCAGGGTTTGCTCATGCTGCATGGGGCCGTTCCGGGAGCCGAAGGCGGATATGTTCGCGTTCGTGACTCAATTCAGAACAAGAAGGCCAAAGTGCCGCAAGTGAAAAAAGCCGATAAAAAAGATAAAGCGGCTTAAAGGATTGAACAATGAAAGTAGCAGTCAAAAATCTTGAAAATGCCGATGTCGGCCAGATTGAATTGCTGGACGTCGTTTTCGGTGTAACCCCACGCCGCGATATCCTGACGCGTATGGTTAATTTCCAGCTGGCCAAGCGCCGCTCGGGCAACCATAAAGTCAAGATCATCAGCGAAGTGTCTGGCACGACCAAGAAGCCATGGGCGCAAAAAGGCACAGGCCGCGCACGTCAAGGCAGCTTGCGTTCACCGCAATTCCGCAAAGGCGGCGTAATTTTTGGACCAGTGGTTCGCGATCATGCTCACGATTTACCGAAAAAAGTTCGTCAATTGGCTCTGCGTATGGCTCTGGCCACCAAGCAGAAAGAAGGCAAGCTCATTGTTCTCGATCAAGCCAAGCTCGACAGCTACAAGACAAAGAATCTTGTGGCGAAGTTTGCGAAGCTCGGTTGGAATTCGGCGTTAATCATCGACGGCGCAAATCTCGATGAAAATTTCGCCAAAGCAACCCGCAACATCAAAAATATCGATTTGCTGCCGGAACAGGGCGCTAATGTTTATGACATTCTGCGTCGTGACGTTCTGGTGCTGACCAAGAATGCGGTCGAGCAGCTGCAGGAGAGACTGAAATGAGTAAGCCGAAAAAAGAATCAACCGCCATTCCCTTGGCCGATCTGTACCCCATTATCGTCTCGCCGGTAGTAACCGAAAAGGCGACCAATGGTTCGCAGCATAATCAGGTGACTTTCCGCGTTTTGCGTTCTGCTACCAAGCCGCAGATCCGCACCGCGATCGAAAACCTGTTCAAGGTCAAGGTTACGGCAGTGAACACCCATAACCGTCAAGGCAAGACCAAGCGCTTTAAGGGCCGCGTTGGTTTCCGCAGCGACGTAAAATTCGCGATCATTACCCTCGCTGAGGGCAATACGATCGACGTAACGATCGGATTGTGAGTTGAGGTTTAATCATGGCACTTAAAAAATATAATCCTATAACTCCCGGCCTTCGTCAGCTGATCCAGGTTGACCGTTCCGAACTGTGGAAGGGCAAGCCCGTCAAGTCATTGACCGAAGGTCTGACCAAGACCGGTGGCCGTAACAACACTGGCCGCATTACCACACGTCATATCGGTGGTGGTCATGCCCGTCGTTATCGCCTGATCGATTTCAAGCGTCGTAAATTCGGCATGGAAGCAACTGTTGAGCGTCTGGAATATGATCCAAACCGCACTGCTTTCATCGCGCTGATCACATACAAGGATGGCACCAAGTCGTACATTCTGGCTCCACAGCGCCTGACTAAGGGCGATGTGGTTGTGTCTGGCGAACGTGTTGACGTGAAGCCCGGCAATGCGATGCTGATCAAGAATATTCCTGTCGGTACCATCATCCACAATGTGGAAATGAAGCCCGGCAAAGGTGGTCAGCTGGCCCGTTCAGCTGGCGCTTATGTTCAGCTGGTTGCCCGTGAATCAGGCACCGTTCAGATCAAGCTTGGCTCAGGTGAAGTTCGCCGCGTTCCGCAAGAATGCATGGCAACCATCGGCGCCGTATCGAATGCCGACCATATGAACGAACAGATGGGTAAAGCTGGCCGCAACCGTTGGAAGGGCGTACGCCCAAGTGTCCGCGGTGTTGTCATGAACCCGGTCGACCATCCTCACGGTGGTGGTGAAGGTAAATCTTCAGGTGGCCGTCATCCTGTTACGCCATGGGGCAAAGGCACCAAGGGCACCAAGACCCGTAATAATAAACGTACTGATCGCCAGATTGTTCGTCGCGCTAACAAGCGTCGCGATAGTCAAGCGGCTTAAAGGTAGGAGAAGATATGTCACGTTCAGTTTGGAAGGGCCCGTTTGTCGACAGCTTTCTGATGAAGAAAGCGGAGAAGGCTCGTGGCTCAGGCCGCAACGAGATCATCAAGATCTGGTCGCGCCGTTCAACGATCCTGCCGCAATTCGTCGGTCTGACTTTCGGCGTCTATAACGGCAATAAATTTCTGCCGGTATCGGTCACGGAAAATATGATCGGCCATAAATTTGGTGAATTCGCCCCCACACGTACCTTCAAGGCACATAGCGTTGCCGATAAGAAGGTCGAGAAGGCGGGCTAAGGAGTAAACTATGCCAAAACTTCGCGACATGATTGAAGGAACCGGCGCACTGGCGAAAGCCCGCGCAGTCCGTTCCAGCGCCCGTAAGCTAAACCTGGTTGCCGCAAGCATCCGTGGTAAAGCCGCTGCAGCCGCCCTGACACAGCTTACTTTCGAAAAGCGCCGTATCGCGCAGGACGTTAAGAAAGTCTTGCAAGCTGCTGTTGCTAATGCAGAAAACAACCACGGCTTAGACGTTGATAAACTCTATGTAGCCGAAGCCTGGGTCGGTCGCGCTTTTGTTATGAAGCGTTTCCACACCCGTGGTCGCGGTCGCAGCGCCGGTATCGAAAAGCCCTACAGCAATCTGACGATTGTCGTAAAGCAACGCGAAGCTGACGGAACAATGTCCAAGAAACGTGCCAAGAGCTTTTCCAAGAAGAAAACAGACAAAGCAGCACCGGCTAAGGCCGCTGCGGTAGGAGCGTAATATGGGTCAAAAAGTCAATCCAATCGGTCTGCGCCTTGGCATCAACCGTACATGGGACAGCCGCTGGTTCGCCAGTGCATCCACATATCCGAAGTTGCTGCATGAAGATTTCAAGATCCGCGATCTGTTGATCGAAAAGCTCGGCAAAGCTGCCTCTGTTGCAAAGATTGTAATCGAGCGTCCGGCTAAGAAAGCTAAAGTGACCATTCACTCGGCTCGTCCCGGCGTTATCATCGGTAAGAAGGGTGCGGACATCGAAAAGCTGCGCTCCGAAATTGCCAAGATGACCGAAGCTGAAGTAGCCCTGAACATCGTTGAAATCCGTAAGCCGGATATCGATGCCAAGCTGGTTGCCAACAGCATCGCTGATCAGCTGGAACGCCGTATCGCTTTCCGTCGCGCTATGAAGCGTGCGGTTCAAAGCGCAATGCGCGGCGGCGCCCTCGGCATTCGTATCAATTGCAGCGGCCGTCTCGGCGGCGCTGAAATCGCCCGTATGGAATGGTACCGTGAAGGACGCGTGCCCTTGCACACGATGCGTGCCGATATCGATTACGGCGTATCGACAGCTTTCACGACCATGGGAACCTGTGGCGTTAAGGTATGGATCTTCCGTGGCGAAATTCTGGAACATGACCCAATGGCGCACGAAAAGCGCGCGACTGAAGGCGGCCATGGCCCCGGCGGTCACGGCCATTCCAACCGGAATAACTAAGATTTGATGCGAGATAGAAAATGTTAGAGCCAAAACGCAGAAAATATCAGAAGGCCCACAAAGGCCGTATTCACGGCGCAGCCAAGGGCGGTTTCCGTCTGAGCTACGGCGCGTTCGGCCTGAAGGCTTTGGAACCGGAACGTATCACCGCGCGCCAGATCGAAGCTGCGCGTCGTGCGATCACCCGCGCGATGAAGCGTCAGGGCCGTTTGTGGATTTTGATTTTCCCGGATGTTCCTGTCTCGAAGAAGCCTGCCGAAGTCCGCATGGGTTCCGGTAAGGGCTCGAACGAATTCTGGGCGTGCCGCGTACATCCCGGACGTATCATGTTCGAAATGGACGGGGTGCCGATAAATGTTGCAAAGGCAGCCTTTGAACTGGCAGCTGCAAAACTGCCGATTAAAACCCGCTTCGTACAACGTACGGCGGCTTAAAGGATAAAGACTATGGCTACTACAAAGAACACAGTAAAAGCCGCCGATGTGCGGTTGAAGACCGACAAGGAACTGGAAACGCGCATGCTGGAGCTGCGCAAGGAACAGTTCAATCTGCGCTTTCAGAAGGCGACAGGCCAATTGTCGAACACCGCGCGCGTGCGTCATATTCGCAGCGAAATCGCCAAGATCCAGACAGTGATTGGCGAACGTAAGAAATCAGGCGGTCAACCAACCGCTAAAAAGGCTGCTAAACCAGCCAAAAAAATCGGCAGCTTAAGGAAGAATGAGGAAATAAAATGCCACGTCGTGTGTTACAGGGAACGGTTGTAAGTGATAAGGGCGACAAGACCATTACGGTCAAGGTCGAACGCCGCATCATGCATCCGATCTACAAAAAATATATTCGTACATCCAAGAAGTACGCTGCTCATGATGAAGCCAACAGCCGCAAGGTCGGCGATGTTGTTTCCATCATCGAATGCGCGCCAATCAGCAAGCGTAAGCGCTGGACCTTGGTTGAAGAAACGGCAGCAGCGGCTCCTGCGAAGAAGCCAGCTAAAAAAGCTGCAGCGAAGTAACGGACTGAAGATTGAAAGATAGGTAAGTATCATGATCCAGATGGAAACAGTACTTGATGTAGCAGACAACAGCGGCGCAAAGGCCGTTGCCTGCATCAAGGTTTTGGGCGGTTCCAAGCGCCGGGCAGCTTCGATTGGCGACGTTATCGTCGTGTCGATCAAGGAAGCTATTCCGCGCGGCCGCGTCAAGAAGGGCGATGTTCACAAGGCCGTGATCGTGCGCCAGAAATTCGCGCTGCATCGCAAGGACGGCACACTGATCCGTTTCGACCGCAATGCGGCTGTCCTGATCAACAAGGAACTGGAGCCGATCGGCACCCGTATCTTTGGACCAGTGACCCGCGAATTGCGTAATCTTGGTTTTATGAAAATTATCTCCCTGGCTGAGGAGGTGCTGTAATGGCTACGAAAATGAAATTGAAGAAGAAAGACCGCGTGATTGTTCTCGCCGGTAAAGACAAAGGTAAAGTCGGCGAAATCACCGCGGTTATTCCAAAGGAAAATCGCGTCGTTGTTTCAGGCGTCAATATGATCGCCCGTCACACCAAGCCT
>JABDAH010000002.1:0-103739 GCA_013289265.1 Alphaproteobacteria bacterium
TGGAAGATCGAACCGACAAAGATAACAGCATCCCCAGCCTTCATTTCAGCAAAAGCCATATCTTCAGGCGCGGGCTCTCTTGATCTGTCTAACCAACGATGACTTCCGATAGCAAATCTTGTGCATCCATTTTCGATTGTAAAATCCGTAAGGGCAAGAATTATATTGACCATATATTGGATTTTATCGGTGAGGCGCGGAAACTTCTGATCATCGCGATGGAGAATTTGCTCAGGAGCGCCAGGCCAAATTTCAATTCCTTGAGTTCCATTAATCTGAATTTTCTCACAGTAAGGACCGAGGATCCTCTTAGCCACATCTACCGTAACGGTTAGTACAGCAAATTTTCTATAGGTTTCAGACTTAAGAACAAGCGAATGTATACGCTTAGTTCTGACACCAAAATATACGCCTTGGCAAAATTGAGCTGCATCAAAGGATGGATTCAAATCATCCCTTAGGTGATGCAAGGAGTCCTCATCCAGCAGATTTGAGACTACAGCCACGCCGTCCCGGTCAATAATTTCATAGATGCAATCAGCCCCTACAGAAGCAGGAATATTCTCGATCTTTTTGTTTGTCATCGTTACACCGCTACCTGATTAAAGGGGCACTGAGATTTTAATGGCGTCAACTCGGGAAGTTGCACAACTTCAAAAGGTTCACTTACCCCATGTTGTATTTTTTGACGGGACAACAACCGGAAAAAAACGGCCCCCTCGGGACGCAAAGTGATATTAGGTATTGCCTTTATGGCTTGCCCCGGTTTCAGGTGGATATTGTAGCGCTGAACCAACATGGCCAATGAGAGAACACTTTCGATCTGAGCAAATCGAATTCCCAAACACTGGCGAGCCCCTCCGCCAAATGGAAAATAAGCAAAGACCGGTCGTTTGCGGACAGTATCAGGGGAAAACCGCTCTGGATCGAAGGCATCTGGGTTTTCCCAATATTTCTCGCGCCGATGAACAGCATAGCTACAAAGCATGACGGTTGTATTGGGAGGAATATCGAGATGAGTACCATCTTCAAGCGGTATTTTGTCGTGCACAATGCTGTCCCTACTCATCGTCCACACAACCGGATGAAAGCGTAGCACCTCTTCAAAAACCTGCCGACAATAGACAAGCTCTTTTATATTATGCGCCGAGGGTGGTTGACCGGCAAAAACAACATCAACCTCTTGTTGCATCTTGCGCCAAATTTCGGGATGAAGGCTCAAGTAATAGCAAGACCAAACAAGGCCATTAGCTGTTGTTTCATGCCCAGCCAGCAAGAAAGTCATAATCTGATCCCTGAGAAGTTTTCTCTCCTCATCAGAAGAGCCATAACTTTTTATAAGGCGCGACAAAAGATCTTCAGGATATGATTGATTACGCTCCCTGGCCACCATTAGATCATGAATAGTCTGATTTAAGAGATGCAGTGAATTGCGATATTTAGGCAGAAGAAATGTTATCCGTTGAGGAAGCTTAAACCATGACCAAACCCGCTCTTCAGCTTCTCGCAAAAGCGTTATAATCGCCGCCTGCATCTCCCGTGCTTTTTCTTTCTTGTCTTCATGAAAAAGAGTGCGCAGTAATACATCAAGCGCAAGAAACATAGTCTCAAAATTTAGATCTATCCCCTCTTTCGAAATATCTTTAGTTTCCCATCGACGAAACATACTCTCTACGGCATCTACCATATCAGGAATCATTTCCTCAATTGGTTTGGGTGCAAATACAGGAGAAGATTCTTTGCGTTGTCTTCTCCATATTGTCCCTTCACTCATCAGAATCGATTGACCTAGCATAGGCTTTAAGACGTTATAGAATTTGGATTTGCGATAGTTATCCGCATTCCGTTTAAAAACATATTCTATGCCTCTCGCATCATTGAGCATGAGCACATCATTCCCACCCAGAGAAAGCCACGCATAAGCCCCTTCTTTCTCCATAATCTCTCTCAATGTTTTGAGAAGATTTCGCCGTAAGGAAAAGAGAAAGCCAACTCCTTTATATGGTGTGTTGCACTGAATTTTTGAGCAGATTTCTTGGCGCTCAGACATAGTTCACCTTCCCCATGCCCTCGTCATTTGAAGGCGGGATTGAACACTGGAATACGGCGTTTGGATAAGCAGAAAAACCCGGATAAAACAACGTATCGGTCAACATATCGAATGTGACGAATGTTTCTTCAATCTTCGTCGCCGTCCGAAGCGCGGAAAGCATTTTCTCATCAGTTACAAAACGCCCAACCATGCTCAGCTGATTTCCAACTTTGTATTTTGCACTTACCTCTGCTGGCGTACAATTTAAACGCCGCAACAATTTTGCAATGCGCATGTCGTACATTGTGTAGATTTCTTTTATGCCGGCGAGCAGGCATAACTCTGTTAATCCGATAAACAGCTCCATCGTGGCTCGATTTATCTGTGCCGTGCGCTCAATATCATTCTCAGAATTACAATCGACAGCAAAGCGGCTGGCCTCCCATACACGGTCCGAAGACGGAAAAGAAAGACTCTCGAGAAACTGTGGCCATACAGTACCAATCATTGTTGGCCCTGAACTTGGTAGAAGTCGCCAATTCCCAATGACAACGCTTGATTTATCAAGAGCCAGCAAATAGATAGCTTGGGGCAGGTCGAATTGATCGACCTCCCTCCCGTCTGCAATAACCTCTACAGGCCAACCAAGACGATCACGAAAAACACGCGCCCTCAACTGATGCATTTCTGTAAGATATTTTAAATTAGTGCGATCTCCAGCTCGAACGATTTTTAACATACGCAGGCCTCTAAAATCTTTGTTGCTTAACACAATTTAAAAAGAAAATTTTCAATTAACGATTGTCCATCAGGACAATGGCCCGAAGGACGATTTAATGTTCATATTATGAGAGAGTAGACAATGTGCCTTATTTGGAAAGAAAAGGTACATAAGTATGCACCCCTTAAAACTTGGCGACATACAAATTGATCGGGTGGTCGAACTTGATCGCTGGGTTTTCCCAGCAAAAAAGTTGTTTCCCAACATTACTACCGATATTTTAGCCGCATGTCAGGAATGGCTCGATGAGCGATTTGTTGATTTTAATAATGCCCAGCTCATCCTCGGGGTGCACAGTTTTTTAATTCGGGCACCAAAAAAAACAATTCTTGTTGATACATGCAATGGCAACCATAGACATCGCCCCTCTATTCGCACCCGACATCAACTCAATACGCGCTATTATACGAACTTACTGGATACAGGGGTCAGGCCCGAAGATATAGACATCGTTCTCACCACGCACCTTCACCCCGATCATTGTGGCTGGAACACTCGCCTTGTAAACCATGAATGGGTTCCTACGTTTCCAAAAGCTAAGTATCTGATCAATAAAGTTGAACTTGAAGAGATTGAATCTTTTGTTGTAGCACGCCGTAAAAAAGGCGAAGTGAACGATATTACGGAAATGTATAACGATAGTGTTTTACCCATTATTACTTCTGGCCAGTTACAGCTGTTTGATACACGCCAAAATACACGCTGCTGCCTCTGTCAAGACGTACATGTTGAATCAACCCCAGGTCACAGCACAGGGCATGTTGCGATACGCGTCAATGGTGGCGGTCGTAAAGCCGTGATTACAGGGGATGCCATACATCACCCCATACAGTTCAACGCTCTTAATCTTGCGAATGCGAGTGACAGCAATCCACTTCTTGCGACTGAAACGCGAACCCGCTTAATCAGGGAATGCATTGACACAAATACCATCATTCTCGGCACTCATTTTGCTGGCCCTACGGCCTGCACAATAAGTTCCACTTCATCCCAATTAAAATTCAATTGGTTAACAGAGTAATTTTCACATGCATCCCTATCGATTATTCATCCAACAAGTAATTACGTTGATTCCAAAAGCATTTGAGTGCTATGGTATTCGCTCTACCTCCGCGCCAACAGCTGCGCTTATCCCAACACTTCGCTCCTCAATGATCGATAAACGCTTACACGTTGAAGATCTGATTGCAGCACTCGGCTCCGCAATGAGCCAAGACGAAGTGGCAAAGCACCTTCAACGATATGTAAATTCTTTAGGCTTTAATCATTGCACCTATGATTTAATGCTCGCACCAACAGGCCAACAACAAACCCATTTCACTAATTTTCCGCAAGACTTTGTTGATCACTATATCGCCAATCGTTACGCACGTTTCGATTTGATGGCCAACTATGCGGCTACAACACTTTTGCCTTTCTCATGGACAGACGTAATACAAAAACTCAATCCAGGCAAAGATCACTATGCAATAAGGAATGAAGCCACTGAGTTTGGGCTTCGCAATGTTGCTATGGTACCAATCCATGGACCGGCTAATACCAAAGCCTATTTGGCGCTTGCCAATAACATGAACCCTAAGGAATTTGAGGTTTTATTTTCTGAATGGAAACATGTTTTACAAATTATTGCCGCCCACCTACATGAACGCATACTGGATTTCAACAGCTCCCGAGAATCCAACCTTCGAGGTCTTTTAACGGCCAGAGAACTTGAGATTTTAACATGGAGTGCTTCGGGGAAAAGTTATCCTGTCACCGCTCAGATATTGGAAATAAAAGAGTCCACCGTTAAAGATCATTTGAAAAATATCTTTAGCAAACTCGGCGTAGGCTCAAAAGAGCAGGCTATTGCCAAGGCAGTCGAATATGGCCTTATTGCTCGCTAAAAAAGCAATGAAATAGCTGTTTTATTTTTGTCAACCCTCTACCCGGAGGGTTGTTGAGCATTTCGATATTACGCTATTGCTCCCATCTCATATCTTCAACTGCCTTCCGGAAACAAGTCATGACCAGAGTGAAACGCAGAGTAGCTCCTATCAATGGGCCTTCTAAGGCACGCAAAGCAGACTGCCGTACCCAAGTAAAATGCTACCGTGAAATGGCCAGTGGTATCCACACATACATGGGTATGGCTTACTATTTTGAAATGGAAGGAACGTTTCACCTTTTAAAGGCTGCACACCACCAAATTCTGAAACTTGCCGAAATCACAGAAATGGGAAATATCCCTTGACAATCGTTGTCCCAACAGCTATTGACGATGCCACGCGGAGCCATGCTTCCTCGACTGCGTCAAACACAAATCCACATCATTACAAAGCTCTACAACCTCAGACTTCATTCTGGGTAGAGCAACATAACTCGTCTACACGGAGACAGGGCATGTTTGAATTGACATCACGAGAAACTGAGGTGCTTACATGGCTTTTAGAAGGTAAAACGAACTGGGAAATATCTCAGATTCTTTGCATTTCCAAATCCACCGTCAAAGCCCACCTCAAGCACTCTTATCAAAAACTGGGGGTAAGCAACCGTTACAGTGCCGTGAGAACACTCTCCATACAAAACTGGGCGACGCAAGACATGGAGAAAAAATGATAGATCCAGAAAAAGAGCTTGGGGTTGAGATTATCATCAAAGGAACAGGTCTTGAGTTTCTACATGCGGCAAAAAACTCCGCATGCTCAACAATAACATCCATCAAGCTATCCATACGCGTAAAATATCCCAGTAGGCGCGGTTGTTGGGACTTTTTTGATTTGCCAATCATTACAAATGGAAATGCATCGGATGCCTTCGACTCTCTCAATCAACTCAAACGGCAACGCGCTATTAGCGCGACCCATTGTTATCTCGTAGATGAAGCTATTAATCGTGCCATCAGCCTCTCCGTACAAAGGCAGAACCCATGCTAAAAATAGCCATTCAAATGGATCGCCTCGAGAGTTTATACATCAAGTGGGATACAACGCTTGAGCTTGCCCGCGTAGCGATCGAAAAAGGATTCGAGGTTTTTCATTATGAACCGAAAGCCTTGCGTCTCGACGTTAACAGCGATGAAGTCATTGTAACAGCCACCGGATACGATTTGATTTACACGGAAGGCGAACAAATGCCATGGAAACGAGGAGAGGCTAAAGAAGCTAATCTGTCAAATTTTAACATAATATTCATGCGCCAAGATCCACCATTTGACCTTGCCTACATCACCGCCACTCATTTTCTCGAGCACTTACAAAATAAAGTTCGCATCATTAATAATCCAGTGAGTGTCAGAAATTCCCCCGAGAAACTTCTAGTGACGCACTTTCCACACCTGATGCCTCCAACACTTATTACACGCGACATCAACGCTATACAAAAATTTCGCCAAAAACACGGCAAGATCATTCTCAAGCCACTTTTCAACTGCTCTGGACGTAGTATCTTTTGTATAAAAAAAGATGATGGCAATTTCCTCAGCATCTGGGAAACTATTTCATCACTTAACAATGAGCCATGGATCGTTCAACGTTATCTTCCGGTGGAGAGGTGCGGAGACAAGCGAGTTGTTTTATTGAACGGCGAACCCATAGGTTGTTTTAACAGAAAACCCGTAAAAGGTGACATTCGAGGCAACTTGCGCATAGGCGCTACAAAGGAATCAACCACTCTTACCAAACATGACAAATATATTTGTGAAACACTTAAGCCTGTCTTACGGGATCAAGGTCTATACCTCGTAGGAATAGATATTATTGGCAACTATCTAACCGAAATTAATGTCACCTCTCCTACCGGTTTTGTATTCTGCGATGTGCTTGAAGGCAGGATTGGCAAGGCAAGAATGGCAGAACAATTCTGGAATATGCTCCTCGCATAATTATTTTTTTCTTCATATATGAAAAACACAGGGCTAACGATGTATAGTTGATTCCAACTAATGTCAGGATCAAACATCGAAGAAGTCAAAGACTCAAATCTTTCATCCTTCTTCTATATTGAAATATTTTAGTGCACCCATCGGCGGCATTTCCGGCAATAAATAATCCTAGAGCTGTCATTAAAGCATGATCATGTGATGCGTATGCGGCACATATTGTTGGCAGATGACACAGGCTTTGTACGACAGAGGCTGTAATCCTCCCATTAGCACAAATATGTGAGCCAACTGATTTAATACCAAACGGTTTTCTCTTAGCTAAATATGACTTTGCACGAGGTTCAAGCCACTTCTCTGCGATAGCTGGGATTGTCCCTAAAGTATATACAAAATAATTTGCCATAATCCCCATATCTCCCTTAGCGATATAAGGGAATTGTTGCAGACCAGCGGCCGTTACCGCCATTAATGCTGTGAGTGAATATACCGGGTTACCTATAGGCGTTAACGCTATTGCAGCAAGGTCAATCCAACCAGAAACATTGTCAAACAGATTTCCACCAGTAACATTAAACTGGTTATTAAAGGTGAGAACGGCAATTCCTGACAGCCAAAAGGCCGCCGCAACGCAATAAAGACCGTTCTTTTTTACAGTCTCAATAGCGGCCAGCTTAAATTGACCGTATACGCTCTGCTTATTCTGAATTTGAGAATGCTCATTTTTCATATAACCACCTTAAAAAATCTCATTGTACATGGCGGAGATTTTATGTGGCGAATGCGAAAGTAATTAGATAAACCTATGGTTTATGAAGTGTTAAGTTACCAATGGGGAACAACTAGCTACCTGCTGCGGGCAAACATGCAAAACTTTTTATGATGAAGATTTTAGCAACCATAATTCATTTTTGAAATTATCCAAAAATTCCTCTTCAAATAAATGCGTTACATATATTTATATAAGGTCATCATAGAAAAAATCGCACAACCTCTGTGATTTCATAGCGACCATCGATAGTGTATTATTATTCCAGATTACAACAAAAAGTATTTCCATTCTGCTCTCAGGCAAGAAACCTACCCAAGAATCAAGAATGCTGTTCTTGACATGGCGACGGCTGCGTTGAACAAGCACGTATGGAACCATTGGTCTGGGAGGGCTTGAATGCCATGGGTTATGACTTAACGCAATTGTCAGGCGAAGAATCAGGTTTCAACGGCTTCGTTATACAATCGGACGGCAGCCTTGAAAGGAGGACCGATCCGCGTCGTGAAGGTTTAGTAATGATAGGCGAATGACCACAAAATCATACATCCCAAGATTTTATAACGATATCTCCTCCGAAACCGCATAAGTTCCAATTATGTTAAATTATTTGAAGTCCAAATGAAGTTACAAATTTAACGAATAAATAGAACCGTCCCCTGCTCCATTTTTTACTTCCCGATACCTCTGAAAAATTAGTTTGTGATTGAAAATAAAGGCCACAAAAGTAATTTACTTTAAGTATTCGTTCGTAGGATAGTTTTTCAATCTAACTTGCAGGATCACCATGCCAAAAATGAAGTGGCACTCAATGCGCTGGAGCCAGCAGACTTCGGTAATTCTGACGGAGAAGCAATGGGCAAAGATTACTCGATCCGTCAAGCTTCCGATTGAAGCGCGTGCCGACCTCAGTGAATGCATTAGCCTTTATCGCTTATTTGTAGCGTCTGACCAAAATCGCCCCTCCCCTTCAGTCGTAACTAAAGAATTAGAACGCCTAGAAAAAATTGCTGTATACCTTATTCAAGAACTCAACATGATGAGTGCAGATGCGCGTTATATTCTTATGGATTTACTGTCTTCCCATAATAAACGAGAAGCGATAATTATGCTTGAGAGCCGCATTAAAGCAATCGACCATTTAGCTGACGAAATTTCTGCGGCTACAGTATATTCGAAAAAAAACAAGAAAAGGCCTGGAACAGACTCTGCGCATCTCGATTGGTTAATGCGGCAAATTGACGCTATCCTTTATCGCTATACCGAAGCGAATCTCAGCCGCCGCAAACCTCAACTAGATTATGCCATAGCTGTTTGTGCCGTCGCAGATCCTAAAATCAAGAATGGAAGCATTGAAGCGGCCATTAAACGGCGCATCAAAATTCGCTAGGAAACAAAAATAAAATCACTCTTGGATAATTGGGCCGAAATAAATCTGCTAATTATCCGCAGTCATCGCGTGTCTCGATTAAAATTTTGTGGTGGTTTGCTTGTGTGCAACCCAAGCCATAGAGAGACAAATGTCGCATTCACTCCATACAGCTAAAAAGGTGTACATGATGGGGGTTTCATCGCTGAAACCTAATCCATGCAACCCGCGCCTGCATTCCAAAAAGCAGATCAAACAAATCGCCAATAGCATAAAGAGCTTTGGATTTAACGTCCCCGTCCTTGTTGATTGCACAGACCAACTAATTGCTGGGCATGGGCGTGTCGAAGCAGCAAAGCTTTTAGGAATGACAGAAATTCCGGTCATCCGCATCGAACACCTCACCGAAGCTCAGGCCAAGGCTTTTGCAATTGCCGACAATCGTTTGACTGAAAATTCTGTCTGGGACGACTGGTTGCTGGCACAACAACTTAAAGAGCTTTCGGAAATTAATCTTTCATTCACCCTTGATGCTACTGGCTTTACAATGGATGAGATCGATCTACGAATCGAAAGCCTGTCTGGGCCAATAGAAAAATGTGATCCTGCAGACCAAGTTACGGATATCGGCGGTCCTGCAGTTAGCCAATTCGGTGATCTATGGCAGATGGGAGAGCACCGCCTGTTATGTGGTGATGCGACGAATGGGGCAGATGTGGGTCGCGTTATGAATAGCAAATGTTCAGCCATGGCATTTACCGATCCGCCCTACAATGTTGACTATGGCAATAGCGACAAAAATAAGATGCGTAACGTTCATCGCCCGATCCTCAACGACAATATCGGAGATGATTTTGACACTTTCCTGCTATCGGCTTGCACCAATATTCTTTCAGTAACAGATGGTGCCATTTACATCTGCATGTCATCGAGCGCACTCCATACCTTACAGGGGGCTTTTAGCAAAGCAGGCGGTCATTGGTCGACCTTTATAATCTGGGCAAAGAACACATTTACTCTCGGTCGTGCCGATTATCAGCGTCAATATGAGCCCATACTTTATGGCTGGCGCGAGGGGAATGACCGTTACTGGTGTGGTGATCGCAGTCAGGGAGATGTCTGGCTAATTGATAAGCCGGCAAAAAATGACCTCCACCCAACCATGAAGCCTATCGAACTTGTAATGCGCGCTCTGCGTAATAGCAGTGAGCGCGGCGACCTCGTGCTGGATAGCTTTATGGGTAGCGGCAGCACTTTAATTGCAGCTGAACGTACAGGTCGTATTTGTTATGGCCTCGAGCTTGATCCTCTTTATGTCGACGTCGCCGTCCGCCGTTGGCAGGGGCACACAGGCGAAAAAGCAATCCATACGGGCACCGGCAAATGTTTCGACGACATAGCTAAAGAAATGGAGGTACGCCATGCCGGAGAGCTGTGAGAAAAGCACATCATATACAGTTGGCTATCGCAAACCAC
The DNA here is from genome assembly GCA_013289265.1 of Alphaproteobacteria bacterium. Lineage (GTDB taxonomy): Bacteria > Pseudomonadota > Alphaproteobacteria > UBA9219 > UBA9219 > JAATFY01. Next base: position 10,287 of record JABDAH010000002.1, read on the forward strand.
CCAAAGCAACCCAATTTAAGTCAGGACAATCTGGCAATACCAAAGGACGACCCAAAGGATCCAAGAACTTTGCCGCCGTGATCAATAAGGAGCTCAATTCAAAAATTCCCATTACCGAGAATGGAAATCGCAAACAGATTACAAAACGCGAGGCTATTGCAAAGCAACTGGTCAATAAGGCCGCAGGAGGTGATCCTAAAGCAATGCCGCTTCTTTTGAATGAAACACGTTTTCATGGAAGCTTTTCCGCCCCAGACTCAATGCAGCATGAAGCTATAAGCCCAGAAGATCAGTTGGTTATGAACAGCATCATGAAACGCTGGCAACAGATGGAAAGCGCGAAGCCTGCTCAAACCTCCCCCGCGCCAGAAGCGAGTGATCATAAAGAGATTGAGCCACCAGCGGTGAACAAGGAGCATCAATGACATTTATGTTATCAGAATATCAATATGTCCTAAAGAACGACTTTACTGGATTTGTTGAGAGAGCTTTCTATGAATTAAATCCTCAAACTCAGTTACTAATCGGGGATTACATTGAAGTCATAACCAGTAAACTGGAAGCATGTCGCCGCGGTGAAATAAAACGCCTGATCATCAACTTGCCACCGCGCTATCTGAAGTCACATTGCGCATCAATTGCTTTTGTTGCTTGGTTACTAGGACATGATCCAGGCAAACACATTATATGTGCGAGTTATGGACAGGACCTCGCCGATAAACTGGCCCGCGATTGTCGCACCGTCATTAATAGCGCGTGGTACATGAACTTATTTTCGACGCGGCTTGCACCAGATCGGCGAGCTGTCAATGATTTCACAACCACAGCCCAAGGAACACGCATGGCCACTTCCGTGGGTGGCGTGCTAACGGGGCGCGGGGGTGATTACCTAATCATTGATGACCCGCTTAAACCCGAGGAAGCCCTTTCCGAGACACGTCGCAAAGCCGTCAACGAGTGGTATGATAACACCCTCCTTAGCCGCCTTAATGATAAAACCAAAGGCTGCATCATTATTATCATGCAGCGCCTCCATCAAGACGATCTCGTCGGTCACGTTCTAGAACAGGAGAACTGGGAGGTACTGTCATTTCCAGCCATTGCTGAAGACGACGAGACTCATGTCATTCAAAATTCCTTTGGTAAAAGGTATTTTAATCGTCCCAAAGGGACGGTCCTTCATCCAGAGAGGGAATCCATAACAACGCTCATGAATATGCGGCGGACCATTGGGGAATATAACTTTACGAGCCAGTACCAACAAAATCCGTCACCACCCGGTGGAGCTATGGTGAAATCCGAATGGCTGAAGTATTACGTTCCTGGCGAAGAACCGCCAGAGTTTGAGCAAATCGTACAAAGTTGGGATACGGCGAATAAGTCCACAGAATTGAGCGACTTTAGCGTTTGCACGACATGGGGCATAAAAAATAATACGTTTTATCTGCTCCATGTATTTCGGAAGCGCCTGAATTATCCGGAACTTAAGTATACGGTAAAAGAATTGGCCTCGCTCTATTCAGCCAGCACCGTTCTAATCGAAGACAAAGCTTCCGGTACTCAGCTTATTCAGGAATTAGTTTTAGAAAACATGCATAGCGTTAAAGGTTATGAACCGTCTGGTGGTGACAAAATCATGCGGCTGCATGCGCAAACAGCCACCATCGAAAATGGCTGTATGCTTTTACCCAAAGCAGCACCGTGGCTGGCAGACTATGTTCGGGAACTCACCAGCTTTCCTGGCGTTAAATATGACGATCAAGTCGACTCCACAGCACAGGCCCTAGCGTGGCTCAAAGTCCCCCAGCCCTATGCAGGAATATTTGGGTATTATAGAAATAGAATAGAGAAAACACATGGCAAGCCAGTTCGGAACATAAAGATCAAGGTCGCATCCGATGTGAAGTATATTTACGTTCCGGGACGTCATCTTGTAGTAGGTGCTGATCAGACTGTTTTAGTATCATCCGATGAGCAAGAATATTTGCAAAAACGAATGCGTGCCTAAAGCGTTTCTTTATAGGTTAGGCCGCTGCATAGGTGAGCCTGCCATCATGCAATAAAGCGACGCCTATTTGTTCCAGAACGACAAGATGACAGCAATATCTATCTATTTTTTATTCGACGGCTCGCACATCTTGCCGTGGCTGTGACAAGCTTTCGAGGTTATGCCCTGATCCGCTTGATCCTTGGGATGCTGTATAGTTTTTCAAAATTCCATTTTGATCAAAATTTAGCATGACCATCGTGTGTTCGCTATCGGCCCCACCAACGAAAGCGCCCACAATGGGAATAAAATTTTCAGGATGTGACTGCACACCAACATAGGAATACATCACCATGCGAGTACCATCAGGCAAAATGGTATCGCTTGTCGGATTACCAAAATTCCTGCGAGCTTCTGCATAGGTGGTTTTGCCCTTCTGGAGGGCTTCCACCTTGGATTGATCAATTTTGACACCAGATGACACACATGCTGCCAAGCTAATGTTTATTACTAACGCTAGAATTTTTGCTATTTTGCGCACGATCAACTCCTGAAAAAAATTACAAGGTGGCAGCCAGAGAAATAATCCGCCAGAAGCCACGTGACTTATAGGATGCATGAATCCATAGATGTCGAATAAACTCAAGCAAAATTGAGACTCATAGGCTGTAGACCAATAAGCAGCAAAATTATCTGCTGTGGCCATGGATATTCGGCGACAAGTAGGGCTAAATGTGCAGAAACTGCGTGAAAAGCGCGGTTGGTCCCAGGAAGAGCTCGCCTTTGAAGCTGCCCTACACCGCACCTACATTTCGGGCGTAGAACGAGGCGTTAGAAATCCAACAGTTGCGGTCCTTCAGAAAATTGCCACCGCTCTTGATGTACAACCGAGCCGCTTGCTCGATATGATAAAAAGCTAGCAAACAAAGCCACAAAATGATCCCGAATTGACTGGATACCATTCCTGAACTGAGCGCTGCTGTGGGTATTACCGTATATACGGCTGATTTACACAGGGGCTTAGAATGGATCTTGATGAGCGGATTGCCGAACTTCAGACATTACGGCGGGAGAAACTGCTGCAGGAATGGGAAAAATTATGGAAGCGCACACCACCCAAATATATCAGCCGCGTGCTCCTGATCCGCAGCATCGCCTATAAACTACAGGAACAAATATATGGTGGCCTATCACCCACCTGCCAAAAGGCATTGAATGCACTTATAAAATCTGCACAGAAAACCAGTAATAAGACGACCAAACCCAAAAACAATATAAAGTCCGGCACCCGACTGATCCGCGAATGGAAAGGCGAGCTGCATGAAGTGATAGTCATTGCTGATGGCTATACCCACAAAGGCAAGTTCTATAAAAGCCTGTCACAGATCGCACGCAATATCACGGGTTCGCGCTGGAACGGCCCGGCCTTTTTTGGCCTCCGCGCAGGTAAAAAACCATGAAAAATTATCTCAATTGCGTCATCTATACTCGCAAATCTTCCGAAGAAGGACTGGAGCAAGAATTTAACTCACTCGATGCTCAGCGCGAAGCTTGCGAGGCTTATATCGCCAGCCAGAAGCACGAAGGGTGGAAAGCCATAGCTACAAAATATGATGATGGTGGTTTCTCCGGCGGCAATATGGATCGCCCTGCCCTCCAACGCCTGCTTACCGATATAGAAGCTGAGAAAATAAACACTGTGGTTTGCTATAAGGTTGATCGCCTTAGCCGGTCGCTGGCTGACTTTGTGAAGATGGTTGAACGGTTTGATAAAAAGAGCGTTTCATTTGTCTCGGTCACGCAGCAATTTAACACAACAACCTCGATGGGACGTCTTACTCTGAATGTATTGTTGTCATTCGCCCAATTTGAACGCGAAGTCACCAGCGAGCGCATACGCGACAAAATCTCTGCATCCAAGAAAAAGGGTATGTGGATGGGCGGAGTAACGCCACTAGGCTATGATGTAATCGGCAAAAAACTGATCGTGAATAAGGAAGAAGCCAAGACCGCAAAGTTTCTATTTGAGACCTATCTCAGGCTTGGCAATGTCAGGTTACTCAAGGAGGAACTGGACCGGCTTAACATCCGCACCAAGACTCGTAGCAACCAGAAAGGCAAATATGCCGGAGGCGCTAAATTCTCACGCGGTGCGCTTTACAAGATACTGATTAGTCCCGTCTATAAGGGCATGGTCTCCCATAAGGGCAAGATTTATCCCGGCGAACATGAACCTGTCATCTCTCCTGTGCTTTGGCAACAGGTTCAGGACAAACTCCAAGTCAATATGAAAGGTCACAAATCCGGTCATGGCACGAAGAACCCATGCCTACTAACAGGGCTCATATATGACAGCACCGGCAATCGGTTCAGCCCAACGCGCGCCAAGAGAAATGGCAAGCATTATCGCTATTATATCAGTCAAGCGCTCCTCCAATACCGATCCGACCAAAAACCACAGGTCGGGCGCATCCCAGCAGATGAGATTGAGAAACTTGTTCAAAATGAAATCATTGGGTTACTGACTGATAACATGAAAATTACAGAGGCTCTCGGTATTGATTCAACAGACATAAGAGCATCCGAAACAGCTTCAGAGAAAGCAAAACAGCTTGGCAATAAGCTCAAAAAATCTACTGAGCAATATGGTGACTTGCTCCGGAGCTTATTGGTCCGGGTCACAGTTGCTGCAGACGAAATAACTATTTTGCTCAATCGTACTGCCGTGATCGCTTACACCTCTAGCGATCACGGGTTCTTTAACATTGGTACACATGATGACAATCCACATAACCCTATTACCCTAACCCTAAATGCGCGCCTACTGCGATGTGGAGTAGAAAAACGAATTATCGTCCCTGATGATGGCCAAGCCAGTGCTGCAGCGAGCAGAGATGGCGAGTCACTTAAATCGGCCATAGCCAAAGGGCATCTATGGCGAGACCAGTTTTTTAATGGAAGATTCCCAACTCTTGAAGCAATAGCAAAAGATAATGGGTTGTCTGTGAGTTATATAAGTAAAATGATTGATCTATCGTTTCTGCCACCTCAAAGAGTCACTGAGATCTTGTTTGATTTTTCGGAATACATCTAGATCAGTCTTTGAAAGGATTGCCGCTGTCAACCGTCGGGCTTGGAAACTTCGCTGCAGGGTTTCTGATCATGGATACTAAGGCGCTAACGTTTGATATTTCCGGGCCGGGTTTTATAAAGATCTCCGGCGAGGGCAAAACACTAAATGCAACCGCATTCACATGGGGGCGTCTTGGGGGTCCTTCAAACAGATTTTCCGCAATCTTCTGTGTGCCAACGCCGGGCATAGTATGGAGTTCTTTCAGGGCATCTTCAGGCATGTCAGCAATCTGAATTGCGACTAGTGATGGTCTTTGGTGGCTAAATTGCCTGCCAGCAGTTGCTGCTTTCTCAGAAATAAATTCTAGAACGGTATCAGGCGTCGTGCTTTCAAACACAGTGCAGATAATATTCCTCGATACTTTCTGCGCGTGCAACAGGACATGCTTGCCTAATCCTCCGACCTTTTGGCCGACAAATTTTTTAACATCTACTTCTTTAGTAATTTCTGGCGGCAATACGAATTCAGGCTTTACCTCTAGTGTTAACTCGAAATCAGCGCGAGCAATAAACGGCTCACCATGCAAAGCTTTGGGAATAGCAGCATACAAGCTGCTTAATGCATCACCCGAAAGGTGGCTCAACCGATTTTTGATTTTGATGGTAAGAATGCGTGAGGAAAGATCATGAAGCCCTGTTACGATGGACCTGACATGCTCCCCTACGGTGCAAACGCCTTTTTGATCTATCAAACGTCCTGCATCCGCCGAGATCGTCTTACATTCGACCTCAAGCTCTTCTCCGTCCTTTGAAACAATAAATTCAAAATTGCCCTGGTTTTCCAGATCGACAAAGTTGACATCGCAGCCCTTACCAAGGAAATGTCCGGCGGCAGTCATTTCAAATTCCAATGGCCGCATACCGTAGGCTTGCCCGAATGTGCCATCTAAGGCTTCAGTCAATTTTTTCTTTCCGGCCGCTGATAACCCTTGATAAATGCGCACCAACGTAACGATGAAATTTATAGGCCCGCTAAACGTTGAGTGGAGTGGTATTGGCTGGCCCGGCACAAATTCACGCATTAATCGCACGAGAGCATATTCTAGCTTGAATGTGTTCCTGTAATACTCTGCCAATAATGGGTGATCTTTTCCTGCCGCTTCGAACCCATTAACCTTGCGTTCGAGCCTGTCGGTCAAAAAGTATTTGAACCACACTATCGCCAAGGCAACTTCACCGGCATCGACATTGCGTGAATATTTCACGATATCACGGCTTTGCAGTACGAGCGTCGACGATACCTAGAAGGTGTGTGGCCAAGATGATTTGTTCCTTTGCCTCGCGCGGATCGGTTAAATTCACGGTACGATGAGAGTGTGGATTTTTATAGGAACCTATGGCACCGGCAAAAAGCTGCATCAATGCATCTTGCTCTGATACAGGCACTGATTTATCTGCCAACGGTCCGGAACTTGGCCGAAAAGCATCTCTCATTAAATTAACGCCAAGATCCGTATCTTTAAAGCCACCAGCCTTTCTCACTGCGATTTCTACCGCTTTAAAAGCAGCGAACACAGCTTCATCCAAATCATTGCCGACAAAGGCTTTCCAAACTTTGTCGGCGATGGATGGGTGAATCATGGATTTAGGAAAATCCGTCAATTCACGTAGTCGAGCAAAATCTTGCTGGCCCGCTGCTTCCTCACCAAGTTTAGTCAACATCTTCCAACCGTTCCGACCATTTATGTCTGCAGCTGGAACGATGTATTGGTGATGACTTAGCCATGCCCACACTTCGGCCAAATGCCTACTGATTTGATCCCTGTAATTCATCGGGTACGTTGACTTTACGGGTACGATAGGCTCATGCCCAAGCGCAACATTATTGACTGCATCTGGTATAAACATATTGTTTTGTATCATATTTTTCGCGAACCGCAGCATGATGGGCGCGATGTCTGCTGGATCCGCCGTCAGAAAATCGTTGGCGTTAGGATAGAATGTAAGAAGCGTGTCCATTTTAGCCCTTTAATTGTATCAAGGGCCACTCTTCCAGCCCGATTAATCGACCATACCGTAGCAAAAAACACTTTATTTGTCAGGGGTAACATTGAGGGGCCGCAACCCAAGGGCGGCCTTCAAGTACAATTCTCTAGTTTAGTTTGTGGGAACATGGCCAACGCTTGCTGTTGTCCATTCTCTCCAGTCGAGTTTGGCAAATCCTTAGTCCTCAAACTCAACTACGCTTTTGCAAACAGAGAATTTCGTCGTCATCAATGTTGATTTTGGGCACATGGAAATAATCGGAGAAAATGGTTTGGTGTGAATGTGCCTAAATCCCCCGCAATGAGGGCATAATGGCAGCCCATTCTCTGAAAGCCATTAAGTCCGAAGACTTAATGGCGGGGAGAATGAGATTCGAACTCTTAATAGTTTGACTTCACAACCCTTTGAAATGTTGTGTCAATTCTTGTCATTTTATTGCGAGAGAATAGGATAATTGATTGATAAATAACTATCATTTATCCGACAAACTTTCTCGTGCGACGCCAACAACTGTACGATTCACCTCACACTACCAATTTTGGCCAGATCAAAGGGTTAATAATTGACGCATATTACCTCGGGGCAAGTTCACAGAACCGATAGCCATAATTTTTGTTTATTTTTGCCCTATTGTCATGAGTTGCCCCACCCCAGAGCTATTCTTTCTCTGGGGGCAATCTGGTTCCAGGTAGTTTTTGATGCCAACCGAGCCTGATTCATCAGTTCCCGGCTCCGACAGCCCTTTATCACCTCGGGTCCGTTTACGTTTCCTCGATTTTAACACCCGCGCCACAATCTCTTGTGCAGCTTTAACAGCGCGCATGAGTATCAGGGCATCGGACACGAATTCCTCCTGAGTTGGTTATTACAGGAAAAAGACGAAAAATTGAGACCGGAAATACGAAACTTAAGAAATTAGGCTTAAAGAGCACGTTCTCTGCGAAGCTAACACTCCCCGAATTGATTATATAAGATAGTAAGGGTGTTTAGATTACGAAACTTGGCAAGAAATTAAGCTATTGATGCACACCTTAATTGATTATCGACAAAATCTTGCTTCATGTTTTTTATTGTTGCTTTAATTCTTCTCTGGAAAGAATCTAAATTTCTTTATTTTCCAAACGCCAATCCTGCGAAACAGGATAAAAGGCGCATTAGGAGACCAAAGTTGAGATGGATGAGTTCGTCATACAGTGCACGGCGCCAGCGGCAGAACTAAAAGATCCTTCGGGTAATCCGATATCTTCCGGCGCCACAACCTGCTTACCGATTTTGCCGAAGATGCTTCGAACCTCATTATTGGCAAATGGTGAAATGAGAACATTTCCGAAACGGGTAAGATTGAGTGGGTAAGCAAGTGCGGCTTCGCTGTCTTTAAGTGCGCTCACATTTTGGGTGCCATAGACTCTTTTTATTATTTCAAGAGTTAATGTGGCGGTTGCCGAAGGATAGATTGCCACAGCTCCATCCACAACCGTCATCATCGTATCGAGGTCATAAAATTGTATGCCGGTTGGTCGTTCTTCAATAATCTCGCCACCTTCTCGAACACGGACCTCTCCGACAACACTAATATTACCCGGGGCAATCAATGGAACAGGTATGACTATTGTTTTAGGGGTTGGCCGAGGCATGGCGGCTTCGAGACTAGCTAATCTTAGCAAATCACGAGGCTCCGTAATAATACCACCCACAAACAAAACATCTTTTGTTTCGTCATAGATCATATTGCCGCCACTAATACGACCATTTATTTCTTGAAAATCGTAACCATCTTGAGCCAATCGGTTTTTAAAATTTTTTCCTAAAGCAGCACCAACCTCTGCACTGTCTCTAAATGGATCTGTAGGAACATCAAAGCGCCCCATATAAATCGTATTGTCGATGATCAGACCGCAATCGCGCGTAAATTTCAATTTTGCATAGGGAGTATGAATGCCATTGCTATTAGCTAAAGCGAGAACATCAGCATCCGGTTCGATGACCTTGACTTCAGCGCCGAGATGCCCGAGCAAATTTTTCAGCGCGAGCCAACCCGTCGTTTCACGAATTTGTCGTTTCCATGATGCCGCCGGTTTTTCCTCTCCGGGAAATGCCCCGAAAAATGGGTTTTGAGTTCGGGCGATAAAAAAATTTTCAGGCAGTCCCATATAGAAAGTGGCCGACGCGTCTGACTGTCGGGGGACACGTGTAAAATCAGGTTTTTTTATCGATCTTTGCAATTCGATATTCAAAGCAGCAGCATAACCTTTGAACATGCCATCACGCGCTTCCGCTATACGGTCGGGATATTTGCTTTGCATGATCTCCTCGAGAGCGGGAAGGATGACGGCTTGAACGTCCTTATGCAATGCGGTAGGCGAATGACTTAAAACGGTGTCGTGAACCTGAGATATGCAAAAGACTGCAATGTCCTCAACAATGTGACAGTCACGAAGCGCGATTTCTCGCATACGAGACGTGTAATTCACGAGCCGCGCTACAAAAGCTGTGGTGTCGAGAGAGAAGCTATTTCCATTTTCTTCAAACGGAAGAGCAAAATTGGGTAATAAGCTATCCGAGTTCATTGTAATATTTGTCTAATAATGTTTGTGATTAAATCAAATCCAGCCGCAGATTAGCATATTTTCTTGCAAGTAAATCAGAAAAATAGAAAAAACTGGTAACGAGACAGGAATCGAACCCGCGCCTCCTACATACCTGATTAGTCTGCCGTACAGCACAAATCAGCGTACTGAAGGTTGGGTTTGCAAATCCCCAAATCTTGAAGTCTGGAACAGTTATGGTCGGTCAAGCCTTATGAAACTGGGCAATGGATGATCAATGTTAAACTGGCATTTATAATCCAGCTACTTTTATATATTGGCTAGCTCTTTCGGCGGCTCGCCATTGAAGAAGACTGCCGCCGGGAGCGCTTTGTGCAACTTGCAGGGCTGAGCCCAAAGCAAATTGAGGAATACACCCATAAAATCTGTCCTCCAGTTTAGCCCAGAGAGTGACCGCACGTTCTTCTTCTGGACTGCCGGGCTTCAACGATACACTGACATAGGCCAGCATATTACGCATATTTGTTTCTTCCGAAGGCGAATATGTCGGCGGTAATTTTAAGAATGCTGCTTCAAATTTCAGCAGTATATGTTCAGAAATTTTCCACAGAGCTTCTTGGGCTTCAGGCACATGATCTGCATATTTTTTTGCAGCCAGAATTACAAATGTTTCCCCAATTAGGGGGATGGAATCGTCCAAGAATTTTTCCACTAAATCGTTGACAACCTTTTTGCGGCAAACTTCTTCCGTCGCTTCAGGTTGGGCACTACGTGCGGCGGCCAGACGTTTTTCCCAATCTTCCCGGTAAGCAGGCGAAGGCGTTTCGACAAGAAAGGCAGGCGCCGCAACTGGTGCGGTGTCTTTAGAAGTAGCTTTTGAAGGCCTAAAGCGAGCGAAAAGGGTTTTGCCTCTACGAAATAAATTATTCATATTCAATTTCTCTTATGAAAATTTGCACTGTAAATGATCCACCATCTAATACTCGAGTTTTGATATCTTGGCAAAACCTATCAATGCCCTAAAAATTAAGCATAGTTTTTGTGGGTATTACGTGGTTAACGAACATTCACTAAGAAACCTGAAACCACACCAATCCTCCTTCTTTAACAGCATACTGCATGCCTTTTACATTAGTTTCCTTTGTCAACAGTTGCGCGGCTTCTTGACGACAGCGAAAAGACTGTTGAACGAACTTATAGAAAAACACGCACAGGACTATTTGCGAAGGGCAGTTAGCACGCTGAGTTTTTCCCAAACTGTACCACCCAAGAGCATTCTATTACAGCTGTAACGGAATGTTCTTAAGCCTGTTCCGGTTTTTTAGCTACCTAGTTGAAAAAAATGGTGGCGAAAAGGGCGGACTCTCGATCCCAACCTTGGTAAGATCATAACCTTAAGGATAATTCTCTGAGTTGAGTTTGAGAAATTTGTGACATAAATCGGCTGAGTGTCATTTTCTCCAGTCGAGTTTGGCGAGTCTCGGTCGTCAAACTCAACTGCTGAATTTGCATTCGGAGAATTTTGACGTCATCAACGCTAGTTTTGGATGGACAGGAACAATCAGAGAAAATGGCTTGATGTGAATGCTCCCAAATCCCCCGCAATGAGGGCATAGTGGCGGCACATTCTCTGAAAGCCTGAAAGGCTTCAGACTTAATGGCGGAGGAGATGAGATTCGAACTCACGATACGGGTTTACCCCGTATAACGGTTTAGCAAACCGCCGCCTTCAGCCACTCGGCCACCCCTCCAACCGATTGGAAATAAACACTTTAGGTGCCAGCCAATCAAGCGAAAAGTCTGCCCGATGTAGAAATGCTTCAAAACCCCTTTATTATCCCCTTTTCTGAGATTTTCTTTTAGGTGAAGCGGTGAACACTTGGTCCAATATCGCCTCCATATTTTCTAAAACAGAAAACAAGGCAAAAATAATCGCCATAAAACAACTGAATGATCGACAGCGCCCAAACCAAACTAGGGTTTCAAAAAAGCAATTTTCTGTTACCCAAATTGGGTATGTACTTATCTATCTTATTGAAAAATAACGATGTTTTTATTCGCAATCGATCAAAATATGTTATATTCCGAGTCCCTGAGCTTATCCGTAATTGATCGTGATTTTAGTAACTGTAATAACAACTGGAGGAAGTGATGGTTGAATTTGATTCATTAGAAGATTGCCTGACCGAGCTTCCACCAGTTGTTGTTGACTTGATCGCATGGGGCAAGAAAAAGCAGGCGAGCATCCATGATGCGAGCACCAGCGCAATGCTCGATGAAATTTTGGACGAAGCCATCGGTGCCTAAGCAAAAACTCAACTCCGAATTAAAAACGACTTTGACATACATCTGTAATCTGTCTTAGAAGATCAGCGCCTGCTCCCCGCAGGTGCCTAACATATCCCCGCCCTGGGGATGCCTTCTCCTAAGCCTCTCCTTTCGATTTCGATATCATCATGAAGCGTCGTCGCTTCTTCACATTTTTGCCGATGCTTTTGGCAATGGTTTTACTGTCGTCTTGTGCCGATCTGAGCACGAGCGAGATTGACCCTGCAGGGCATCTAAAACGCAACGACTATCTGGCGCTGCGCGACCGCGAAGATCAGGCGGAAGAAAATCAGCAACAAGCTCTGGTTCCACCTATCCCAGATATGCCTTCGGAAATTGCGACGCCGCCCGCGCCGTTGCTCGGTAACGGTAAACGCGTCAGCGTGACGGTGACGGACAGTGTCCCCGTCCGTGATGTGCTGATCGAATTAGCGCGCGAAGCCAAAGTAAATCTGGAACTCGACCCACGCGTGCAAGGCGGCATCATTTTTTCGGCCCACGACCAACCTTTTGATCAGGTCCTGAAAAGAATCTGCGCGCTGGCGGGCCTGCGCTACAAAGTCGATGACAATTATATCCATATAGAAATGGACGAACCTTATCAAAAAACTTACCACCTGGATTACCTCAGCCTGTCACGCAAAACCACGAACGAAACATCGATCGCCACCAATGTGTTCGATGTAGATGTCGCCGGCAATTCCAATGGTGGCACAAATGGTGGAAGCAGCAGCGGCTCCAGCGCGACACAAAATAACTCGACATCCAAGATCACCGGCGCGTCGGATGCTGATTTTTGGGTCGAGGTCGAAAAATCCATTACGCAAATCCTGAATTCAAATGCGCACAAAACCGACAAGGCAACAACCGCTGCTAATTTCAGCCTTGATAAACAGGCAGGCATGGTCACCGTTTACGGCGATGAGCAACAACAAAAAGCTATCGACGCGTATTTCCATCAGCTTAAGCGAAAAGCCTATGCGCAGGTCCTGATCGATGCCCGCATCATCGAAGTCGAGCTGAACGATGAGTTTAAGAGTGGTATTAACTGGCGCACGCTTTTTAACGGCGCCCTGAATGCGGCAGCGCGTTTTGGCCCCGGTGCCATCGGCGCGCCTTTTGCAACGGCCACAACAGCGACAGACGGCGTCTTTACCGCCTCACTGAATGATAAGGACTTCGCCGGTATTCTTAATCTCGTGCGCACTTTCGGCACAACACGCGTGTTGTCGTCGCCGAGGCTAACGGTTTTAAACAACCAAACCGCGGTACTGAAGGTAGCCACTAATCAAGTCTACTTCATTACGCAAGCGCAGTTCACAACTGTAACGAATGCCAGTGGTTCTGCAGTTACCACGACGCCAGTTTATACCAGCACACCACATACAGTGCCTGTAGGTTTGGTGATGACGGTACAGCCAGCGATCGATGCCGATCATGACCGCGTCACGATGACACTCCGCCCCACTATTTCCCGCGTTGTCAGCCAAGTCAGCGATCCGTCGATTGGTTTGAACGCAGCCACATCCGGCGTCGCCTCATCAGTGCAGTCACAAATTCCGGTGCTTGCAGTGCGCGAAATGGATTCTGTTATTCAACTACATTCGGGCGAAGTCGCCATCATGGGCGGCTTGATGCAGGATAGTTCGCAAAATACTGACTCCGGCGTACCGGGATTGGACACATTGCCGGGTATCGGCGCTTTAGCCAAATCGCGCGACAATAACGGCACGACGACCGAACTGGTGATTTTACTGCGCGCCACTATTGCGGATAGTCCTGCGCCGGATGCCGCGGACGGCGATTTATATCATCACTTCAATAACGACCCGCGACCGATAGCCGTGCCGGTCAGCCTGCCAAAATTACCGCCTTTGTCCAAGCTTCCTCCAGACCCGTTGCAGGAGGCCGACGCGCCGCCCATCCCCGATACCGACACTTTTCCCAATCCACATAAATAAGGAGATGTCATGAGAAACTTACGTGCCAATCGCCAGGGCTTTACATTGGTAGAGTTGTCCATCGTCCTCGTTATTATCGGCCTGATTATAGGCGCGGTCCTGACGGGCCAGCAGATCATCCAGAATGCGCGTGTGACCAGCGCCCTGAATACCATTCAAGCCTATGAAGCCCAGTTCCAGACTTATGTGCAGAATTACGGCGCGATGCCGGGCGATGATGCCAATGCGCAGAACCGCTTCCCTGGTACCACGATCGATCATCACGGCGACGGCAGTGGGTCCCTGGACGGCGGCGGATTTGATTCAACCACGGCAACTGATGAAACAGTCTTTATCTGGACGCATCTACGAGCCGCGGGTTTAGTTAAAAACCAGATTTCGAATTCATCAACCGGGGTTCAACCGCCAAACCCTTTCAATGGCATCTACGGTTTTCAGACCGGCGCCTTCAAAGGCGCTTTCACCACTACCGTTTTGTGTATGGATAAAGTTCCGGCTTCTGCAGCCGAAGCCATCGACTCCCGTCTTGATGACGGCGCCAGCGATTCAGGCAGTGTCAGGGCAATGGCCTATACCGGCAATCCCGGTGTTGTGAATACCACTGCAGTTGCGAATAGTTACGGCGACGCACAAACATTCACGCTTTGCATCCGGATGTAGGAACCGCATGCGCAAGCGCGGCTTCACTCTGGTGGAAATGGCGGTGGTGATTGTCATCATCAGTATACTGATCCTGACCATTTTCCCGGCAATGACCGCGCTACGTAGCAGCAGTCAACGTCCCCTGACGCAGAGCAACCTGCAAGCCTTGATGCGTGCGACCGCAGCCTATGTTCAGGCTAATGGTTGCCTTCCCTGCCCGATGCCAGCGAACGCCACGGGTACAGGTTTCGGTCGCGTGCGTGGCGATGTGAATTCGGCGACGATACCTTGCTCCGAAAAAACATCCCCCTGCTCTGTCGCCGAAGGTCTGCCGCCTTACGCATCACTTGGGCTTCCAGCTTCGACCGCGCATGACGGCTGGGGGCATTGGATCAGCATGCGCGTCGATCCCGTTTTGACGGCTGACTTTGGCGTTGCGCCACCGACATTGCCCTGCACCGACGACGATCTGCAAACCGGCAAGGTTACACCCACTTGTGAAACAAAGGGAATGAGCCAAAAAGGGCTATGTCAAAAAGGTTTAAACAAAGGGTTGAATAACGCCAACAGTATCATCGTACAAAGCCCCAGCGGCGATATCACACCGCCCAGCCAGCAGGCCGCCGTTATTTTTATCAGCTATGGCACAACAGGTTTCGGTTCTTTCTTCAATACGGTTCAGCCGAATTCCAACAATGGTTTTCGCTTACCGATCCCCTCTACGGTTCCTGACTGCACAAATAAAACCGGCTTTTCCCGCTGTAACGCTGATGGTAATGCAACATATATCGACGCGCCTGCCGCAATGGATGGACCAGACCCTTATGACGACATGCTTGCCTATGCCGATCGTAATACGCTGGTCAGTATGTTCGGCAATGGCAGCTGCCAGACGGGGTGGTGATGGCACAAATCCTCGCATTCCAGACAGGGGCTGACGGCGAGGAAATCACTTCCCGCGCCCCCAGCCGTATCGGCGAAAAACTTTTACAATCTGGCCTTATTACTCCCGATCATTTGCAAATCGCGCTGCATGAACAGCGGCGCAGCGGCACAATGCTCGGTTCTATTCTGGTTCGGCTCGGTTTTTTAAAAGAAGAAAAACTCGCCAACATTCTGGCCGAGCGCACCGGCTATAAAAATATCGATCTGAAAAAGGCGTTGATTGATCCTGACCTGATGGCGATGCTGCCCAAGGCAGTGGCAGAGCGGTGCCGCGCTGTACCTATTAGCCTCCTCTTCAATCAACTCGAAATTGCAATGGCCGATCCCTATGACGTCGTCGCGATGGATGAGTTGAGCCGCTATTTCCCACGTTCGGTCGATATAGTTCCCTGCGTCGCGCCTGCGAGCGATATCAGCGATATTATCCAGCATTACAGCGGTTTTACGACATCGCTGGACAGCATTTTACAGGAACTGGAAACTGGGGAAGATAGTGCCGCAACGACCGAGAACTGGCAGCATCCCATTGTTCGACTGGTCAATACGATTTTGTTTGATGCCGTGAAGCGCGGCGCGTCGGATATTCATCTGGAGCCGGAAACAAATTTCATCCGTATGCGTTACCGTATCGACGGGGTATTGCAGCAGGTACGCTCGCTGCATCGTTCGCACTGGCCGGAGCTGTCGCACCGTCTGAAAATTATGGCAGGCATGAACATCGCCGATACACGCAGCCTGCAGGACGGTCGCTTTAATATGCAGGTAGGAGGTGCCGATATCGATTTCCGCATGGCTGTGATGCCGACGGCGCAAGGCGAGAATATCGTCATTCGCGTGCTTGATCACCGCAATGCTTTGCTGCCGTTGGAACAACTCGGCTTTCACGGCGAGGCGTTACAGGAACTGCTTAAAATTCTGGACCGGCCCGAAGGTATTGTCCTCGTTACCGGTCCTACAGGCTGCGGAAAAACCACGACGCTTTATTCGATGCTGAATAAAATCAGCACGCCAGAAGTCAATATCATGACCCTGGAAGACCCGATCGAATATCAGTTCAATTTGATCCGCCAGACTTCGGTACAGGAACAGCAGGGACTAGGTTTTGCCGAAGGGGTGCGCGGCATTTTGCGCCAAGACCCCAATATTATCTTCATCGGCGAAGTGCGCGATGGTGAGACAGCGCAGATGGCCTTGCGCGCCGCTATGACGGGACATCAGGTTTTTTCCACCCTGCATTGTAACGATGCGCTGGGTGCTTTACCGCGTCTCATTGATCTTGGCCTGCATCCACGCATGCTGTCCGGCAACATCACAGGCGTTATTGCACAGCGTTTAGTCCGCAAACTTTGTCCGCATTGCCACGTGACGAGACTCGCAACGGTGGATGAATGCGCCATACTGCAGTGCGACGATGCGCAACCGCCAATAATCGCGGAAGCTGCAGGTTGCGCCCATTGCCATCATATCGGCTATCGCGGTCGCATCGCCATTTCGGAAATTTTGCGCCTGACACCTGAACTGGACGAACTCATTGCCATCGATGCGCCGCGTAGCGCCATGCAAAAGCAGATAGCCGCAACGGGTTTTCGCAACATGCGGCAGGACGGTGTTGCCAAGGTACTGGCACATACCATAAGCCTAGCCGAACTACGCCGCAGCGTTGATATGACGAGGATGAACTGATGCCCGCTTATAGTTATCGCGCGGTTCATACATCGGGTATCATCGCGCGCGGTGACAGGCAGGCAGCGAACGAGTCTGAATTGGCACAGCATCTAACATTTTCTGGGCTGGAATTAATTGACGCCCGGATTAAAAAAGAAAATCGCACAGCCTTGCGATTACGGCGCCTGCCACCACGGAAATTGGCCGTTTTCTGCACCCAGATGGAAGATATGCTGAAAGCAGGCGTTTCTTTCACCGACGGCCTACGTGAAATTACGGTCAGTGAAGACAACCGTCTGCTGCGCGATACTCTCACCGATATTTTGCAGGACATCAATCACGGTACGCGCATTGCTAAAGCTTTCGCCACTTATGATCGCCTCTTCCCGCCCGTCTTTATCGCCATTTTACAATCTGGCGAGATCAGCGGCGATCTGCATGAAACTTTCGCGCAGCTCACCCGCTACGCCGAAAGCCGCGCCAAGACGACGGAACAACTGCACCGCGCATTACGATACCCACTATTTCTAATGCTGGTCGCTTTTGGCGTTGTCAGTTTCATGATGGTAATGGTTGTGCCGAAAGTAACCAGTTTCCTCAATACTATCGATAGTCAATTGCCATTGATGACTCGCATATTAATCACAGCTTCCGATGTGTTTGCTGAATTATGGTGGCGGTTGCTGGTAGTCTTGCCCCTCTTCGGCCTGATTACCGCCTTCCTCTATAAAAATTCGGAAAGAACTGCGCAAACTATCGACAGCTTACTGCTGCGCCTGCCATTGCTTGGCAATATCATTCACAAATTGGCGCTGGCGCGTTTCGCGCATAGCTTTGCCATTTTATTTCAAAGTGGCATCGGCATTGTTGCCAGCCTGCGCAGCGCCAAGGTCACGCTTAGCAACCACGCATTGGAAGCCATCATGGATGATGTCGTGCGGCAGGTGCAGGCCGGGCAATCCCTATCGCTTGCCATGACGGGTACGCTGCCAAGCTTTGCCATCCGCATGATCCGTACCGGGGAGCGCAGCGGCAAAATGCATAAAAGCCTGAACGATATCGCTACCGCCTATGACCGCGAAGTAACGGATGTTACCCAACGCGTTATCGGCATGCTGGAACCTGCACTTACCATAATGATCGGCGGTATTCTGGCCTGGGTCGTGCTGGCGGTACTCGGCCCGATTTACAGCTCAATTGGCAAAATTACGGGGGGATATTAATGGCCATCATCCCTTTGCAGAAATCAAAATTTATCCTGATGATTGGTGACGACGGAGTGCTGTGCGTTCCCTATGACGTGGCTGCCGTGAAAGAACCTATTTTCGCAGCACATACGGATGAGGCCGCCATTCACTCTGTGACTATCTTACTGGCAAAGCATCCCAAAATTCCGGTAATTTTGCTGGCGGATATGCTAGCGCAGGATTTCCGGCCTGAAACTCTTCCCCGCTTAAGTCTTCTGGACCGACCTAAACTTATTCAACGTCGCCTGAAGCAGGCTTTTCCACAAGCACGACTTACAGCCAGTTACACTCTTAAATCCAGCCGCACGAAAATTGTTATGGTCGGACTACAGGATGAAAGCCCCCTATTCGATTGGTTGGAAAGAGCAAAATCACATCTGCCACGTATCGGCTTATTGCCATTGGAAGTGGCCAACCTTGTAATGCGTCTGCTGCCGGATGCTAAAGATAGTTGGGCGATGCTGCTAAGCCAGCAACGCACCGGGGGCTTTCGTCAGATTGTGACGCATAAAGGCGAGCTAATTTTTACGCGTCTGACAGCGCCACTTTCAGACGGCGCAAGCGGGGATGAAATTGTTGCCGCGCTTCAACGCGATATTAAAGCCAGCCTTGGTTATCTCGGTCGCCTTGGCCTTAGCGACACTAACCAGCTGCGCATTTTCCTACTCCTGTCCGATGCTTTGCACGAGGCGGGGGGAAATCTCGGCTTGCCTGTGCATTCCGTTACTTGCGTATCGCCGCACAAGACCGCAAAGCATCTGCGCCTGCCTTTTATTCCCAATGCGACAGATCCTTATAGCGACCTGCTTTACGCAGGATATGTCGCGCGAAAACGACGACTGACATTGCCCTTGATGTTGCCTGACATGAAAATTGTGCGGAATAACATGCTCATCAAACAAGGCGGCATGCGTGTAGCCACGGCGGCAATGCTACTGGCGCTCAGCCTCACAGGTTGGCATGCCGTTGGGCTGATTAAAACTTTTGCACAAACACAAGGGGAAGCGCTGCAACTGGTGCATTTGCAAAATCAATTGGCGCAGGCGCAACAAACTGCCGCACCTCTCACTGAACCTTTGGGCAGGCTACGGCAAGCTATCGAACGGCAACGGCTATTCTCGGAACAAACCGCTACTCCGTGGCAGATGCTTTCTGCACTCGGCAACAATCTTGGTACCGAGACGCGACTAACCAAGTTCGATTGGCAAAATGATAGTGATGATGCTTCGCACGAAGTTTTGCATGCGGAACTTAAGCTAAACGCTCCCTCAGAACCACAAGACCGCGAGCAAATAATCAATCAGTTCAGGCAAGTGGCACAAAATCTAAACCAGCTGATGCCCGATTATGTTGTGAGTGTGGAGCATTACCCCTTTCCCGCCACGCCGAGTGAAAGCGTCAGCAACAATACCGCAGATAGCAAAAATGCTGCCCCAGTAGCCGAAATTACAATCAGGAGAAAGCCATGACCAAACTGCAATGGCATTATTTCTGGCTGCACCGTTTTTGGATCATTCTGCTTGCGATTTCCATTACCCTGATAACGACCAGTTCGCCGCTGTTGCGCGTAGCAGAAGAAAAAACATCGGCAAATTTGGCGCACATCAAAACGCAACGCGTGCAAGCCGAGCAGACGCTCCGTCAACTACAGGATGATGTCGCCGCTGCCCAGAAGCTTGGGACACAAATGACGCTGTCAGAGGCAGAGCAATTTCTCACCCCCGTTGATCGTTTACTTGCTGCCAATGAGCTAGAACATGAAGCGGCAGTTTCACATATCCAGCATTTCGATTATACGCTGGCACCAGAACAGCGCATGAAAAAGAGCAGCACACTTGCCGAACCACAGGAGCTTTTTGTCAGTACCGTTACAATCAGCGGCGAAGCACCGAGCGATATCGATATCTACCGCTTCATTTCTCGCATGCCCCTCGCCTTACCAGGGAAGTTAAGGCTGCAACAATTGTCGCTTGACCGCATGAGTAAGGAAAGCGCTGTCAGTACGTATAACGTGCGCTTTAATGCGACGCTGGAGTGGCTGTCGAATGGCACAACGCAAGATGTGGCAGGTGGGTTGTGAGCAACCCAGTTTGTAAAATCCTGCAAACATGTATGCGATGGAGTTCCCCTCCCCTCGCGGGGAGGGCTAGGGGTGGGGGCCATCCATTACTCCAAATGTTCGGATCGCGGAGCTCCCCCCTCCCTAGCCCTCCCCGCAAGGGGGAGGGAATCGCAGCAGCACTTATTGCAGTATTGTTGTGCACTTCCGTGCACGCCACAGAATCCGAAGCCCTACCCAAAACCTCACTGTTCTTTTCGGAAGATGAAACAAGGCAGATTGAGGTGTTGTCCGCCAAAATAAAGCCGCCCAAAAATGATGGGAGCGGCATACATTTGGGTGCTGTTATTTATTATGGCCCGGAAAATTGGACCCTATGGCTACAAGGAGCCAAGTGGACTCCAGCAACGGACCGCCCTGACTTGCATGTCGTCAGCGTCACACCGAGTAACGTACAGTTAAGTTGGCAGCGCAATGCCAAAGCACCGCTGCAAGAAATTACCCTGCACCCCTATCAAACCTACCATATTATGAGTGGGCGCGTGGTCGAAGGTCTGCGTTAGCGGTCGCTCGCTACAGACATTTCCAAATAAGCTAGCCTCTGGCGAATGGTGGGCAGCGAGATAGACAAATGCGTTGGATCATCCTCGTTCATGGCGGCGCGCAGCACTTGCCGGTAAAGCGTCGCGGCATCGGCACGATATCCGGCACGGTCGTACAGCACCGCCAGATCCAGACGATAGAGGATATTATCGGGCTGGATCTTGATGGCGTTATTCAGGTGATTATAAGCCTTCTCATAATAACCACGCCGTGCTTCCAGTTTTGCCAGCGCCGCTTGCGCCGCTGCATCATGCGGGTTGGCCGCAACCTTTTGTTCTAATTCGGTCATAGCGGCAGGCAAAAAAGATTGCCCTAATGCCGTCACCAGATTGGCACGCAGGGCGTTATTATCCGGGTCCAACTGCACCAAACGATGGCCGATTTCGACAGCTTGTTCCGCTTGCCCCGTATGCTGAAGCGCAAACATTTTGCCTTCTAACGCGGTATTATTATTTTTGTCGCGCTTGAGAACCTGGTCATACAGCGCCAAGGCGGCCTGATCATCACCAGCGACCAGCAACCTGTGCGCCTCGGCCAGAAGCTGTTCGGCAGTCAGGGCACGTTCGGCATGAAAGCGCACATTCTGAATGGAGGATTGAGCAGAAACCGATTCATGCTTCACCTCATGCAAAGCCGGTAAGTCACTGAGATCCTGGGCAACTACATTAATAGCCGGCGCACTTTCCGGCGCAGGGGCAATTGTATTTGGATCTTCGTTTGGGTTCTCCTGTGACAGGCTTTCTGCAGGCAGAACAATGTCATTATAGGTTTCGCCTTTTGGTGGCGGCAATTCCGATACGGGGGTCTCCATAGCCACCTTTTCCGGAAGTGGCAGCTTTTCCGCTACCTTCTGCAGTTTATCGTCATGTTCCAGTTTGACGATAATTTTTGCGGCAACGGGTTTTGTCTCGATCGTTTGCTCAACCGAGGCAGTCGTTAGGGATTTTTTATCCTTACTTTCCCATAAAGCGATTGCCGACATCGTCGCAATGGAGGTGAGCAAAATAATAACTGCTGAACGAAAGACAAATTGATGGTTTTGCGCCTGCGTAACAAATGTTACGGCGCGAGGCTTGCCCGGTTTGGGGCGAAAATCGTTTGCTGCGCTTTGCAGCTTTTTTAGCAAGGCGGCCATGTTTAAGTTTAAAGTAAACTGGCAGGAAGGTGGGACAACACCCTTAACACACTATGGTATTTTTAGGCAAGCTTGAGCCAATATCGATTTTTCTCTGTGTGGCTATAAAGTTGCGTCGAATCTGCGATTCAGCCACAATCGCCCCGCCCTTCTTTATATACTTACCGTCCCTGAGGTTTTTCCATGATTTTTGAACTCTATCTTGGTGGTGGCGTTGCCCTGGCGCTCGGCCTTTACCTTGCCTATGCCCTTCTTCATCCAGAGAAATTTTGAGTAATCCATGAATATCTATGCACTTTTGCAGTTTGTTGCCTTTGCCGCCGTTAGTGTTGGCCTGATGCTGCCACTTGGCATCTATATGGCCAAGGTTTTTAATGGCGAAGCCACATGGGCGGGTAAAGTTCTGGGACCTATCGAAGGACTGTCTTACCGCCTCTGCGGCGTTCGCGGAGCCGAACAGCAAAACTGGGCGCAATATGCTGGCGCAGTCATTATCTTTAATGCGCTAGGCGGCGCGGTTTTGTTTTTGATTTTGATGCATCAGGATCAACTGCCATGGAACCCCCAAGGCCTGCCGGGCCTGCCTTATGATCTCGCTTTCAATATAGCGGTCAGTTTTGTCACCAACACAAACTGGCAATCTTACGGGGGCGAGACAACGCTGAGTTATTTCAGCCAGATGCTAGGCCTCACAGTGCAAAACTTCATGGCCGCTGCGACGGGCTTTGCCGTTGCCGTCGCTATGGTGCGCGGCTTTACCCATAAGGAAAATCCCGGCCTCGGCAATTTCTATGTCGATGTCACGCGCGCCATTTTTTATGTCCTGTTACCGCTCTCCTTGCTCTTTGCACTGTTCCTGATATGGCAGGGCGTGCCGGATAATCTGCAACCTTATGTGCAGGCGACCACACTGGAAGGCACACAGCAAACCATTGCCCAAGGCCCCGTTGCGAGCCAAATCGCCATTAAGATGCTAGGCTCCAACGGCGGCGGTTATTTTAACGCCAACGCCGCACATCCCTATGAAAACCCAACGCCGCTGAGCAACTTTTTCCAACTGATTAGCATTCTGCTACTCAGCATCGGTTTGATCGCCGCTTTTGGCAAAATGGTCGGTGACAGACGGCAGGCGTGGGCGCTTCTTGCGAGCATGACGATCCTGTTCATGATCCTGCTGGGACTTTGTTATTTCTCCGAAGCCAATGGCAATCCGGCTTTTGGGCATCTGAATATAGATCAGATAATCAGCGACACGAATTCCGGCGGCAATATGGAAGGCAAGGAAGTCCGTTTCGGTATCTTCAATTCGGCGCTATGGGCAACAACGACCTCCGCTACGTCCAATGGCTCCGTCAACGCTATGCATGACAGCTTTATGCCGCTTGGCGGTCTTGTGCCTCTCTTTAACATGCTAGTGGGCGAAGTCATTTATGGCGGCGTCGGCTGCGGGCTATACGGTATTTTGCTTTATGTCCTGATTACCGTCTTTATTGCCGGACTTATGGTTGGCCGCACGCCGGAATATCTTGGCAAGAAGATTGAAGCGCATGAGATCAAACTCGCGGTCATTGCGCAGCTGCTCTACCCCATCTGCGTGCTTGGCTTTGGCGTTGTTTCCTTGCTGGTACCGCTGGGTGCAAGTTCCATGAGCGCAACCGGCCCGCACGGTCTGACGCAAACCATTTATGCCTACGCATCGGCCGCTGCCAACAACGGCTCTGCCTTTGCTGGCTTTAATGGCAATACCGTCTTTCAGAATATCATGCTTGGAATCGTTATGCTGATCGGCCGCTACGGCGTGATTATTCCGGTACTGGCGATTGCAGGCTCGCTCGCCGCCAAGAAAATCACCCCGCCATCAAGCGGTACTTTCCCAACGCATGGGCTGATGTTCGTAGTCTTACTGACTGCCGTCATCGTCATGTTTGGCGGTCTGACCTATTTTCCGGCTCTGGCGCTTGGCCCAGTGGCCGAGCACTTATCTCTTTTTCAAAGTGTCGCCCCATGAGTAAAACCACCGAACATCGCCCCCTGTTTTCGCTTGCCTTGCTGCGTGATGCGACTATCGGCGCCTTTATCAAGCTGAATCCGGAGAAGTTAATTCGCAATCCGGTGATGTTTACCGTCGGCGTGACCAGCGCGATGGCATCACTTATCACCCTTTGCGAAGCTGCTACCGGCAAATCTTACAGCTTTAGCTTGCAGATTGCGCTGTGGCTGTGGTTCACCGTTTTGTTCGGCAACTTTGCCGAAGCCGTTGCCGAAGGACGCGGTAAAGCCCAAGCCGACAGTTTGCGCAAAACCAAGACTGATACGACGGCCAAGAAAGTTGACAGTATCGGCGCGAAAGATTTCACACCTGTAGCAGCAACCACCCTGCGCCGCGGCGATTTAATTGTGGCGGAAGCAGGCGATATTATTCCCGGCGACGGCGACGTCGTTCACGGCATCGCCACCGTCGACGAATCCTCCATCACCGGTGAATCGGCACCCGTTATCCGTGAATCCGGCGGCGACCGTTCGGCTGTAACCGGCGGTACGCGTATTGTTTCCGACCGTATCATCGTTGAAATTCGCGCCAACCCCGGCGAGTCCTTCCTTGACCGTATGATCGGCCTTGTCGAAGGCGCCAAGCGTCAGAAAACGCCGAATGAAATCGCGCTAACTATCCTGCTGGTAGGGCTTACACTGATTTTCCTGATTGTATGTGTTACGCTGCAGGGACTAGCCGCCTATTCCGGCAAAATGGTTCCGGTGATCTATCTGATCGCTTTGTTTATTACCTTAATTCCCACCACCATAGGTGGCTTGCTATCTGCTATTGGTATTGCGGGCATGGACCGTCTGGTGAATTTTAATGTTATCGCCAAATCCGGGCGGGCGGTCGAAGCCGCTGGCGATATTGACGTTCTGCTGCTTGATAAAACCGGCACCATTACTCTCGGCAACCGTATGGCCAGTGAGTTCATTGCCGTCGGCGGTGCAACCGAAGAAAGCCTGGCCGAAGCGGCAATGGTATCGTCGCTAACTGATGATACGCCCGAAGGCAAATCTATCGTTCGCCTTGCTGAAGACCGCTTCAAATGGAACGGCGGCGCGCGCCATAAGCCTGATATGAATTTCGTCCCTTTCAGCGCCCACACGCGCATGAGCGGCGTTGATTTTGGCGAGACTTCCATCCGCAAGGGCGCACCGGATTCCATCCTTTATATGTGCGGCACCAGCGGCAGCGTCGAAATTACGCGCGCGATTGAACGCGTCGCCAAAACCGGCGGTACGCCTTTGCTGGTCGCACTCAATAAACGAATTTTGGGCGTCGTTCATCTAAAAGATATCATCAAGCCCGGCATCCATGAACGTTTCATGACTTTGCGCCGCATGGGGATTCGTACCGTTATGATTACCGGCGATAATCCCTTAACCGCAGCCGCCATTGCCGCCGAAGCGGGTGTCGATGATTTTCTCGCCGAAGCCTCCCCCGAAAAGAAACTCGCCCTCATTCGAAGCGAGCAAGCCAAAGGTAAACTGATCGCCATGTGCGGCGACGGATCTAACGATGCTCCCGCTCTCGCACAGGCCGATGTGGGTGTAGCGATGAATACCGGTACGATGGCCGCGCGTGAAGCGGGCAACATGATCGATCTTGATTCCGATCCGACCAAACTGATTGAAGTCGTCATGATCGGCAAACAGCTATTGATGAGCCGCGGAGCGCTCACGACATTCTCCATCGCCAACGATGTCGCCAAATATTTCGCCATCATCCCGGCTTTGTTTATCGGTATCTATCCGAGCATGAATGCGCTCAATGTCATGCATCTGCACAGTCCCAAGAGCGCGGTTCTTTCAGCGATTATTTTTAACGCCTTAATCCTGATTGCGCTGGTGCCGCTAGCCCTTAAAGGCGTGAAGTATCAACCGGCCTCCGCCAGCACCATTCTGCGCCGCAATCTGTTGATTTACGGGTTTGGGGGCATCATTGTGCCCTTTATTGCCATCAAGCTGCTTGATATGCTCATCAGCCAAACCATGGGTATCTAGTATGTTCCGTGAATTGCGATCCAGCGTTAGCCTGTTTATCCTGTTCTTTGTCCTGACGGGTCTTGGCTATCCGTTCCTGACATTGATCCTCGGCCAGCAACTGTTCCCCCATCAAGCTAATGGCAGTCTGATTGAGACTAATGGAAAAATCATCGGCTCCAGCCTGATTGGCCAAAACTTCGCAGGTGCGGGCTATTTTCATGGCCGACCATCGGCAGCAGGAAATGGTTATGATGCCGGGAATTCTTCCGGCAGTAATTTGGGCCCGACGAGCGCCAACCTTCAGCAAGCTATCGAGCAGCGAGTCAATGACTTGAAAAAAGACAACAGCGTGCCAATACCCGTTGACCTTGTTACAACATCGGCCAGTGGACTTGATCCGGACATATCGCCGGACGCGGCGCAGTTCCAGGTGAGCCGCGTTGCGGCAGCACGACAATTAACCCTCGATCAAATTCAGGACATCATCAAGCAATCCACCACATCCCGTAGCCTCGGCTTTCTGGGCGATAACCGCGTGAATGTTCTGGACCTCAACCTTGCGCTTGACCGGTTAGGCAAAACGCCAGTCCCATGAACGAAAACCACGACATTCGCCCCTCACCTGACGCGCTGCTGGAAGAAGCCCGGCGCGAACATCGCGGCAAGTTAAAAATCTTTATCGGCGCGGCACCGGGTGTCGGCAAAACTTATTCCATGCTGCGCGCTGCCCAAGCCCGCAAAAAAGAAGGCGTCGATGTCGTCGTCGGCATCGTTGAAACGCATCAGCGGTCTGAGACCGATGCCCTCAGCGAAGGGCTGGAATCCATTTCGCGCCAGACGATCAGCTACCGCGGCATTGATTTTCAGGAAATGGATATCGATGCCATTCTCCGCCGCAAGCCACGATTGGTTCTGGTGGATGAGCTGGCGCATTCCAACATCACCGGCGCGCGGCATCCCAAACGCTATCAGGATGTCATGGAATTGCTGGATGCCGGGATCGATGTCTATTCGACGCTGAATGTCCAGCATATCGAAAGCCTGAATGATATCGTCGCCCGCATCACCGGCGTCACGGTCCGCGAAACCATACCTGACAATATCGTGCAGACCGCAGATTCTATCGAACTGATCGATCTGACGCCCGAAGAATTGCTGCAGCGCCTGAAGGAAGGGAAAGTCTACATTCCCGAGCAGGCTCGCCTTGCGATGAACCGTTTTTTCACGCCGGGCAATTTAACCGCCCTGCGTGAACTGGCTCTGCGCCAGGCGGCAGAGCGCGTTGACGAGCAAATGGCCAGTTATATGCGCAGTCACGCCATCACCGGGCCGTGGCCAACCAGTGACCGCGTTATGGTTTGTATCGCAGGAGACGGACAGGCAAGCGCGTTGGTGCGTACAGCCAAACGCAGCGCCGAACGGCGTCAGCAATCCTCATGGCTGACACTTTATATCGAAACACACCATCACGCCGCCTTACCAGAAGCCGTGCGGCGCGATATTGCGCAGGCCCTGCATCTGTCCGAAAGTCTGGGCGGCGAAACAATTACCGTCGCCAGCGAAGATATCCCCGGCGAGATTTTACGTATTGCCCGCGAACGCAATGTCAGCGTCATCATCATCGGCAAATCGCAGCGCTCGACCTGGTCGAAATTATCGCGACCTTCGGTTGCATCCAGTGTTCTGGATATGGGGGGCGGTTTCGATATTCTGGTTATGAATGCAGGCGAAACCAAGCGCCGCCCAACGACAAATGGCGATATTCAAACGCCCGGCACATGGTTTACGCGCATCCAGTGGCCCGCCTATGTTCAGGCGACAATGGTCGTTATTTTCGCCAGCGCAATCGCGTGGGGCGTTGCCCGCATTGCTGATCTGCCAACATTGTCGATGATATACCTGATCGGCATTTTGCTGATATCGGTTGATCGCGGTTTTAGAGTTTCAGCCTATGCCAGCATTCTCAGCTTTCTTGCGTTCGATTTTCTTTTTACCGAGCCGCGTTATTCCCTCATCATTCAGCGTCATGAAGATTTCTTGACGCTAACTTTTTTCCTTGTCGTCGCGGTGGCGATCAGCCTGATCGGCGACCGGTTGCAACGGCAAATTCACGTTACACAACGCAATGCCGAGCGTACGCAGGCGCTGTACGATTTCAACAAAGCCATTGCCGCCGTCGCCGCGCTGGATGAAATTGTGCAAACGGTAGTGAGGCATATGGCCTCCAGCCTCAAAGCGCGCGTCGTTTTGCTGCTACCCCAGGGCGAAAGGCTGGAAGTCGGTGCCGCCTGCCCGCCAGAAACGCGCCTCGATACCGCATCAAACGCAGCAATGGATTGGGCTTGGCGTCACGGCAGGCCCGCAGGTTTTGGTTCAGACACTCTGCCCGGCGCGCCTTATTACGGCTTGCCACTACGCAGCGGTAATGAAACCGTCGGCGTTCTGGCCGTACGCCCGAATGAAGGCAACAACCTCTCGCCCGATCAACTGCATTTCCTGACCAGCATGGCCAGTCAGTCGGCGATTGCGATTGAGCGTACCAAGCTTGTCACCGATATTGCGCAGTCAAGACTACAGACTGAAACCGAACGCCTGCGCGCCAGCTTGCTGTCATCCATCAGCCACGATTTGCGAACACCGCTGGTTGCCATTCTTGGCGCGACAACCAGCTTACGTGATTACTGGGATAAGTTCGACGATAAATCGCGGCGCGATCTTTTCTCAACCATCGAAGATGAAGCCGACCGGCTCAATCGCTTCGTCCAGAATTTGCT
The DNA here is from genome assembly GCA_013289265.1 of Alphaproteobacteria bacterium. Taxonomy (GTDB): domain Bacteria; phylum Pseudomonadota; class Alphaproteobacteria; order UBA9219; family UBA9219; genus JAATFY01. The sequence goes on from JABDAH010000002.1 coordinate 39,320, forward strand.
GGATATGACACAACTGGTTTCTGGCGGTCTCGCGCCAAAACGCCAGCCTATAGATGTTCAAGATCTTATTGGCAGTGCTCTAACAAAATTGCGTAAACAGCTTGGCGAACGCCCACTGCGACTCAGCATTCCAGATGACCTGTTATCGATTGATGGGGATTTATCGATTTTAGAACGTGTATTCGTTAACGTTATCGACAATGCCTGCAAATACGCGCCGAATGACCAGCCCATAAGTATTAACGCTCGCCGCGAAGCCAATTACATAAGGTTAACGATTACGGATCGCGGTCCCGGCATCCCGGAAGAAGAATATGAGCGCGTTTTTGACATGTTTTACCGTGTTAAAGTGGGTTCCACCCCCAGCAGCGGCGCAGGACTAGGGCTCGCCATTTGCCGTGGCTTTATCGAAGCCCATGGCGGCCGCATCGCAGCGCAGCCCGGCCCCGACGGCGTTGGCACCCAAATCGTCATACGGTTGCCGGTAGTCAAATAGGCTGTTTTGTGCTAGCTTTACCATATGCCGTCGCTGCCAACATTCCCGGAGCTTCGCATCCTGATTGTGGATGATGAGCCGCATGTGCGCAAATTCCTGCGGCTGACGCTGCAGGCCGAAAATTTTAATGTGCTGGAAGCGGCAACGGCCGAAGAAGCCATCATTCTGGTTCACTCCGCCAATCCTGATTTGATGATCCTTGATCTGGGTTTGCCTGACATTGACGGACGGCAAGTAATCCATGACGTGCGCATGAAAAGTGATATGCCGATTATCGTCTTGTCGGGCCGCACTGAAGACAGCGAAAAAATTGCGGCCCTCGAACAGGGCGCCGATGATTACCTCACCAAACCTTTTGCCATGCGTGACCTTGTCGCCCGCGTCCGCGCCGCCCTGCGGCAAAAATCTTTCCGCGAAGAATGGGATAATATCGATAGCGTCGAAACCGGCTCCCTGCATATCGCTTTGCATACGCCGGATGTTCGCCGTGATCATAACACCGTCGCGCTGGATGCTGAAGAATATGCGCTGCTGCGTTTACTGGCGCTGCATGGCGGCCGTGTTGTGACTAATGGCCATATCGAGCGCACCTTGTGGGGCAAGGAAGGCGAAATTGAGCAACATCAAAATTTACAAAAACGCGTCAGCACCCTGCGCCGGAAGCTAGAAGCTGAGCCTTCATTCCCGCGCTATATTGTGACGGAGCCCGCCGTCGGTTACCGGCTGGAAATGCTGCCACCGCACCCGGCTGAGCGTCCGCGACAATAGAAAACAAAGTGCTTTTTCATATAGCTACAGGTAAAGTTGACTATTACTAGGGCCGTAGTTAGCATCGGTTCGATTTTTGTTGTAAAGGAAAATTACGATGCAAGATGTTGATACTCTTTTACAGCTAGGCCAAAAAAGACAAGAATACATATCGCAACTATTCCAGAAGTTCGGCGATTGGATTAAAAAAAGACAGGTTGCCGTCGCCTGGCAGGATCTACCTCCCCTCCTGACAGCTGTTAGAAAAATAACAGGTAAGAAACCAAGAGTATCAAACGACGAAGATTTCTTTTTTCCTGTTTCTATCCACACTGGCTTGACTATCAATGAGCCTGACTGGGACCGCAAAGATCCATTTAAAATACGATCAAGATACTGGCATAACGACTTTACATATCTCCAGGAAACTTCGGAGCTGGTTATAAAAGCACGCGGTCATACAATGGTTTTACAGGCCGGTCATGAACTCGGAGATAAAGGAATTATTGGCTCAGATTGCTACCTCAAGGATAGAATTGTTGCCAGAGGACGAAGGAATATTGTCCGCTATTTAGAACGGCTCTCTACCGAAAACAAACTTGGCTAACCCGTCACCGAATGCGCGAAGTGGCGAAGTGGCTGAGTGACTTAAACAGGAACAGGCAACCTGTGCCGATGGCATAGGCGATCAGGATAAAAATTCCGTCGCGCTCCAGCATACCAATCGCCAGAAACGCCAAACCTACGGACGGCGGCACGTTAAAAAGTGGAATCGGCAACACCACCATCACTGCCATGATCAGCGCGACCAGTCCATGCATACGGGTAAGCGCCGGATGCGTCAAAAACAAAAAGCGCGGCTTGATATAGCGCTCAATTTTCTCAACACCGTACAAGGCGCGGTCTAGCCCCTGCATCAATGGCCCGCGCTGAATGGTCAGGCGACGGATAAAGGCTGGAAATATCGGCGCATGAAAACCCAACACCATCTGCGCCGCCAAAATCACCATCGGCAGACCAAAAAGGATGGAGATAAATGGCACCATGAATATGACGATGTTCAGCAACGCCAGCATCAGCAGCAGAAAAGCAAACCCCCTTACCCCAAACAAATGCAGGATGGAGCCGATACTGACGCTCTCTTCCTTCGCAGCCTTGTCCATCAGCATCCGCATGATATCGGATATGCGTTGTGGATTTTGGGAAACGGGCAAGAATGACATTACAAAACCAGATTAAAGGAAAGAAGCTGTGAGCAGATAATTAACCGCCAGATCATTTTTACTGAGCTCGAAATCGCCCGTCAGCGGATTAAGCACTAATCCTGTCAGATCGTGCGTTTGCAGGCCTTCGTCACTTAGGCGCTGCACCAGCTCCGACGGGCGGATGAATTTTTGCCATTGATGCGTACCACGCGGCACCCAGCGCAGGATATATTCTGCCGCTACTATGCCGAGCAGAAAACTTTTTGGCGTACGGTTCAACGTCGACATGATCAGCAAGCCATTAGGTTTCAGAATTTTTCTGATGCCGGACAGAAAAGAATCCATATCCGCGACATGCTCCGCCACTTCCAGCGCCGTGATCATGTCGTATTTCCTCTCCCCTTGAGGGAGAGGAAGCAAAAACTTGGATTTAGCTTTAGCTAAATCCTTAGTTTTTGCAGGTGAGGGGTTCGCTCGCCGACCGCCCCCCTCCCTAACCCTCCCCGCAAGGGGGAGGGAATTAGCGCGCGCCAAATCTTCCACGCTCGCTATCAAGTAATTTATTGAAAGATGCGAAAGCTTCGCATGCTTTTGCGCAACGGCGATTGTTTTAACCGAGGCATCAATACCAGTAACAGCCGCCCCTAACCGTGCCATGGGTTCTGCCATCAATCCGCCGCCGCAACCGACATCCAGCACCGACAGGCCTTTCAGAGACTGGCGGGAAGCCGGATTGCGGCCAAAATGCGCGCAAGCGCGGTCCCGCACATATTCGACCCGCACAGGATTAAGCCTGTGCAAAGGCCGGAACTTGCCCTCGGGATTCCACCAGTCCTCGGCATGGGCCGAAAATTGGGCAATTTCAGCGGTAGAAATGGAAGACATGGGGGCCAGAGGTTGGGGGCTAGGGTTTAGGGGCTGGAGTCTAGGATTAAGGTGATAACTTTAGCAAACTATATTCCGAGATAAACTCAATTCCAAAAGGCATTTCTTTCATTGTAAACTTTGCTATAACCCCTAGTCCCTAAACCCTAGCCCTAACCCCTAGTTCCTATGTCCCTTCTTGTCCTTAAATTCGGCGGCACATCCGTAGGTGATGTCGAGCGCATTAAAAACGCCGCCGCCAAAGTCGAAGCCGAAGTTCGCCGTGGCCACAAAGTCGCCGTCGTGGTTTCCGCCATGGCAGGCGTTACCGATCAGCTGATCGGCTATTGCCGTTCGGTCTCCCCTCATCACAGCCCGCGCGAGCATGACGCCGTTGTTTCCACTGGCGAGCAAATCACGGCAGGCCTGATGGCCATGGCGCTGCAGCAGCGCGGCCTGAACGCGCGGTCATGGCAAGGCTGGCAGGTACCGTTGATGACGGACTCTACTCACAGCAAAGCCCGCATCATGGATGTGAAAGCGGAGTCGCTACTGAAACGTATTCAGGACGGTGAAGTCGGTGTTATGGCAGGTTTTCAAGGCATAGCAGGTGACGGCAGCGTCACCACACTGGGTCGCGGCGGGTCCGACACATCGGCCGTTGCCCTTGCTGTTGCGCTTAAAGCCGACCGCTGCGATATCTACACCGATGTCGACGGCGTCTACACCACCGACCCGCGCATCGACAGCAAGGCCAGCAAGATCCCGCATATCTCGTACGAAGAAATGCTGGAAATGGCATCGCGCGGCGCCAAGGTTTTGCAGACGCGTTCGGTTGAGATGGCCATGCGCTATCATATGCCGGTTCAGGTTTTATCCACTTTTGCCAACGCCGTCGGCAGCGATCTGCCCGGCACGCTCGTTACCGATGGAGATGATACAATGGAAGAAAATATGGTTACCGGCATCGCCTACACCCGCGATCAAGCCAAGGTCACACTGGTCAAAGTGGCAGACAGGCCCGGCGTCGCAGCCGCCGTGTTCGGCCCCCTTGCCCGCGCTGGCGTCAATATCGATATGATCGTGCAAACGGCAGGCGATAATAATACCACCGACATCACCTTTACGATCAGCAAGAATGATCTGGACCGCGCCAAGCAGGTTCTGGAGACTGAACGCGCCAATATTCACTACGACCATATCTCGGCAAGCAGCGGCGTGGTGAAAATCTCGCTTATCGGTGGTGGTATGCGCAGCCATGCAGGTGTGGCGGCGACGATGTTCGAAACGCTGGCCGACAAGAAGATCAACATTCATGCGATCGAGACTTCAGAAATCGTTCTCGGTGTGTTAATCGCTGAAGAATATACCGAACTCGCCCTCCGCGCTTTGCATACGGCTTATGGATTGGACGCGAAGTAATTGATGCCAACGCCACTACGCATTGGTGTTATCGGTACCGGTGGTATAGCAGAGCACTCTCTTGTTCCTGCGCTTAAAACTCTGCCACAAGCGCAGTTATGGAGTGTCCTTAGTCGCGATAAAAATCGCGCTACGGCATTTGCAAAACAACATGCGGCGGCAGCACCTCAACCAGCGCACGATAATCTGGATGAATTCTTGACCGATCCGCAGCTACAGGCCGTCATTATCGCCAGTCCTGACAAATTGCACGCCGAGCAGGTCATTGCCTGTGCCAAAGCGGGCAAACATGTGCTGGTCGAAAAGCCTTTCGTGACAAACATAGAGGAAGGCAAATGTGCTATTGAGGCCTGCCGTACCAACGGCGTCAAACTTAGTGTTGCCCTGCATATGCGCTGGCATAGTGGGATGCGCAAATTGCATCAACTAGTAACGCAGGAAAAAATTCTCGGCCCCATTCGCCATATCCGAGCGCAATGGACATGGCGCGCTGATGATGCTTCAGATTGGCGTGCAGGAGACGAGCTGGGCCGCTGGTGGCCACTGGCGGGAACGGGACCGCATTGCCTCGACACCATTCGCTGGTTCGCGGATTTCAGAAATAATCCTGTTGTTGATCGCAGCGCGCTCCTGAGCCGTGAAGTCTGGAAAGGCCCGCATGAAGAAACGGGTATTATTCTGTTGAAATTTGCCAACGGCATTACTGCAGAAGCGATCAGTTCAGTATTATTTGCGGCTCCTTCCCGATTTGAGATTTACGGCGCTGATAATTATGCCATCTGTGAAGGCACAATGGCCCGTAGTGGCAGGGGAACTATTTCTATCGGGGGGAAACCTCTGTTATTTGACCCGGTCAATCCTTATGCCGGTGAAATCGCCAATTTTATCGAGGCTATTCAGCTAGGCCGCAACCCTGAAGTCACGGGCGAAGACGGGCTTCAAGTGGTTGAAGATTTACTTTACGCAGTCAATTCTTGACGCAATTATTACTTATAGAAAGCATTTACAATCTAACCAATTGAATTTTAAGCACAAAATATAGCTTTGTTTAAAGGCAAGACGTTGTAAAATTACTTCATTCAAATAAGCTGTTTTACAAGGAAATATAAAGTGGCAATTGAAATTATAAAAATTGGCGGCTCCGTATGGGGCGAGCGTAAGAACGGCGGAACGCCAGACAGCGTAGAACTAATTGCATCAAAAATTAAGAGAATTGATCCAAATAAAAAAGTTGTTCTTGTTGTCTCTGCATTCAAGGGAGTCACGGATAATCTTATCAAAGAAGCAACTTCAACATTGTTGACGGGATGTGATCCAGTCACCGCACGCCATGCGCGATCTGCGTATATCGCTCAAGGTGAAACAGAAGCAGCGAACCTTATAGCCTTAGCTTTAGGCACTCGCTCGTTCCAAGGCATACAAGTACCTTTCTGTACCGATGATACAGATCATCCACATATTGACCTCGAAGCCAGTGGCGAAGGATTATTAGGCTGGTTACGCAACAATAAAACAGCAGTAGTTGCTGGGTTTCAAGGCGTAAACAGAGACACCCAAATTATTACGACATTTGCCCGGGGCGGTACTGATCTCAGCGCTATTGCCACCGCCATCATCCTCAAAGACAGATTCGCCGAAGCAGGCGAAGAAGTTGTGTGCCGGATTATCCGAGACAATGGCGGCGTCCGCACGGCTGATCCAAAATTAGTTGAAGATGCGCAAATACATTCGACACTCTCATATGACGAATTATACGCTATTTCTGTTGCTGGCGGCGGACAACAGCTGATGCAAACCGAAGCGATGGCTCTGGCAAAAGCGCATAACGTCGTTTTGTCCGTCGGACGCTTCGATGATGAGGATCAAAAAGAGACTCGCGTAACAAGTGGGCAAGCAAAGGGTAAAGGCATTATTGCCGTCGCCTGCAACAGCACGGGCGATGCTCGAAACTTTGTAGATATTTCGGTTGTCGGCTGGCATTTAAACGAAGCGACAAAAGGTTCAATGCGCCAAACACTTCAACAAGCCGGAGTAGAATTCACAAAAATTGGGACGGATGAAATTGAAGGTGTGGACCCCGCCATTAGCGCCATCAGCGCATCTGTACCCAATACCCCCGAGACAGTCCAAACAGCAGTCAGAGCTTTGCACGAAGGCTTTAGACTGGCTGCGTAATATTTGGATGGTTTTGCGTTCAACTAACACCTTGAATGCTTTCTGTTTCAATGGCACATCTTTTCCATGATCAAACCCACCCCCTCCCTCCAATCCCTGTGGCAACGCGGTTGTGATTTTCTAGGCTCTCCCCTCGCCATTATGGGCGGTGCGATGACATGGGTGTCGGAGCGCAATCTGGTCGCCGCGATTTCCAATGGCGGCGGCTTCGGCACGATTGCCTGCGGGGCGATGACGCCCGATATTTTGCGGAAAGAAATTCAAGGCACCAAAACCCTGACGCAAAAACCATTTGGCGTGAACCTTATTACCATGCATCCGCAACTGGATGCGTTGATTGATGTCTGCCTTGAGGAAAAAGTGGGACACATCGTTCTGGCGGGCGGCCTGCCGCCTGCGCCCGCGGTCAAGAAAGTCAAAGACAGCGGCGCGAAACTGATGTGCTTTACCCCCACCGCAGCGCTCGGCAAAAAACTGGTGCGCATGGGCGCAGATGCCCTCATCATCGAAGGCATGGAAGCAGGTGGTCATATCGGCCCCGTCAGCACATCCGTACTGGCGCAGGAAATCCTGCCGGAAATTCGCGATGTGCCCGTATTTGTCGCTGGCGGTATTGGTCGCGGTGAAGCGATTGTCTCCTATCTTGAAATGGGGGCAAGCGGCGTTCAGCTCGGTACGCGTTTTGTTTGCGCCACCGAATGCGTCGCGCATCCGAAATTCAAGCAGGCTTTCATGCGGGCATCTGCGCGTGACGCCATGCCTTCAGTGCAGCTTGACCCCCGCTTTCCGGTTATCCCCGTCCGCGCCATTGCCAATGAAGGTGGCAAGAAATTCATGGAAAAACAGCGCGAAGTCATCACGCGTTTTGATGCCGGTGAATTCACCAAGGAACAGGCGCAGCTGGAGATCGAACATTTCTGGGCGGGCGCCCTGCGTCGCGCCGTGGTCGAAGGCGATGTTGAGACTGGTTCCGTTATGGCCGGGCAGAGCGTCGGCATGGTCAAGCTGGAACAACCCACCTCCGAAATTCTGGCCGAGCTGGTCCAGCAGGCGGAGAATGCGCTGTCGCAACGTTCAAAAGGCTAGTGGTCGGGGATTAGTGGTCAGAGAATTAAGTTTTAATCTCTAATCACTAACCTCCGACCACTTTCCAGGCCCTCATTGCTTTTAACCCCAAAATTTCCTAGGGTTCCGGCATGACAACGAACCGACGCCCCACCTCTTCACGCAACCGCGCCGAGCCCCGCAAGGCCGAAGAACCTACATCCATCACCGTGCCCTTGCCCGGCGCCGCACCCATTATGGATGAGCCCAAAATTGCCCTGGAGCGCATTGGCGCCGTCCTGCGACGCATGCGCGAACAGCGCGGCGACGACTTGAATTACATCGCCGAATATCTCTGCATCCGTCCTAATTTTTTGGTCGCGCTGGAAAACAGCCATTACGACAAATTGCCTGCCGATGCTTATGTCATCGGCTTCTTGCGTTCCTACGCCAATTATCTGGGTCTTGATGGCAAAGAGGCTATCGACCGCTACCGCAATGAAATGGCGGGACGTCGCCGCAAGCCATCCCTGGTTTTGCCGACACCTATTACCGAAGGCCGCACGCCTTCAGCCATTATCATGATTGGTGCCGCTATTGCCGCTATCCTGATTTATGCTTTGTGGTACGGGTTGTCTTCGGGTGACCGCACTGTTGTTTCAACGCCACCAGCTTTGCCTTCAACGACTGTTCCCGAAAGCAACAATACGCTGGCGCCAACGGCGCAACCTGTCGCAAGTGTTGAGCAACCAGCCGCACCTGTAGCAACAAATCCGGAACCGGTTACACCAGCTTCCTCTGTGCCATCTTCAATGCTTTCAACAAACGCCGTTGCACTGGCGCCGCCGCCATCAGATTCCGGCATCATGCTGTCCGGCAAAGCGCCTGCGATGGGTATGGCGCCCGCTGCATCATCGACGCCAGCAGTTGCGCCTGCCAAATCAGACGCGCCTAAAGCGGATCAGCAGCCAGTCCCCACCGCACCAACAGGCCAGGTCTTCGGCAACACCGTTAAAGACTCGCACGTTACGATCCGCGCCTTGCAATCAAGTTGGGTACTGGTAACCGACAGCCGCGGCCAGACAGTTTTTGATCACGTCATGAAAGCAGGCGATACCTACAAGGTGCCAAGCACACCGGGTCTTAGCCTGACTACCGGTAATGGCAGCGGCATTATGTTAAGCCTCGACGGGTCGGATTTGCCGAAACTGGCAACGGGTGCGTCACATGTTATGCGTAATGTCCCGCTGGATAGCGAGCATTTGCGGAATCTCCCTACGCTATCAGACGAATAAAGCCTTTTTTATCAGTGCGTTATGCACCATACCGAGAGGTCTTGGCGTAGGCAGCAGAATGCGGCTATAAAACATCCATAAACCTATGAGGCTGCTTAGAAAGCGCCGCGGAGAATTTGTTAATGAGTCACGATTCAGCCCAAGCTTACCGTCCCTGGCGCACGATTGAACGCCGCAAATGCCGCCAGATTAAAGTAGGCAATGTTCTGGTTGGTGGCGACGCACCGATTGCGGTGCAGTCCATGACCAATACGCTGACATCAGACGCCAAAGCGACAATTGAGCAAATTCGCGGCCTGGAAGAGGCGGGTGCCGATATCGTCCGTGTTTCCTGCCCGGACGAAGAATCAACAGCGGCCTTAAAAGAAATCGTACAGGCGGTTAAAGTGCCGATCGTCGCCGACATCCATTTCCATTACAAACGTGGCATCGAAGCGGCCAAAGCTGGCGCCGCGTGTCTGCGCATTAATCCCGGCAATATCGGATCGCCTGAGCGTGTGCGCGAAGTTGTGCAGGCCGCTAAAGATCACGGTTGCGCCATGCGTATCGGCGTCAATGCCGGATCGCTGGAACAGGAACTTTTGGAAAAATACGGCGAGCCCTGCCCCGATGCAATGGTCGAAAGCGCGCTTGGTCATGCCAAAATTCTTGAAGATCATGATTTCTTCAATTTCAAAATCAGCGTCAAAGCATCGGATGTTTTTCTGTCCGTAGCCGCCTATCAGGCTCTCGCCACAGCATGCGATTATCCTTTGCATATCGGCATTACTGAGGCCGGCGGTTTGCGCTCCGGCACGATTAAAAGCTCCATTGGCCTCGGCATGCTTATGTGGTCCGGTATCGGCGATACCGTTCGCGTATCGCTGTCGGCGGAACCGGTTGAAGAAATCAAGGTCGGCTACGAAATGCTGAAGTCCCTCGGCCTACGCCGTCGCGGTGTGACTATTATTTCATGCCCTTCATGCGCACGTCAGAACTTCAACGTCATCAAGACTGTCGAGGTTCTGGAAGAACGTCTGGCACACATCACCACCCCGCTTTCCGTTTCCGTGATCGGCTGTGTCGTCAATGGTCCCGGCGAAGCGATGATGACCGATATCGGTTTTGCTGGCGGCGGCAAGGATACGCACCAGGTTTATATCAAGGGCCAGACCGATCATCGCCTGAAAAACGAAGATATCGTTTCGCATCTGGTTGGCCTTGTTGAAAAACGCGCCGCTGAAATCGAAGCCGAAAAAGCCCAAGAAATGGGCCAGGCTGCAGAATAAGCTTTATAAATGTCCCTTACCGAAACACTCGCTCGCGTTCTGGCGCGCCATGATGAATTGCGCGACGCATTGTCGCAACCCGGCCATGCAGCTGAACAATTTACCAAGCTATCCAAGGAATATTCAGACCTCACCCCTGTCGCGGATGCCATTACTGAGTTAACGCAGGCGCAACGTGAACTTGGTGACGCGCAAAGCATGCTGGCCGATCCGGAAATGAAGGATGAGGCTAAACGCGAGATAGAGAAGCTGCAGCAAAAAATTCCCGCGCTTGAAAAGCAGGTGCAACGCATGTTGCTGCCAAAGGACGTAGCGGACGAACGCAACGCCATTCTGGAAATACGCGCCGGCACCGGCGGCGATGAAGCTGGCCTCTTTGCGGCGCTGTTGTTCGATATGTACCGTAAATATGCTGTCATTCGCGGCTGGCGGTTCGAGGTGATTGAAGTCTCGGAGAACGACCTCGGCGGCCTTCGTGAAGGAACCGCCAGCATCAGCGGCAAAGGCGTTTTCGCGCGGCTGAAATACGAATCCGGTGTCCACCGCGTACAACGCGTGCCGCAGACTGAAGCCTCGGGCCGTGTTCATACCTCGACGGCGACGGTGGCAGTTCTGCCTGAGATGGAAGAAGTTGATATCAAAATCGATGATAAAGACCTGCGCATCGATGTGTATCGCGCGAGTGGTGCCGGTGGCCAGCATGTCAATAAAACCGAAAGCGCAGTGCGTATCACGCATATTCCGACGAACACTGTCGTTGCTATGCAGGATGAGCGCTCGCAACATAAAAATAAAGCCAAGGCGATGAAGATTTTGCGCGCCAAAATCTACGAGCAACAAAGCAATGCGATATCTGCCGCCCACGCCGCTGAGCGTAAAAGCCAGGTTGGCACCGGCGACCGATCGGAACGCATCAGGACATATAACTTCCCGCAGGGCCGCGTCAGCGATCACCGCATTGAAATGACGCTTTATAATATCGACGATGTCATTAACGGAACTGAGCTTGATAAATTTATCGATGAACTCATAACGCGGCACGAGGCTGAAAAACTTGCCGAACTCATCCAGCAATAATCCTGTTATTCCTATCCGGTTGGCGGATTTTATTACAAACGCCATCGACCGGCTTATGCTTGCCAATATTGAAACGCCCGACCTTGATGCGCGTATCCTTATTGCCTACGGCCTCCGCCTCGACCGGGCGCAATTACTAAGCCACCGCGACCAGATCCTGACCGAACAGCAATTAAGGCTATTATCCGTCCTGATTGAATGCCGTGCTAGGCGCGAGCCTATCGCGCGTATTATGCGTCAACGCGAATTCTGGAGCCTTTCTTTTAATCTTAATGAAGCGACACTGGAACCGCGCCCCGACAGCGAAACATTAATTGAAGTCGCACTGAAACAAATTCAGGATCGCCGCAACCTTTTGCATATCCTCGATATCGGAACCGGCACCGGTTGCCTGCTACTTTCCCTCCTCCATGAACTACCTCATGCGACTGGGCTGGGCGTTGATATCGCAGAACGCGCTATTGAACAGGCGCAAGAAAACGCGCAGATTCTCAAACTGCTTCCCCGCGCCACTTTTAAAACCAACAACTGGGTGGTGGGCATCCAGGATAGTTTCGATATTATTATTTCCAACCCTCCCTACATCGCGCATGACGTGATTCCGACATTGCAACCTGAAGTGCGCGATTATGATCCGACTTTGGCCCTCAATGGCGGCAAGGACGGGCTGAATGCCTACCGGCATACTATTCCCCACTTACCCAAACTACTGAAGCCTCAGGGCTTTGTGATTATGGAAATCGGCTACGATCAGGCTAGAGCCGTAACGGCCCTGTTCAAAATCTCCGGCTTTAAGAAAATATCGGCACATAAAGATTTGGGCGGAAATGACCGCTGCTTACTGGCGTCGATTGATTAACAGCGCCCTATCATCTAGTTTCAAAGCATGACTGCTCTCACCCAAAACTTCCCTCGTATCGGTCGCCCGGACCAGCAAGATATATTATCGATCATTAAACAGATGAATTTGGCTGGTACTTTTGTCGAAATCGGTACCTTTGGCGGCCATTTCGCATTTGACATGATGGCGGCCTGCAATCCACAAAAACTTTACTGCGTCGATCCTTACGCTACCTATGACAATTTCAAAGACGCCCTGAATTCAGAACCTCTGGAAGACGTTTACAACGAAGCTAAACAAAGGCTTTTACCCTTTGGTGATAAAGTTGAGTTCCTGCGAATGTATTCCGAAGAAGCAGCTTCGCGCTTTGCCGACGAATCTCTCGACTTTGTTTATATCGACGGCAATCACCGTTATGCCTATGCTTTGAAAGATTTTGAATGCTGGTTTCCGAAACTACGCAATGGCGGATTGCTGTGTGGTGATGACGCAACTGACGGCGAAGATGACAGCCAGCGCAATGAAGAAGGCGATGTTGTCCGTGTCTGGACAAGAAACGCGGCGGGCGAACCCCAAAGCTGGGGCCATTATGGTGTCTTGAAAGCTGCAAGAGAATTTACCCAAAAGCGTGGGCTGCAGCTTTATCAGGTCGGAACACAATGCGTTATTTTTAAAGGCCGCGATCTTGTGATTGCTTGACTACATCCCCTGATAGTTAGGGCCACCACCACCTTCGGGCACGCACCAGTCGATATTCTGCGTTGGGTCCTTGATGTCACAGCTTTTGCAGTGAACGCAGTTCTGCGCATTGATCACCAGCTTGGGATTTTTGCCTGCGGCATCGCGCATGATTTCGTAAACACCCGCCGGGCAATAACGGCCTTCCGGGAAATCGTACAGTGTCAGATTGATATCGATTGCTACGGCCGGATCACGCAGTTTTAAATGCGGCGGCTGGTCTTCTTCATGATTGGTGTTTGAGAGAAACACCGATGACAGCCGGTCGAAACTGATAATGCCGTCCGGTTTCGGGTAGTCGATCTTAACGCAATCCTTGGCCATATGCGTTTGCAGATGATCGGCATGGTTGGCGAAAGTCCACGGCGCTTTGCCGCGCAGTAAAACTGTATCAATCGCACTGTAAATCATGCCACCAATCAAACCGGCACGGAAAGAAGGCCGGACATTGCGCACTTTGTAAAGTTCATCCCACAGCCATGATGCTTCCAATCGGCTGCGGTAATCTGTTGCTTCCGGCGTAGTATTATTTTTTGTCAGATGATCAAATAATGCTTCCGCCGCGACCATCCCCGACTTCATCGCTGTATGATTACCCTTGATCTTGGGCACATTGAGGAAACCGGCAGCGTCGCCGACCAATAACCCTCCCGGGAATGTCAGACGTGGAATGGACTGAAAACCGCCCTCGCTAAGCGCACGCGCGCCGTAAGAAATGCGCTTGCCGCCTTCCAGCAAATTGCGGATCAGCGGATGCTGCTTGAAACGCTGGAATTCCTCGAACGGTGACAGATAGGGATTCTGGTAATCAAGAGCAACGACAAAACCGATCGACACCAGATTGTTTTCCCAGTGATAAAGCCATGAGCCACCATATGTCATTTGGTCCATTGGCCAGCCGATTGTATGCAGGGTCAGGCCAGTTTTATGCTTGCCCGGATCGATTTCCCAGATTTCCTTGATACCCAAGGCATAAGTCTGCGGATCAACGCCGTCGCGCAATTTAAAACGCTCGAACAGCATTTTTGTTAGCGAGCCACGGCACCCTTCGGCAAATACTGTTTGCTTGGCTTTTAACTCAACACCGCGCGTAAAACGTTCCGTCGGTTCGCCGTTCTTGCCGATACCGACATCGCCGGTAGCAACGCCAGTAATCTTGCCGGTTTCGTCGGAGAGAAGTTCTGCAGCGGCAAAGCCGGGATAAATTTCAACGCCGAGGCTTTCAGCCTGTGTTGCCAGCCATTTAGCAAAATAGCCGAGGCTGATAATGTAGTTACCATGATTATTCATCGGCGGTGGGGTCGGTAACCGCCACGCCCGCGTCGATGTTAAGAACATAAAGCGGTCTTCGGTCACTGGCACCTTGAGCGGCGCATCCATTTCCTTCCAATTAGGAAACAGCTCGTTCAGGGCGCGAGGCTCCAGCACGGCACCCGACATCAAATGTGCCCCGACTTCGGAGCCTTTATCGATCACGCAGACTGAGATTTCCTGATTTTTCTCCTGCGCCAATTGTTTCAGGCGAATGGCGCAGCTAAGGCCGGATGGTCCGGCGCCCACGATCAAAACGTCATATTCCATGACGTCACGTGGTGCAGAAACAGGCAAAATTTTGATTGAATCGGACATAAGCTATTCCCCTTCGGTATATAGCTTTGTACCGCTAAGGCCGCCTATGCTGCAAGTTTAGCTTCTTTATTCGGCGATAAGGATGCCTTTGGCCGTATCCGAATGATATTCGCCAATAAAAGGATATTTACCTGCATCCAGCGCGTGCAACCGCACAATGCCCTTACGCCCGCCAGGAATAACTTTCTCAATATGCATCGATGACGAATCAAATTCCTCGGCCATCGGGTCTTTATTTTCGATATCGAGGATTACGGGCTTACCGGCAGGTACGTGGATTTCATCAGGTGTGTAGCGGTGATCCTGAATGGTAAGCGCTATATGCGCGGGCTCGTCCGCACGTGCCTGCGCAGAAATCAAAGCCAGTAGAGCTAAAGCAATCAGCATTCTGGCGTTTAACATCACCCCTCCTTTAGAAAGCCAGCGTATAGGAAAGCGAGGGACCAAAACCCCAGCTACCGACATTGGCTATATTGGTATGGTTGATACCGCCACCGATTTCAAGATGTTCTGCCAGTTCATATGTCAATGTAAGGTTTTCCTGATGATCAGTATCCTGCGAAGCACCTTCGCTTTGGCGCAAGCCTCCTGCAAGATTTAACCCCCAACGACCTTCGGAAAAAGCGAGGCCACCAACGACATAATGCCGTTCCAGATTATCTATGTTCTGGAAATTATCGAAATGAGTGTATTCCAGAAAAGGTGTCACACCAATACGCGATGTCAATGGAATACCGTCACCGCCGGGGTTGTAAGATGCCCCAACCGATTCGCCTGTTTCTGTTTTTCCAGCAGGATCGTCCGTCGCTTCACGCGTGAGAGATGCTTGGTAAGTCAGCCCCTGCTCCGTCTTGCCGCCGCGCAAGGCTGCTGTGAAGCTATCCAGACCACCCGTATTTGAAGGACCAAAAGCGCCGCGCGTATATTTACGCAAACGGTCAGCATTCGGGTCATCAAGCGCCGGTTGCGATATCAACGATGTGGAGAGAAAACTGGTATCGAGATAATAACCTTCAAACGAAAGCCTGACGTTCTTTATGACGCCGACATCTGGCAGGCGGTATTGGGCACCAACGCCGATACGTTCATCCTGTTCATAATCGGTACCAAAATTATAAAAGATACCGGGCGTTTGCTCGTAAGCCGAGCCAAAATTCGGATGGATTTTACCACCGTAAACGGCGACATTTTCAACTGGGCGCACCGTTGCATACATCTGGCGTAAAGTCAGGCCTTCGCTGCGAAAGAAGGTATTACGGTCAGGGTAGTAATCATTCATATTATCATTGCGATTACGCTCCAGCTTCATATCGCTGTTGAGCGATAGCCAGCTGGAATAATTGCCGTAAAGCGACAGGTCGGTATCGTTATAAGCATTGCCTTTGGCCGAAGCATTCGATGGTTTGTTCATTTCGGCCTGAAAATGGGTATTCACTTCACCGCCATAGTTAAAACGGCTTTCCCCCTCCCCATCATTTTCCAGTGTCGCGGCATCGGCACTCGGGGTATTGGCAGCGCGCGATGACGCGCCTGAGGCATCAGATTCTTCCGCAAACAACGGGCGACAAACAACGAGTGTGAGCAAGCTGACACTCAACAACAGAACGGATTTTTTCATGACAGGATTCCACTAAAAGATGAGAAAAGATTATTTCTTGGCAATATCGACAGCTTCGCTGGCGACAGCACGGTACTGGCTAACCGTGCCGCGCGGCACCGGTCCCGGTATGAGCGGTTCGACAATATACTGGGCCTTCGCAAGTACCGTTTTGAACCGGGTCAACAGACTTTGATCGGCGGCATCCTTATGCGTTTCCATAAGATGGCTGAGTTCCTGTGCGACATAGCTCAGGTAACCACGGCTGTCGTGGTATTCCACAATTGTTTCCACACGGCCATGTTCCAGCGCTTCTCCATATTCACCGGATGCTGCGTCGATTGTATCGGCACACACCCTGATCATTTCCGGCACTGAATTACGCACTTGTTCCGGTACCGTCTGACGTGCCTGATGGACGGCAGCGATTGTTGATTGATAGAGCGTTTCAGTATCGGGACTATCCGGTGCGGCGGATACGGCGGCTTCCAGCTTGATCAGCTTGTCGTCAAACGCCGGCGCTTTTTTCTTTTCCAGATAATCCGAAAGATCTGCATAGAGTTCACGCACAGGATGACCAAAATGCGGGAGAGCCAATGCGGGCTTATTGGCTTTCAAAAGATCGTGACCGATGATCAAATGCCCTTCCAGCATGCCAAGGCGGAACAGAAAATCAGTGTCATCAGCGGCGACGCCGTATGAAGACTCAGCCGCAGTATAAATAAACACCGGCGAAGCCGTTTTTAAAGATGTGGCATCACCTAATGACACTGGAGAAGCGCCAGCACACACCGCATAAAAACAAATTCCAATAAGAGCTAACGAGGCAACGAGGGATAAGCGCATGACAATCTCCAGAGTTAGGAATGATTCTCATTATTAATTGAGAATAGTTCTCAATTGCATTATTGAGATTGGTGTGTCAAGTCATAAAGTAGGACTTTGATAAAAAACAAATCTACCCGGATATAGCGATGATTGATGTCTACAACACAGGCTTTGGCCTTCATTTGCCGACTGAGCTGCTGGTTAAACTAGCGACGAGCGATCTGCGCATCTATGTCTACGGTATGCGGGTTTTGTACGGCACGATGCGGTTTCTGCATTTGCTCGGCATGGCAATTTTTCTGGGTATGATCATGCTGATTGAAGTTAAGCGACTTGGCATGTTCCGGGAAGCCTCGCTACAGTCCGCACGGTTGCCGATGATCGCCCTACTCAACTCGTCCTTTGCGGTGACGATCATCACTGGCATCGGTCTTTTCCTATATGACCCGATTGGCACCGGGTTGCACACGATGTTTTTGCCGAAGCTGATCTTGGTCACGCTGGGTCTGTTCCATGCGCGCTGGATACAACGCACATCTGCCGTTAAGGATAAAAAGATGCTGAAGCAGGCATCGGCAGCCGTGGCGATGGTGATCTGGATTTTAGTAATAGGCTGTTCGACGTGGAACCATGTTGAGCGCCCACTGAACCCGGCAGATGTCCACCGCATTGATCCACGCGGTTAGTCCGCGATCGTTTCAAACAAACTGTTTACAGTTTTGCTTGAAACGTGAATCGCTGGACCAAATGTTGGCGCAGAAACAAATCAGGCCCCGTAAGGGGCCCGATTAATTCATGAAACTGTGGAAGCGGTTAACCTGACGGACCAGTCGTTACATTGACGCCGTAACGGTGCTTCAATATCTCGACATTTTCGCGTGTCAGATTATGCATGAGGCGCGAGATTTCTTTCGCGACTTTCAGTATCTGAGTGACGATTGCAAAACCCTGGTTCTGTAGATTAGCCCAACTGACCTGAACATGTGCCGAAGCGCGCGCAGGAAGTTCGCTGAAAAATTCTGCTACCTGAGCCATGACTTCGTTGGCATCAAAATGCTGCCACGAGCCCATGACTTCTTTGAGCTTGTTTGGGGGAAGACGAATACCACCGCCAGCCGTACCACCTGATTTACCAGACTTGCCGGATTTGCCTTCACCGGATTTATCAATAGCTGTGGTCTCTTCGACTGAACCTGTCGGAATTTCATCGTTATCATCAATAGCGTCGATCATTTAATAGGCGCTCCTTTATGACTTAACTAATGGTCTTACCGTCTTTTAATCTTAAGAAACTGGTGTCATATCCTTCGACAGGCTTCTTGTTCTCCATCCTTATTATAAGGATCTTATTTATTTTCAGCAAGTAGTTATCCATTTCGTCGGTTGCTTCCCAGTCTATAGGAAAGGTACCCCCGGTGTCAAAAATGATCTCAAGTTGTTTCTTATCAATATGATAGCCCACCCAAAGAGGAGTCGCCTCAAAGGGTTCATCATGTACAAGGCACATTTTGCCACGAGCGTTAACGACTAGACCGATATTCACGTTCGTACAGGCTCCCGATTCGGTTCGCTCAGCTTATTCCGGTATTGGCACGCGGCGAAATAGACATGGTTTCTGTTGCAATGCAATGGTGATTGTTGCGCATAGTTGGTTAATAAGGCGTTAGTTTCCTTAGGGTTAACGGCGCGCTTTAAGAGCTGCCGTTAACGTACCGTCATCCAGGTAGTCCAGCTCGCCACCTACCGGCAACCCATGCGCGAGTTTGGACAGAGATACACCCGTTTCTTCCAGTTTTTCGGCTACGTAATGAGCGGTAGTCTGACCTTCGACTGTGGCATTGAGCGCCAGAATGACTTCTTTTACCTCTCCCCCTCTTAACCGGTCCAACAGCTGGTCGATACGGAGGTCGGCAGGGCGTATGCCTTCCAAAGCTGACAGAGTGCCACCCAGCACATGATAGAGGCCGCGAAAAGCATGACTGCGTTCCAGCGCCCAAAGATCAGCCACATCCTCGACAACGCAAATGAGGCTGCGATCGCGGCGCTGGTCACTGCAAACTTCACAGGGGTCGCTGCCGCCCAGATTGCCGCAGATGTTGCATGTCTTCACATTCATGGCAGCATTTTGCAGCGCCTCTACTAACGGCAACATCAGACCTTCGCGGCGCTTTAGCAGGTGTAAAACCATGCGCCGCGCCGAACGCGGGCCTAGCCCCGGCAACTTGCCAAGGATATTCATCAGTTGATCGAGAGGAGACATTGCAACAACTCTACTTAATAAGGGAGCAAAAGCTGAAAGACGTACCTATCATCAAAAACTTGTTTAAAATAACAGATGCAACAAAACATCGGCATCAATAAGACAACTAAAGTTATTATATACTTTTGTTTCTTATAAAATTTATTAGCAGCACATACAAGAACTAGGGGGACAGTGTTCACTGCGAAAGCCAATAAATTTGAAGAAAGAATATTGATGCCAACATTGGCATGTACTAATAGCCCAAACATACAAAACTGCAACACAACGCTAGCAGCACCCATAACAATAACGCATATAATTGCTAACTTTGAGATCTGCCGAAGAACTGTAGATTGCATAGACAGTTCGTCCATAATATTTTCCACTTGATACTAAAACGGCAGTTTAACGCCCGGCGGAAGTTTGATGCCGCCCATCATTTTTTCGGTTTCACCGGCGACATGCGCCTCGACTTTCGCCTTGGCATCGGCGCAAGCGGCAACAATCAGATCTTCCAGCATTTCGAGATCAGCAGGATCGACGATTTTCGGATCCAGCTTAATCTTCTTCAGCTCGCCCTTGCCGTTCATCGTGGCGACAACCATGCCGCCGCCGGACTGGCCGGTGACTTCAATTGAGCCAAGCTGTTCCTGCATGGCGGCCATTTTGCCCTGCATTTCCTGAACCTGCTTCATCATCGCGCCAATATTCATTGTTTAGTCCTCAGTAGGGTTGATAGTTACGTCATCCATTAGCACGGCATCATCGCTCGCCGCAGGCACAGGTGTCATAACCTTTTGCCGCAGCGCTGTCATCTTCGCGCCGGGGAAGGTCAGCATCACCGCTTGTGTCAGCGGATGCGCCAAAGCCTGATCCTGCCGTTTTTGTTCAGCTGCACGGTCTTGCTCCGCCAATGTTTGCTCACCGGGTTTATCGGTAATAGATACGACCCAACGCTGCCCTGTCCACTGCGTCAGGCATTGGCCTAGACGATAAGCTAAGTTCTGCGGCGCATTAACCCCTACACGAATTTCCAGAATCCCAGCTTCGCAGCGCACGACATTGACGTTACTGTAAAGCTGGCCGTGCAATGCACCTTCGCGATTAGCTGAAAACAGCGCGACCAATTCTTTATAGTTTGTCGGCGACGGCTGGGCGGCAATATCGGTTTGGGGAATGGCTTGCTGCGCTACGGCGGAGCTGAGTATAGCAGTTGCGCCACCCTGCGCAATTTTCGCACGCGTACCACCGCCGCCCGGTGCCGGCATTGCTGGCGTCGCCGCAGTTGCCGCCGCGCCCTCCTTCAACTGTTTGATCAGATCAGCTGGCAACGGCAATTCAGCTGCATAAGCAAGGCGGATCAGCACCATTTCAGCAGCCTGTGCCGGATGCGGCGCGTTCTGCACTTCACTGATACCCTTTAGCAAAATCTGCCAAACGCGAGATAGTGCCGCGACCTTTATATCCGATAAATCCGTCAGCAATTGCCGGTCATATTCAGGCAGGCTCTGGTCCTTGGCGAAATCAGGGACCACCTGCCCGCGCGTTAACATATGCACGAGGTCGCACATATCCTGCAGTACCTGCAATGGGTCAGAACCCGCCTGCTGCATCGTCGCGAAAGTTTCCAGCGCCGCCGGCATATCGCCGCGCAGCAGATTACGGCACAGACCAATAATATGGGCACGGTCGGCAAGCCCCAGCATGTCTTTCACATCTATAGCCGTTACGGCGCCATTACCACGCGCAATCGCCTGATCGAGTAAACTCAGGCCGTCACGCACGGAACCATCGGCGGCATGCGCAATAAGCTTAATCGCTTCAGGTTCGGCTTCGACCTTTTCCCAACCCGCCACATCGATAAAATGCTTGGTCAGCATATCGCTGTCGATACGGCGCAGATCAAAACGCTGACAACGGGATAGAACAGTGACTGGGACCTTACGGATTTCAGTGGTCGCAAAGATAAATTTGGTGTGCGGTGGCGGTTCTTCCAATGTTTTCAGCAACGCATTGAATGCGTTTTTGGAGAGCATGTGAACTTCGTCGAGGATATATATTTTATAACGCGCCGATACAGGGCCGTAGCGCACGCCGTCGATAATATCGCGGATGTCATCGACGCCGGTACGCGATGCAGCATCCATTTCCAGCACATCGACATGGCGGTCTTCGGTTATGGTGCGGCAGGCATCGCAAACACCGCAAGGCTTGATGGTGGGGCCGCCTTTGCCGTCTGCCCCGGTGCAATTCAGGGCGCGGGCAATGATACGCGCCGTCGTGGTTTTGCCGATACCGCGCACACCCGTCAGCATCCATGCATGCGGCAAACGCCCTGCTTCGATGGCATTGGTCAGCGTGCGAACCATCGCTTCCTGACCGATAAGTTGCTCGAATGTCGTTGGGCGATATTTGCGCGCCAGCACACGGTAACCGGGAGGCGCAGCACTTGTCATGGGCATGTCTGCCCATAAACCAGTCTGGCCTTCGTGGTTATTTGTATCGGGCGTATCCGCGCTGGCAAAAAGTTCGCTCAAATGAATTCCTGATATCTGGCAGATTAGGTGGGAGATTGAACGACGACCCGAACCCGAAAGTGTTACGGTTGCTTCCTTCCGGACCTGGCCGGGTTGGCACGGGGTCCGTCCACCGCCAACCTCCCGCAGCTGTTATAGCAAAATTGCCCTGAAAACCCAGCCAAAAAACGGGCAGTTTCCTTGGAGAAACGGGTTAATTCTGACCGATGAGCACCGTCATCTTTGCGACTCGCGCCATAAACTTAACGTCATGGACACGGATGATATCAGCGCCGCGCAAAACCGACGCGGCCACGCAAGCGGCGGTTCCTTCCAGCCGGTCATCCACAGTCAGTTCCAGGGCGCGGCCGATAAAAGATTTGCGCGAGGGTCCAACCAGGACAGGGTAGCCGAGCACTTTTAATTTCCCGACATGATTGATGAGTGCCAGATTTTGTTCCAGCGTTTTGCCAAAACCAATGCCGGGATCGAGGATAATTTTATCTTTGGCAATGCCTGCCTGTAGCGCCGCACCCACCGCCGCCAGCAGATCCTGATTAACAGTCTGAACGATGTCGCCCGTAACACCCGTTTGATATTCACCGCCAATTGTCGCATCGCGCATAATGGCATGTGCCTTGCTGGCATTATGCATCAGGACAATATGCGCCTTATATCTAGCGACAATCGTCGCCATTTCTGTATCCCCTGCCAGGGCTGAGACATCATTGACGATACTGGCGCCTGCCTGCAATGCCGCTTCTGCAACCTTTGCCTTCACTGTGTCGATGGACATTGCCGCGTCGCAGCCTGCTTTCTTCAGCGCTTCGATCACTGACGCAGTGCGACGGATTTCTTCATCGACAGAAATTGTTTCCGCACCGGGACGCGAGCTCTCGCCACCGATATCCAGAATGGTGGCGCCGTCAACGATCATCTGCTGGCCCTGCGCCACCGCTGCTGCGACATAATCCCTATGCGATATCAACCCATCGCCGGAAAACGAATCCGGCGTGACATTGATAATACCCATAATCAAAGGCTGGCGATGGTTAGATAGCTGCATTTACAAATTCCCCAGACAAACAGGCGCCGTGCTCGCAACTAAACCCAGCATATCAGTTACAGTCTGTCCGCTCTGCGGATGTTTCCAATCTGGCGCGATATCCGCAAGCGGCTTTAGAACAAATTCACGCTCCGCCATACGTGAATGCGGCAGGATCAGTTCCGGCAACACAAAAACCTGGTCATCATAAAAAAGAATATCGATATCCAGCAGGCGCGGCCCGTAGCGGAATGTCGGCGCACGCCCCAATTCTGTTTCCAACCGCTTCAGCTCTCGCAACAAGGGCAGCGGCTCCAGCCTTGTTTCCGCCAGCACGGCCATATTCAAGAAAGGCGGTTGATCGGTCACATAGGCGGCGGCCGTTTCATAAACCAGTGACTGCTTAACGGTAACAATGTCAGGCGCAAAACCAGCGATGGCCGCCCTCAAAACCGCCTGCCGGTCGCCTAGGTTAGAGCCCAAAGCAAGGGCGATAGAATGGGTTTGGCTGCTCATATTCCAGCGCTTATAAGGAATTCGGGCCCTCCTGCACAGGGCTTATATAAAGCCTTTGCCTTTCCCCGGCTTTTTAGCTAGTTTGCCCGCCTTTCCCACCGTTGATAAAACTCTGGTGGGCAAATCCGCAGAACTGAATTCTGCATACGTCGCGCCCGTAGCTCAACTGGATAGAGCATCTGACTACGAATCAGAAGGCTGGAAGTTCGAATCTTTCCGGGCGCGCCACTTTTCAATGACTTAAGTTGCACGTAAAAATCCGCCGATTTGCAGAAATGTACCGTTATGTTCTATAGAACATAACATGAACATTGAAAACGGCATTTTCTCGGAAGCCACGGGTTTGCGCTGGCTATTTGTCGATATGAACGGCTACTTCGCTTCATGCGAACAGCAGGATAATCCGGCACTGCGCGGCAAACCCGTTATCGTGGCCCCCGTCATGACGGATTCGACATCTGCGATTGCGGCGAGCTACGAAGCAAAAGCCTTCGGCATTAAAACCGGAACCAAAATATGGGAAGCCAAGAAACTCTGCCCCGACATTAAGATCGTTCCTGCGCGTCATAAACTCTACACTGAGTATCATCACAAATTTGTGGCCGCCATAGAAGCCTGCATTCCTATCGAAGCAGTGAGATCAATCGATGAAGTTGCTTGCCGGCTGGATAAAGTTCAATGCCAGCCGGAGAAAGCAAGGGCCCTTGCACTCGCCATCAAACAATCCATTCGTGATCATGCTGGCGAGTTTCTGAAATGCTCCATCGGCATTGCCAGCAGCAGTTTGCTGGCGAAGCTGGCATCCGATATGCAAAAGCCCGACGGCCTCGTTGTTTTGGAACCCGCTGACTTGCCACAAGCTATCTTGCATCTGAAACCTCAAGCCATTTCCGGTATCGGATATAATATGGTGGAGCGCCTCCGCAGAAATGGCATCCATACCATGGCCGATTTATGGGCGATTGATGCACAACGCCTGCGGCGTATCTGGAATGGCATTGGGGGCTTACGTTTTCATACGGAGCTACACGGCGTTGATCTGCAGAGACCGGAGAGTTCGCGTCACAGTATCAGTCATCAGCATGTCCTGGCACCGAAGGAGCGTAACAAGGAAACCTGTGCTCTCATCATGCGCCAACATGTTGTGCGCCTCGGCCAAAGGTTGCGCGATGAAGGTTTCTACGCAAGCCGCATGTATATTCAAGTGAAGTGGGCCAATCATCAAGGCTACTACGTTGATGAAGCCAGCTTTAAACAAACGCAGGATACCAGTTATTTGCTACCTATTCTTACCAATCTCTGGCGCAAGATTCCAAACCTACAGCCTTTGCGTATCGGCGTTGTGATGGCGGGCCTGACATCTCAAACCAATCACCAGCCCGACTTATTCGATCAACCCAAACCCGCCAGCCTGACCAAAGCGATTGACGCGCTGAACGGAAAGTTCGGGCGCGGCACTATTCATTACGGCGCGTCCCTGCCCGCCATGACCAGCAAGATCGCGTTTAACCGCATTCCGGGATTGAAGGAGTTTTAGTGCTGGGCTCTGTGTTGCTGGCCAACGATCAGGATAAGCAATCCGATAAAAGCCGTGGCCGCCATCACCGTAAAGATCGGCAGGCTGCTTTTCGAGTTAAAAAGGCCAACGCCGGTCGAGGCGAATGCCCCTACCCCCATTTGTATAAAACCAAGCAAGGCTGAGGCGCTGCCGATATTTTTGCTGAACGGCGCCAGCGCAATAGCGGCAGCATTGGGGTATGCGATGCCGCAGCAGGCGAGATAACACAAAGTCAGCCCGACGATTTCTTCAAGATTATACCAGCCGCTTAGGACACTTATCAGCATAGTCAGAATGACAATGTTCTGACACATCAGCGCAGTCTTCAACACCTTGCGATCCTCATGCCGTCGCGACAACAAGACATTGACCTGACTGCCCCCGATAAAGCCGCAGGCCAACATGGCAAATATCAAACTATAAATGCGCTGGTTGAGATGGAACGTATCGATAAAAATAATCGGCGATCCGGCGACGTAAACAAACAAACCGGCGAAAGCGAAAGCGCCCGCAAAAGCGTAGGTAGCGAAATGCCTGCAGGTGATAATCTCGAAAAAGCCAGCCAGAATACGCGCTGGTTTTAACGAAATAGTCGGGTCGGGCTTGTGGCCTTCCGGCAAGAAGAACCCAACAGCCCCCATGACAATGATGGCAAAACCGGCGAGGAAAACAAAAATCCATTGCCAGCCGACGGAGGCAACAATGAAGCTGCCAATGCTTGGCGCAAACAGCGGCGATACGCTAAGAACGAGAAACAAAAGCGAAAGAATTTTTGCGCTTTCTTTCACGGGAAAGAAATCGCGCACCATCGAAAGGGCCGCAACTTGCGCGACGCATCCACCGAGCGCCTGCAAAATACGGAAAGCGATAAAGCATTCGGCATTTTTTGAAAGCATGCAGCCGACAGACGCAACGATAAAGAAACAAAGCCCGGCATAAAGCGGTTTCTTGCGGCCAAAACGGTCAAGCATCGGGCCATAAAAAAGCTGTCCAATGGCGAGGCCGATAAAATAACCGGAGACCGAGAGCGATATTTTGGCCGACGTCGTCCCCAGTTCGCGCGCGATATCCGGAAAGGCCGGTAAATACATATCAATCGAAAACGGACTGACAGTGCTGAGGGCACCCAGAATAAGAATAATAAAGAAATTTTCGCGGCGGCTACGAGTCATGCAACGGTTTTAGACAAAGCCTAGCCCTAATGCAATCACTCCCAATTCTGAAGCACCCATTCTAATTGGTCGCTGCGTTCTGCATTAAGGACGGCAACGCATGCGAGACGCATGTCCTCAGCACCGTTGCCACTTGCAGCCACAGCAGCATAAAACGCGCACTTCTTTTTGCGGTAGATCTGGAAGGCTTGTTTATCTTCTTTAAAAGCTTTTTTTAGTTTTGCGATATATTCCGGATCTTCTTCTCGTCGAGAAAGACGCATAAGAAAATCCGCTTCGATCCCCAGAAGGGTTACGTCATTATCGGCAGCAGCCTGCGCAACACAATCGCTCATTTCCGGATGCGCATGATTTTGCCAACATGTTTTGATTAAGCTGTCGATATCGCCCGCATGAACAGGTCGGGCCAACGACAGCAAGAGCAACGCGATTAAATATTTTGGCATTTTTAATTCTTTTCCTAACGGCATTTGCCGATTTGCTTTCCGGTATATAATCGCTAACATATTTGAGGCATGGAAAAAATTAAAAACGCAATTGAAAGCAATCCCGGCAGGTCGATGATCGTGACCAGCATTATTGGGCTGGCATTTCCTTACGGCCCGCTGATTCCCGATTACCTGATTGTCATCAGTTTATCGATTATGATTTTTCTATCCTGCTTTAAAATCGATAAGCCAATTCATACTACTTTATCGTCGAAGTTATTGATTTTCTGGGTGATGCGCTTTATTGCATTGCCAATTGCATTATGGGCGGTGTGCAAACAGTTTGCGCCCGATTATGCACTCGGCATTCTCCTGCTCGGCCTGTGTCCTGCAGGCGCATCTTCAGCCGGTCTTACGGGCCTCTATAACGGCAACGTCACGCTTGCGCTTCTCATCACCATCATAAGCAATATCGCCAGCGTCTTGCTTATTCCTCTTGTCATCGGAACACTTCACCACACAGTTATTGATATGCCTATTCTAGGTTTACTGAAAACCTTATCGATCTGCATTTTGTTACCTGGCGCGCTTTATTTATTGCTGCGTCGCCGAGCAGCACTCATACGATACAGTCGCAATTATGGTCGCCTGACGATGGTTGTTCTCCTCAGCTTGATTACCTTTCTGGTGATAACCAAAAAGCGCGATTACTTTCTGACACACCCTCAGGATATTCTGGTGCCGTTGTTGATTGGCTTCGTCTTATATGCCGTTGCAATAATTTACGGTTTTAGCCTAAGAGGAAAAAATGCGGACCGAATTGCTTACAGTGTATGCTCGACTTTTAATAATACGGCTCTGGGCATAGGCTTGGCTCTGCTTTATTTTGACGAAAAGACCATTATCCTCATGATCGCAACCGAAATTACGTGGGCTCTCTTGCCGGCGATAATGCAACCGCTTCTTAGGCGGCTACCGTCGGATTAATCCTCATCCGGCGCTTCGAGTGTAGCAGGCCGGTCTGGCATCAGCATACTCATCAGTTTCTTGGCCTCATTCCCTTTGGGATTTAGCGCGAGTAAAGCGCGCTCGTCATTCTCATGCGCCATGATGATGGGGATAACATTGGCGATGCTGCTTTGGTCCGTTAGCTGCAGGAATACGCCGTCCGTCTCCGTTGCCAGCTTTTCATAGGCGGCCCTGCTCGCTTCATCCTTGCCGGTATGAAAGCAGTGAATACGCACGCCTTGCTGCTTTAGCTCTTCCGCTTTCTTCAGTGCTTCTTCGATATTCTCATCAAAGCGGTGGCCGACGATGACCAGCGTGTCTACCAACTCGCCGTGACTGTCGGCAAAGGCATCAGCAAAACGGGTTTTGCTTTGTTCACATTCCCATTTGCGCGCTTCCGCTGCAGCCTTGAAAGGCTTTTTATTCCATTTGGAGCGATGAATACAGCCATCCAAAAAAGCCGTGATGCGCAGTTCCAAATTCTCCGGTTTCGTCGCGCTACCAAAGACTTCTTTTTGAATATCATCGACAGCATCGGACACCGTTGCCACGCGCGATGGATCGCCTGTTACCATAATCTCAACGCGGCGACGCGCCGCCTGGGGCTTCCATCCACCGTTAGCGCGGAGAATACCATCTTCGCCTAACTGGGGGCCCGCGCGAACGGCTTCTTCGGATAATTTCAACCCGCGCAGAAAATCACCCAAGCGTCCGGAGAGGTTTTTCAAAATCGCGCTCATCTCATATCCCTCAGCCTAGTATAAAGATCACAAGCGCCGAAAGTAGCAACAGGAATGGCATGAAAAATATCCGGCATTTCCGGCGGTTTGGCGCTATCGCGTTCATCTTCGCGCACCGTCATATTCTTCGCATAATATTTATTACAGGTAATTTCCAAAGGCTCTGCCCTGCCATCGACAGAGATTTTAAGGGTATCGGTAATACCAATAACGGTTGCGATGCGCGTCAGATGCGACAGCGGGTAATCAATATAAAGGGGCTTCGGCCCCAATTCGTGGTCGCGGTTCATATTTTCGACCAATTCCAACTCGCGGCGCTTCACGCCCGGCATATCACGGTCGATCACAACTGAAATAGCCACAACAGCCGCGAGGGCAATGACTGAGCCGATAAGAATCCGGCGGTGATATCCGGCCAGAATGCCGCGCACAGCATGGTAGGCCCCCACCAGAAAAACCAGAACGCTGGCGCCAAAGGCACTGGAGAAGCCCCATTGATACAAAATCAAAATCGCCACGAGCGGCGCGATGTAAATCAGCGAATGAAGGGAAGCCCTGCCCGCCTGAATGATCTGCCCCTTCACGCGGTATGAGAGATGCATGGCGCGATATTTCGCGTTTTCCTGCATCACCTGTCTCAACTGCTTGCCCAGCTTGCTGTTCACATCCTGCAAAGCGGCTGCATCACGCGCGGCCTTCAAAATCGCATCAAAGCTGACGCCGATTTCACGGGTCAATCGCCGCGCACGTTCAAAAGCGGTTTGCGCTTCGGCATCGTCGCTGGAACTCATGCGGTTGAAGGCAGCGCCAAGTTCGCGCTGTTTGCGCGCATGAATATCTTCGTCATGATCGATGCGGCTTCCCGCTGGGATCAATGCGCCGAATTTTCGGTTTTGTTCTAAATCATCCATAATTCACTGCCTGCACAATAGCGGCCAACAAGTACCATACCGCGCTTTGCTACTCCAACTCTTCAGCCGAGCCAAGCAAAAGACAGCATTAATCCCAAATAATAGCTATTTAATGCAATTATTTACCATGGAAAATTTATTAAGCTGTTTCCTAACGTTACTGGATGCCTGAAGGTCCATCCATAGTTATTTTAAAAGAGCTGGCCGCCCCTTTTACAGGCAAAACAGTGTTAACCGTCGGCGGCAATTCCAAACAGGAAATAAGCCGCGCGCTTGACCAAAAAGTTATAGCTTTCAAAAGCTGGGGCAAGCATTTTCTTATCTGCTTCAAAAGCTTTACCATCAAAATACATTTTCTGCTTTTCGGCTCTTACCGCATCAACGAAGAACGGGAGATGGAACCGCGCCTCAGTTTAAAATTTAAAAATGGCACGATGAATTTTTATGCCTGCTCTGTTAAGATTCTGGAAGGCGATCTGGATAAGATTTACGATTGGGCAACGGACGTAATGTCTGATAGCTGGGATGCGAAGGCGGCAAAAAAGAAACTGCAACAGCACCCCAAAATGCTCGTGTGCGATGCGTTGCTCGATCAAAATATTTTTGCTGGATCAGGCAATATTATAAAAAACGAAGTCCTGTTCCGCCTCAAAATTCACCCAAAATCCAAAGTTGGCGCTTTACCGGTTCGAAAACTAAACGAACTTATCAAGGAAGTCCGAATTTATAGTTTTGATTTTCTGAAGTGGAAAAAGGCCTTTGTTTTAAGGAAACACTGGTTAGCCCATACCAAGAAAACCTGTCCCCGGTGCAAAGTCCCATTGATAAAGGAATATATGGGCACGCATCATCGGCGCACCTTCTTTTGCCAAAAATGCCAGATTTGCTATAAATAAAGCCGATTTCGCATTATGAGGAATGGTGGACAGAGAAGGATTCGAACCTTCGTACTCGTGAGAGGGCAGATTTACAGTCTGCTGCCATTAACCGCTCGGCCATCTGTCCTATATATAGGAAAGGGGTGAAGTAACGGAATTTGCTTGCGCTTGTCAATGCCGCAAGTATTAGTGGGCCCCGGAAAATCATTGAAAATCGACTTTTGCCCTGAAAGACATTAAATTATGAAACAATCACATCAACCGCGCCGCAGCGGATCCTCAGGAAAAAGTGGCTTTGGGGGCAAGAAACGCTTTTATACCGACAAGTCCAAACCCAAGGGCAAAGGCCAATATCCGGATGCGCGCCCGCCTGCCGTCCATATGGATACGCCGCCAGGGACATACACAGCGTCGGATCGGGATAAAAAACGCAATAATGGTAAAAGAGGCTTTGGTGGTTTTAACAAAGGCAAGCCCCGCAGCGATGGTCCTTTTTCCAATACGAAGTTAAGAGAGCGGGAAGAAACGCCACCCTCGCGCAATAAATCCAAATCCAAGCCGCACAAGTCAGGTTTCGCTAAACCCGGCTTCGTTAAACCGGCACATGGCAAGCCTGCTTTTACTAAACCGGCCTTTACCAAACCTGCTTTTGCTAAAGCTGCACCGCGCAAAGTTTTTGCCACAACGCCTGCAGCCTCTGCAGGTAAAGATAAGCCAGAACGGGATACCGTTCTGATCTGGGGCTTACACGCTGTTCGCGCCGCCTGGCTGAATCCCAAGCGCCGGTGCTTCCGCCTGTGGCTGACAGAATCCGGCAAGACCAGCCTTGAACCCAGCATGGGCGAGGCGAAGGAGCAATTGCTTAAACGCCCTGATGCCAAAATCGTTGACCGTCACGAACTCGACCGCCTGACGCCGCCCGGCAGCGTACATCAGGGTATTTTGCTGGAAGTAGCCCCCCTGCCCGAGCCGCCTCTGCACGAAATTATCGGCGGTGATAATCCGCCGGATATTATCGTCATGCTGGATCAGGTTACAGACCCGCATAATGTCGGCGCGATCTTACGCTCTGCAGCTGCCTTTGGCGCTGGCGCTGTGATTATGACGGAGCGCAATGCGCCGATCATGACAGGTGTGCAAGCGAAATCAGCCTCCGGCGCTACGGAACATGTCGCCCATATTCATGTCGTCAATCTGGCGCGCTCGCTGGACGAGTTGCAAAAAGCCGGTTACTGGTGTGTGGGCCTCGCCGAAGAAGGTGAGAAACAACTGAGCGAACTGGATCTATCCGGTCGCACTGTTATCGTTCTCGGCAATGAAGGCGAAGGACTGCGGCAGTTAACACGCAAGAAATGCGATGAGCTGGCACGACTTCCGACCGGCGGCCCTATCGGCAGTCTGAACGTTTCGAACGCTGCAGCAGTAGCGCTTTATGAAATCCGCCGGCAGAAGAAATCGTTTGGCTAACTAACGTTGCCTAACCACTCAGATTCGGATCACAATAAAAAAGGCGCTAACCGTAGTTAGCGCCTTTTCTAAATTGTAATTACTTACTGCTGTTCGTCATGATTCATAATATTGCGATCCACATCTTTTTCGGTTTTCTTCTCAGAAATCGCTGAACGGTTAGCGCCGATCTTTACGCTATCAAGCGCCTGCTCTGTCGTGTCGCCGTTAGCTTTGGCGCGGGCTTTCTTGGCGCGATTGACAGCGAGGTTAGTCTCGTCATGACCGATGGCAACATTATCTTTGTGAATAGCTGCTGCATCTGACTGCACATCGCTGCTCTTGCTATCCATATAGCTTTGCGCAAAGGATGGCGCCGTAAGGCAGAACAAAAGACCTAAAGCAAAAAGGACCGCTTTTTTCATGAAACTCTCCCAATGATTGATACAAGGTTCAGCCTGACCAGACTGAATAGCAAACAACCTATGGTGCCCCCCCATGAGAGGAAATGTGCTTTGCCTTCTAAAAATGTAAAGAAAGCATAAGGGATATCGACTTATGGCTTTGCTGCAGGAAGCGACGCCTGCCCCTTGGCTTGGGCAATCAATGCCCCGCAATCACTGTCTTTACCGACACCCGTTTCTATAAAGGGTATGATGGCGGCGATAGGCGTTAGGAAAACGCTGAGAATGGCGGCACCTGCAGCACGTCCTGTCGTTTCTTTCAGATCGACGGAAACAGAAGGATGTTTTAAGACGCCCGTCACAATAATTGGTGCATGTGCCGTGATCGTCGGACTTTTCGGCTCCGCTTCAATTTTGACGTCTATACTTTCATCCTTAAGATTCACATGCGCTGTACCGGCAATATTTGAAATTGTCGTATCAAAAACGAAAACCTTGGATTCCAGCAGGCCATTGGTAACGCCAAAATCGGCAACGGCACAACGAATAGCTGTGGCCTTATCGTTGCCCAACAAAATGGGCGCGGCCTTGCCGATATCCAGACCGGCAGCATCAACCAGCAACTGGCTGATTGTACCACCTGACATTACAAAGCCGACATGCCCATCACTGGCCCCCAAAACCTCAGCAACAGATTTACCATCACCCACCAAATGAAAATTGCCGCCGATAAGTCCGGCAGATAAAGGCTCAAACTGCGTACCGGCAAAGAATTGCTTCAATTTCATATGGGTTATGGAAAGGTCCGTTTCAGCATGGGGAATATTCTTAGTTCCGTCCAACACCAGCGATCCACCAATTTTACCGCTGGCAATGCCGAATTCCAGAGGATCAATGCGCAAGACGCCATCTCTCAGGTTAAACCTGACATTCATGTTGTCCATCGGCACGCCGGGGGCCAGAATCTTTTCTGCCTTCAGCGTTACATCCATATCCGTGGCGCGGAGACGTGAAAGATCAAGCGGCATATCCGGCAAAAGCCTGGGGCTGGCCTTTTCTTTTTGTGCTTTGGCGATTTGCGTGGCCGAGGTTTTTTCTCCCGGACGCGGCGCAGGAGTTGCGCCCGTGAAACCGGCCAGATCTTTCATATCCAGCAATTTGGATGTGAGCGCCGCTTTCATAAAGCCGCGATCCTTGGATATATCGTAATCCAGATTGCCTTCCAGATCGCTATTGCCAACTTTGCCTTTGAAATTCTCGAAGGTCCACAAATCGCCTTTTTTCAAAAGATGCCCGCTCAGTTGATAGGTTGGCGTTGGCGGCAGAGGGATGAGCGTTAGATAAAATAAATTCGCCATACTGTCGCCGCGAAGGTCAAGCTTTGTATCGATGCCTTCCATTTTCACGGGATCATCGAAAGTGCCGTCCACATCTGCAATAGTGGTGCCCATTTCAACATGTAAATGAAGCGGATATTTCTCGCCCCCGTTCCGCAACATGGCCAGCGACCCACCCTGCGCATGCATGATAAAGGTCTTGTTTTGCAGTGCTCCCTTTCCATTTAAAGTAAAGGCGCCTTCATCACCGCCACCACCGCTGGCAGTGCTGATATCCAGAGTTACGTCAACATCTTTGGTTTTATCGCGGTAAGTCAGTTTCCCGTCGATGATTGTGAGTTGGTCAATGATAGGGAAATTGCCGCGATGCGTCGGCAAAGCCGCATGCGTTGCGACATTAGCTTGTGATACGGCAGGGAAATCCCAGTTTTTGGTTTGCGGGTCAAATTTTTCCAAAATAATAATGGGGCGGGTAATAGTGATATCTGGCAGATTTAATTGCCCTTCCAGTAGTTTCCATATTTTGATGTGGAAATCGATATTATCGATCTGCACCATATTCGGGTCTTTGCTGCCCCCTATGTTGGTGATGTGCAGACCGCTGAGATGAACTTCCGGTTTAGCCCAATCCCAGTTTATTTTTATAGGTCCATCAATAGAAAGGCCACGACCAAGCTTGGCGCTGCCCTTTTCGCCTGCGACTTGCCGCAAAAAATGATCAGAAGCAAAGAGGATAAAAATTACTGACCCCAAGATCAGGATCAACAATCCTGCGCCAAACCAGAGCAATATGCATTTTAAAGACGATTTCATGACGGGGCATTACCTGGTGACAAAACCTGATGTTAGGTATGCGCAGCTAAAGTACCTGCAATGAAATGTCGGCATAGCGCAAATGATGTGTAAATGTCAGGGTTACAAACTGCGTTTGCGATGCAGATTAAAATATTCAGAATAAGCGCGAGTAAATTCGGCACCGAAAAAGAGAATTTGTGCCGAGTAATAAACCCATACCAGCAAAACAACAAAGGATCCGGCCTTGCCATAAGTGGAAGCAAGGTTTGTATGCGTGAGATAGAAACTGATGGCCATTTTGCCAACGATAAACAGGAATGCCGTTAACATGCCGCCCGGCCAAACACTTCGCCAACGTATAGACAAATCCGGCACCACCTTGAAGGCAAGCGCAAATAAAAAACTGACGACTCCAAAACCGACAATAAAATCAAGTAACCGCATAAGAATGATAAAGTCCGGCAGCAGCCCACGCATATAGGCGGCTGCCGCCGCCAGCCATGCGCTGAGCAGCAGAGAGACAAGAAGTAAAAATCCGCTGCCAACAACCATTGTAAAAGAAAGAAACCTTTCCCGCACCAGCACCCACACTGTTCCCTGTCGTGGTTTGGCTTTCCAGATGATATTCATGGCATCCTGTAATTCGCCAAACGCCCCGGACGCGCTGAACAATAACGTTGCGCCGCCCATAAGGGCGGCGATCAATCCTGTGCTTTTATTATTTTGTGATACTGTTAGAATATTTTGTATGGCTTCGGCACCCTGCTCACCAATGATCGATGACATCTGACTTACAATCTGGCCTTGCGCCGCTTCCGCACCCCAGAAAAAGCTGGCGATATTCATAACCAGCAACAGCAACGGTGCCAGAGAAAGAACGCTATAAAAAGCCAATGCCGCACCAAGACGCGCCGATTTGTTTTCAATCCATGAATTAGCACTGATTTTCAGTAATCGCCAAAAAATAGTTAGGACTGGGATTTTAGAATGGGGAGATGCCATAAAAATTATCTAAAGAAATATTCATAAAAATCCCATCGCATTGCTGATAAGATGGCATAAAAAAAGACGAATTAAAAAAACTTGAAAACATAGAAAATTTACAGGCAACGCCGCCATCCTCAAAAGCCCGGTGACGCCGTTGCCGGATTAACTTTAAATGGAGATAAAAATGGCTAATCAACAAAACGAACAAAACCTGAATCGTGACGAAAATGCAAGCCGCCGTTCCGAAAGCCGCAACGAAGCTCAGAACCAAAACCCCAGCAAAAACCGCAATGAAAATCAGGATCGCAGCGACAAGAAGAACATGAGTGGTCGCAGCGATGAAGATTGCGGCACGAACCAGCACTAAAAACTAAAGTTTAAAAGGAGGGGAAAATTCCCCTCCTTTTACTTTTCGCTGCCAACGACATGAAGTACCGTTCCCCGAGGAATAACCAACTCAACCACCTCATCGACAATTCCCTTGCTCAAGGCATAGGCGCTATCTTCCGCAACCCCATCCAGAATTAACCTTTCCATTTCATCCATTGATAGTTTCGTGCGTTCACAAAAAATCTTCCGGATACGTTTGTTATCCATCTCAATGCTCGACAATTTTTCCTTCAAACCGGACTCGTTCATATCCTGCTCATCCATATGGCTGCGAACGCCGTGGATTAGGAATACAGCATGAGACGTAGCGCGGCGTTTTTCTGCTGCCACAAAAACGATATTGCCGATGGAATCGACATTGGCGATATTGTGCGCAATGAGTTTGTACTGCGATGCGCGCAGCAGATTATACAAAGCAATACCTTGGGTAACGGAACCGCCATTTGTTGCCATAATCAGATAAAGCGTATCCGTATCCACTGGCAATTGGGATAGCAGGGCACCAAATTGCTGAACCGCTTCGGCTTCGATTTCACCGCATAGTAAAATATAGGCGGTATTTTTATGTGGTTTCTGCGAAATATTTTTCATTTTAGTCACCCTTAACGCCACAAGAACCGAATCATAAAATGCGTATGAAATTATAAATTATCTATCATGTGTTTGATTTAGAACGTATTTGGAACTCCAAGGTAATACTGTACTTTTTAGTACAGTAAATATATAATGTACCGCATGGTTCAGTTTATAATTCCCCCCGCGCCAAAAACCGCTAAGGCAAGAGCAGGAAGGCCGAAGGACGCCTCCAAAAAAGCCGGTATTATTCGCGCCGCGTCATCGCTCTTTATGAAAGACGGGTTTGAACTCACCAGCATGGAAGCAGTGGCGAAAAAAGCCGATGTCTCCAAGCTCACCATCTACAGCCATTTTGCCAATAAGGAAGAGCTGTTCAAGGCCATTATTCATCAAAGATGCGACCAACAGGCGATGCCTGAATGTTTTATGGCTCTTGCCCATTTGCCGGTTGAAAAAGCCCTGATAGATTTGGGACACCGCCTTACTTCACTTATCTTCAGCCCGGATTCCCTTCGTCTGCAACGCGTTATGCAAGCAGAAGCCACACGGCATCCTCAGATCATCAAAATTTTCTTTGAAGCAGGCCCCAAGCGCGTGCGCGTGGCCTTTGGTGAACTTCTGGCCGAATGGGTCCGTCAGGGTAAATTGCGGGTGGATGATATTCCCGTAGCGACAGAGCAATATTTCAGCCTTATTAAAGGCGAAATGCACCAAAAGGCGTTGATGTTGCTGGCACCCAAACCAACAGCACGTGAGTTGAATAAACATATTCGCGCCGCAGTTACTCTCTTTCTCTCTGGCTATCAGGTTAAGGCAGGTCGATCATGAAATCGAAACGCTCACGTGTTATTTTGCTGCTCGTCGTACTTACGGCGCTGGTTGTGGGCGGCGCTTATGTATTCCTGCACCGTTTTGAGGAATCGACTGACGATGCGGCTATCGACGGTCGCACCGTTGTGATCAGCGCAAAAGTTTCAGGCTATGTCAAAACCCTGAATATCAATGATAACCAGATGGTCAAAGCTGGCGATGTGCTATTGGAGATTGACCCTACGGATTACGCCATCCGCCGCGACCGGGCTCAGGCGTTTTTGGATGCAGCTCAGGCTGCCGCGGCCGCTTCGCAAAGCAATATGGAAAGCACGAATGTTTCCGCGAATTCCAACCTAACAGCAGCACAAGCGCAAGTGAATGCCGCCGAAGCGAATGAAGCCAAAGCAATGAGCGATTTAAAGCGCATGCAGACCTTAAGCAACGAGGCGCGCAGCCAGCAGCAGCTTGATCAAGCAATAGCCGTCGAAAAATCAACGCGTTCCAGTCTGGAAGATGCCCGCGCCAAATTGCTGACCGCAGGAACTGCGCCGCATACAATAGCCGCTGCACAATCTACCTATGACCAACTGCAGGCTCAAGTTAATCAGGCCATGGCCGATCTGGCGCAGGCCGAAAATGATCTGGCCAATACAAAACTGCTCGCGCCAATGGATGGCCGCATCACCAAGCGTGGAGTCGAACGCGGCAACTACGTACAACCGGGACAACCACTTAGCTCCCTCGTCGGGACGGATTTATGGGTTACGGCTGATTTTAAGGAAACGCAATTAAAGCATATGCATGCGGGTCAACCGGTTATGATCGAGATTGACGCCTTCCCCGCCCAAAAGTTCCACGGGAAAGTGGATAGCATTCAATCTGGCACCGGCGCTTATTTTTCCGCCTTTCCCCCTGAAAATGCGACCGGCAATTTCGTGAAAATTGTTCAACGTGTGCCGGTAAAAATTGTTTTTGATCCGGCGCCGGATGCAAATCTTGCAATTGGCCCCGGCATGTCCGCCGTTCCCGTTGTCGATACGGAAAACTGACTATGGCAACGGCGGCTGCAACATCCGATATAGCGCCGGTACGCAATCCCTACCTGATTGCCGTCGTCGTCAGCATGGCTGCCTTTATGGAAGTGCTGGATACAACTATTACAAATGTATCCCTGTCGCATATTGCCGGCAGCCTCGCCGCCAGTCAGGACGAAAGCACATGGGTGCTGACCTCCTATCTTGTGGCCAATGGCATTGTTCTGCCACTCTCCGGCTGGCTGGCTGGTGTCATGGGCCGCAAGAATTTTTTCATGCTTTGCATACTCGGTTTTACTGCTGCCTCATTCGCCTGTGGCATGGCGACTTCCCTCCCTATGCTGATTTTCTTCCGGCTTTTGCAAGGACTTGCGGGCGGCGGACTGCAACCGATGCAACAATCCATCATCATGGATAGTTTTCCGCCGAACCAGCGCGGCACGGCCTTTGCCATTTCTGGCATGACCCTGATTGTGGCCCCTATTCTGGGCCCTACCCTCGGCGGCCTGATCACAGATAACTTCAGCTGGCGCTGGATTTTCTTTATGAATGTGCCGGTGGGGTTGTTGGCCGTATTCCTTGTCAACCGGATGGTGGTGGAAGCCGCGCATTCAAAGGCCAAAGGACTTGTCGGGTCGATCGATTACATCGGCCTTGGCCTCGTGGCTATCGGCCTTGGGGCTATGCAAGTCGTGCTGGATAAAGGTCAGGAAGAAGACTGGTTCGGCAGCAACTTTATTATTGGCTTCAGCGCTGTTGCCGTTGTTTGCCTTATAGCCGCAGTTTTCTG
The DNA here is from genome assembly GCA_013289265.1 of Alphaproteobacteria bacterium. Lineage (GTDB taxonomy): Bacteria > Pseudomonadota > Alphaproteobacteria > UBA9219 > UBA9219 > JAATFY01. Next base: position 78,132 of record JABDAH010000002.1, read on the forward strand.
GCTGATACGGCAGAAAGACCCGATTATTGATCTGCGGCTCATGGGGCAACGCAGCTTTGGCCTTGCCTGCCTGATTGTGTTCTTCGTCGGTTTCTCCCTTTACGGCTGCAGCACCTTGTTACCACTGCTGGTGCAATCGCAATTCGGTTACGACGCGACGCTGGCAGGTTTGGTTTTATCGCCGTCTGGCCTCGTGCTGATTATTTTGATGCCTGTGGCGGGGAAACTGGTCAATAAAATCGAAGCGCGTTATTTGATCGCCTTCGGCATGCTGACAATTAGCTTGGGCATGTGGATGACCACTCATATTACGCCGCAAGTCGATTATCATACCTTTGTGATGTTGCGTATCATGCAGATGATAGGCTTGCCGTTCCTGTTTATACCCAGCAGTACGATGGCTTTTTCCTCCATACCCCCTGAGAAAAGCAGCAAGGCATCGGCGCTCTATTCCCTTATGCGCAATCTCGGTGGCAGCGTCGGCATCTCTATTCTTTCCAGTTATGTATCCCGACATCAGCAGATGCATCAGACTATTCTGGCGCAACATCTATCACCCACCAGCCCTGTGTATCAATCAATGCTATCGCACTTTACCGGCGCCATTACCGCCTTGGGCCAGAGCTCTGCTACCGCTAATATCATCGCAACAGGCAAGATTTACCGGCAGCTTCTTAATCAATCTTCCTTGCTGGCTTACAATGATGCGTTTCAATTAGTCGGCTATATCACTTTTGCCCTGGCTTTCGTTGCGCTGATGATGCCGCACAACAATCCTCGTAAAAAACCAGGCCCCGAAGCTGCGGCGGCGCATTAGGATACCTATGACACGTTATTCACATACATCTTTTCTACGTTATACCGCGCTTAGTATCGCGTTGCTGCTGCCAGCCTGTGCCGTGGGACCTGATTACCAAAAACCAGATATTGCCTTGCCGGAAAAATGGGTTTCAACGGATCAGCAAGTGTCTACTGCCCCTACATCGGTCCAAAAAACATGGTGGCAGAATTTCCACGACCCGATCCTTAATCAATTGATCGAGAAAGCGGCACAAGGAAACCTCGATATCAAAATTGCCGAAGCACATATTGAAGAAGCGCGCGCTGCGCGATCGGCTGCCGGCTCGGCCCTACTGCCCTCTGGTGAGCTAAAAGGTAGCGCCTTACGACAAGCTAATCGTATCGCTTTCCCCGGCAACGACAGCGCATTCCAGAGCCTGCTGCAGAAACCTTTCAATACTTTTGAAACCGGTTTTGATGCGAGCTGGGAGCTGGATTTATTCGGCGGTCATCGTCGCGACGTGGAAGCCGCAACAGCATCAATGCAGGCGACAGAAGCCTCGCGCGACGATGTCATCATCAGCCTGCTGGCTGAAGTTGCGCGCACTTATGTTGATATTCGTAAATATCAGGCGGAGGTTGCCACGGCGCAGAAAAATCTGGATCTCGCCCACAACACCACCGATATTGCGCAGCAACGCTTTGCCGCGGGCGATACCGCCGGAATTGATGTGACACAGGCAAAAGCGCAGCAAGAACAAACAGAAGCGCAGATTGCGTTATACCAAAACCTGTTGACGCAAGCTGAATATAGTATGGACATATTGTTGAGTGAACAACCCGGCGCGGCGCATGCTCTGGTCAATAAAACGGCACCTCTGCCCGCAATGGATGAAAAGCTTGTTATAACTGCACCGTCCGCCGTTATTGCCAACCGTCCGGATATTCGTGTGGCAGAGCGCAAACTGGCAGCAGCAACCGCGCAGCAAGGCGTAGCCGTTGCGCAATTTTTCCCGGACGTTTCCTTGACCGGTTTCATCGGCCTTCTGAACACCAAATCAGATAATCTTCTCTCGACCGCCAGTAAATCATGGTCGACCGGCGCTAGTGTGCTGTTGCCTGTTCTGAATTACGGCAGCCTGTCGGCCAATCTGGATACTGCCGATGCGCAGCAGCAGGAAGCTATGGCCAATTATCAAAAAACGATCATCGGCGCTTTGTCGGATGTCGAGCGTTCCGTCACTGCCTATACCGAGCAGAATAAATATAATCAGTCCCTGACGGAATCGACAGACCATACGCGCCATGCCCTTGCTATCGCGCAAGAACGCTACAAAAATGGCCTGACTTCTTTCATAGAAGTGCTGGATGCCGAACGCACACTCAATACATCAGAAACGCAGTTGACCGAAGCCAATGCCCAGTCCACGCAAAATCTGATCGCAGTATACAAAAGTTTAGGCGGCGGGTGGTCGGCACCCTAAAAACAGTTGGATAAAGAAGCTGGTGTGGCATCAATCATCTGATGAGTATCTGCGGCAAGTCCCGTATGCGGGTCATCGAGTTTGCCTTTGACCTGAATCGGCATATCCAGCGCCAGGAACGATGTTGTCTTTGGATTCGCTTTGAGTTTGAAATCGAGCGTATCCTGCGGCAAATTTATTATACCGTTGCCGGCAAAATCGCCCGCCGCAGATTTCGCAACGAAAGATGTCAGGTTGCCGATGCCATTTTTGAAATTGACCTCCGCCTTTAGACAGGAGATAGGCACTAATCTATCCTGATCAAATAGTGCATGAACATCCGTAGCGGCAAGCTGCATCATGCGACGCGAAATCTGACCATCTGTTACGGACAAAACCGCATGCCCGTTTGTTGTTTCTTTTAGTTGCTGCAACGTCTGGCCCGCACTTTTAATTTGCATATCGGCATTCACAGAACCGGTCGCAATTGTATTATCCGTATGCAGCGCCTGCAGAATCTCTTTTATATCGGCATGGGCCAGATTTAATTTAATACTTACATTGCTGCCTTCTTTTATATCTTCTGCAGCGAGGTTGGCTTGTAATATGCCCGCACCAAAAATATTCGCACTCATGTTATCCAGAGCCATAGAGCCTGGTTTCTGCGTACCATGCAGTTTCAAATTTTGTGCGCGCAGATTCTTATAGGATAGTTTCTCTGCTGAAGCAGACGCATCCAACAGAATTGAGGGTTTATCCCCCACCCTCAAAAAAGAAAGTTCGAGATTTGAAGGAGACGGACGCGGAGATTTCGCTTCGGGTATCAGCGCGTCAAGATTAAGATTTTCAAAATTTAAGGCGGTTTGCACACTGTCCGACTGCTTGCGGGCACCTTCTGTCAGTTTTAACTGGCTGTCATCAAACTGATTGCCCGCGATTTGCCCTGTTGCTTGACTTAAACTCCAAACATCGCCTTGCCGCTTGAATATACTGTTCACTTCCAGCGGTACATCCCAATGAAAGGGCGCATCGAAAATCGCCGCCATTCTGCCGATGTTACGAACATTAACCTGCATCTGCGCCGTGAACTGATCGAAATTAATCGGGTCCATCATGTCGGCATTCATTACGATAGATGTTGTTGCACCCTCTACCAAGATTTTTGCATTGAATGGCTTTCGACTGTCGTGCAAAGCCTTAAAAGACTGCGCGTGAACATCCAGATTCACAGGAAGGTCATTATAGGCGCCGTCAACTTTTAAATTTATGGGTTGGTCTTCACCGTCAGCCTGAAGCACAAGGTTTTTTAAATCAATTTTTAAGGTCGCGCCACCCGATGTATGAAAACGAATGTTGCCGTTATGCAGCGCGAGGTTCAGGATAACAGGAAAGTGCGTGCGGCTGCGCCGCGCCTGCGTCACGGGCGCAACAATATGGGGTTTTGTGTCGCCTTCCTTGCGCCAATTGCCAACGCCATTTCCATCGCGCTCCAGCAGCAGATTGGCATCGTCCATCTTCATATGAATAAATTTTATCTTGCCAACCAACAAAGGGGTTAATTTTAAGTCGGCACTTACATGCCCGATAGTCAGCATATCCGACTGACTATCCCATGGAGCATTTTTCACGTGAATGTCGTCTGCCTCAATGTGCAGAGGGTTGAGAGAAGTAAAATGAATCTCACCCAAGGACACGGGATGCCCGGCAGCATAAGTCAAAGCTTTTTCAGAAAAGATATGCGGGTCGGAATAAATGGCCGCAGAACCTGCACCAAACATCGCCACGCCAGATAGGGCCACCAGCCCCCAAATTAAATTCACCCGCTTCATTTAGGCAGGCTGCGGGACAGCACATAAAAAAGCCAGATGAACCCGGCAAACCTACCAACTCTCAGAGAGATAGGGCAGTTGCGCGATATCGGTCCAGAAATCCTCTACACGCTTGGCCACCTGAATATAATCTTCCAGATTGGACGGCTTTAGAATGTAGCTGTTGGCATGAAGGTTATAGCATTCCGAAACGTCTGACCGGGCGTTCGAACTGGTAAAGACGATCACGGGTATGGATTTCAGCTTGTCGTCTTTTTTAATGATTTCTAGAAGTTCCTTGCCGCTCATGACTGGCATATTAAGATCGAGCATGATCAGATCCGGTCGCTGCGTGTCCTCGAACACACCTTCCTGCGACAGATAGGCCAGCGCCTCGGCACCGTCATGAGCAACGGATAATTTGGAAGCCAGATTCCCCTCACGAAAAGCGATTTTGGTTAATTCGATGTCACCCTCGTTGTCTTCTACTAATAAAATATTCATCGATTTTTTCATGGTGTCACCTGCTTATTGTTAATAGTGAAATAAAAAATTGTGCCTTGTCCAACTGTAGATTCAAACCAGATTTTACCGCCTTGAAGCTCGATGAATTTCTTACAGGTACTTAAACCAATGCCCGTACCAGGGTACTCTTCTCTACGATGAAGGCGTTGAAAAATGGTGAACATCTTGGCATGAAATCTAGGATCGATGCCAATGCCGTTATCGCGCACCGTAAAAATCCATTCACGGCCGTTCTGGTTGGCCTCTATTTCAATTTCCGGCACCTTTGTTTTGTCCTGAAATTTCAGTCCGTTGCCGATAAGATTTTGAAACAACACGCTTAGCAAGGTTACATTCGTATTCAATACAGGCAACGTTCCGATCGTTATACGCGCCTTTTTTTCCTGAATTTGCGGCGTAAACTTCTCCAGCACTTCTTGTAAAATCTGGCTGCAATCAACATGTTCAATGGTCAATTCTTCGCGTCCCACCCGGGAAAACCCAAGAATGTCGGATATCATTTTTTGCATATGCTTTGCGTTATTGGTGATGAAGTTCAGGTATTTTTTTCCCGTTTCGTCCAATAGCTGCGCATATTTTCTCTCCAGCAGTTCTGCATAACTATGCATCATGCGAACGGGCTCCTGCATATCGTGCGAGCAAATATAGGCAAAACGCTCCAACTCCTCGTTGGACTGCGACAATGTCTTGTTCAGCCTTAAAATCTGCTGATGCTGCAAATATATATCCAGATACACTTTGACCTTGCTGCGCAGGATATCGGAATTAATCGGCTTAAAGATGTAATCGACAGCGCCTATCTCTGCGGCCTGCGTCGCGTATTTTTCTTCCTTGCTAATAGCAGTTACAAAAATGATGGGCACATTTTGCATGGATTCATGTTCCTGCATGAGCTTGGCCGTCTCGAAGCCGTCCATTTCCGGCATTTGCACGTCAAGCAGAACGACCGCAAAACGGTGGCGCAGCATAAGAGAAAGCGCTTCGTTGCCCGAATTGGCCTTGAAAATAACGGCATCCAGATTCTTCAAAACCTTTTCTGTCGCAATCAGATTTTCCTTCCGATCATCGACAATAAGAATGTTAGCGCGCGTTTCCGGGCCGGGGTCTATGTTGGTCGCTTCCATCATTATTTTTCTATTAGCTAATACTTCGGACATTGTTCTCTCCTTCCCCAACCTTGCCTAACCTAGCAAGGAGCGGCGCAATCTGGCTAACGTCCAGAATATAATCTATAACTGTCGCGTTTAAGGCTGCCTGCGGCATATAAGGCACTTCTGCCGTCAGGGGATCCTGAACGATTGCGAGGCCGCCGCCCTCTTTGATTTTCTTCAGCCCCTTACTGCCGTCCGCATTGGCGCCCGTCAGCACAATACCGATAAGATTTTGCCGGTAAACATCGGCGGCGCTGTCAAACAAAACATCGATGGATGGGCAACAGTAATTAACAGATTCGTCAATCGATAGGCTGAAGGTTCGGTTCGCCTCGATTAGCAAGTGATAGCCCGCGGGCGCGAGGTAAGCCGTGCCACCGCGCAAAATTTCCTTGTCTTCCGCCTCCTTGACAGGAATAGCGCTGATCTGCCCCAAATACTCAGCTAGGTAGCCGTCCGAGCTTGGCGCGATATGCTGCACAATGGCTATGGGCAACGGAAATGTTGCAGGCAGCGCTGGAATGATTGTTTTTAAAACATTCATTCCACCGGCTGATAAACCCATGACAACCGCTTCATACATGCAGCGCCTCTGTCATTCTGTAAATTCGGTATTTAGTGTCCACCGGTTCAAACATTTTTTTAACCTTGGTAAAATTCAAACTTTCCTTGCTGCCCAAGCACAGGAAGCCCCCATGCCGCAGACTTTCCGTAAACAGGGAAAGCACATGATCCTGCAACACCTTATCGAAATAAATCAGCACGTTCCGGCAGCAGATGAGGTTCATTTCTCCGAAGACACCGTCCGTAACCAGATTGTGATAGGAAAAAGTAATATGCTCCTTTAGAAAATCATCAAATTTTACCAGATCATAGCTTGAGCTATAATAATCGGACAAATTTTTCTTTCCCCCTGCAGCCAAGTAGTTTGCCGCATAGGTCCCCATATTTTTGGACGAATAAATGCCTGCCTGCCCGGTTTCCAGAGACTGCTTGTTAAAATCTGTCGCGTAGATGCGGGCACGATCCAGAAAACCTTCCTCGTGCAGCAAGATGGCCATTGAATAGGCTTCCTCTCCGGTTGCGCAGCCTGCATGCCAGATTTTAATGAACGGAAAGGTTTTAAGAATGGGGATAATCTTTTCACGGATAGAAAGATAGACTGCGGGATCGCGAAACATTTCCGTCACAGTTATCGACATATGTTTTAAAAATAGATCGAAACATTGTTCATCCTGATAAAGTCGCTCCAGCAATTCCGGGTAACTGAACAGCTTTGTATGTTCGCGGACGCGGTTGAGGCGACGCTTCAGCGAAGCCTGAGAATAATGCGTAAAATCATAGCCGTAACGTTCATGAATGCCCTTTAACAGGGATTCGATTTCCGTGCTTTCATCATCAGTTTTTAACAAAGGCATCACTCTTACGCCGCCATTTCCTGCTTGAATAACCAGACACGCAGCAGAGTAAGAAGACGCTCCACATCCACAGGCTTGGTAAGATAATCATTGGCGCCGGCGGCCATACATTTTTCCTGTTCTTCCGGCATTGCGCGCGCTGTCAGAGCAATGATTGGCAGGCTTTGATGTTCTTTCTGCGCGCGGATGGCTTTCATCGCCTGATAACCATCCATAATCGGCATCATGATATCCATGATCACCAGATCGATGGATTGATCTTCTGCAAGTTTATCGAGTGCCATTTGCCCGTTATCAGCAATAACAACTTTCATGCCGTGTTTTTTAAGAAGTTTTGATAAGGCAAAAGTGTTGCGCAGGTCGTCATCCGTCAGCAGAACGGTTTTGCCCTGCAGGACTTTATCCGGATCATGCTGCATGCGTATGATGTCGCGCTGGTCCTGCGACAAGGTCGATTCCACGCTATGCAGAAACAGTGTAACTTCGTCGAGCAGCCGCTCCGGCGATTGCGCGCCTTTAATAATAATACTTCCCGTATAGTTGTTAAGCTGACGGTTTTCGTCTTCGCTCAGTTCCCGGGCAGTGTAAACGATGATGGGCGGCAGAGCTTTGCTGCCGGATTCCCGCTCCGCTTTTTCCAGCCATTCAAAGCCGTTCATATCCGGCAGATTCAAATCCAGAATAATGCAATCAAAATGCATCGTTTGGAGATGCCCCAAAGCCGCCATTCCTGCGCCGGCCAGTGTGATAGAAATATCCTTTTTCTTCAGCAAATTTTGAATTGCGACCTGATTTCTGCGGTCATCCTCAACAACCAGAATTTGCTTCATTTCCGACTGCAACAAGGCTTCAATTTTGCCGAAAGCACCGTCGATACCTTCCTGTTCGACCGGCTTGGTCAGATAGCCGATGGCGCCCTTGCGTAGTGAAGTGACATTACTGTCTTCCGCGCGGCCCGTAATAATATGGACGGGGATATGCCGCGTCTTCAGATTATTTTTGAGTTGATCAAGGATTTGCATCCCATCGATATCGGGTAGCTTGAGATCAAGAATCACGGCCGTTACCGGTTCCTCAGCCGCCAACAGCAATCCCGTTTTGCCGTCACCCGCAGCAAGGCATTTATAACCGCGCTTACGCGCGATTTTCATTAGCGTCACGGCAAAATTCTTGTCGTCCTCAATGATAAGAAGAACCTTATCTCTGTCACTGATATTCTTGCGGTCATCGGCAATAAATTCCGCTACGAAGGTTCGCGGCATGATTTTTAATTCTGTCCGGACGTTTTTCGCTGCCGTCGACGGAGTTACTTTTATTTCCTGATTATTTTGCCTGCCTAATTCTACCGGCAACAGGAGTGTGAATGTGCTGCCCGCACCCTTCTCACTGGCCACATGTATTTCACCGCCCAGAAGATGGGCAAATTTTCGCGCGATCGTAAGACCGAGGCCCGTGCCACCGTAATGGCGGTCGATAGAACCGTCTTCCTGCTGGAACGCTTCGAAAATATCCTTAAAACGCGATGTTTCTATGCCGATACCCGTGTCGACAACCGAGAAAGCAACTGTGCTGGCGTGATTTAAGGAGGAGCGTTGCAATTCGATTTCTTGATCAGGTCGATGAATTCTGAGAGTGACGGATCCTTTTTCCGTAAATTTAAACGCATTCGATAAAAGGTTTTTGAGTATCTGCTCAACGCGCTGCGTATCGGTATGCAGCGTGGCGGGCAATCCCTCTTCTACCTCAACCGGGAATGCGACATTCTTATCCTTAGCAATGGGTGCGAATTGCTGCTGCAGACGTTTGACGATACCTTCAACCGCGATATCCTCCACAATGATATTTAGCTTACCCGCTTCGACTTTAGACAAATCGAGAATATCGTTAATCAGGTTGAGGAGTTCGAGGCCGTCATTATGGATAATGCGCGCCTCCTCTACTTGTTCCTCAGTCAAATTCTTTTCTTCGTTATTGGCCAATGAACGCGCCAGAATAAGCAGGCTATTCAATGGCGTGCGCAATTCATGCGACATATTAGCCAAAAATTCGGATTTATATTTGCTGGCCAGTTCGACTTCCTGCGCTTTTTCTTCGACCAGCTGACGGCTTCGTTCGATCTCCTCGGCCTGCTGCTTAATCTGCGCATTCTGTTCTTCCAGCTCCTCGTTGGAAGCCTCGATTTCTTCGTTGGAGGCTTTTAGTTCCTCCTGCTGCATCTTCAATTCTTCTTCACTACGTTCCAGTTGTTGCGTGTAACGCAACAACTCAGTTTGCGCGCGTTGCCGGGCGCGCTGGTAAATCCATACCGCCAGCACCATGGCAATATAAAATGCGGCAACGCCTGTAAAAATCATTACGCTGTTTTGCCGGGTGGTAGCTTCATCAGCCTGCACACGCAAAGTGAGCAGGTGATTTTCTTCGGCGGTCATAATTCTGATCATATTGCGGAGTTGATCCATCAACTCCTTGCCATGGCGCAAGTCGATTTTCTGAAGAACCGCCTGAGAACTGTCCGTTCTGCGTAGAGTAATTGCACTATCCAGATAGGTCAGAAATTCCTTTATATTACTGTCCGTGTCATCAAGATTTTGCTGCTGTACGGGATTGTCCGATGTCAGGCGTCTGAGGATCTCCTGTTCTTCGGCAATGGAATGGTGCTGTTCCAGCCCATCACTTTTGGGGCGGGCATTGGAGGAATCCCTAAGCGCGTCTTTATATGGATCCAGAAATCTTTCGTCGCCAGTAAAAATATAACCACGCTCACCGACTTCAGCATCGATAAGCTTGTTCATAAGCTGCTGGATATGGCCCTTCACTTCATATGTATGGTTGACCCAGCCTCTGGCAGCCGTACCTGATAAATTTTGTTGATAGAAAACGAAAGCCGCGATTACCATTAAAAGAGTAATCGTCCCGATGGCGATAGGTGTGGCACGTCGCATAAGAAAGTTGTCAGATGAACCGACCATAAATCACTCCTGAAAGGATTCCACTGGCTGCGATGGGTAATTATAATAAAATTTCACAGCGAATTTAATAAAAAAATGATTTTGCTCAGTAAAATACGGAATAACATACGGTGGGATGTAAAATACCACTCCGCACAACATATTGAAGAACACGCCTGTATTTGTGCAATGCACTTCTCATATTTGGAGTGCCTTACATAAAAACAACGAATCCGCCCCCCTCAGTTATTTTGCGCTTATGGGCCTTGTGACAGTTTAAATTTCTATCACACCATCATCAGGAGAAAATTATGGCTCATATCGTTGGAATTATTGAAACAGCCCCTCTCGCAAATCAGGTCATTGCTGATCTGCTATCTGCAGGACTCACCAAAGATGACATCAGCCTCGTGATGTCGGATAAAACCAAAACTCACTTCTCTGCAGCTACTAAAGATGCAGGCGACCGCGCTGTGGTTGATACTGCTATCGGTGCAGGTACCGGCGGCGTTCTCGGCGCCCTACTGGCTGGCCTGACAATGGTTGGCGGCGTCGTTATTCCTGGTGCTTCACTTCTGGTTGTTGGCCCGCTGGTCGCGATGCTTACGGGTGTCGGCACAGGCGCAGCTCTCGGTGGTCTGGCTGGCGCGCTTTCTGCTGCTGGCATCTCAGCCGCTGAATCCAAGAAATACGAAGACGAGATCAAAGCCGGCAAAGCCGTCATTATTGCCCACACCAATAATGATGCGCAGACCCAGGTTGCCCGTTCCATTTTAATGGCGAACGGCGCAGCAATTAAAGCTGCTTAAACTTATCCTAATGAAAAAGCGCAGGAGGCTCAGCTTCCTGCGCTTTTTTAATTAGACATCAATCTGCACAGAATAAAGCGAACCCTGTTTCGCGGGTGGAAGAACGCCCGGATGATCATGCACATACCAGTACACAATCAGAATAATGCCGATAATCACACCGATGCTTAATCCACGCATTTAATACCTCCGCTAGCCATTTATCCAAGGATTGGCGGAAGCGCTCGTAAAAATTCAATAATGTCTCGCTTCCTTTTGCATTGACTTCATCCAAAAGCACGTTTCTTTGGCTTACGGCGAATAAGACCTTTCAGATCCGCCTTGATCCAGGCTGGCTCATGCCCGGATGGAATATGCATATGTTGTGTCATGCCACTGACAATCAGGCTGTTGCGGTCTTTCTCCCCCGGCCAGTCGAACAGCGTGATATCCATGCCGGATAGCTGCGCCTGCCGGGCAATAATGTCGGCGCGGCGGTCGTTATCATCCGCAGTGATCACATTCATGATCATCAATCCGGCGGGCGAGAGCACGCGCCCGACCTTGCGAAAGAAACTTTCCGTTACAAAGCTCTGCGGAATACCATTGTCAGAACTGAACACATCCACCACCACAGCGTCATATTTCCTACGCGAGTTGCGGAGATAGGCAATGCCGTCCCGGCGGATACAACGCACATCCTGCGGCAACCGGAAATAGCGCCGTGCTATGGCAAAGGCCACGGGGTTGATATCGACGACAGTCACTCGGCAATGCAACCGGCGCAGCATCGTGGCCAGCGTCCCGCCGGCACAGCCGATGATCAGGACATGCCGGGCATGCGCCTGCCGAATGATTTCCTGAATGACATGAACATAAGCGCAAACACTTGTGCCCTGCCCGTTGGCCTGACTGTGAAAACAGCCATTCTGATAATAGGATACGGTCCCGTCACGTTTTGAACGTATAACCTGAATGACGCCAAAATCAGTTTCAAATTTTTCAAGAAGAGCCAAACTTCCTCACAAACGCCAAGCTGGTTATGGGGTGATAAAATTTAGAGGATTTCATGAGCTGATAAATGATGGTCGCCCAGTCAGTCGATAAATCCTCTCCGCCGCAATTCCCTGATAACAAGAAAATTACAGGGAATTTTACGAATTTCTGACTTGTTGCCTACCAGCCAGCCCCAATTTCCTAAGCTATAATGGGCGCTTAGCTTCTTGTCGATCAAAAATTCCCAGGAAGCAGAACAGGGAAATTTTTAAGAATCTCAGGGAATTCTTTCGTAGGAACAGGCCTACTTTCCATGACAACGCTTAGCGGTAGCCAGTAGCGTTACAAGAAATACCTGAATCCACCACTGCAAGAGAATGGGGCGCCCGTTTATGCTCCGCTTATACTTTTGGTTCGCATAGCATATGTCTTATTTGGCAGCTTCTTAGTATTTATGGACACGTTACACGATAACAGAAAATTATCTTTGAGGTTGTTAGTATGAAAAAAGCTGCTTTTGTTGCCTTTGCCTTTGCTTTCACTATTGCGGTTCCCGCCTTTGCTCAAAACTATATGAGCAGCAAAGTGAATAACTTCTCTTCGTTCGCTTCCACGCTCCACCATGCAAGTGTTGGAGAAGATGGCCTTCGTATATGCGCAAACCAGCCCAAATAGTATCCATACCATCCGGTTTGCCGAAGTTTTGACCCACATACTCAACGTAATCTTTTGCTAACGCGCCTTTCAATAGAAGCGTACGCTTGTATTTATCAAGTGCCTTGTCGCTTTATCCTTTGTACTACGGGGTCCTATGGTTTTGCCTTTGAGAAAGAAATTCCGTAAGTACAATGTACCCCGCCATGAACGTATCATTCGTAGTGAAATCTTCACCGCTGAAAGATTTGAGCAACATGCTGAAAGCTTGGCTGTATCTCATAAATTAGCGGCACGTCCGACGCGCAAAAGGCTGCTCGAAAAATCTCTGCAAGAAAACGACTATTTATTGCGAGACATTTATCGTCGCATAAGCAAGGCTATCGATGAGGCATCCGAGTTGCCACCAGCTGCCGAATGGCTGGTGGATAATTATTTTGTGCTTGAAGAGCAAATTCGCGACATTCGCAATGACTTACCACCCCAATATTATCTGCAATTACCAAAACTGGCGGAAGGGCATCTCGCGGGATACCCTCGTGTTTACGGTATAGCCTGGGCCTATGTTGCGCATACAGACAGTTTTTTCACTCCCGAGCTGTTGAAAACTTTTCTTTCTGCGTATCAGAACATACAACCCCTTAACATCGGCGAATTGTGGGCGGTTGCCGTAACTTTGCGCATTGCCCTCGTTGAAAATCTGCGCAGAGCAGCGGCGCTGATTATTGAAGATCGCCAGGCGCGAGCTGCCGCCGACCTTCTTGCTGAGCGCATTATTAATTTTGTGAGTGCCGATCCTAGTGCACTTGAGCAGGAACTGCGGCGTATCGATAAAGCAGCGCTGTCGTCGGCATTTTCCGTGCAATTGATCCAGCGCCTGCGCGATCAGGATTCCCATGTTTTGCCTTTCGTTCAACGCATGGATGAGCGATTGCACAGAGAGGGAACATCCGTCGAAGAAGTTGTTCGCCGCGAACACCAAAATCAAGGCGCTTTAACGGTTACCGTGCGCAACATCATTACCAGCATGCGCGCGCTCTCAACATTTGATTGGGTGCATTTTTTCGAAAGCGTAAGTCTGGTGGATCAGCGCTTGCGTGCAGAAAGCGATTTTGGTGATATGGATTTGCAGACGCGCAATTTATATCGCCGCGCGATCGAGCGTTTGGCAAAACGATCCCCCTTTTCTGAACTGGATGTTGTCGAGCAGGCTCTCAAAATGGCAGAGGCCGAGCAAAGGACGGACGGACGATCCTTGTCCAACGCGATGGAAACGAACCGTGCGCGTGAGCCGGGCTACTTTCTGATTGATAAAGGTACGCCTGCCTTAGAAAAAGCCATTCGTTATCGCCCGACGTTGCGCGACAAGATTATACGCGCCAACCCAACCATCAATTTTACAATCTATATAATCGCGAACATCCTGCTGGTAACGCTTATCATCGAAGCAGGGCTAGCAGGAACACACAAACATCCTCTTTGGGTTTTGCTAGTCCTTTCATGCGCGGTCTTTTTTCCAGCTTGGGAAGCCGCCATTACAATCATCAACCGTTTGGTTATATCCTTTTTTGCGCCGACTATTTTGCCGGGGATGGCGTTGCGTGAAGGCATACCTTCCAAATTTCGCACAATGGTGGTGATACCAACCCTGTTTTCCAATCTGGAAGATATCAAGGAACAAATTGAACAACTCGAAGTCCATTATTTGAGTAATGCCGATGGTGACTTAGGGTTCGCGTTGTTATCCGATTGGAAAGATGCGGATAGTGAAACGGTTGCGAACGATCAAGTCCAACTTGCAGTTGCCGTGGAAGCCATGAAGCAACTGAACCTCCGGCATCCTATGCCGGAGGGTGAACAACGTTTCTTTTTGTTTCATCGGCGACGCCTATGGAATCCTCGTCAAGAAAAATGGATGGGTTGGGAGCGCAAACGCGGCAAATTGCATGAGTTCAATAAACTTTTACGTGGCGCAACGGACACGACTTTCTTAACGAATGTTGATGGCTTTACAAAACCCCCAGAAGGTGTGCGCTACGTCATCACACTTGATTCTGACACAAGGTTGCCGCGCGGTGCTGTGAAAAGGCTAGTGGGCAAGATGGCCCATCCACTCAACCGCGCATGGATTAACCCTTCAACTGGTTATGTTGTCGAAGGCTACGGCATTTTGCAGCCTCGCGTCGCATCCTGTCTGCCGCAAGATCTGACCAATTCCATTTTTCAGCGCATCTTCTACACCGCTAGTGGCATTGATCCTTATGCCTTCGCCATTTCGGATGTTTATCAGGATTTGTTTGAAGAAGGATCTTTTACAGGTAAAGGCATTTATGATGTCGATGCTTTTGAAGGATCAGTCACCGCCCGAATTCCTGAAAATGCCGTGCTTAGTCATGATTTGCTGGAAGGTACTTTTGCACGTGCCGGACTTGCTTCTGACATTGAGGTCATGGAAGAGTTTCCTTCGCGTTATGACGTTGCCAGTTCCCGGCAGCACAGATGGGCGCGCGGTGACTGGCAGTTATGGCCGTGGATTTTCGGCAAATTTTCAAATGACATGCCTGCACTTGGTCATTGGAAAATGGTCGATAATCTGCGGCGCACTTTCACTGCCCCTTTCGCGACACTTGCCTTGGTCATCGGCTGGACTTTCCCCCTGAAAGCTTCATGTCTTTGGACTGCTCTGATCGTCAGCGCCCTATCGATGCCGCTTATTCTCGGATTTTTAGAAGGTCTGATACCCAAGCGCGGTGCTTCGAAATCAAGTCATATGTTGACGGTTTGCAAGGATGCTGTTCGTACCGCCGAACAGATCATCCTTATGATGACGTTCTTGCCGCATCAGGCATGGCTCATGATCGATGCTATTGGCCGCACGCTCTGGCGGCTTACGATTTCACGCCGCAATCTTCTTGAATGGGTGACGGCAGCTGAAACGAAAGTCAGTCAGCATCGCAACATCGCTGATTTCTATATTTATATGTTTGGCAGCGTCGCCCTAGCGGCTAGTGCTATTTTTGTTCTAACGCTAATGCCCTTTGTGACCTGGTCCGTTGCCGCACTCTTTTTGCTGCTATGGGTTTTGGCACCGGCCGTTGCGCAAATTGTCAGCCGCACCGGATTGCGTTTCCGCATTAAAGGGTTAGATTCTGAGGAAAAACAGGAATTTCGTCTTATCGCCCGTGCGACTTGGCGCTTTTTCGCGCGCTTTGTGACGGCCCAAGAAAACCACCTGCCGCCCGATAATTTTCAGGAAGATCCCGTACCGGTTATCGCACACCGCACATCGCCAACAAATATCGGACTTTATCTTTTATCGATTGTGACGGCGCATGATTTTGGCTGGCTAAGCGCGGACGAGACTTTGATAAAATTGTCAGCCACGCTGGACACACTGGCACGCATGGAACGTTTCAACGGCCATTTCTATAACTGGTATGACACGACCACTTTAAAACCTTTACTGCCGCGCTACATTTCTTCTGTCGATAGCGGCAATCTTGCCGGTTACCTCATCATCATTAAGCAGGTGTGCCATGATGTAGGCGAATGGCCTGTGCTTAACAGCAGTTGGCTGGCAGGTCTTGCCGATGTCGTGGAATTAACACGCCGGGTTTTCGACAAACTACCCAAAGATAATGAAAGTGCCACTCGCCGTTATTTAACAGAAGTTTTGATCAAGATTGAGATGACGCTTGAGCAGCCTCAAGCAGGGCCACTGAGTTTGCTCGCGAGTTATCAAATATTAAGTGAATTAAGAGTTTTGGCCGCAACTTTTATGGATTTAAGCGCCACCGCCTATGCGGAAACGGGCAACAAGCCGGACAGTCTCAATGCCGACATTTTGCACTGGTGCCAGGAATTGCAGGCAGCGGTCCTTGGTCATCTGAAAGACTTGCATCACTTTACCCCATGGTTGTCGGCCATTTTTGAAGACCCTCAACTGGCTGAGAAATTACCACAGAAACTTGCCCACTTATTGACGGGCAAAATTCCGACGCTTGGTGAAATTCCTGCTTTATGCATTGATGCTGAAGCTTTAATAGAGGCGCATCTGAAAGATGGTGCAGCTGTTTTAAAAGAGCCATTCCACTTTTTGCGGCAAACCTTATGCAACGGCAACGATGCTGCCCATTACCACACCAATCGGGCGCTGGAGCTGATGTATACGGTCGTTGAGCTGTTCGACGAGATGGATTTCGGGTTTTTGCTTGATAAAAAGCGGCAGCTTTTAGCGATCGGTTACCGGGTTGATGACAGTACCCTCGATACCAATCATTATGATTTGTTAGCGTCTGAAGCGCGGTTGGCAAGTATTGTAGCAATCGCAAAGGGCGATATTTCAGCCCATAACTGGTTTCGTTTGGGCCGTACCGTAACCGCTGTGGATTACCGCTCGGTCCTTGTATCCTGGTCAGGATCAATGTTCGAATATCTGATGCCGTCGCTCATCATGCATGAGCCGGATGAAAGCCTCATTGGCCAAACAAACCGTATGGTTGTCAGACGCCAAATTGATTACGGCGCTGAACGCGGTGTGCCTTGGGGCGTTTCGGAGTCCGCCTATAATGCACGCGATTTTGAATTCACTTATCAATATTCCAGTTTTGGCGTACCGGGTCTTGGATTGAAACGGGGCCTTAGTGAAAATATTGTGATTGCGCCTTATGCATCGGCTCTAGCGGCTATGATCAATCCGCAGGCGGCGCTCGAAAATCTGGAACGTATCGAGGCGATGGGCGGACGCGGCACCTACGGCTGGTTTGAGGCATTCGATTTCACCAGCAAGCGTTTGCCAGAAGGGGCTGAAGTTGCAATTGTGCGGACTTATATGGCCCACCATCAAGGGATGAGTTTGGTGGCGATCCTGAATGTGCTTCAGGACGGGCGGATGCGCGATCGTTTCCATGCCGACCCGCTGATCAAGGCAACTGAACTGCTTTTGCAGGAAGTGCCGCCACGCAATATCGCCATTGCCCATCCACGATCGGAAGAAGTCGAGGCTGTTTCACATATTCGCGAAATCGTACCGACCAATCCACGCATCTTCAGAACGCCGCATACAGCTATGCCGCGAACGCAATTTTTATCCAACGGCGAATATGGCGTCATGTTAACGGCAGCAGGTTCAGGTTACAGCCAATGGCGTAATTTGGCCGTCACACGTTGGCGTGAAGACAGTACCCGCGATCCTTGGGGCAGTTATATTTATCTGCGTGACACCCAGAATGGAAAAGTATGGTCTGCAACCTATCAGCCCGTGTGTGTTGATCCTGACAGCTACAATGTCGCTTTCTTCGAAGATCACGCCGAATTTAAGCGCCGCGATGGCAGTCTGATGACAACAATGAATGTCGTTGTGTCGTCAGAAGACGACGGTGAATGCAGGCGCATCACGCTTGTGAATCGTGGCAATGAAACGCGCGAGATCGAATTTACCTCTTATACTGAACTCGTGCTGGCACAGCAGGCAGCCGATATTGCCCATCCCGCTTTTTCGAAATTATTTGTCCAGACCGAGTTTGTCGCGGATGTAGGTGCCTTGCTTGCGACACGGCGCCTACGTAGTCCAGATGAACCGCCTGTATGGGCCGTGCATATTGTCTCAGTCGGTGGGGATGTCGTAGGCAACCTTCAATATGAAACGGACCGTGCGCGCTTCTTGGGTCGTGGCCGTACACCGCGAAATCCGCAAAGTCTCGACGGCCGCCCCTTAAATGAGACCACCGGAACAGTGCTCGATCCTATCTTAAGCTTGCGATGCCGTGTACGTATTGAACCTGGTGCGCAGGCTCATGTGGCATTCTGGACATTAACAACGACATCACGTGCGAAAGCCTTGGAGCTGGCTGAAAAATATAAAGTGCCGAATGCTTATAATCGCGCTGCCGCGCGCGCCTGGACACAAGCCCAGCTGCAATATCAGCATCTCGGCATGACGCCGGAAGAGGCGCATTTATTCCAGCGGCTTGCCAATCACGTATTTTATTCAGATCGTAGTTTGCGGCCAGGCGGTGAAAGTCTTGTCCGTGGTGCGGGTGCGCAATCCAACCTGTGGTCGGCGGGAATATCAGGTGACCTGCCGATCGTTCTTATGCGCATTGACGTATCAAGCGATTTGAAGACGCTGCGGCAAATGGTACGCGCCCATAGCTATTGGTCAATGAAGCGCTTGGAAGTTGATCTTGTCATTCTCAATGAACAGCCGACATCTTATTTGGAAGATTTGCAGAATGAGATTGAATTGCTGGTGCGCACCAATCAGGTTCTGCCGCGCGCCAGCGAAGGCTTGAAGGGCAATATTTTTGTTCTGCGCGGCGATCAGGTTTCAGCCGGTGCGCGCTTATTGCTGCACACCATTGCGCGCGCTGTCATTGTCGGGCATCGCGGCAGTCTGGCTGAACAGCTTGCTTTCCAGCTTCGTGATGAAAACGCCATTCTGGTGCCACGCCTTCAAAAACGCGCGCCGAAATCAACCTCCCCGGCTTTGCCGCATCCGGCACTCGAATTTTTCAATGGTATGGGCGGCTTTGCCGATAAGGGCAGGGAATATGTCATCATCCTTGAGCCCGGCCAATTTACGCCAGCGCCATGGATTAATGTTATCGCCAACCGGAAATTCGGCTTCCAGGTTTCATCGGAAGGTGCGGGTTACAGCTGGGCCATCAATAGCCGCGAATATAAACTGACATCCTGGTCCAATGATCCTGTCAGCGATGAAGCCAACGACATCATTTATATTCGTGATCTGGATAGTGGCGCTGTGTGGACGCCGACCGCAACGCCGATCCGCAAAGACGGCGTTAGTTATATCGCGCGGCATGGTTTTGGGTACAGCCAGTTTGAAACAATCTGTTACGGGCTGAAATCATCACTGACACAATTTGTGCCGTTGCAGGATTCGGTCAAAATTTCACATCTGAAAATCCACAATACAACAGGCGCAACACGGCGCTTATCTGTCACTTCTTACGTTGAGTGGGTTTTGGGCCCATCGCGCAGCTCATCCGTATCGCAGATTACGACGGAAATGGACCTCACCAATAATGTTATGACGGCGCGTAACGTCTGGGACAACCATTTTGGCAAACGCATTGCTTTTGTGTCGATGTCGGGCGACAAGTTAAGCTGGACGGCTGACAGGCGCGAATTTATTGGCCGTAATGGTGCCCTTCATAGCCCCTTTGTTCTGACAACCGGCCATGTTCTGTCGGGTAAAACGGGCGCCGGTTACGATCCCTGCAGCGTACTGCAAAGAGAGGTGGAGCTAAGGCCAGGAGAAGAAATTGAAATCACAATTCTCTTAGGCGACGCGGCCGATAACGTTGACCTCAAGGACTTATTGCAAACCTACCGGCATGCGAACCCTGTTCTTGTTCTGGAAGAGGTCAAGGCTTACTGGAACAACTTGCTGGGCCAAATTCAGCTGCGCACGCCTGACCGCGCCTTCGATATTATGCATAATGGCTGGCTGCTCTACCAAACCATTGTGTGCCGCGCCTGGGCACGTTCTGCATTTTACCAGACAAGCGGCGCTTACGGTTACCGCGATCAATTACAAGATATGATGGCGCTTGCGTTACATCAGCCTGATTGGACGAGAGCCCATTTATTGGTGGCCGCCAGCCGTCAATTCCGTGAGGGTGATGTTCAGCATTGGTGGTTGCCATCGGACAAAGATGCCGGCGCGGGCGTGCGCACACGCTTCTCAGACGATCCTTTGTGGCTCGTCTATGTAACGGCTTATTATGTGAAGGTGACGGGCGATACCAGCATTCTCAACGAAAATGTCCCTTTCCTTCAAGGTCCGGTCCTGAAAGAAGACCAGCATGAAGCGTACTTCCTCGCTACGCGTTCAGATCAAAGTGCTACGCTTTTTGAACATTGCGTTTTAAGTATCGATCAAAGGCTAGCAGTGGGTGAGCATGGTCTCAGCCTGTTCGGTGGCGGCGACTGGAATGACGGCATGAACCGTGTCGGCCTTAAAGGCAAAGGCGAGAGCGTTTGGCTGAGCTGGTTCCTGCTGACTGTGATTAAAGAATTTGCGGATGTGGTTGAGCCGATAGCCCCTGAACATGTCGCGCGCTGGCAGCAGCATGCAAACACCTTAAAGGCGGCGCTCGAGAATGAAGCCTGGGACGGTGAATGGTACCGGCGCGGCTTTTATGATGACGGTACGCCGCTCGGCTCAGCTTCGAGCGCGGAATGCAGGATCGATTCCATCGCCCAATCCTGGGCTGTCATATCCGGTGCTGGCAATCCTGAACATCAGGTGCGCTCAATGAAGGCGGTGGAGCAATATCTCATTAAACCTGATGACGGCATTGCCCTTTTGTTCACGCCGCCCTTTGACCATACTCCCCTGGACCCTGGCTATATCAAAGGGTATCCGCCGGGCATCCGCGAGAATGGCGGGCAATATACCCATGCCGCTTTATGGTCAGTAATCGCACTTAATAAATTAGGAGACGCTGATAAAGCTTTCAATTTGTTCAGTATGCTCAATCCTATTAATCATTCGAGTTCGCGCGCCGCAAGCTACCGCTACAAAGTTGAGCCCTATATTGTGGCGGCTGATATTTATGCCAATCCGCAGCATGTAGGGCGTGGTGGCTGGACCTGGTATACAGGCTCCTCCGGTTGGATGTACCGTACAGGCCTTGAATCGATACTAGGCTTTTATAAAGAAGGATCCTTCTTACGTATTCATCCGTCACTGCCAAAAAACTGGTCCGGATATGAAATAACGTTCCACTATAAATCCACGATCTATTTCCTTCAAGTGAAGAAGGTGGGTACCAACACTGAGACCATTTCCGTGGATCTGGATGGGAAAATTTATCCCTTACAAGACAGTCGAATCCAGTTGGTTGATGATGGTTTAAAACATGTCCTCAAAGTAGAAATAGGCTAACGCATAAGTTCCCATTATGTTAATTTTTTTGACGGCTTCTTTGCGTCCGTGATGCAGCAAGCTATGCCCGCTCTACGAGGCAAAACCTCATGGCTGTCGCTACTGTCGCGTCGCGCCCTCTTCATAGAGTAGTTGCACATAGAGCTCTTCTACTTTCGTGCGGGCCCAAAGTGTCGTACGAAGAAATTTTAAACTTGACGTAATGCTCGGGTCATGACTGAAACACCGAATATTGATGCGTTCACTCAATTCATCCCAACCATACCGCGCCACTAACTTCTCTAAAATCGCTTGCAGAGTGATGCCATGCAGCGGATTATTTTTTTGATTGTTGGAGACGATCATGCAGACAGGCATCCACTAGTTCGGGACTATGACAAAAAACGCGCATCATCTTGCTGATGGTAATCATGATGGGAAGAAATCACCGAGAGTCAGAAAATCAGGTCAAATCAATAAGCAATGGCGGAGGGGATGAGATTCGAACTCACGGTACGGATTTCGCCGTACACTCACTTTCCAGGCGAGCGCCTTCAACCACTCGGCCACCCCTCCTCCGTAAGCACTGCACTTCAAGTAACTTCGGTCCTGCTGCCGCCGGATTAAAAGAAGTTTGCGGTCTTTTCCCGCAGGGCACTCGGCCACTCCTCCGCACCAGGAAGCCCGTTTCTATAGCTGCCATACGCGCAAAAGAAAAGAGCGGCTTTTGCGAAGCCGCCCTTAACCTTAAAGACCTTATAAAGTCGTGGCTTATTTGCCTACGGCTTCTTTCAGTTCCTTGCTTGCGCGGAAAGCGATCTTCTTCTTCGCTGGGATCGAAATAGCTTCGCCCGTAGCAGGATTGCGGCCCATGCGTGCAGCGCGCTTGCGAACTTGCAGGATGCCGAGGCCGGAAATGCGGATGCGGTTACCCTTCTTCAGATTCTTGACCACCAGAGTGATCAGATCTTCCGTTACCTGATTCATCTGCTTCTTTGGCATATCGAACTTATCGGCCAGATCAGCTGAAAGATGCTTGAGGGTTACGGTAGGCTGAGTTGCAGTTGCCATAGGCTTATTCCTTAGTGTTGTTGATGGGAAGGCTTACAAAATCAATGTTGCATATAACTAACCTGTTTTGGCAAGGCCAAAAACATGTATGTCATAAGGCGAATCTGAGTTTATTAGAAGTCGGCGCATGACGCAAATCCTTTAATAGCAGTCTTTAAAGCAATTTCTTGCTGTTGATAAAAACGGGTTCGAGGTCTCGTTACGCCTTTTTGATGCCATGATTAACCGATATTGACCTACTTAAGGATAAGGGCGTAAGCCTTTGTTACGCGCCGCATTTACCCCTCCTTAGCGAGCAACCAGCATGACACAAAATCGTCCGCCTTCTTCTTCGTGGCGACGTCTGTTGTGGATAATTCCAGTCTTATTAGGAACGGTTTTTGCTGTCTGGTTTGTGCAAACGTCTAACGCCCAGACCACCGGACATGGTGGCAAAAGAGGTGGCGCCGACGGCGGCCCTACCCCCGTCAGTGTCACCGCGGCACAAAAAGGCGACATCGCCGTCACGCGTCAGGGACTCGGCACCGTAACGCCGCTGGCCAATATTGTGGTGCGCACGCAGATCAACGGTCAGCTTGTGCAGATCGCCTTTAAAGAAGGGCAGATTGTGCAAAAGGGTGATTTCCTTGCGGAAATCGATCCACGTCCTTATGAACTGGCGCTGCAGCAAGCCCGCGGCACTCTGGTACATGATCAGGCTCTGCTGAAAGAAGCGGAGCTTAATCTGGCACGGTACAAAAAACTTGTGGCCGAAGATTCCATCGCCAAGCAACAGCTCGATACGCAGCAATCTCTGGTCGAGCAATATCAGGGTGCCGTGCAAAGCGATCAGGCGCAGATCGATAGCGCCAAGCTAAATCTGGTTTATTGCCATATCACCGCGCCTATTACAGGCCGCGTTGGCTTACGGCAAGTCGATCAAGGCAATTATGTGCAGGTGGGGGATGCCAACGGCTTGGTGACCCTTACGCAACTGCAGCCAATCACAACCCTTTTCACGCTGCCCGAAGACGACCTACCCGCGATCATGAAACGCCTCAGCGAAGGTGCGGAACTAACCGTTACTGCTTATGACCGCAATCAGACCACCAAGCTAGCGGAAGGCAAACTGGTATCAACCGACAACCAGATCGACACTGCGACAGGTACGATTAAGCTACGCGCACAATTCGACAATACAGATAGCGCACTATTCCCAAACCAGTTCGTCAATATCGTTTTGCTGGTTAATACCGTGCACGATACGACGCTGGTTCCCTCGGCCACCATTCAACGCGGCACGCCCGGCACCTATGTATACGTCTTGAAAGATGACAACAAAGTAGAATTGCGTCCGGTAAAATTGGGGCCATCGCAAGGCGATATTGTCTCTATTACTGACGGCCTCGCGCCGGATGAAAAAGTGGTCACCGACGGCGCCGACAAACTGCGCGACGGCGCTGAAGTTTCTGTAAAATGAATCCGTCGCGGCCGTTTATCCTCCGCCCCGTAGCAACTTCGCTGCTGATGGCGGCGATCCTTCTGGTCGGTATTGTAGCCTATCGTTTTCTGCCTCTGTCCGCCCTTCCCGAGGTCGATTACCCTACTATTCAGGTGCAGACCTTCTATCCCGGCGCCAGCCCGGAGGTGATGACATCGGCAGTGACTGCGCCGCTGGAACGGCAGTTCGGCCAGATGCCGGGCCTGAACCAGATGTCATCGATCAGCGCGGCAGGCGCATCGGTACTGACGCTGCAATTCAACCTGAACCTCAATCTGGATATCGCGGAACAGGAAGTTCAGGCCGCTATTAATGCCGCAGGCAATTTGCTTCCTGCCGATCTGCCCGCACCGCCGATCTATGCTAAGGTTAATCCCGCCGATGCACCGGTTTTGACGCTGGCGATCACCTCCAAAACCCTGCCGCTTACACAAGTTGAAGATTTAGCCGACACAAGGCTGGCGCAAAAAATATCGCAGCTGCCAGGTGTCGGTCTGGTGAGCATCAGCGGCGGCCAACGCCCCGCCGTGCGGATTGAAGCCAATTTGCAGGCACTGGCGGCTTACGGGCTGAACATTGACGATTTGCGCACAACTATAAGCAACGCCAATGTCAATACGCCGAAAGGTAATTTCGACGGTCCTACCCGCGCCTACACCATCAATGCCAACGATCAGTTAAAGAGCGCTGAGGAATATAAAAGCATCATCGTTGCCTATAAGAATGGCTCGCCGGTTCGGCTGCGCGACGTAGCCGATACGGTAGATAGTGCAGAAAATACGCGGTTGGGCGCATGGATGAACGCGACGCCAGCGGTAATTCTCAATGTACAAAAGCAGCCGGGCGCCAATGTTATTGCCGTCGTCGATAATATCCAGAAATTACTGCCAAGCTTAAAAGCAGGCCTGCCGCCGACAGTCGATGTTGCTGTGTTAACCGACCGCACCACGACTATTCGCGCCTCCGTGCATGATGTGGAAATTGAATTGCTATTGGCGGTGGCGTTGGTTGTCGCTGTGATCTTTGTCTTCCTACGCAATATCCCCGCGACGATCATCCCAAGCCTTTCGGTACCACTCTCTATCGTCGGTACTTTTGCAGTGATGTATCTGGCGGGTTTCAGCCTGAACAACCTGTCTTTGATGGCACTGACGATTGCCACCGGCTTTGTGGTCGATGACGCGATTGTGATGATCGAGAATATCTCGCGCTATATCGAGAAAGGCGACAAACCGCTTGACGCCGCACTTAAAGGCGCAGGCGAAATCGGCTTTACGATTGTGTCGCTGACTATTTCCCTGATTGCCGTGCTCATACCGTTGCTATTCATGAGCGATGTTGTCGGCAGACTCTTCCGTGAATTTGCCATCACTTTGTCAGTGACCATCCTGATATCCGCTGTCGTATCACTGACTTTGGTGCCCATGCTCTGCGCCAAGCTTTTGAAACAACATAAAGTTGAAAAAGAGCCCAAGAAATCGTGGTTTGACATTACTGTTGACTGGTATGGCCGTCGCCTTGACTGGGTGCTGGATAATCAGTCGCTTACCTTGCTGGTCGCCACCGCAACGCTCGCCCTGACAGTTTTTCTCTACATCATTATCCCGAAAGGTTTCTTCCCGGTGCAGGATAC
>JABDAH010000002.1:103749-105570 GCA_013289265.1 Alphaproteobacteria bacterium
GCAGGATACCGGCCTTATTCAGGGCATATCGGTCGCACCACAAGCCATTTCCTATCAGGCTATGGCCGAACGCCAGCAGGCTTTGGCAGAGGCGATCTTGAAAGACAAGGATGTTGACAGCCTGTCATCCTTTATCGGCGTTGACGGCACCAATGCGACACTGAATAGCGGGCGTTTCCTGATCAACCTGAAGCCGCATGATAAGCGCAATAAATCCGCCAGCCAGATTATCCGGCGTCTGAATAAGGAAGTGGCGCAGATACCGGGCGTTACGCTTTACATGCAGCCGGTTCAGGATCTGACGATCGATACCTCCGTCAGCAGCACGCAGTATCAGTTCATGCTGGAAGACGCCAATATAGATGAATTGAATGAATGGGCGCCGAAGCTGGTGGACAAACTTCGCACTCTAAGCCAGATGGAAGATGTCAGCAGCAACCTGCAGCAGTTGGGACTGTCTTATTATATCGTCATTGATCGTGACACTGCCGGACGTCTCGGCATCACTTTGGCCACTGTCGATAACGCCCTTTATGACGCCTTTGGTCAGCGCATTGTCTCCACCATTTTCACACAGTCCAACCAGTACCGCGTCATTCTAAACACTGCAGCCACGATGCAATCCCTGCAATCAATCTACCTGCCGTCCGCCAATGGCGGACAGGTGCCTTTATCCGCCATTGCAACAATCAGGGAACAGACAGCACCGCTGCAGATCAACCATCTGGGGCAATTTCCTTCAGCGCAGATATCCTTCAACCTTGCCTCCGGTGCCTCGCTTGGAAGTGCTGTCGATGCTATTGAAAAAGCCGAACAGGAAATCGAAATGCCCGCCAGTGTGATGACCAGTTTCCAGGGCGCGTCACTGGCTTTCCGTTCTTCATTGGGTAACGAGCTACTGCTGATCATCGCCGCCATCGTTACAGTCTATATCGTTCTGGGCGTGCTGTATGAGAGCTACATTCACCCCATCACAATCCTTTCCACACTGCCCTCGGCCGGTGTCGGCGCTTTGCTGGCGCTGATTTTGGCGGGCGATGATCTCGGCATCATCGGTATCATCGGCATTATCCTGTTGATCGGTATCGTGAAAAAGAATGCCATTATGATGATCGATTTCGCGCTCGATGCTGAACGCAATCAGGGCAAAGCACCGCGTGAAGCCATTCATCAGGCGGCAAAACTGCGTTTCCGCCCTATCCTGATGACAACGATGGCCGCCCTTCTTGGCGCGCTCCCTCTTATGCTCGGCACTGGCGTGGGCTCTGAACTTCGGCATCCGCTTGGCATCAGCATTGTCGGCGGTCTGATCGTCAGTCAGGTTCTGACACTGTTTACAACGCCGGTTATCTATCTCGGTTTCGACAGCCTCGCCCGGCGTTTTGGTTTCAGCGCTTCCAAGCATGATACAGCAGAGGCCGTTGAATGAACCCCTCCGCGCCTTTTGTTTCCCGGCCTGTTGCCACGACTTTACTTACTATAGGCGTTGCACTAGCGGGCATTGTGGCGTTCTTCCTGTTACCGGTATCACCCCTGCCGCAAGTCGATTTTCCGACAATCTCCGTACAGGCATCACTACCCGGCGCAAGTCCTGAAACGATGGCAACCAGCGTCGCAACGCCACTGGAACGGCATCTGGGACAAATCGCAGACGTATCGGAAATGACGTCAGTAAGTTCGGTTGGCAATTCACGTATCACCCTGCAATTCGGCCTGAACCGCGATATCGACGGCGCCGCGCGTGACGTACAGGCCGCCATCAATGCCGCGAGAGCGGATTTACCAGCTGCGCTGAAAAGTAACCCGACTTACCGCAAAATG
>JABDAH010000003.1:0-98548 GCA_013289265.1 Alphaproteobacteria bacterium
GGCCATATTGATCCGAACACATCGCCAAGCGATGGCGGTTTTTCATTCGATGCCGCGCAAGCGCCCAAACAAATTCCAACCCGGCAGGCAGCTGATGCGCTGCGCGAATTGCTGGTTGATGCGACTGTCCTTAAAATTGGCCACAACATTAAATACGATATGCAGGTATTGCAGCAGCATGACTTAAACGTCGCGCCTTATGATGACACGATGTTGCTGTCCTTTGCGCTGTCTGCTGGCGCGCACGGCCACGGGCTTGATTTTCTGGCGGAACTACATTGCCAGCATAAAATGATTTCCTTCGACGAAGTCACGGGCACAGGCAAAAACCGCATTACTTTTGACCGCGTGCCATTGGACAAAGCCACCAATTACGCCGCGGAAGATGCCGATTTTACTTTGCGCCTGTGGCATCTGCTGAAACCGCAGATCGCGCAGCAGAATGTCACGCGCGTTTATGAACGTATCGAAAAACCGCTAGTACCTGTAGTTGCGCAGATGGAAGCCACCGGCATTCGCATCGACCCGGAAGTTTTAAAAAAACAAAGCAACGGCTTTGCCAAGAAGCTGCAAATTCTGGAAGAAGAAATCACCAGACTTGCGGGACACCCCTTTAATGTCGGATCGCCAAAACAACTGGGCGATGTGTTGTTCGGCGAGATGGGCCTACCCGGCGGCAGCAAAGGCAAAAACGGCGCTTACTCCACGGCAAGCGACGTGCTGGAACCGCTGGCAGAACTACATGACATTGTCGCCAAAGTTCTGGAATGGCGCGGCATCGCCAAGCTGAAATCAACTTACACTGACGCCCTGCCCGAACAGATCAATCCCAAAACCGGGCGCGTACATACATCATTCTCGCTAGTCGGCGCTGCTACGGGCCGCCTGTCATCGACCGACCCTAATTTGCAAAATATTCCGATCAAGACCGAAGATGGCCGCGCGATACGTCAGGCGTTCATAGCGGACGAAGGCTATACTTTATTGTCGGTCGATTATTCGCAAATTGAATTACGCTTGGCGGCGGAAATGGCGGGCATCAAAGCCCTCATTCAGGCTTTCCATGACAAAGTCGATATTCACGCGCTGACCGCGAGCCAGGTCTTTGGCATCCCGCTGAACGAATTGCCGCCGGATCGTCGTCGCGCCGCCAAGGCCATCAACTTCGGTATCATCTACGGCATCAGCGGCTTCGGCCTCGGCAAACAGATCGGCATTTCGCCCGGAGAAGCGAATGAATTCATCCGCCAGTATCTCGATCGTTTTCACGAGTTGCGCGACTGGATGAACGAAACCAAAGAATTCGCGCGCGATAAAGGCTATGTCGAAACCTTGTTTGGAAGACGCATTTATATCAACGGCATTAAGGACAAGATGCCCGCTCGTCGCAACGGCGCCGAACGCGCGGCCATCAACGCGCCGCTGCAGGGTACAGCTGCCGATATCATGAAACGCGCGATGATCCGTATGGGACCCGCCCTCCTAGAGGCCAAACTCGGCACACGTTTACTGCTTCAGGTGCATGACGAACTGGTTTTCGAAGTGCCGAAGGCAGAGCTGGAGGTGACAATTCCGCTGATTAAAAAAGTTATGGAAGAAGCACCCCTACCCGCGCAAAAACTGCAAGTGCCTATTATCGCCGAAGCTGGCCATGCCGCAAACTGGGCCGCCGCGCATTAACGCAGGACATACTTGACGAAACCGGCAAGTTTGCCCACAGTTTGTAGATATTCTGAATTTTACAGGAGCTCTCATGAAACCGCTGCATCCGCTCGCCCGTCTGATTTTCGCGAGCCGCTGGCTCCAGGTGCCGCTCTATGTCGGCCTTATTTTTGTACAGGGACTTTACGCTTACCGTTTTGTTGTCGAAATCTGGCAACTTCTTATCAACGCCACGCATTTAACGGAACCTGAAGTCATGCTGGCCGTGCTCGGCCTTATCGATATCGTCCTGATATCGAACTTGCTGGTCATGGTCATTATTGGTGGTTACGAAACTTTCGTATCGCGACTTGACCTTGGCGGTCATCCGGATGAACCGGAATGGCTGGACCGCGTTTCCACGGGCACGCTGAAAATCAAACTGGCGCTTTCGCTGGTCAGCATCTCCTCAATCCATCTTTTAAGAACTTTTATCGATACCGAACACCAAACCGACCACACCATTATGTGGCAGGTGATTATTCTGCTGACCTTTATTTTCTCGGCGCTGGTAACGGCGTGGATTGACCGCATTACGCATCATTCCGCAGTTTCCACACCCAAATAAAGCCACTCGCCGCCGATATCGACATTGGCGTGCGGCAAGAGAACAAGACTGTCTTGCGGCGCGCGAATTTCCCTGCCCGATCCGTCAATCGCCAGCACATCGCCTTTTTTAACAGGTTGCAGATGCTGCCAGTGCTGCGTAAATTTTCCGCCGCTGTCCTGACGGAAAAAAACATCCTTTAACTTAACAAGCCGTACCGGGTTTAGCGTGATTTCCTGTTTAGGTTCATCCGTGAGATTAAGATAACGCAAAGCATTGCGAATAGCGTGGTAAGCAACTTCCGATGAGGCCGGGTCTTTATGCTGGCCGCATTCGATCAGCACCGCCGTCGCGCCCTGGCGCCGCGCATAGCCCGTGGTACCGATAGATTCGTTAGGATTTGTTTCCGCACGGCCTGCAGCAGCGTAAGCATCATCCCAGCCACAAAGTACCGCTTCGCCGCCAAGCATCGCTGCCAGTTTCAAACCTTCAGCGCTGAAATCTTCAAGACTGATAAAAGGCGGACCACCGATAGTATAGGAATGGATATCAAGCACGACATCGGACGCCGCCAGCATCGGGCACAGAATATTACCCAGCTCCGCCTCATAGCAATCCGGCTTTTCCATCGGCACAAGATAGCGATTGAGATTACGTTCGGTGTAACGCACATCGCGCTCATAAGCGCGTGGGTTGCAGATCGGCACGAATGTCACCTGCCCACGCGCGATTTTCAATTTACCGGAATTGAGTTCATCCATCACGCGGTTGATGCCGGCGGTGCCGCATTTCTCGTTGCCATGCACAGCCCCCAGCACCAGAAATTTCGGACCGGCTTGAGCGCCTTTATAGGGAAATGTTTTAATCATAGTGGTCAGTGGTCAGTGGTGAGAGATAAAATATCATTCTTCATCTCTGACCACTAATCTCTTTTTCTCTCCCTGCCTAATGCAGCCTTATCGGCTGGTAAGGGCTATCGAGCGAGAAAGCCGGGATCTCGATATCAAAAGCCTCGCCACGTTCGTTTTCCATCTGGTAAGTGCCGTTCATAATACCGCTCGGCGTCGCAAGCGGCGTGCCGCTGGTGTAATCGAACACATCGCCCGGCTCCAGAACCGGTTGCTCGCCGATCACGCCAGGGCCGCGCACTTCGTGCAACTCGCCGCGCGCATCGGTAATACGCCAGCAGCGGCTGCGCAGCTGAACGGTTTCCCGTCCCAGATTTTCAATCGTGACATGATAGGCCCAGACAAAATGATTGTCGTTCGGCGCTGACTGGTCATCCAGATAGGCCGGGCGCACTGTTACACGAATATCCCGCGTCGTGGCGCTGTAGGTCATTGGTTTAGGCATGATTCCTCTTGCGATCAAGGAACAGTCTAGGCGAAAAAGCATCGAGGTGCTAGGTTTTAGGAATTATGCGGGTGTAGCTCAATGGTAGAGCAGAAGCTTCCCAAGCTTACGACGAGGGTTCGATTCCCTTCACCCGCTCCACTTGTTTTGTCCCTAGAGGCAAAACGAGTTAGCAGCCCGGCATCCCGTCAACCAGATAGCGAATAGCCGTATCAAACTGGTCGGCAGGAAGGCGGGTAACATTGGGAATATTGAAACGGTCGGACAGGCGACGTTCAACGCGAAACTCGCTTTCGCCCGAATTCCAGGCAACATAGGCGATCAGGGCACTGATGGAGGTACGTTCATTAGCCGAAATAGGGGCAGAAGCCGCCTCGGCAGGCTGGCGCATCCAGTTCTTAACGTAAATAATAGCGGCAGATTGCGGATTTTCATCCGAATTCAGGGTATTTTCGGGGCGATTCTGAATTTCATCCAATTTGATAATCATAATTCAATCCTCGGCTATAGCATCACTATGTATGCGATTAATTTGTGGCTTTTTTGCAATCCCGCGGCAGTAACCATCTTTGACGAACAGCAACATACACTACCCATAGGGGGCAATTAAATACCAAAAATTAGTTGCGTGTACGGAATGTTTAGTTTATAAAATATTAAAATAGCGATATAGACCATCACCATAGTTAAAATCCACGCGCTCGACAAGCTAGGTAAAAGTGATAGTAACGGGGATGAAAGTAATGCTTTGCTTGCATCTGACTCCCCAAAAAGGGTAATTCTATACCGGAATTTGTTTTTAGTTTTAAAGAGCTTGATCTGTTGCAGTGCAAAAGTGAGCAGGCGGTGATGAGAGAACAGCCTGTTGATTTTTGAACTGAAGAAACCGAGCAGAAAAATTTGTTTAACCCGCGTCCCATGAAACATTAGGCACGAGTAAAAATGATAACAGGACCTCAATTACGCGCCGCGCGCGGCTTGCTGGATTGGACCCGCACGGAAGTGGCCAAGGCCGCCAAAGTTTCGCCGGAGACCGTCAAAAATATCGAACACGGCACCTTCCGCCCGCAGGAAGAAACCGCAGAACGCATCAAGAAAGCCTTCGCGCAGTATGATGTCATCTTCACCGAGAATGAAGGTGTGATGATCAAGAAGGACGGAATAGCCACCTTAGAAGGATTTGACGGCCTCAAGACCTTCATGGACGATGTATATGAAACCTGCAAACAATCCTACTCATTGGATGGTACCAAACCTGTATGTGTTTCGAATTGCGATAATAACCTTTTTAAAAAGCATCTTAGAGACTACGGTGCCCCTCATATCAACCGTATGATGAAAATTGAAAAATTAGCAATTCGCACTTTGGCAACTAAAAAGGATGAAACAATTGTTGCTGGGGCCAATGACGGCGCTAAATATCTTGTTTATAAATATACGCGAGAGAACAACAAATCGTTGCCATTTTATGTTTATGGGGACAAATTTGCCATCGTTAATTTTGATGTCGAAAATGCGCCAAGAATAATCGTTATTAGTTCAGCATTAGTCGCACAGTCATTTCGTGATCAGTTTGAGATTATGTGGAAAACGGCATTTGATAAACCAGAAAGATAATTAAGGATTCGGCATTATGTCATTCGTAACTGGAAATACACCAGGTCGGGGCTCGAAAGCCTCTACCAGCCCAAGTTCTTTGGAACATTCTTCCCTAGGATCTGTGACAGGCTCGTCTTTCAATGATGGACACCGGGAGCTGACAGCTTCTTCAGGTAAGCGCGGCCCTCAACGTGAACACGAAAAATTTGCGAACGATAATCGTTTAATTGTTCCACCTATTGAAGATAAATTTGATCGTTTCGTAATTCGTGAATTTCGCCCAAATGATCTTCGGCGGTTACGGGAATTGAATAATGACGTTTATTTTGCCCATTTAAGACTACCAGCAGACGATGGTAATCCTGGCGGCCCAGAGGGGTTTTTAAGAAGCGCCCTTCAGCAACAAAAACAAGGCTCAATTCGCACAGACTTTTACCTGGCTATCGAAGATAAGCAAAATGGAGAATTGATGGGCTCAGTAATGCTGTATGATTATGATGCAGAGAAACATAGCGCAGCGATTGCTTATCTTGTTGACCCATCCTATCAAAGAATAAGAATTGCGACAGACGCCACCATTAGGTTGCTGGTTCGCGTTACCACGGCACTTAAATTGCAATCATTCTATGCAACGATTGACCCAAACAATCAGCCCAGCATTAGCCTTATCAAACGTTTGGGCTTTAATAAAGCAGGAGACGTGTTCACTAGTTCTTATCCAGCTAACCCAGCATATGCTGAGAATTTTGATAGGCATAAACGCCTTAGACTGGGCATTAGGCAAAAATTTGAAATTACGCTCACTGCTCTTATCGAGCGTGCAAAGAAAATTGAGCCATCATGGAAAGGTGAAGTCGTTGACGGAGCTGGGGACGCAAAACGACTAGCGATGCAAGAAGCAAGAGGTAATCGTGAATTGTTAGTAATGGAAAGAACAGCGACAAGATCAACTAAGGGTTTTAGTGCCCTAGAAATATCGGCATTAAAGACATAAACTTTTAACAACGGCCTCAAAAGGAGACAAAAAATGGATCACCCCGTAATGACAGATGATACGGTTGTGACTTTTGGCCTGTTAAAGCAGCTTCACATTTCCCCAGAACCTACTCGTGAATATTGCTACGGCAAAATTCATCGCTGCGTAGTTACACAAGCAGATCCCGATTATCTTGGTTCCATAACAATAGACGCGGGCTTGTTACGAGCATCAGGTATTCTGCCACATACCAAAGTTGAAGTTGTAAATATTTCACGCAAGGACTCTGCTCGCATTATGACTTATGTTATTGAGGGGCCAGAGAACTCAGGCGTCATTTGTTTGAACGGTGCCGCCGCACACCATTTCACGCGCGGGGATTTAGCAATCATTATGGCTTATGAGCGTGTGCCCGTTAGTCAAATCCCTCATCGTCAACATCGCGCCATACGTGTAAATGGCGAAGAAGGAATCGTCGAAGGCAACACTAATAAAATAGTAGAGAATAAAGTTCACACAACCCCTTCACTAAGTGAATTGGGTGAACCAGAAAATAATCGTTTTGGTGAGAAATATTCCGACCCTGAACATCAAGCTGAAGTGGTTGCACTCAAACGTTGATTTAGGTCTTCAGGTATTTTGCTTCAATCACCGCCTGCTCCGCACTCCATCAAGGCGCAGGTCGATGAGGAATTCCATGACATTGTGCAGACGGTGTTGCGGGATTTTCCGGATATCGGTAACGCTGAATTCAGCCTCGACCATTGCCTCCAGCAACGCCTGATCGGTATCCTGACTATGGGCGATATGCGCCAGCAAGGCGTAGATGGAGAGCAAATCCTGCTCGCCAATGGGCGTGTTATCTTCGCGCACCAGCCAGACCTCGCCGCCCAGAACCGCATAGGTCAGCGGATGCTCTGGGCCGTTGCCGCTACGGCTGAAGGGCACAACCACCGTGCCGCCGATGCGGGCGATGATCGGCTCCATCCCCTTGCTTTCAGTAACATTCGCTGCGGTATCCTCTGCCTTTAAAGCACCCATGGCATACTCCGTTTGCTGGTTCGCGACAGATGCAAGTGTCGTTATTTCCGGCACCTGCGCAACGCCTCAATTCATATGTTTTCGCTATGCTGCGTAGCGCTTTCATCTACTTTCCGGCAAAATATTGGTTTCATATACTGTAGGTATATTTTTCAGATAGTTTGGGGAGAAATATGTTGCCAGAAGAGCGGTGTAGTCCCCCCCCCTTACGAGAGATATGAAACCACTGGTTTCATGAGAGGAGGGCCAAGATGGTAGCTGTAAGAGAACCCCTCACCTGCAAAAACTAAGGACTTGGCAAGCCAAGCCCAAGTTTTTGCTTCCTCTCCCTCAAGGGGAGAGGAACCCCACTTTCCCTGCCGCAAATAATAAGCTAGCCTGCCGCTGTAAATTAAATGGTCTTTTTCAGGTGTGACCTATGCAGGGCATGAGCAACCTCAC
The DNA here is from genome assembly GCA_013289265.1 of Alphaproteobacteria bacterium. Lineage (GTDB taxonomy): Bacteria > Pseudomonadota > Alphaproteobacteria > UBA9219 > UBA9219 > JAATFY01. The sequence continues at coordinate 7,659 of JABDAH010000003.1, forward strand.
CGCGCGACAGATTAAAGCCGCGCGCGCCCTGCTTGACTGGTCGCAGGATGATCTAGCCAAGGCGACGCATCTTTCCGTTGCCACAATTCGCAAAATCGAAACTGGAAATATCTCACCGCGTGGCAAAACCAACGACGATATCCGTCACGCTTTTGAGAATGCCGGGTTAGAATTTATTGAACCCGGCGGTGTGCGTTACTGTCCAGAGGACATTAAAGTTTATCAAGGGCACGAAGGTGCCAAAGCCTTTTTTGACGATGTTTACCACACCGCCAAAACAAGGGGCGGCGAATGCATTATTTTACATCCGTCAGCAAGAAAGTTTTTTGTTACTGTTTTAGGAGACTACCATTTGATCCATGTCGCAAGAATGGCGGCGATCAAAGACGGTTATTCCGTTAAATGTATTATAACAGAAGACGAAAATATTCTACCTGCGGCAAGTTATTGCGAATATCGTTGGATGTCCAAACGCTACATAGATGCTGCGCCTTTCTATGTATATAATGACAAATATGCGCTTATCATTCTTGATGCAGAACCTTCACCAAAAATAATCGTTATTCAGTCGCATGCCGTTGCCGAAGCTCTTCGCCAACAATTTTATTCCATGTGGGAGAAGGCAACACCGCTTAATAAGCTAGAGAAGCCACAATCTCCGTCCGGCAAAAAACGCTTTGAAAAGCGGTGATATATGAGTAGCCAGAAAACCATCACTTATCACCAGATCCGCGCGGCGCGAGCCCTGATCGATTGGTCGCAGGAAGATTTAGCTAAGAAGTCCGGTCTTTCAATCGCCACAATTCGCAAAATCGAAACTGGAAATATATCCCCCAGAGATAAAACCAACGACGATATCCGCCACGCTTTTGAGAATGCCGGGCTAGAATTTATCGAACCCGGTGGTGTACGCCAACGTCCTGAAGATATCAAAATCTACCAAGGACGCGAGGGCGCTAAAGCATTCTTTGACGATGTTTACGAGACGGCGAAAGCAAAAAGCTGTGAAATCGTTCAGGTATGGCCTACTTCCTACAGATTTTCGGAAGTTATAGGCGACTATAAAAACATCCATTACGAAAGGATGGGGGCGATTAAGCGAACGACCAAAGTCAGGTCCATCATTACTGAGAATCAGGACACATTTCACGTTGCCCCCTATTGTGAATGCCGCTGGATATCAAAAAGTTACGTTTATTCCGTTCCCTTTTATATTTATGACGATAAATACGCGATCATTATGCTGGATACTAATCCCTCACCAAAGATCACCGTCATACAATCACCTGCACTGGCCGACGCCTTCCGCCAGCAATTTTATTCCATGTGGGAAAAAGCAACGCCGCTCAACAAGGTTGAGAAAAAACCCGACCACAGCAAAAGAAAAAGCGCGCGCGGAGCCTGACAAGATGCGGCGCGCTTTAGAATTTACCCGTCAGCGTCAGGAAGACCTGCCGTTCTACGGCAGGATAAGGGCTTTCCTGAACGGCGGCGCTGTTGATGTTGGTTGCGCTTAAGGCAGCCGTAAAGGTATCGCTGATTTTGTACCCGATGCGTCCGCCAATACTGACATAATCGTCGGTGGATGAAGGCGCGAAGGTACTGAGTGCCGAATTAACCCGCATCATGTTGGACGCAGTCAGATACTGGCCGTTAGCGTCGAATTCCCACGGGCCCGTTGTATAACCGCCAGACAAACGGAAATGATGTTGCGGCGTCGAGCCTTGATAGTTCAGAACGCTGGCTACCGTGTTGGAATCCGCTACCCGCGCGTAACTGTAACTCGCGTCCCAACGGAAACCGGTCGGGTGTTTGCCTTTCAGGTCGAGCTCCCCGCCCCAACCCTGACTGTTGCCCACATTGGTGCTTTGGTCGAACAGGATCGGGTAATTCAGAACGGAACTGTCTTCAAACCCGACTATATCCTTATTAATTTCATAGTAGGCCGCAAAGGTAGCCGTGGAAAATATATCAGGCAATTGCCGGTCATAATCCAATTCGTAATTTTGAACGATTGTGGGCTTCAGATTAGGATTACCTTCTTCATCAACGAAGATGGCACCGTAAGGGAGCGTTTGGTTGTAACCAGTCTGAATCAAACTGGGTAATTGCACGCCGCGACCATAAGTAGCGCGGAAAGTATCCATATCCGTTGCCTTGTAAACCAGGCCTGAATTCGCACTCCATGTATTTAAGGCATGGCTGTAGTCGGAGTTGGTGTAATGAGTGCCTGTGAATAAAGTACCGGTTTGCTCCGAATCCTCGTGATCGACGCGCAAGGCATTGGTCCATGACAGCCTATCATCGATTTGCCACAACCAGGTGCCGCTCACCGCATAAATATCCTGGTCAAATACTGGAGCTTGGGGGAATGCCTGACTAAGACCGGCATCACTGAATGTTCTATGACGATATTCCAGCGCCGCGCGGAAGGTATGGTCAGTACCGATCTTGAACTGATCTTCCAGCTGGCTGACAATTAAATCTGTCGTGAAATCAAATCTGTTGACGCCAGTCGATGCGTTCGGCGATGAAAATTTGGTGTAATCGTGATTGAGGTAATTATTGCTCTTGATCAGGCCATAAGGCGTTTGCCACGACAATCCACCACGTACCGAATAGGAAGTCGCATCTTCACCTTCGCGGCTGTAAAGAGGAAAGGCAGGATTATCGATAGTCTGGGCGTAAGTGAATTCCGTAAAGGCCTGAAGCTTGGGATCAACCTGAAACAATGAATTCTCAGATATATAACGATGCGACGGATTCAAAAGGGGTGGATCGTAAGGATTGCGCTCGGTATGAAATTCATCGCCAGCCATTCCACCCGCCGAGACTTTAATGCCGCCTAAATCGCCAAGCTTGACCGTTGCTGTAGCGTCGCCGGATGTCTTGTTTTGCGTACCATAGGAAACAGCGGCAACATTATTATGATCATAAAGCGGGCTATAGGTGATGATATTGATCACGCCGCCGGCGGCATTCGATCCGAACAGGGCCGAACTGGCGCCCTTCACCACTTCGATCTGGCGAATATCGTCAATATTCACAGGTATATGATCCCAAATAGTGCGGGAATAGTCATCAACGAACACCTGCCTGCCATCCACCAATACCAACAGGCGCGGCTGATACGGCTGCTGATACCCACGCACGCCCACATCAAAAGACGTGCTGCTAATTTGCAGAACATCCATACCGGCCACATAAAGACCGATGATTTCCGGAATATTACGACGACCGGATTGGCGAATTTCATCGGCGGTAATAATTGTCATATTGGCTGCGACTTCGCTGGCCCGCTGCGGGGTACCAGTTGCGTTGGTGGTAATATCTTCACCGAATAATTCCTGCAGCGCGCCATAATCCATAGATTGTGCATAGGCAGTCGCAGAGCAACCCCAGATTGCACTACCAGCCATGAGGCTTGTTATGAATAATAGATGTTTCATTTATTTTCTCCCCAAAGGTCAGACTTGTTTGGCCAGCATGATAAAAGCCGGAGCAAAATTGATATGCGCCGCTTCGGCCGCAGCCGGGCTGTAGTAAATTTCCACGCGCGGTTTTGACATGATGCCGAGCACGCATTTGCCGGACTTCACACAATCAAGATCTGTTGAAATCGTCAAAATTCCTGAGCTCTGAGCCGTTGCGCTGATCGTATCAAAGCTACTGACGGGTATCGCCTTGGCAAGAAACGCCACTTTAGCATCAGTTGACTTCAAGAAAGAGGTATAGCCGACAAGTTCTGCTGTCATTTTTAGCCCGCCAGGAACGCCGTTGCCGCTGTCAATGGCGCTCCTGATATTTTCTGCATCCATTCTGGATTCCGGATTGGCGGGATCAAACACCACCGCTACAGCTATCAAACCAGAAACTCGGTTCGTCATCAGTAACAGTGTTTTCAATCCGGTAGATATATCAAGCTGATCGGTCGCGTGCGCCGAAGGACATATGAAAACAAGAAAAACACAAACGGTTGCGACTGCCTTCCAAGGTCGCATGGCAAGTTTGGATAACAGCAACCTGGGTGACATCAGCAGCCTGCCTAAACCAACGAATTGAAAAAAGGCTTGGCCCCATTTAGAAGGAAGCCATAGGATTGGAACAAGAATAATCGGAAGAATAATTCCGGTTTGCATTCTGACGTTGCGGATAAAACACATTTTGCATCACCCTGTATGGTCTTGTTTGAGTATCGGCTGAGTGACGCCGGCATACCGGCGCAACATGTCGTGAATTTGCGCGGCCTTAACAGGTTTGTTGACGTAATCCGTCATCCCTGCAGCCAGGCATTTCTCCCTGTCGCCCTGCATGGCATCCGCTGTAAGAGCTATAATCGGCAGACAATGGCCTTGCATTTTTTCTGCTGTCCGTATCGCCTTGGTTGCTTCAAAGCCGTCCATTTCCGGCATCTGGCAATCCATAAAAACAATGTCGTAATGGGCAGCCGCGACTTTCTTGACCGCCTCCATACCATTGACGGCGAGATCGACATCGCACTTCACTTTGCCAAGTATAATTTTCATAAGCTGCTGGTTAACGGGTTGATCTTCCACAAGCAAGACACATACGCCAGTAAAGTCAGTGCGGGTTGAGGATGAAACAATGTCCTGCGTTATACGTTCTGGATCATTTCCTGCGTCACCCTGAGTCAGGCTGCGCTTGGTGATTATCTCCGGGAAATTCTGGTGTCTGTTCTGCCAAAGGTAGAACTGCATGTCGAAAAGGTTCGACGGATAAAGCGGTTTGGTCAAAATAGCTGTAACGCCGCGACTCCTCAGATTCGGGCCATCAAAAACCATATCCGGCGGAACACAAAGAATAACCTGCAAAGATTGAGTTAAGGCAAGCGCTGGTATGTTCTCCAGAAGTGAAAGCCAGCCAGCCAATTCAGCATCGATCAATACAAAACGGTAGGGGGATTTTTCGGCGGAAGGTTTCCTGAAACTGGCCAGCGCCTCCTTTGAGTTGGATACAATATCGCAAGGTATTCCCCACGCAGCAAAGCATGCTTCCAACTGTTTCTGCACCGGGACGTAACGCTCAATCACCAACGTACGGGCGTTGACCATATCGTCCGGCAGCTTCACTTCTTCAAATGGTTTGGCGGGATCGAGTTTCAAAGGCAATGTGCACCAGAAGACAGAGCCTTTACCCACAGCACTGCGCACGCCTATAGAGCCACCCATCATTTCGACCAGATTTTTAGAGATGGCGAGGCCAAGGCCCGTGCCGCCAAAACGGCGGGTTGTCGATTCCTCTTCTTGCGTAAATTCCTTGAATATCAGGGGCAAATTCTCCGGCGCGATGCCAATGCCCGTATCCTCGATTTCAAGGTGCAACATCGGCGGATCTTTGCCGACACACTTGGCACGGATAAGAACATGCCCTTGTTCGGTGAATTTAAGCGCGTTACTGACAAAGTTCATAATAATCTGCCGCAGGCGCATAGGGTCGCCGATGATATGACGCGGCAGGTCAAAGGCAACCTCTACCAGCAGAACCAACCCTTTGGCGGTAGCGCGTATGTACAATAAATCCGTGACAGTTTCGATCACGGCATGTATGTCCGTTGGAATAGCTTCGATCGTTAACTTGTCCGCTTCGATCTTGGATAGATCAAGAATATCGTTGATAATACCCATAAGGGCTTCAGCGGAATTGCGCGATGTTTCTAGCCATTCACGCTGAAGTTTTGTCAGTTCGGTATCGAGGGCAAGGTCGATCATACCCATAACGCCGTTCATTGGCGTGCGAATTTCATGGCTCATATTGGCCAAAAACATGCTTTTGGCCTTGGTTGCACTTTCTGCACGTTTCTTTGCCTCGGCCAGCCGAAATAAATTGCTCCAATAGATAATCAATAAAATCACAACACTCAAACTTGCGAACAAGACAAAGAAAACAATTTTATGACGCATCCACCAGCTGACTTCATTCGTAAAAATAAAGACAACTTCACGCTCGCCATCACCGATCTTTAAACTATGCGTGAGGACAGATTTTTGATCGGTCCGCAACCCCAATCTGTGAAAGAACATATTTTCCGGAGAAACAATATCTGACGAATTTGCCGTTGATCCGACATCTTTGATGCTTACCTGGAGATCGTGCGCATCGAGATTGGAGGAAACGGTGGTCACTATATCGTTGAGATCCATACTGAGCGTGACGATGCCTGCCAGAGACGTATCCGCGCGAAAAACCGGGTAAAAAAGCTCCACCAGGGCATTGGATGGATCTGCATTGGGAAATCCCAAAATGACCCGCAAAGGGTTCTGAAGTGCAATAATCTGTTTTTGATCACGGGCGCGCTCAATGGCCTTCAGCGCATCAGGATCTGCAGCTACATCAAGGTTTTGAAACTCTTTGGTAAAGGGTTGTTGGTAATAGACCGGAAAATGTTCGGGCGAAGATAATTTTCCGATATGGGCCACAGGAAATTGAATTGAAAAGCCTGGTAAGAATTTTTGTGCTTTATGTTCGAATATCGAGCGTTGATTATCGGTAACGTAAGGCAGCCAAGCTATAACATCGATCTCGGGCCGGAAAAGAAGATAGGGTGTCGTGAATTGCGCAAAATCATCTGGCGACGCTTTTGGCTCAACGGCGAGAAAAGAACCGGTGCTGGAGAGAATATCTTCATCACTATGAAAACCTTGCTCAATGGAGGACATAACCTGACTAACCCTCCTTTCATACTCAGCTGCTTCTTTCTGATTTTCCAATTGCAGCAGGTGCCAAGCCAATAAGAAGCTGACGAGAACACCGATAAACAATGTTGCGGAAAGGACGCAAAACTGTTTCCATACTGGCGCGGCTCTACCTCCATTGCCGGTCATTTGAGCCGGAACATTCATGGCTTTCGAACGTGACATAGAGGATCCAAAAATACGGAAAACATTATGCCAGCATGTTATTTTGATGGTTTAGAATATCTAAAGCAGTTGCCTACATCTGTAGGTACAAATGAGGATAACCAGTTTGTCCCCTCTGCTTCGCCCCTACTTTCCTTGCCACAAAGAATACGCTAGTCTGCGGAGCATAAAGTAATCGGTGTTTGTAATGTGCAATCAATGCAGGGTATGAACAGCCTCAACGCGCGGCAGATCAGAGCCGGGCGAGCCTTGCTTGACTGGTCGCAGGACGAGCTGGCCGAACGGTCCGGACTCTCCATCGCCACTATCCGGAAAATTGAAGCTGGCAATATTTCGCCGCGCGGTAAAACAAACGATGACATATGTTGCGCCTTCGAGGATGCGGGCCTCGAATTTATCGAACATGGTGGCGTGCGGCACCGTCCCGAAGATATTAAAATTTATCAAGGTCATGAAGGAGCCAAAGCATTCTTCGATGATGTTTACCGAATAGCTGAAAGCAAAGGTGGTGATATCGTCGTAGCCTGCCCTTCAGACGATAAGTATTTCATAGAACCTCTAGGTGATTACCTCGATTTCCATGTAACAAGGATGCAGTCGCTTACGAATAATGTGCAGGTTAAATGCATATTAACTGAAGACAAAAACACTTTACCTGCGGCCTCATATTGTGAATATCGCTGGATATCCAAACACTATGTCGATTCTGTCCCTTTTTATGTTTACGGCGACAAATACGCGATTATCATACCGACACTGACCCCGCACCAAAAATCGTTGTTTTCCAGTCGCGCGTCGTCGCCGATGCTTTCCGCCAACAATTTTATTCCATGTGGGAAAAGGCAACGCCGTTGAATAAAGTGGAACGCAAGGCGACGCCTCATAAAAAAAGTGGACGAGGATAACTATGGATAGTAAGCATCATGTTTATATTAACGCCTCACAAATACGCGCTGCTCGAGCTCTGCTTAACTGGTCGCAAGATGAATTGGCCACTGCCTCAGGCCTTTCTATTGCCACCATCCGCAAAATCGAATCCGGCCATATTTCGCCACGTGATAAAACCATGGAGGCCATTGTATCCACATTGGAACAATCTAAGATAGTTTTTCTGTCATCGGGCGTGCGCGTCAGAAATAACGACGTTGTTACATTGGAAGGGGACGACTGCTATTTGCAGCTTCTCGACGATATTCACCACACAACCAAGGGAAAAAAGGGCGAAGCGCTTTTCATTTATGCTGATCCGCGTCTTGTTACGGAAGAGGAAATTCAAAGTTTTCGACGCTTAAGAAAGCATGGACTTAAGTGGAGGTTTATAGCAGAGGAAGGCAACACCCATATCTTTTACCCGCTTGAAGAGTTTAGGTGGATGCCAAAGCGATTCTTCAAGAGAAACATTCAGGTTATTTATGGCAGCAAAATTGCCGTGGGGATTACTATCGACCGGTCACGCAATTTGACCACAAAGATTCTGGTTATTGATAGCGCGCCTTTGGCAGAATCGACGCGTAACTTGTTCGAATTTATGTGGGAAAATTGCCGGAAACCGCCACACACGACGGCACCGGAAATTTACGAATAACACTACCTCCCTATGCTTACATAACGGAAACCGGCACGTTCCATATCTTCCGGCTTATAAACATTGCGCAGATCGACCATAACCGGCTGCTTTAGCGCCGCCTTCATGCGCTGGATATCGAGCGCGCGAAACTCGTTCCATTCCGTCAGCAGTACGGCGGCATCTGCACCCTGCATCGCTTCAAACGGACCGTTGCACCAAACAACATCTTTCAGCAGAGTTTTGGCTTCTTCCATCCCCGCAGGATCGTAAGCGCGAATGACGGCACCCGCGCGTTGCAGTGCCGGGATGATATCGAGACTAACGCTGTCGCGCATATCATCTGTATTCGGTTTAAAAGTCAGGCCCAGCACGGCAATGCTTTTACCGCGCACGGAACCGTCGCAAGCATCCATCACCCGCATCGCCATGTTTTTCTTGCGCTGCCTGTTGATATCAATCGTGGCCTCAACAAGACGCAGAGGCGCGCCTTTATCCTGCGCCGTGCGCACCAGCGCGATCGCATCTTTGGGAAAACAGGAACCGCCATAGCCAGGCCCCGCGTGTAAAAATTTGCGGCCGATGCGACCATCCAGCCCCATACCTTTGGCAACTATTTGCACATCGGCGCCGGTTTTCTCGCACAGATCTGCGATTTCATTAATGAAGGTAATCTTCGTCGCCAGAAAAGCATTGGAAGCATATTTGATCATCTCCGCCGTTTCCGGCGCTGTGATGACCATAGGCGTTTCGATCAGATAAAGCGGACGGTAAAGCGCCTGTATGACTGCGGAAGCTCGCTCCGTCTCGCACCCGATAATCACACGGTCAGGCCGCATAAAGTCATTGATGGCTGAGCCTTCGCGCAAAAATTCGGGGTTTGAACAAACATCAAACTCGGCCTTCAGGTTAGCCTTGCGCATCACTTTCGTGATCTCGCGGCAGGTCCCCACAGGTACCGTCGATTTGGTGATGACGACTGTATAGCGCTGCAGGTTACGCGCTATTTCTTCAGCTGCGGTATACACAAAACTGAGATCCGCATGGCCATCGCCACGCCGCGTCGGCGTGCCGACAGCGATAAACACAGCATCGGCCGATGTCAGTGCAGGCAATAATCCAGCACCGAATTGCAGCGTGCCGCGTTCGACATTCTTGGCTACAAGTTCATCAAGGCCGGGTTCGAAAATCGGGATCTCACCCTGATTCAGACGTGCAATACGCTTTGCATCCTGATCGATACATGTGACTTTATGACCGAATTCGGCAAAACACGCCGCCGAGACAAGGCCGACATAACCAGCGCCCATCACTACGATTTGCATAGCGACCTCTTAGGCAAGCAACTTCTTCAAGGCATCGCGCACCTGCGTACCGAAAGCAGGGTTGGCCAGAGCAAAGGCAGCAGTCGCTTCAATAAAACCAACTTTATCGCCGCAATCGTAACGCGTGCCTTCGTAACGCACGCCGTGGAAAGGCTGCTTGCCGATCAGTCGCGCCATGCTGTCGGTCAATTGGATTTCGCCACCTGCGCCGGTGTGTTTGTTTTCCAGCTCGGTAAAAATTTGCGGCTGCAAAATATAGCGTCCGATTATCGACAGGGTTGACGGCGCTTTTTCAGGCTCTGGTTTTTCTACCAGCCCTTTAACTTTTGCCAAACGTCCATTGTCGCTTTCGACATCCAGAATACCGTAACGATTCGTATGCTGCTTTGGCACATCGACGACACCGACCAGATTTCCGCCGACCTCGTTGTAGGCTTCGATCATCTGCTTCAGGCAGGATTTTTCTGCCAGCACAACGTCATCGGCGAGCAAAATGGCGAAAGGCTCATTGCCTACTAAGTGCCGGGCGCACCAGACAGCATGCCCAAGACCAAGCGGTTCGCGCTGGCGCGTAAACAGCAATTGTCCGGAATCAATATCCGTGGATTTAAGAATCTCAAGCTCGCGATTCTTGCCCCGCGCCTCTAGCGTGCGTTTTAATTCGTTATTACTGTCGAAATGGTCTTCCAACGCGCCCTTACCGCGGCTGGTGACAAAAATAAATTGCTCGATCCCCGCGGCGCGCGCTTCATCTACCGCATGCTGAATCAGCGGACGATCCACCAGCGTGAGCATTTCTTTCGGCATCGCCTTGGTAGCGGGCAAAAACCTTGTGCCAAGACCAGCAACAGGGAATACGGCTTTACGAATAGGAGGCTTCATTTAAAAATTCTCAGATTGTTCCAGGGGGAAGTGCGATGGAATCTTTGACTGCATCGCAAATTTCTTCCAGCGAAAAAGGCTTGGCTATAATACGGTGCACCAGCGCGTCCAGATTGTGCGCGCGCATGCGTTCCTGCGCATAGCCTGAGATCATGACGATGCGCAAATCGGGAAACAGCCGCACGGCCTTCAGTGCCAGCGCGATGCCATCAACATTCGGCATGACGATGTCTGTTACCAGCACATCGAATTTTTCCTTGGCCAGAGCATCCAGCGCCTGCTGGCCGTCGGCCACGGCGATGGTTTTGTACCCGGCCGACATTAGTGACCTCTGGATAAATTCCCGCACGGCAGGATTATCTTCCGCAATCAGGATATGAGCGCCTTTGGCGGCGTCCTTGACAGGATTCGTTTCATTCAGGGGCATCTGGCATCTTCTCTATATAATTCAGATTGATATCCACGACTGTGCCTTTGGGGGCATTGATTGACGAGCGGAACGGCACTTCTCCACCGGGCTTCACTGTAGCTGCTGGCGCATCAATCTGCCAGTCCTGCATCACTTTGCCGTCGGAACCGAGGGCGGAAGCTCGAATTGACGGTATTAGCTGCACTTTCTTTGTCGTATTAACTACTTTGCCGTCAACCACCAGCTTCATAATGCCGTCTTCATAGACCAACTCGGACCGGACCGAACCAATCGTTAATCCCTCACCGGTATGGAATATATGCAGGCCAATTGTGTCATAAAAAGGCTCAAGAAAGCCCATTTGCCTGGCAATCTCCTGCCGGTCCAAAATAAACCAGACCGCAAAAACAACCACCATTGCCATACCCGCAAAGCGGAAAAATCGCCTGGCCAGAGGCGAAAAAATGGGCGCTGGCGGCGGTAATACTGGTTTTTCTGGCAGTAATGGCGAGACCATAGTCGGCGTTACATCAATAGCGACTGCACCCCCGGTAGTATCCGGGGCAGCTTCAGGAGGTGGTGCATCAGCCCGCCAGCCATGTTTGCATTTTGCGCAAGTGACCTGCCGCGGCCCGGCCGCAAAAAGGCTCGCCGCTACCAAAAAACGCGTCTGGCAAAAAGGGCAGGCGATGATCATGCTCATGCTTATAGAAAGCAATCAATGGGTGAGCAAGCCACTATATAAAGTATGCTTTTATCACTTAGCCTATATGCATATTTACAAAATGTAATGTGCCAAATAGCAGAGCTAATTTAGTGAGATGGTTTCAAAGACAAACACCTTTTCTTAAAATCTCCCCCCACACCTACCTCATGCTTCGTAGCCTGAACGAGGCTTCCCTTCTTATCTGTAACAATATTGCTACCACCTTCACCTAAAGCGACCAGAACGGTCCTCCCATTTTTTTCATGCACTACAGGAATAACTTCTTTGGCTGGACAGCCCTTAATGTCAGCCAAAGGAACTGTGTTCTCGCGACGAAGGCCGCCTATATATGGTCTGGTCATAAGTCACTCCTTAAAAAATTTCTAAAGCTTTAGATAAATTAAAGGAAATGGCTTAAAACATCCTGAATAATGCTGGTTAAGAGATTGTAACGAATAGCCACAACGGCACGTTATCTCATTGTAACCAAATCCAATTCCGCCTAAATTTCTTCGAGAATAAGCTTGCTGGAAGTTGATGAAGGAACATTGCATTTATGCTCGTCCAGTTTGAAAAAGTCAGTCTGAATTACGGTGAGAACCATCCGGTTCTGACCGATATCAATTTTGCGCTGCCTAAAGGCGGCTTTTACTTCCTGACCGGGCCGAGTGGCGCTGGCAAATCGTCCCTGCTGCGCCTGATGTGCTGCGCCGAAAAACCCAATACAGGCCGTGTTTTCCTGTTCGGCCACGACACATCCCATGTCGCGCGCAAGGACCTGCCCGACATCCGCCGGCAAATAGGCGTGGTGTTTCAGGATTTCCGCCTGATCCCCCATTTAACGGCGATGGAAAATGCCGCCTTGCCGCTGCGGCTGGTGGGAACTGACGAAGATTACATCACGCGGCATACCCGTGAATTGCTAGAATGGGTCGGACTTGGCAAACGCCTTGACGCCCTGCCCGCAGAGCTGTCCGGCGGCGAGCAACAACGCGTCGCCATCGCCCGCGCCGTGGTCAACAAACCAAAAATGCTTTTGGCGGACGAACCCACCGGCAATGTTGATGACGAAACCGCCATCAAACTATTTCACCTGTTTGACGAGCTGCACAAAATGGGCACCGCCGTCATTCTGGCGACGCACCAGCAAAATCTGGTTGAGCGTTTCAATAAACCAGCCTTGCGCCTGAAAAATGGGCATCTGACATCTCTCGCGGCGAAGGCGGCGTGAGATATGGTTTTTAATGATCATTTCTCATCACTGGCCAAGTCTTATGCCGAATTTAGGCCAAGCTATCCAGACGCTCTATTTAAATGGCTGACAGAAATAACACCGTCCCAAAATGAGGCGTGGGATTGCGCCTGCGGCAGCGGCCAGGCTTCTGAAAGATTGGCGCAATATTTTGATCATGTAACTGCAACCGATGCCAGCGCCGCGCAGATTGCTCAAGCGGAACCAAATCCTAAGATTACTTACTATGAAGCGCTAGCTGAAAATTCAGGCCTGCCGGACCACGCGGTCGACCTTGTTACGGTCGCTCAGGCTGCGCATTGGTTCAGGCATGATGATTTCTACAAAGAAGCAAAACGCGTTTTAAAAAAAGAGGGGGTTATCGCCCTCTGGACCTATAACCTTCTTTCCACCAAAGACCAGCCTTTGATGCGGCAACTGGCCACTTTCTTTCAACTAATCACTCCTTACTGGCCGCTAGAAAGAGAGCCCGTTACCACGTCTTATAAAACACTGCCTTTTCCGTTTGAGCAGGAAATAACAGCACCCGCTTTTTCCATGAATATTCAATGGTCAACCCATCAGTTATTGGGTTATTTTAACAGCTGGTCGTCCGTAAAGTATTTTAAGGAAGCTAAAAAATATAATCCTGTCGACAGGTTGGAAGAGGCCGTAAAATCTGTTTGGCCAAACCCCGAAGAAACGAAATTCTTTCATTTCCCGATCTCTATGCGTGTTGCGCGAGTTTAACATGGCCCTGCCCCGCTCCGTTTTCTCACCCGCTTTTCGGTATCAGCATCTCAGCTGGTTCTTTGTGGCGCTTGTCGGCATCATGGTTTATGTCGCAACCTTTGCTACGGCGGCGGAAGCCACTTTATCCGCTATCACTTTGACATGGGACACCGGCGTCGAAAGCCGTCTGACAATCGAAATTCCTGCCGTCGAAGACGAAGCCAATATGCCGCAGATCGAGCGCGTGCGGCAAACGCTGGCGATCTTAAAAGCGCAGCCGGATATCGCCCTTGTCATGCCGCTGCCTGACGACGAAGCCGCGCGTTTGCTAAAACCCTGGATCAGCCAGCCGGAACTTTTGAAAGCTATTGCCCTGCCGACACTGATTGATGTGGAGCGCAAGACTGGCAGCAGCCTTACCGCCGCAACCCTGCAGGATAAACTAAAGAACGTCGCAGAAGACATTCATGTTGACGATCACGCCGCATGGCTTGCCGATATGAACCATCTGGTAAACGGTTTGGCGCTGATGGCTGGGCTGATGATATTGCTGACCGCAGTCACGCTTATTATCGCAGTCAGCCTGATCTGCCGCGCGATTATGGCGACGGAGCACGACACAATTGCCCTGCTGCATATTATCGGTGCGGACGATGACGCGATTGCCAAAACCTTCCAGTATCATGCAAGGCGTTTGGCAGGCCGGGCGTCCATGGTCGGATTTATTCTGGCCCTTATCAGCGTTGGTATCTTGTTGTTTTTCCTGCGCCGTTTTGCCGACCCCGCTTTGCTGCAGCCGATGCATTGGGCAGGACTTGCGGCTTCGGTTCTCGTTGTGCCGCTGGCCGCTATAGCTATGGCGGCCTTGTCGGCTCGTCTATCGGCCCTTAAACTGCTACGATCCATGCCATGAAGAAAAAAGCAAAACCCGCAATAGCTGCGCCGCGTCTCCACCGCTATCTCATCGTGATAGCGGGCGCCATTGTTGCGATCTGGTTTTGTGGCTTGCTGCTATTCGTCCTGACTATTGAGGGGCTTGAAGAACCGCAAGTCAGTGGTGATCTGCAATCGACCGATGCGATTGTCGTCTTGACCGGCGGCAGCGAGCGCGTCATGACCGGGCTCGAATTGCTCAATTCCCGCAAAGGGAAAAAACTTTTTATCTCCGGCGTGCATCAGGGCCTGACGCTCGATCATCTGCTGGGCAGCCAGCCCGTTTCCAAGGAATTGCGCGATTGCTGCATTATTCTGGGCTATGCGGCGGAAAGCACGCTAGGCAATGCCGATGAAACTGAAACATGGATGACGCTGGAAGATTATCATTCGCTCCGTCTCGTTACCGCCAACTACCATATGCCGCGCAGCCTGTTGATTTTCCACAGCGCCATGCCGGATATGCTGATTATCCCGCATCCTATTTCGCCGGATAGCGTCAAACTGCAGCAATGGTGGCGGCGTCCGGGTACAGCAAGCCTGCTCGTCACCGAATATAATAAATATCTGTTAGCCAGTCTACGGCTGCATCTGGCGGCGCGGTGAACGGGTAGTGATGAACTGGCTGCGCTCGCTTTTCTTCAATATCGCTTTATTCAGCATCACAGCTTTCATGTGTTTTGCCCTGCTATGGACACTAGTCTTGCCGCGCCGTGCTTTTTTAAACATCGTGCATCTGTGGCTGATGCAGGTGATATGGATTGAAAAATATATCGGCGGCATGACTTACCGTGTTATAGGTCAGAAATATATTCCGCCCGGCTCCTGCATCATCGCGGCCAAGCATCAGTCAGCGTGGGAGACTTTCAAACTGCATGTGCTGTTCGACGATCCCGCGATTGTGTTGAAAAAAGAATTACTGAATATCCCCATCTGGGGCTGGTACTTACGTCGGTCCGGCATGATCCCCATCGACCGTAGTGCAGGATCCAAAGCGCTGTCCGGCATGATGGAAGCAGCGCATAAGGCGGCTAGGGCCAAACGCAAGATCGTGATTTTTCCCCAAGGCACACGCACGGCTCCCGGTGAAGAAAGAACTTACAAAAGCGGCGTGGCCGCTTTGTATCAGGAGTTGAATTTACCAGTCGTTCCAATGGCGCTGAATTCCGGCCTTTTATGGCCTAAAAACAGCTTTTCGAAAAAGCCGGGCATGATCACGATTGAGTTTCTGCCGCCGATTGCACCCGGCCTCGACCGCACCGACTTTATGACGCGGTTGAAGGATGAGTTGGAGGGTGCAACCAATAGGTTGGTGCAGAAAGTTTAGCCGCTCGCTTTTTTCTGCTGGCTGGTGCCGGTTGAGCCAAACCCACCCGCACCACGCGCCGTTTCAGGCAATGCTGAAACCTGCTGCCACTCCACCCGCGCATAGGCTGCCACCACCATTTGCGCGATGCGCATGCCACGCGTGATTGTAAAAGGCTCAGTCCCGAGATTGGCGAGGATCACCTGCACTTCACCGCGGTAGTCGGCGTCAATTGTGCCGGGACTGTTTAGAACAGTGATGCCGTTTTTCAAAGCGAGACCGGAACGCGGGCGCACTTGCGCCTCAAACCCTTCCGGCAAGGCCATCGACAGGCCTGTCGGCACCAGTGCGCGCTTACCAGGTTCAATCACAACATCATTAGTAACGGCAGCGCAGAGGTCCATGCCGGCGGAATGCTCCGTCGCATAAGCGGGGATCGCAAGCCCTTCAGCATGCGGCAAAGTGGTGATGGATACGGAAAGCTTGGTCATGATTTTTCTCCACAAGAATTAATCAAATGCGATATGCAGGGCAACACCGGCCAACAATACCCCCATAACCCAGCGTTGCACCAAAAGCCAGATAGGATTTGCGGCAAAGAATTTAGCCACGCTGCCAGCCGTCATAATGAAAAGGGTATTGCCCACTATGGCAAGTGTAAGATGCGTAAAACCCAGAATAAGCGTCTGAGTCAAAGGATGACCGCGCTGCGGATCGACAAATTGAGGCAAGAGAGACATATAGAAAATGCCAACTTTTGGATTAAAAAGAATAGTAATAAAGCCCATATGGTAAAGCCGCGCAGGTTTATCAGTTGGCAAAGAACGGACTTTAAAGGGTGATCGCGCCGCAGGGCCTACCGTCTGCCAAGCCATATAAAGTAGGTAAACGGCGCCAGCTATTTTTAGGATGTTATAGACATAAGGCACAGCAAAAACCAAGGCAGTGATTCCGAAAGCCGCGCCCAATATATAAACAATAAGAGCCGTTATACCCCCCGCCAGTGATATGAGACCTGCCGTGCGTCCTTGGCAAATCGACCGTGACACGTAATAAATCATGCCTGGGCCTGGCGTGATGACCAAGCCAATCGCGACAAAAATAAAAGCAATATAAGTAGCAAGTGCAGGCATCAGTCAGTGAATGCCTTAGCAATCTCATCCACCAGCTGCCGCGCGATGGCATCCTTGCTTTGCTGCGGCCATGCGGTTGAGGCTGTTTTGCCTACGCCGTCGCGCTTTAGCAAGGTGACTGTGTTTTCGCCCTGATCGAAACCCTTACCCTCACCAACTTCATTAGCCACCAGCCAATCGCAATTTTTCTTCAGCAGTTTGGCGTTTGCGTTCTGCAACAAATTTTCTGTCTCCGCCGCGAAGCCGATGACAAGGCGCGGACGGCGGTTACCGGCTTTGGTAAGCGCGGCAAGAATATCCGGATTTTCTGTCAGTTCCAGCGTCGGTGGCACCGCGCCTTTTTTGATTTTCTGCAAGGCTATATCTGCTACACGGAAATCACCCACCGCTGCAGCACATACCGCTATGTCGGCGGGCAAGGCTGCTTCGCAAGCCATCAGCATTTCGCGCGCAGTTTGTACCTCGATCACTTTGAGGCCTTGCGGTTTTGGCAAAACCGTAGGTCCCGTGACCAGAATAGTTTCAGCACCTTGCTGTTGCAAAGCGGCGGCAATGGCATGACCCTGTTTGCCGCTGGAACGGTTGCCGATAAAACGCACCGGGTCAATCGGCTCAAAAGTTGGACCGCTGGTGACTAACGCGCGCAAACCCGACAAAGGCCCCGGCACAGCAAAATGCGCGGTGACGGCTTTGATGATATCGGCCACTTCCTGCATCCGGCCTTCACCTTCCTCGCCGCAGGCCATTACACCGCTGGTGGGCATTAGAACATGCACACCGCGCTGCTGAAGCGTTTTAATATTTGCCTGAACGGCGGCATGCTGCCACATCATCACATTCATTGCGGGCGCAATCATCACCGGTTTATTGGTTGCGAGTAAAACCGTGCTGGCGAGATCATCTGCCAAACCTTGCGCCATTTTGCCGATCATATTGGCGCTGGCTGGCGCGACTAGCACCAGATCAGCCTCGCGCGAAAGGCGAATATGGCCCATCTGCGCTTCGTCCGTCAGTGACCAGAGATCGCCGTAGACTTTATCTTCCGACAGAGCCGAAACCGATAAAGGCGTCACAAATTGTTCGCCGCCTTTTGTGAGCACACAACGCACAGCTGCACCCTGTTCGCGCAGCCGGCGAATAAGGTCGAGGCTTTTATAAGCAGCGATCCCGCCCGAAATAATCAGGAGAATGCGGTGGTTGTGGAGGTTATTATTCATATCGTACTTATAGCATAAAATTTCTTGAACCATACCCAGCCTATCTATTTGAAATAATTATCAATTTGTGCAAATATTGTCATGCTTACGTCAAAAATCTTTTCATGCTACATGTCCTCTATATTCATTAATTGAAGGAATTGAGTTATGGGTGATTTTAACAATCCTTGGGAGCCGCAGGGTACAGCAGCAGGCGCTGGTTTTGTTTTGAATGAACAGCAAATTATGGAATTTAAGCGGCGCGGAATTGATCCATTGCGCGACATTGTTGGTGCCGCACGTGCTATTATCGAAGCACCACTTGTATACGGTGAAGTTTTAGATCCGTGGACACTTGCTGAAGTAGAGAGAAGAATCGGCACTACCTTTTCTATAAGTGGCGCGGACGCTGCTGATATCTTACTTTTATCGTTGACTATGAATGTCGGCTCTCTTGAGCCGCCGGAACGTATTGGCAGATACGCTACAACTGTCGACGGGGCTGCGCCCATTACAGATGCATTCCCACTCCGCCTCTAATCAAAAACCTCGTTCGGGTAAGCGCCCCAGAAGTCGGTTTTACGCAAATAACCCTTGATTCCATTGAATTTTAGCTTGCACCAATCCTTGGCGCAGGAAGTCAGTTGCCCGGTTGAACCCACTTCTAGATGCGCGAGTACCAGCGCTTTGTCATCTTTGTCGCCACGCAAGTCGCGGATAACGCCGGTGATGATCGCTGCTCGTTTACCACTCAATGCGCTTTTATGCACCCAGCCTTCGGCGCCTTCCGGATCGCGCACGCGCCGCCAGATTTCATATTCCGCCGTAATTTCCACCGGCAACCCCTGATGCGTAAAAACCCATTCGATGGGATAGCGCGTGCCGGGTCCCGTGCGCATATTAACGTCATTACTACGCAGCGAAGCAAAACGCGGCACCGGCAGGCCCGAGATGCCTTTGCTGGCATCGGTTTCATTTTCGTTAATGGCGGCGTGGGCGATGCTGGCGATTAACAGACATGCTATCAATAAAAGCATGGCCGTCCCTCTCCCTTTACGGGGGAGGTTAGGTGGGGGCTCTATAGGCAAATCCGGTATTGATAATAATGGAAAGAGCCCTCCCCTAACCCCTCCCGCAAGGGGAGGGGGATTAGCTCGCTCATGTGGCGACGGATTGTCCATCAACTTTTTACCTCGGCAACATCACCCGCAGCCTGCCTGTCCGCGAAATCGCGTGTGAAGTCCGTAAAAGTTTTTTCTTCAATCGCTTTGCGCATACCCCGCATTAAATCCTGATAATAATGCAGATTATGCCATGTGAGCAGCATCGGCCCCAGAATTTCCTCGGCGCGAAACAGATGATGGATATAGGCGCGGGAATGATTGCTGCAAGTGGGACATGCACAACTCTCATCAATCGGGCGCGGGTCATTCATGTGCCGGGCATTCCGCATATTCACCGTGCCACGGCGCGTAAAAGCCTGCCCGGTGCGACCAGAGCGTGTTGGTATCACGCAATCAAACATATCGATACCACGTGCGACAGCCCCCACCAGATCATCCGGCTTACCTACACCCATTAAATAGCGCGGCTTATCGCCTGGCAAATGCGGCACGACAGAATCAAGAACCTTGAACATGGCTTCCTGCCCCTCGCCCACCGCGAGGCCGCCAACGGCATAACCATCGAACCCGATTTTCTTGAGGGCATCCGCCGATTCCGCGCGCAAATCAGGATAGATACTCCCCTGATTAATGCCAAACAATGCATAGCCGGGGCGCGGCTTGAATGCTTTCTTGCAGCGCTCGGCCCAGCGCATCGACATACGCATGGAACTGGCCGCCTGCGCATGTGTCGCCGGATGCGGCGTGCATTCATCGAAACACATCGTGATATTGGAATCCAGATTATGCTGAATCTCCATCGAGCGTTCCGGCGTTAATTCGTGCTTGCTGCCATCAAGGTGGGAGCGGAATGTCACGCCATTTTCGTTAATCTTGCGCAGCTCCGACAGTGACATGACTTGGTAACCGCCGGAGTCAGTAATGATAGGTCCCGGCCAGTTCATAAATTTATGCAGCCCGCCAAGCGCGGCAACCCGTTCCGACGTGGGACGCAGCATCAAATGATAAGTGTTGCAGATGGCAAGTTCAGCCCCCGTCGCGCGCACGGAATCCGGATGCATGGCCTTAACGGTGGCCGCCGTCGCGGTGGCAATAAAGCACGGCGTTTCGAAACTGCCATGCGCGGTGGTAACACGGCCACGCCGCGCAGTTTGGTCTGTAGCCAAAAGATCAAAACGGAATTCGGTCATTTATGCTTTTTCCAGCAATGTCGCGTCGCCGTAAGAATAGAAACGGTATTTGTGTTTTATAGCATAGGCATAGGCTTCCTGCATATGGGACAGACCCGCAAAAGCCGATACCAACATGAAAAGAGTCGATTTTGGCAGATGGAAATTGGTCAGAAGCGCATCCACAATTTTGAATTTATAACCGGGGTAAATAAAAATAGATGTATCGCTATTAAAAGGATGCAGCACACTATGTTCGTCTGCCGCGCTTTCCAATAACCGCAGCGAGGTGGTACCGACGGCGACAATGCGACGACCTGCGGCCCGAGCCGCATTAATTGTGGCAGCAGCTTCGGGGCTGACCTCGCCCCATTCGGCATGCATGACATGGTCTTTCAGGTAATCCGCTTTCACCGGCAGAAAAGTTCCCGCCCCTACATGCAAGGTTACCTTCACATGTTGAATGCCTTTATCCCGCAATCGTTGCAACAACTCTGGCGTAAAATGGAGGCCTGCGGTAGGTGCAGCAACGGCCCCGGCCTTGGCAGCATAGACCGTCTGATAGCGATCCGAATCCTGTTTGGCAGCACCCACATCGCGCTTGATATAAGGCGGCAATGGTGGCTCACCATATTTGTGCAATAGGTCGAGGAGTTGGTTATCCGGCACCAAAAAACGCATGAGAATTTGCCCGTCCGCTTTTTTCTCCAGAACTTCGGCGGCAAAATCCGGCGCAAACAGTATCCTGTCGCCTGCACGCAGTCTTTTGCCGGGCCGGGCGAAGGCGTACCAACTGTGATCTGGCTGTTGTTTATGCAGTAATATTTCTACCGCCACATCACCGCGCTTGCCGTAAAGACGCGCCGGGATGACTTTAGTATCATTCATCACCAGCAGATCATCAGGCCGCAGCAGGTCTGGCAGATCATAAATGTGGTGGTCTCGAAAAACGGTCGGCAGGATATGCAACAGCCGAGCATGATCCCGCGGCTCTATCGCCTGCTGGGCGATCAACTCATTCGGCAGGTCGAAGTCAAAATCATCGGTGCGCAGGTCGCGCGAGGGTAAAATTGTATCCATGGCGCAGCTATAAACCACTTTATCCCGGCCCGCAAAAGGGCAAAGAAAAACCGGGGAGCTTTGTGAGGCTCCCCGGTTTCTTTAGTCTAACAGTTACCCCGAAGGATACCTGTCTTTATTCTTAGAAGCTCTGTGCGAACCTGTAACCAGCCGTCGTTGAAGGCATATTGATTAGAGCCAAACCACAGCTTGTACCCGTTACCGTTGTATCACCGGCGTTAACGCAAGTACCAGTACCCTGCACCACAGCTGCATAGAGGGTACCGCCGGGGTTCGAGCAAACTGGCGGAGCACCTGCCGTAGGGCATGAAAGTACCGAATTGAGGGCAATCGCATGAGCGCCGGTATCCGCGAAAACACCACCAATCATGTGGGCTGCCGCCGCAATACCTGCGATCAGATTCTTGCCATCCTGACTGTTTTGAATAGTCGGGTAATCTAACACGATGTTGGTACCACTAATCTTAGCCGTAACACCGGTTGAGGCAACAGTGAGTTTACCAGTCGGTATAGCAACAGCCGTTACAGGCGCCGCAGAACCGGCAGCACCGGTACAACCCGTTGCAGAGCAGGCTGCGCGAACAGAAGCAACGTAGTTACCCATATCGCCACTGATCTTTGAGGCGTAGGCGCTGGCATAAACGCTCGATGCAGCAGTCCATACGGCACCGAGGATCAAACCGATGATACCGAGAACGATAGCGATTTCTGTCAGCGTGAAGCCGCGTTTTTTCTTGTTCGGCGTCGCCGATAATTCGGCAGTCTCTAAGCTTTTATCCGAGGTCATTAGTTCTCTCCCTGAGTAGTTTGACCGATTAAACTTGATGCGTGAATATACAGGGATAATTATTAAGGTGAAGTAAAGAAGAAACCGGTTTTTCTTATATAAGACGCAAATGTATTGGTGTCGTAACGAATAGTTTGGTTAATAATTTACTACAACATTTCGAATGTGTAACAAATTTTATCTATCTCTCATCACACCGCTGAAATTAAAGCCTAATTTATTGTCGGCAAGCGTAGCTGATAAACAAGGCGCAGGATATTTCTGGAATTCGACAAACTGCAGTGCGCGCTCATATCTTTTGCAGTAACGGGCAGAACCCTAGTCGGCGGCGCAGCGCCGCAACCGCTACCTTCCAGAATATTACAACCATTGATGTTGACATCGTAGATACCTGCGGGCGCAGCAGGCCCCGACAATTTTGCAGTAAGCTGGACGCAAGCATCAACTGAGATATTACGTATATCAACCGCAAAAAGCTGAGTACTGCCGGCGGGCGGCGTGGCACAGTTTTGTGCTTTGCAAGAAGTTTGAGGCGGGGTTGAACTTAAATCCCAATCACAAACACGAAAAGTGCCATTGGGGTCTATGGCATTACCGCCAGAAGGATCCGCTTTACCCCATGGCGTGTCCGCACATCGATTGTTACAGTTTCTGCAGGTGTTAGCGATCGGCAGACGTTCCATATCCGCAGGAATAATGTTTTCCTGAATAAAACTCGCCGACAAACCATTCAGGCCCAGTCTGGGGATTCCCAACCTTCCGGCATATCCGCCACGTACATTATTGACGACAGTGATGGTTTCTTCATAAGCACGTTGAGTGCGCACATTGTCATAGATGATAGTTGATATCTGCCATATCGCGCCCAAAGTAATACCCGCAACGCCCAGAACGAGAGCAAGCTCCATTAAATTATAGCCGAGACGCCGCTTTTTAGTTTTGCAAAGCAAATTCAAGATCTACCTCGTTTAAAGTATTTCCGCACCATATCTGAGCTTGTTTATATGTCAAAGGAAGCGGGACCGCTGCATTTTGCGAAACACCTTTTTTAATGACGATACTCGTACCTGCAGCCATACCTTGAGTTCCTGCACGCAAGAAACCAATCACATCACTGTTGAGGGGTAAGGATACAAGCAAATCTGTACAGTCTGTTGGACTGATGCCCTGTAATACGAGCCGAAAGGAGTTGTTTGGTCTGCCTGTCACAATATTATCTTCTGCAAACACGTAAAAAGATCCACCGGTTACAGTACCGCGATTGAGATCATGATCCATCGGGGTATTACCGGCTCCAAGAGAAGGCGCGCGCCGCATTTCAACTGGCAGTGTCGTTGCTTTATCCATCAGACGAGTGATATCGACAGGCGGTGTTCCAACACCAATATCCGACCATTTCTGGATTTTATAGCCGTAATAGTCACGAATTCCCTGCACTGCTTCAACGATCTGCTGATTGGTACGACTGACATGATAACTGCCCCATACCGTCGTGCCGACGGTCCAGAGGAACCCTATTAAAAGGCCGATAACAGCAAAAATGATGGCAAGCTCAGTTAAAGTGAAGCCCGCCTGTTTTTTATTATTATATTTTGAGAAAGAGTTCATTTTATTTATCAGACCCCGTCACATCGAGCTGCCGAGATTGTAATACCAGTCAAGGGTAGAAATTGACCCAGCCAGGCATGCTGCATTGATAGCAACTACCGACATAGGCAACGGCATTGCCAAATTGCCATCAAGGCCCACCGGGTTGCCATTGATATCTATTCGTTTCAATCCTGTTGTGGGACCCGGCAAAGAATTATGAGTAAGAAGATCGACGCAAGCATCTGATGGCACGTTACTATAACGGACAATAAATTGTACCGGGTTTCCGCTGCTACCTACCAGGGAAATTTGGGCCGTTCCGGTGCAAATCCCCACGTCCTTATTCCAGGGCGTATTAACAGTTGTATTCGCACAGGCCGCTGAAGGATCCGTTACCATATCAGAAGGAAATATACCTTGCTGAAGATACTGCTGGCTATAAGTTGTAAAATTAGGTGTCGCGGGTGGCGACAGGGCCGCAAAGCTGGTTTGCCTACCTGTGTACATAGAACGCATATTAATGGCTATCTGGCCTAAATCTTCGCCTGCCCTATTGAGTTTTGATTTATAAGAAACGGCTGAAGCAACCTCAAATATGATCCCTACCAGCGTTCCAATAACGCCTAACACAATAGCGATTTCGGCCAGGCTGAGACCCGACCTGCGGTTGAGGTGTTTTGAGGGATGAGGCCAAGACATGCCGAACGGAACTCCACAATTTATTTATGTGGTCTTAAGCTTACTAAAAATTGGTTAAAATATTTCCTATGTCCAAATGTAGGCTAATTCATGCCGCCGCCTGGTTTTGCCAGTTCGCTGACAACGCCGAAAATAGCCATCATGGCCCAGGCAATGATGCCTCCGACAACAGCCATACCAGCATTGCGGGAAATGGCAGCTTGGGTTTTCATGGATAAAATTTGTTCGTTGATCCATTCATGCGTAACCTGTTCGATAACAGACCCAACGTCAGCGCGTTCGGACAGAATTTCAAGATCGACCGCCACCATAGGGTCAGGAAAATTATATTTTCCAATACGCAGGGCTTCACCCAGATTGCGGCCACGCAAAACTTCCTGACGCGCGGCACTCACACGTTCGCGCATCCAGGGATTGCTTTGCTCCTCCAAAATTTCCAAAGCGCGCTTCAAGGGAACCTGCGCCCCGAGAAGAGCAGAAAGTCCGAGCATAAAACCGCTTCCCTGCAAAACACGGTACCAGGACCAGGGCGGATACATGTCCATCTTTGCCCTGAGAGGGCCACGCCAGTAAGGCAATGTGGCACCGATAACAATACCAACAACGATTACAAAAATGATAAAGGTCAGGCCCCAATCATTTAGCATATCCGAAACAGGAACCAGACTGCCCATGGCAGCGATAACATTCGCCGGCGCGCTTTTACGCATATTGGCGATCATGTTAACGCCGAAGCTCCATAGAACGAAACTAACCAGCGCCAACATGGCAAAAGGATAACTGACGGCATGTAAAACCGCATCCTTCATCTGCTTGCCTTTTTCGCCAAGCGTTTGAATAGAGTGCAGAGATTTAGCCATCGTACCGGATTCTTCACCTGCGCGTATCATGTAAAGCTCGCCGGTCGGCACCCAGCCTTCCATGGCTTCCGACAAGGTAACGCCTGAACGGTCTTTCAAGAACCAGTCGCGCAGCGCCACGGCCGCAGGGCGTTTAGGATATTTGCCCATTTCCGATGTGTTGAGATAAAGCCGGTCAAGGCTGCGCGACAAAGCTTCGTTCATACGCAACATGCCTTCAAGTTTGCGATAAATTCTGTAACGATGTTTCTTGCTCGTACGAAACTGAAATTTCGTCAACCAGCGCTCGAAATCTTCCAGATTAAAATTGGAATCACTCATGGCATTGCCCCTAATTTTTGTTCCACTTCAGCCAGTTCACGATCTGCTGAAAAAGGACCCAACTCAAATTCGGCATCATCTGGTGAAACTTCGCCGCGACGCACTTTCTCCAAACCATGCCACAGCATGGTAATCCCGTTTAGGCCAACAGGCGACAGCCAGTAAAGGCGCGCGTCTTCCATACGGTTATCGTGGAGCAATTCCATAATTTTGGCATCGGTCTCAATAACTTCAGCGCAAATCGTACGGCCCGCGCGGCCCTTGTAGCATTTGGAACATCCTTCCGGATTGGCGTAATAAACATTGCTCAGATCGGGCTCAGATAACCTTTCCATATGCGGCGTAGCAACGTCGGCCTTGTTACGCATAGCATCCATAACAGCAAGCCCCGCGCGTACGCGCCGGTTATAATCTTTATACTGAGGCCCCAGTTCTTTAGGGGCATCCACCATCGAAATACGGCAGTTCTTGCACATGCCGCGCAGCAAACGCTGACAGATCATGCCGCGCACAAGATGATGGTCATAGACCATGTAAGGCTCAATCCCGATATCACGCAAACGCATCGGTGTCGCAAGCGCTGAATAAACGTGGCCGGTCGTATAAACCTGACGTCCTGTCAGCGCCAAACGGAAACAAAATTTGGCCGTTTGCATATCGCGAATTTCGCCAAGCATGACGATGTCGGGATCAAGGCGCAAAGCGCAACGCATGATTTCTACGAATGTCTTTTCACGCTGCTCGTCTTTAACTGACGCCGAGACGCCGATCTGACGGGCGCCGATAATGCCGCCTTCAGGCGGATCTTCGACCATCAGGCAATTAAGCTGCATATTGGTTTCAGACATACGGCGGTTTAGCGTCACACGCAGTGTTGTGGTTTTACCCTGATTAACGGGGCCAGAGAAAATACGCATCCCGCCCGGAAGGGCGCGCAGGCTTTGAACAACCTTCAATTGCTCTTGAGAAAAACCAAGAGAATCCACATCCGCCATTACAAAATTTTCGCCGAACAAGGCAGCAGAGTCATACTGAAGCCGCATATCAAGATAGCGGCCCTCATTAGCGAGTGGCACCCATTGGCAGCGCACGCTGATAATGCCTTTAGGCAAGGCTATGGTATCACGGCCCTTGGCATCTGATGTCAACATCGCCGCTTGCGGTTCGGACCAATTCGCCGTTGATCCTGACTGGCCTATCGAGTGAGAATAAACCGCCGCCAGGAATTGCTCACCCTCGCGTTGCGTCCAGGTTTCCCAGATACGCAAGGCGCCGTCGATACGAAACTCGACACGTGTTCTGTTGTTGACCGCTTCGATATGGATGTCATTGGCGTTGGCTTCAACTGCTTTTTGTAAAGTCTCAACGATTTTGCGACGAACGGCATTATCATCAAACTGGCCGGAGATCGTCTGACGATCGGCATACAAATAAGCCTGGCTGATGATATTGGGGGTTACGTATCGCGGCTCATCGACCCGGAAGCCCTGGCGCTTGGCCGCTAGCGCAACCGAAGTAACAAGCGGGGAACGACGATGCGAAGCGCTGACAAGCCACAGACCAGAATCAAACAAGGCACATAAATTACGGGATTCATCGGGAATTTTTAGGGGACCGCCTTCAACAGTTAAAACCATTCCGCCGAAAGCAAGCGAGGAGCCCGCCATCGCCATACTGCGTTCATCTTCAATTTTGATGGCGTCTTGTTTCTGTGGCGGGTTTTCTGCGGCGTTCTTAGCAGCTTCTTTTGCGGCATTTTTTCTGGCAGCCTCAACAGCCGGGTCCTTAGCGTCCGCCGATGTTAAGGAGGGCGGTGTTTGACTGCGCGCCGTAGCTGGGGCTAAAGGAGTTGCCTTCGGCTCTGTTTTTTTAGGCGGCGATTTGGGGGCTCTTAATGCGCGTAGCTTTTCGCCCAATTGTGAAATAGGATTTTGCAATCAGATTACCGCTTTCTTGAAAAAAAACCTCCAGACAGGGCAACAAGAAAGCCACCCTTAGGGAGTATTGTTAAACACAGCCTGCACATTCTTGACATGCAGCACATGCTTGACATTATTCTGATGTAACTCAACGCCTGAGGATGTAATAGCCGTCACCGTAGCACCCTCAAGCTGATCACCAACCTGTACGGTTTTTGTTTGTGCATCGCCGGTCTTGATAATCGCGCTGAAGCGCCCACTACTACCGACAATACGCTGAACTTCCAAATTACTGAAAGAAGACATTGGCGTAGGCATCGGCATCGCACGTTGCGAAAAAGAAGATGATATTGGGGAGGGCAAAGGCATAGGCAACGCTTGCATCGGCATTTGATTTGCCTGCCTTAAAGCACTGGCGGGAATGGCTCCTGAAAGAGAAGGTCCGCCGCCTTCACGCTCGTTGCGGATTTTATCAAGCTCGTTCAAATGCTTTTCAAGATCAATCAACGCCTCAATCTTGGCGATGGCCTGATGCGCACTGTTGAGATCATCCAGTGTCATAGCTTCAGTGGCGCTTAACCGTTTGGCGACACCTTTAGCGGAATCCGCAATTTTGTCCTCAGCACCACT
The DNA here is from genome assembly GCA_013289265.1 of Alphaproteobacteria bacterium. GTDB lineage: Bacteria > Pseudomonadota > Alphaproteobacteria > UBA9219 > UBA9219 > JAATFY01. The sequence continues at coordinate 36,133 of JABDAH010000003.1, forward strand.
AATGGTTTTTGGCCCCTTGCTCTCTTTTTCAGCAGCGGGGGTCGCGGCAGCGGCAATTGTTGGGTCAGGATTTGTCGAAGGGGCAACTATCTTGGGCGCTGCATCTACAACAGGTGCAGCAGTCGAAGAAGCTGGAGCTGCTGTAGCCGTAGTTGAATCCGCAACCGGACTTGGGGCTGTTGCTGGTGGTAGAGCCGTTTGGCCATAAGCAGCAGGTATCTGGGTTGCCATTCCGCCAAAAAATACGGAAAGTGCAATGAGCATCAAAGGGCGTAAGTCCATTTTATGTACGGTTTTCATAGATTACTCCGGTGATTGTCCACATTCCCAAACCATAATCCACTGAGTTAATAACAACCCCCGGCAAATCACCAAAAAAAGCCGGTAGGCTGGCTGGTAATTCTGGTACTGTAACAGTAAAGGAACGCTTAACCCAAGGTGCGGGTGGCGGGTTCCAGGCCCCCTGATAACCAGCCGGAGGAGATGGGGGCGGGTCATCTGAGGCTCGATTGATAGCACCCGGCCAATCCTGGGCCAGGTAACGCTTTGTTACAGCATCTATATCCGTTAAATTCTCAGGCCCACGTGGCGCAAGAGCCGGTAAGTTTATTTCCAGACTGGCGTTCAATCCTGTATCTGAAACGATTGAATTTTCAGGTGGGCGGCTAATTCCCTTGGTGTGATCCCAGGCAGTTTTTAAATTACCGCCGCCACAATGCAGACTTGACATGCGCCAACCGGTAACAACCACAGGGATTTGAGCTAAAGTAGTGCGGCAAGCCTCAATAACATTCATGGCTGGGGGGGCGCTTTCCCATTTACGCTCCGGCGGCGGGTAAACAGGCTGTTGCTGTTGGAAGGGGTTGGACTGTTCCCGTAGTTTTCTCAAATTATCTTCCTGAACCTGGCGCGCTTCTTCTTCGGCTTTCTTTTCGGTATAATACCAGCCACCGCCCAGAATGAGGATCAACCCGACAACTGAGGCAATACCAATAACAAAAACCCTTTTAGGTATGACAACAGGACGTAATTTGACGTCCGTCTTGTCATCCATAAGCAGGCTGATCGGCATCGTATCTGAGCCGGAAATAGCCCATGATTCAGGAGCATAGATGCGCTGCAAACCACCAAAACCGATTTCCTGCAATAACCGGTCGCGCGCTTCGGCTTCGTTCAGGAAAAACTGATCACCGTCAGGAACAATGAGATCATCACGCACAACCGTGATGACAATACCTTCGCGTAAACGAAAGGCGCCCGCCCATGACCCCGGCTGCTGATTGGCAAGACAGGCCGCAAAAACCGGCATACCCGCTTTATGATGGGCCGCCATCTGGCCAAGACCGAATTGGGGCACGCGACCGTCTTTGTTACCGGCACGAAGCGCGTAAAAATCAGCCTGTTGGCCAGGTTGTTGGGCCGCTTCCTTAGCCGTTTGCGACAGGCGTCCGTTGGGGCTGTTTTCCCAATAGAGGCCGACGGCGTATTCACGCCGGCCAACTGTGACGACGCCTGAACCCATTAATCTTGCTCCGAATGGGGCTCTTCCAGCACTTGGGGCGTAATCGCCATAAACAGCATTGTATGCGTCCGACCGCTGGATGTACCGCCGCCAAGCATGTAGTTATAAGCATCACCCACGCCTTGGGAATTATGCTGCAAATCTTCTTCTTCAGCACCACCGAGAAGCAGCATCGAACCACTCTTCAAAATCGATTGCTGAACAAAGATACGGTTTTGTGTATTCGGTAATTGAATTGTCGCGCTGCCACTGGCGGCACCGGTGCAAGCTCCTTCGGCTCCATTACAAGAACCTGTGGTACTATTGAATGAACTCAATCCGTTGTTATCAATAACGCTTAGCGAGTATTGCAATAGAATACGCCCATCGTCCAAAAGCCGGGGCGTCAATTGCACTGAGAAACCTTGGTGAATAGTGCCGGGCGTCAGCGAAGTCGTGCCAGTCGTCGTTGCGGTACCGGCTGAACTGGTGGATGAGGCCACATAGCCGATATCCTGGCCGACACGACGTGAAGCCGGGCGATTATTGAGCGTCACCAATGGAAACTTGGCGACCTTTGTCGTATCGCCAATACCGGAAAGCGCAGTAAACACGTCGGTTACTTTGCCAACACCCTTGCTGAAACCGCCCTCAGGATTTGTGCCAAAAGAATTGTTCCCATCCAGCGTATTGGAAGGAAACGGGTTTAAAATAGCGACGCTCAGACTGCCTGCACCCGTAAATCCGCTTACAGAGCTTGGCGCAGAACCACTAGCTATGTTTGCGCCAAAATTTTTCAAGCGATTTAAGACCGTGTTGAAGGAGACATTAAAGTCAGTACCCTCTTTTAACGTCACGCTATAAATCTCGACACTAATGGCAATCTGCCGTGACAGCCGTTCATTTTCCTTGGTTATATAATCCGCAACTGTCCGCATGATTTCAGGCGTCGTGGTAATTGTAACCGTACCAATGGATGGCGAGCTCACGATAGTGCCCGTACCCCCTAGCATCGAGGTCAAAATCTGATCCAGCTCGTCCCAATATTTGAAATCGATGGTGAATTTTGAGTTTTGGGTAATAGAACTTGTAGAACTACTACTACCACCACCAGATGACCCGCCGGAAGAACCGCCGCCGCCCTGATCATCCTGCATACCTTCAGAAACGCTTTGCGTACCAGGTAGAGCCTCAACCACAAAAACGCGCGTTTCAAATCTTGTGATGGAGATTATCGAACCATCATAACGCCAGTTAACACCAAAATAGCCAGCCGTTCTTTCCAATAAACCCGACAAAGGGCCTTCGTAGGCGACAGGCATTGCATTCTTGCTTGCCGTAGCACTCGCCGCTCCGGCAGCACCGCCGCCGCCGTCAGCAACGCGCACAGGTATGCCCGTTTGAACACTGACCGCGTTGGCAATATCGGCAATAGTCATCGGTTCCGAAGACACCAAAGTGATGCCGCGATCCACTTCATATTTGGAGGGCAATGGCAATCCACGATGCATATGCATGGCAGAGGTACCGGCCCAGGCCTTATTGGTAACAACTAAAGGATTGTAGCGCTTAACGGGCGCATATTTATTCATATCCTGCATGGCCTGCTGTGCTTCGGAGGCATGCTGATCAATACCCGCGCGCGGTTTTTCATCGTTGCAGGCGGCAAGTCCGGCAATCAGAGCAAACCCAAGAACAAGTAAGCGCGCCGAAGCCGGGCGACAGAAGCGGGTATCGGTATTCGTCATCGGAAAACTCCGCACTAATTGCTGTTGCTATTGCCGCGCGTCTGAACGAGCAAAACCTTGAGGCCAAGGCCAGGATTGGTGTGTAATTCGGCAATAGGCTGAGGATGGGCATCCTCAAAACCAGTCAGAAGATTTCGGACGGCCTCTTCGAATGTGCCTGTAAAGCTGAAAGAAGCCTGCAACGGATAGTCATATTCCGCCATCCAGTTCAATTCGATATGTACGCGCTGGGCCCAGGCTTCGATTGTTTTATGCAACGTATCGCCACGCTCAGCCTGCCACTGCTCAACAGCCGGTTCTCTATCAATAACGATCGGCGCAGGTGCAATGCCCCCGGCTGGCGCATTGATGGTGCCAACTTGTTCAATCGGCGGCAAAGCAGGAGTGGTTGCAGCCATCACGCCCGCGCCAATGTGGCCGACAGCAACCATCTGGCCCTGTTCACGCATGGCAAGCCCCGCAGGATCAAGCGCGTCGCGCAAAGTATCGCGCCAGGACTTGCCGCCCTGGAAAGAAACCAGAACGCCGAGATCAACATCAGGGTCAACAGAGAAACCATAACCAGCCGGCAAAATCTGGCGTAGCGCCACAGCCAGAGGCACCTGTTTGGCAAAGCCGTGAACAACATCGGATTGCGGCGCAACTGAAAGTGTGGATATCGAAGGCAATGAAGGCGTCGCAACTGCACCGCCAATCGTCGTGACTGCTGTCGTCGGAGCAGGTAAAGCAACAGAACCCATAGGCATAGGGGTCGGGGCGTGGGGAGACATCGACGGCATTGTGTCGCCGATAATGACGGGTGAAATAATTTCAGGTGCAGCGGTCGCTGTCGACGGCATTCTGCTTAAGGGGGCCAAAGGAACAGGAGCTGGCGCCATCATGACCTGATTGTTATCAGCAGGAGCTACCCATTGAAATCCGGCCATCGCTGGTGTCGGCAGGGCTAAAAACCCAAGAGCAAAGAAGGCAACAGTGGCAGAAGTAAAATAAAGCCGATTCGGCATGCTTGAGCTCTTTCCTGGCGAATCAATACCGAGGGGATGTTAAGGGATGAATTTAAAACCGACAATAGATACGGGCTGACGGTACAGGAAAGCAGTTTTTTTGCAAGTGCGTTGTGTTTTTTGAGTCACAGAAAAAAACCTGCCCTAGGCTTTTGATTTTTTAGCTAAAATCAGCCCTCAAAATCAATCCAGCGGCGGAGATTTTTACGGTTACCGGCCGGACGTTTACGCCCCAAAAACCAGCTGCGTAATGCCCGCAAAGAAGCCTCAAACGTCAAGCCTCTGCGTTCCAGAATCCAGAAAATCAGCATAACAACCAGCGCCAGAACAAAAGTCCAGGGCCGCGCATGCAGCAGGAAAATGAGGATAGCGACGAAGGCACGCGCATCCAGAGCGCCAAATCGCGCCGGTTTTTGTGTATTGCGCCAATGTGTATCCATCGAACCTGCGCTCAAATCTCGTCTAGTGCATCGTCGTCGATATCATCGGTTTCTTCGCCGCCAGCACCCTTGGCCAGCAACAAATAAGTGCGGCGATCGATAACCCCGCCTTTGTAGGCATTGGTGGCGGTCTGCTCCATGGTCTGCCCGTATTTTTGCAGCAACCGTTGCGTTTCCAGCGTCCAGCGTTCAATTGGTTTTTCCAATAGATACTCGCGGATTTTTTCGTCGAATACCAAAAACTCACGCAAACCCAAACGCCCGCCACCGACTTTTGGCACCAGAACCTGCGTTACAATGAGGCGCATGGTTTCCATCATCGCGTAGGCACGTTCTGTGCGTTCGCTCGGGTCAAACACACTCACCATGCGGCGCACAGTCGCAGCAACACCGATCGTGTGAACGGTGGAATAAACCAGATGGCCCGTCTGCCCCGCTTCAATAGCAGCCGTCACCGTTTCGCGGTCACGCGCTTCGCCGACCAGAATAATATTGGGTTTGCGGCGCAGAGCATTCCTCACACCAGCGGCAAATGTCGGCAAGTGGCGCGGAATTTCCGACTGGGCCACCAGAGAATGCGGGCCGGTGATCGCGTCGTAAACATATTCGATCGGCGCTTCGTAGGTCAGCATTTTACCGCAACCTTCTTCGCGTTCCACCAGCATGCGGCAACCTGCCGCCAGCAATGTCGATTTACCACTGCCCGTAGGACCCGTTACCAGCACGAGGCCCTGACGCGGGGCCCAGTTATCGATAATTTTTTGCTCCACGCCCAAATCTTTCAGCGTCGGCGGCAAGGACGGCAAAACGCGCAGCGTGATTTGCACAGAGTCGCGGCCGCGGCTGATAACCGCGGTTATATTGACGCGAAAACGCAGCCTTGTATTACGGTCGGGTCGCACTTCGTAAGACAGATCGAGGTCGCGGCCTGAAGCAAGCTTGGCCATCGCATCCGCGCCGTAAAGCTTGCCGAGAATATTGGCCATATCGGCGGAATCGAGGCTGCGGCGCGTAACAGGAAACAGCGTGCCGTCAACTTCGATATAAATCGGACGATCAGTTTGAAACGTTATGTCACTGGCGCGTTGCAGAGCGCCCCATTGCAACATGCTGTCCAGATCTTCTTCGGACATGCGCAAAGGCTCGGCCGGCCACGTGCCGATACGCACCGCCATTTCATTGATATCGACATTTACCGTGTGGCTGGTGTCCATGCATCGCTCCGCGGAATCAGCGCCGATGGGCCCGTGATGGTCACGCCCTTGTCGCCGATACGCATTTCCTGACCGCCGCCCGTAATCCCGCGATCGTCAGCCAGCGCGTAAGGCGGCGAGATCATTCCCTGTGCCAGCAGTTCGCGGTAACGGATCATGCCAACATAATCGCTAGTCAGGCGGTCAAGATCGGCTTCGAAAGTTTCTTCAGCTTGCTTCACGCCAGCCTCCCAACCTTCTTTGATGTAAGCGCGCCATGCGGCACGTTCTTCATCATCCTTCGGTAACAACAAACCAGGCGGCGGATCGACCCGGCCCCAGTCACGTTCCAGATACAAATGCCAGTTGCGCGGCGCGGTTACAATGCGGGCAACACGGTTGATACGGTAAATGCGGTCGGCGACGGCAGCGGCCTGACCACCAGCATTCACGAGCACGGCACGTTGCGCTTCGGATACAACGGGTGGCTCAATCAGCAAGCCTGATGGTGCTGCAATCAACAACCGCGCAAAGCTGTAAGTCTTGTTCATGCTGATGTCATATTCAGCAAGGCGGCGCTGGATTTCAAAAGTGCGGTATGCAAGGCCGCCGCGGGCGCCGTAAGAAAGCGCAGCTTCGCGCAAAGCATCGCTGCGGATTTTCAGGCCTAGCTGGTCGGATTTAATCTCATCGCCGTTCGAAGCTTGCTCTTGCAGATCGCGCATCACGGGCGGTGGTGGCGATGGGCCGTTATCGGTTTGCTCCGAACTGGACGGCGAAAATGGCGGCCCCGCAGGCGTATCACTAGCCACCGCTACTGGAGGTAAAGCCAGCAGTGCGGCAAGGCAGACAGTGGCACTGTAAAAACGCACAGCCTTTGATGCGGTAAAACTATTTAATTTCATTGGCGCGAATTTCGTGAGAATTCATCACAGGCGTAGCAGGTACGGATTGATCTGCGGCGGAGTAACGTATTTCGACGTAGCCGCCTGCGCCGTCAACCGACATATCAGCGCGGTGCCCGGCCTGCAAACCGATATCGCGCAGAACATGGATGATGGGCTGCTGATAGGCATCGACAATAACCGTCAGCGGTACGGGAGGCAGATTACCCTTTACCCGGAAACGAAGCCCCGCTTTTTCCGCCAAGGCTTTTGTCACCTGTTCGATAGGTCCGGACCAGCGGATCGTCACAGGCTGCATCAGATTGGCTGGCACATTGCTGTAATCTTCGGCAGGCGGCGGTGTGGGGCTGCATTGCTGTTCGATGCCGACAATAGTGTCCAGCGCCTTGGAGGCTTTGTCGGCTGCCAGAGATAATTTGACCGTGACGATATCCGGCTCTGCCGCTACCGGCATAACCATTGTTTGTCCGTCAGCACAACCCGCCAGCAAGGCAAGGCTTCCGCAGAAAAGGAGGAGTTTGGATCTTGTCATGGTCACCACGTGATCATCAGCCAATAGTTAAAGACAGAATTTCTTATACAACGAATCATTTCCATAAACTTAAGGAGATTTTACGCCCCTGTCATCTAGCCTTCAGAAACTGAACGGCAAAACCAAGAAAGCAGACGGCGGGCAATAAGACCAGCCCCCCGGTAAACCACCGCCCCGTCAGCAGAAAATAAAGGGCTACGACAAATAAACCGCTGGCAGCTATGCCGTAAACAACCGAAGCTGCCGGTAATGTCGCGTGCGGAACGGGGGTAGAGATTAAAGGCGTGATTTGCCCCTCTACCCGCTTGACCGGCAACGTATTACCCTTCACCGCAGGCGGCGCTTGAGGCAGGATTTTTTCCAGCCATCCCGCCATTAAGGCACCAGATCGGTAAGGATAGCGGAGACTTTCTCAGGTTCGCCCGCAACAATCTTTACCTTGCCGTCCTTGCCGCGATAAACCATGTAGGGCGTCTGATTGATTTTCCAGTTATCGATCAAGGTATGATTGGCACGCAGCGCCGCAATAGTTGGGGCGTCAGGAACGCCAGCCAGTTGGGCTTTATCGCCGGCAACATATTTATCCCATGCAGTCATTGGGTCGGCGGCATGCAGCAGCTGCCCTCCGGCGCGTTCATTATCGCTGTCCGGCGCTGCGATCGGGATCATGCGCAACTGCACGGTATTTTTCATAACGGCATCGCGCAGGACGCGCCATGTCGCCTGGCAATGCGGGCAATTGACATCCATCACCATCAGGATCTGCGGCTTGCCGCTACCCAAGGTCACGCCGCTGGCAGCGGATAGTTCCTGATACAGCCGTTCGCCGGGCGAAAGGGAAACGGTAGGCATCGGGGCTGCGGGCGCAGCAGCAACTGCAGCTGGCGGCGCCACTGGCGTTCCAACCTGATTAATTGATTGCTGTTCTCGGGAAGCGTTCTCCATCAAAGCGGCGACTTCCTTATTGCTATCCAGCAAAGCTTTGACTTGAACGCTGCTGATGCTCTCGCCGTTCTCACCGAACATGGCGCCAATCAAAACCGCTTTTTTATCAGCAGTGCTGTAGGCGATTTGGACGCGGCCATCCTTGACGATAAACCAGCCATCAAGCCCGTCGCGCGTACCCAGATAATACATCTTGGCGCCCATCTTGATGATGTTGGCAAGAATAGGATTGGCGGCAGGATCGGGCGTTGTTGCCGCAGCTTCTGCCAGCGTTACAGTCGATGCCAGTAAAACCAGAACCAGCAATGTTTTTTGAACGAAGGATTTCATAGGAGAGCCTGTCTGCCCTTAACGGCCGTTAGCTGCGCCCGCTTACCGTTGCGCATATTCGTAATAATGCAACGGCGCGTCATGTTTCACCAGACCCTTGTGATCCATCGCGGAAACAACACGGTTGGCGTAACGCGAACCCTCGCCGGGTGTTGCTGAATGATAGTAAGCAATACCGCGGTAATAGCTGCCGGTTTCGGCAATTTTCTGTTTTAAAATCCACGCAGCGACATGGACATTGACACAGCCATCGTCGCGCAGCCAGACATGGGCTGTGCGTTCATTGACGTGCCAGAGCTTGGCCAGTTGTGGCACCCAACGCGTATTGACCTGCATAGGACCCAGATCATAGGTACCGTTGAAATTTGGCCCGGCGGCTTGGCCAATATGACCGCCTTCAACCTGCATGATGCCGATCATGATCGCAGGCGGCACCTGATAGGTGTTCGATGCCAGCATCAAACAGGCGGCAAGAGCTTGGGCGGTTAGCATGCGGATACCTTTATCATGACTGCCATCCTTCGCCGTCAAGCTGCGCAGAGCTCGGCACTTCCAGGTAAGTCGCCAGCGTCGCCAGCATGGCCATGCGTTGATTGAATGCCTGCCAGACCTGCGCCATCGGTACAATCTGCCCGTGCTGCGCAAAGTAAGCGGCGCGGTCATCCGGGTTCATATAAAGCAGGCGGTCGGCTTCGGCATAATGCGATTCCGTATAGATCTGGCCCGATGCTTTTAGCACGTTCCAGCATAGCAACCGCCATTGTTCCGGCGTACAGCCTGCAGGCGCCAGCGCGCGCGTCACTTGATCAGCGGTTTTAATCAGCTTTTCCGCTACTTCTGCCAGCAGACCATGTTCGGCGCGGCCAAAGGAATATTGCGCAATAGCGCCTACGACAGGCACCATGGCTTCCATCATCTTCGCGCGAAATGTCGCCACCGTATTGGGGATCGGCTCGTTACCCGCAGGAATCTGCGCCTTAAACTTGCTCTGCAATTCAATTGCGATGCTGGATAATTTCTGCGCCTGCTCCGGCGGCAAAGGCTGGCCCGTTGCCTTGAAATGCGCGGCGACAACCTGACTGGCGGCACCCGCCAGCGACCAGCGTACCCAGGCGTCCAGCTGATCTTCTTCCGCGCCCAGTTGCGAGGCAAGTTCACGGCTTAAATTGACGGTGCTGTCGATTAGCGCACTGAATTGTTCTGAATTGGCGCCTGCTGAAGGTTTGCCTTCGCCCGCAGCTGCGTTGGAAGCTTCGGTCAAAGCCGTCAACAAAGGCATGCCCACCTGACGGAAAGTCAAAAGCAGTGTCTGCATCCGCGCTTGCGATGCTGCATCCCGGTTTTGCTGAGGTCCATCGGCCATTAAAAAACCATCGAAAACAAAAGGTTAACCTGTGAGGCCCACTGCCAACCTTGATTATTAGCAAAAAATGCTTGTCGGATTGCTAATAAACCAAAATTACCCGAGGGCAAACTGGCTTTTACCATGCCCGAATAATGGTTAACAGATGGTAGAGAGTGATAAAATCAGAATTTAGGGCTCGCCGGCTTAAGGCCGGGGCTGGCGGCGGGTTGCGCTTTTGCCGCAGCCGCTTGCTGTTGTGCAATGAGCCCCGGACTTTCTTTGCTTCCCGGTGGGCAATCAGGCCGACCGTCAAACCCGTCAACAAGGCTGGTTCTAAGCCCCGGCTCAAAAAATGAGTTGGTAAATCTGGTTGCCATACGTGCAGCAATCAGACCACTTATAATATCGGGTTTTAAAGCATCAGGTATTTCGCGTTGGCCGCCTGGACCGGTCGCTTCACGGCGACCGGGATCCCTTGTTTCATATTGCTGGCCGCGCGGATCATACCAAGCGCTGTGGTAATCATTATGTGGTCCGCTAAAATTATCCACCCGCACGGATTTAACATCCACACCAAGCGAAAGTGGCAATGGATCTTTTTTAAAGAGCGCCGCAATAAAATTGTCGATCTTTTCCAGCCGCATGCCAGTCGGGCTTAGTTCCATATGGAGATATCGTGAATCAGAGCTGCCAATTTGGTCGATAGTCTCCGGGTGCACAAGATACGTTTTATTACCGACCTGAGCTATGACCCCACTTCCATTCGGTAATGGAATGACGGCCCTATAGTCTGGATTGATGCCACCTACCGGTGGGCCGCCTTCACCATTCGTCAAATTTCTGACGATCGTATCAAAGGCAAAACTAATAGCTTTTCTTTCTTTATCGAGAAGTTTGTTATCGTCATCCGTCAATGACTGGCCGCTGGTCAAATCCAATATCTTGTCGCCACGCGATTTAAATTCCACCATTCCTACATGGGATACGCCGTCAGGAGTTTGCCAGACTTTAGACGATGAGGAACTCAGTTTCAGAATATCGCCGCCATGTTCCTGCTCGGCCAACTGGCGCACATCCGCCGAATAGAGTTTTGTGTTGCTATCGTAATGCAGGATAACTTCGAAAGTTTCGCGCGTCGCAATATGGCCTTGCACATTCACAAGCTGGACAAAATTGGGCTGTTCCGTACCCCCCACACCCGCCCAGTTTCTGGAAAGCTTGCCGCCATTTTCATAGCTATACATTATGCCTGGATGATCAATATTACCGTCCGACATAAGGCTGCCTGCCAGAACACCACCACGCGCCGTTACCTGTACCTGCGGTGGTGGCGAGTCAGATGTAACGACAGGCGCCGATTGTGATTGCACGGCAGCAGAATCTGGAACCGAGCCGGGAGGCGACAAATCTTTAACCTGAACGTCCTGAGCGCCTGCGTTTGATGCCGCAATCCCGGCAAGAGCCGCAGCAGCAGTTATTGAGCGTAAACTTGGGTTTCCGGCCATAATTCATCCTGCTTTTTAAATCGTTATTTCGGTTAACACTCTACCATAAAACAATAGTTTCACCAAGAAATCTGCGGGCGCTCAACAATCAAACCATTGAATTTATTAATACTTATGGCCCTACAGGTTTGGCAGATTGGTTGACCTCCTGCCCCAATCCACGCATCTGGAACAAGGTTTGGATAGCGATAAGTATGCCTTCGCGTTCCCGGTCCATTTTAGCTTCAAAAGCATCCTTCGCATGCTGGCATTCAAATTGAACCGTAAGCTCAATCAGCGATGATTTTCCGTTCAAGATCGCAGGAAGATTTTTGACATATTTTTCACTGTCGCAGCGATGCGCCAGAATCTTGTCATACATTGCGGGGCTTAATCCCCACTGGTCACAATCAATCAAGGCTTTGTCAGCCTCGTCGCTGCCATCAGGGGTGATGCGGTCAATACCTAGTCCGCCCGCACCCGGAGGCTTTTTCAGATAATTGCACATTCTCGCCTGCATATCATGGCAGCTGGGTGTTGCACCTACAGCTGCAATATTCGGATTATTTGCAGGGCAAGCCGTCCGGTACGAAACAGCGGCCAGACATTCTTCCAAGGCGGCAGAACGGGCGGCAACATTGTTCATGTTATCCGTCAAAGCAACGATATCGGCCGTTGTTTCCTGAGTTGTCGAAGTATGCGGCGGCGCAGGGAATTTAGGCACGAGCCGTTGGCAGAAGCTGTAAGCCGCAACGTAACGCACTTCATCTTTCCACGGCGTCGCAGGTGTGGGAACGGCGTCTTTAAAATTCAGATAGTGATCTGATGTTTCTGCAATACGAGCAGCGGGGATCGGATATTGCATATGATTTAAAACGCTGGATAAAAGTAAGTCTGCATCAGCATAAGTGTCGTCCGCATGGGTAGGAGCTGTAAACGTCACCCAAAGTGACAGGCAGGCAAAAACGAGAAGAAGTTTTTGTCTTGTATTTGTTGTTTGAGATTTGTGCATAATCATAAATGTTGCCTACAGTTTTTGACAGCCGTGTCGCCCAGAGCGCCGTATGGACCGGTATTGCTAACGGGGATAAAGCTCCAATTCACGCCAACCCTGCGGCATATTTCGCCGGCAGCACCAGCAGCGCCCCCACCGACCGCCTTACTGCCTTTGCCGCTATCAGAGCTAAGCCTGCCCATAGAACTTGTTAAATTTCCAGTTGCTGCTTGCGCGCCATTCCTTGAAGCACCGGCATAAACCGTGCATGCAACCGCCGATGTCGGGGACACGGCTGCGTCCGCATTCACCTGCGATATAGGTATTGCGAAGCTATTGCGATCCTCTTGATCAACTACCGCCTGATTTGCGCCATTAATGACTTGTTGCTGTCCTTTTAAAGACAGTTGAATATCGCCGTGTAAAGTCTCAAGTGCCCCTTTGGCACGTTGAAGGACCGAATTTGGTCCATATGCTAAGCCGTAAAGAGGGTTATCAATACCATCGTCATAGGCCCACACCTGCGCTTTTGCGGGACTCGTAACAAAGAGAATAGCGCATAAAAAGAACAATGCAAATATAGATACCACATGTTTCGATCTGTTACTTATAGATGTATAAATAATTTTTATCATAGTGGATCACGCCCCAAAAATTGCCAGGTAGAAATGTTCGGCGAATTAGTTGTGTTCGGTGTGAAAATCGCATTGGGCGGTAATAGACTGGTACCATTACACGGAATATGCGGCAGATGTAAATTAATGTTGGGACCGGAAAATCCCAAACTTGGTAAAGGTATACAGGCAAAATTCTGTATACTTTCCGCAAAATCGGTCACCTGATTGATGACTGAATTGATACTGGAAAGTGCAGCGGCACATATCGCATCCGCCGCATTAATAACATAGTTCCAGAATGCGGCATCGAGCGCGCTTTCAACAAACCCGAGCGGGTCATGCATGCCGCGGCTAAGGCCAAACATGGCGTTTATGCCGTCAAGGCAGGAAAAAGCGTCAGTCCGAATTTTGGAGAACGCATTATGGATGCCGAAAATTCTGTCTGTCTGGGCTTGAACCTGAATATTCATGTTTTGCACATAATCCTGCGAAAACTGGCTAGCTGCAGTGCAATCGGGCGCAGTTGCTGGCGCAACCGCCCAAGAAGTATGTGGCGCCACGAATAAAAAGAGACAGAGCAAAACGAGGAAGAAACTGTTATTTTTGAACATAGATTGCTTCCCTCTGCGCATATCAATACCCAGCCTGATAGAGTTTCGACAAATCCGATGTTTTAAGCGGGCCTGCCTGTAAAATATCCAAACGCCGCTGCGTTCGCTGCATTTGCATTTGCGCTTCCGCCAATGCCGACGTTTGACGTTGCTTCATCATCGCAAGCATTTGCTGATTTTGTTGCGCGTTGGGGCCGGACGCAAGCATAGTCTGGATTTGTTGCGATTGGTTGAGAGCATCCTGCATGGATGTGATATTTCTTTTTTCCATTTGGATCAGCTGCACTTGCAGAGCGGACGATATATATCCGCTTGACGCCTGCTGTGGCTGTATTGATTGCGCCGATTTTTGCAACATGTCATCGAGCGGGGTCGAAGGTACCGGCGGCACTTTGGCCTGAGTATCCGCCTGCGGCGCAGCTTTATCTGTTGCCGGCTTGGCAGCGGGGGCAGCCGTTTTTGAATTGGTTTGCGGCAGCAAAACATTTTGCGCGGAGGCCGCCATCGGCAGCAGGGCCATTGCTAAAGGCAAAATGAACAGACGGAGTTTCATCGATTCCTTGGTTTTTCTATCGTCTACAATATTAGATAATTTGTAGCATTGCGGTTAATAAACCGTCAATTTCGCGGTGCTCACTCCTCATCTTGCTCTATCGCAAAATAAAAAGGGCATAAAAAAACCGCCATCCGGCGGTGCAAGAAAATATCTGGGCGATTTTTTAGGCAGTCCTCGAATGCTCGGTTGGCGTACCGCCTGTTATTGTATGTCTGGAAACGCCTTCACTCGTCAGGCCTGCGCGCAGATAGGCAACAACAACTGTGGAAGGAAACTGAACTTCGACCTTGCCGCTGCTGTTGAGATATTGCGTGATGATGCCGGCAGTCGGATCAACAACGATGCGCGGTGAAATACTGACCGTCTGATTCTGACTAGCTATGCTTGCGCCAGTGATCGCTGCATTCGGTGTCTTGGCAGGCGCAACGACAGGCTGCGTCGTCTGGACGCTTGCTGCTGTGTTGATGATACCTGCCGTACTTGTCATTGTTCTTCACCCAAAGTAACTTAGCGAACTTGCAATTATTATACTTCTAGCCCACTAATATAAATCCATCATACTCCTTATTTTTTATATTGACAAGTAAAAATAACCCAAAAATAAAACGCTTTTGAATCAACCTATAAGACTGGTGTACGCAATGCTTTTGTATTCTTAACCTTTCATTGATCTCTTTTTAACCAAGTGTTAGCAAAGTTAGCCCTCACTCTATTCCCCATAACGAGTTGCTGACCTTGTCTTCCCAACCTTCCTCGCTGGCCATTTCCTGGGCACTCGCTACGATCTCGGGCTATGGCATTTATGGTTTACAGATTGTCATGCAATTTCTGCGCCGGGGCGGGCAACAAGTCGTTCTCACGCAGCAACCGGCCATAACCTCCCTGCCCCCTTTGACCCAGGCCAAGCTGGAGCCGGTTTTTGACCTGGCGCGCAAGCTGCACGACTTTCTGCAGAAAAATCCCGAAGAAACGCTGAGCTTTAATCACGCCGTCCTGCATGGCTGCAGCAGTAATTTTGCCGGTTTTCCGGGGCAAGACAGAATCTGGGGCAAGCCGAATGTTGGCTGCTGCGCTATCGAACATCTGGTTTGCAACGACCACGGCCGCAAGATTGCCAAGAATTACGATATATTCATCGCCATATCGCAATGGAATGCCGATTACCTGAAAAGCCTCGATATCGGCCCAGTGCATCTTTGCTATCAGGGTATTGATTATAGCCTGTTTAATCCGGGGCCTAATTCAGGGCTTTACCGCAACCGGTTTGTGGTTTTCTCCGGCGGCAAGTTCGAGTTCCGCAAGGCGCAGGATATTGTCCTTGCCGCCTTTAAACGCTTTCGCGAAAAGCATGATGATGCGTTGCTGGTGACCTGCTGGCAAAACCTGACGGCACCGGAAGGCAGCGCTTTTGAGCGCGCCGGACATTGCAAAACCATGCCGCAACCGGCGCCCGATTACGGTCTGCAATTTACGCCGTGGTTGCTGTCGCAAGGGTTACCGCCGGGCAGCTTTATCGACCTGCCTTTTACCCATAATCTATTGATGCCGACGGTTCTGCGCGAATGCGATATGGCGATTTTCCCCAATCGCTGCGAAGGCGGTACAAATCTTGTGGCGATGGAAGCGATGGCCTGCGGTGTGCCGACTTATGTCGCCTACAACACCGGACAAAAAGATCTGGTGGATTTGATCGGATGCGGCGGATTCAAAACGCAGAAAACCGTTGTGCCGACGCCTTTGATGCGCAGCGTGCAGGATTGGGGCGAAACAGATGTCGATGAAGTCGTGGAAGCGATGGAATATGTCTACACCAACCAGCGCGAAGCTCGGGAAAAAGCTAAAGTGATTGCGGATAAAATGCCGCAATGGGACTGGAGTCCCCTGAACGAAAAATTACTCCAGATCGTTTGTGACCAAAAAACAGAGGCAGCAGCATGAGTATGGACATAACAAGGCCCCTCGTCGTTGTTGGCACACCCTGTTTTGGCGGCTTGGTCACGCAGGACTACACAATGTCCCTGCTCAATCTCAGCGCTGCTGCGCCAAAAATGGGCTTTGATGTTGCCGTTGTTATGCTGGGTAATGATGCTTTGATCACACGCGGACGCAGCGCCATTGTCGCCAAATTTCTGGACAGCACCGCCACGCATTTACTGTTTATCGATGCCGATATCAGTTTCAAACCAGAACAGGTTTTACGGCTGCTGTCTTTCAATAAGGATTTTGTCGCTGCTCTTTATCCCGCAAAAATTATCGACTGGAACCAGTTGAAACAGCGCGCGGGTAACACACCGGAAGCCCTGGACGAAGCGGGCTTGGCCTATGTCGGTGATGTCTGCAAGAGCGCTGAGCTTAAAACCGACAATGGTTTTGCCACCGGGGTTTATGCGGGTACCGGCTTTCAACTGATCAAACGCGATGTCTTCCTGCGGATGCAGAAAGCCTATCCGGAAACCAAGTATAAATCGCTGCATGCTTTCCCGCGCCCGAGCCAGCCGAGTGAAAATCTCTATGCCCTGTTCGATTGCATGATCGATCCGGAAACTGGTGTTTATCTCAGTGAAGATTACGCTTTCTGCCGCCGCTGGCGCGCCATCGGGGGCGAAATCTGGCTCGACATGCAAAGCAGGCTGACGCATACCGGCTCATATAGCTTCCACGGCAATGCCGCTGCCCATTACGGCAATCTCGCGGGAAATAAAAACACATGACGGCAACAGCTACAGTCGCGATTGGCATACCAAGCGGCGATATGGTGCATGCTGATTTTGCCATGTGTCTTGCGACCCTATGCCTTAATCCGGGGGCTCGCACCTGCATCATCAACGCGAAAAGCTCGCTCGTCGCTCTGGGCCGCAACCAATGCGCCGAGGCCGCCAAACTGGCGGGTGCTACACATCTGCTGTTTCTGGATTCAGACATGGTATTTCCGGTTACAACCCTCTCGCGGCTGCTGAAACACAACAAGGATATCGTCGGCGCCATTTATTCGCAGCGCACACCGCCTTTTCACCCGCTCGGCGTTACCATTGAAGGCTCACATACAAATGTAACCGGCGGCCTGCAGCAGATGAAAATCATCCCCACCGGCTGCCTGCTTATCAGCATGAAAGTGTTCGATAAATTACCAAAGCCCTGGTTCAATACCTCAGTTGAAGGCGAAAAGATTTTGGGTGAGGATTATTACTTCTGCGAACAGGCTCGCAAAGTCGGGTTCGAGATCTGGTGTGACGGGGACCTATCGCGCGAGATTGGCCATGTCGGACAAAAAACCTATCGCCTGACTGAGGGCACTCAAAGCTAGGTTTTACCAAAACGGCAATTCTTGCCGGAAAAAATTGCCGCTCTGATCAAAAACGGCAAAAATTGCCTAGCCGGTAAACCCAATTCATCAACTAAATCAAAGGCCAGTTATATCAGTTGTTTGGCATGTTTCTCGCATGATTTACCGCGCTATTCCCTGTTTTAGCTTCGGCAAGATCAGGGATGGCATCTTAACCCGCGGAAGGAGTCCGCGTTCACTCTTGAAAGGAGTTCCCTACCATGTCTATTAGTTCAGTCTCGATTAGCGCCTCTGCGCGTGCCAACCTGACGGCCTTGTCAAATACGGCAAGCCTTCTGCAAACCACGCAGGCGCGTCTTTCTACAGGTAAAGCGGTCAATTCGGCCGTTGATAATGCTACTGCTTACTTCGCTTCCCAAGGCTTCTTGAATCGTGCGGGCCAGCTCTCGGACGTTAAGAACACCTTGGCAACGTCGTTGCAGACGGTGTCGTCAACGACCACATCGATCAGCGACGTAACGCAAGTCGTCAATCAGTTGACGGGTATTGTGACACAGGCCCTGGGCACGACGGATACCGTCACCCGTTCAGGTCTTGCATCGCAGTTCAACAGCTTGCTGACTCAGCTTGATCAGTTGGTCAACGACGCAACTTTCAACGGTACCAACCTGTTGAACAGTACGTCGACAACGCTTGTCGTTTACTTCAACGAAACAAACACGACAGCGCTGACGATCACTGGTGTTAACGTGACGTCCGCGGGTCTGGGCGTTATTGCGGCAACCAATTCGTTTGCCGACCAGGTTGCGATTCAGAAGTCGCAGTCGTTGTTGTTAACGGCTCTGTCAACTCTACGTACAGACGCCGCTAACTTCGGTGGTAATGCGACACTGATCCAAACACGTCAAGACTTCACCAGCAATCTGATCACTTCACTTCAGACTGCTTCTGATAACCTTGTACTGGCGGATACAAACCAAGAAGGTGCAAACCTGCAGGCTCTGCAAGCGCAGAACCAGTTGGGTATTGTGTCTTTGGGTATCTCGGGTCAGCTGGCACAAGCCATCTTGAAGTTGTTCTAAGCCTAAGGGGAAGGGTGGGGTCAAACCCACCCTTCTTTTTCTTAACCATTTTTTCTCGAAGGAGTCGGGAACATGCCACTTAAAATCCGCGTCAAGCCTGAAGGCAAAATTTTCGCCGGCGGCGCCGTCCTCAAAAATGTCGGGAACCGTCCCGCTGATCTTCTCATTCTCTCCGACAGCCCTGTGCTGCGCGAGGGTTATATGATGAATACCGAACGCCGCGATGAATCGGATGCCAGCAATGTATACTTCCTGTTGCAGGTGATTTACCTGTTCAAGGGCAAGGGCCAGCCGCTCGATCATCTTGTAATTGAAACCATCAAGAATTTCAGCAAACTTTACCCGCCTTTTGCCAGCGAGGTTGATCAGATCATCGCTCATCTGGAAGCGGGTGAGCCATTTAAAGCGCTGAAAGTAGGCCATAAACTTCTGGCTGATCAGGAAAAAGTGGCGCCGCCCGATCTGGCGGCGCCAGCCTCTTTAAGTGAAGCACAATCGCTTGAATCAAAAATAGCCACTATTTAAACAGGAGAGCATTATGACAACGCCGCAAACATATCAAAATGCCTATAACAGCAGTGTCTCTGGTGACTCCAGAGCCAACGAAGATAGTCGCGAAACAGACCGTCTCGCCCTCATCAGCTGCGCCGGACGGTTAAACGCTGCCATTGCAGACGGCGGCAAGGATATGGTGTTTTATATCGATGCCGTTCAGCATAATCAAAGGCTCTGGACGATTTTCCAGGTAGCTTTATGCGAGCCGGATAACCCACTGCCCAAAAGCCTGAAAATGATTTTACTGAATCTCAGCAAATATGTTGACCGTGTCAGCTTCCGCGCTATTACCGAATTCGCGCCGCAATTGCTGCATAGTCTCGTCGACATCAATCGCACGATCGCCAAAGGCCTGACGCCGAGGCAAACAGCGGCAGCACCGACAGCGCAGGTTGCGCCACCACCACCCATGCAACCGCCGACTTCTGGTTCGGTTATGACATCGGCTTAAAACTGATCTGATTCATTTATCAAGTCTAAGCGCGTTTGGGCTTTGCCGCAGCGGCGGCCCTGTCCAGATTTTTGGTTTCAGCACCGACACATCGCCTTGCAGGAATTTCTGTAAATCTTTTGCCATTGGTAGGAAAACAGAATCCCAGTTTTTCGGCGCGGTCTGGCGAAACAGACGCATTGTCGGATACCAGGGACTGTCTTCACGCCCCAGCATCCAGCGCCAGTCAGGGTCAAAAGGCAACATCACCCATACCGGTTTGCCGAGCGCACCCGCCAGATGCGCCACTGATGTATCGACGGTGACGATGAGATCCAGTTCCGCAATCAACCCGGTCGTAGCGCTGAAATCGTCTAGGTAGGGATCGGCGTCAAAAAGTTTGAAGACATCCAGTCCCGCAACATCTTTTTCTCGCCATTTCTGCAGCGATATGCCGTGGCCCTCGACAGCATCCAGCAATGGTTTCAACTGCTGCAAGATCAGTGAGCGATTATGATTATTACGGTGCCCCGGATTACCTGCCCAGACAAAGCCGATGCGGGGCGTTTTGACCGCTGACAACCGTTCTGTCCAGGGCACGCGCCATTTCTCGTCAAGATGGAGGTAAGGAATTTGCGAAGGAATATTATCCAGATTTGTTCCCAGCATCGCAGGTAGTTGCATCAATTGAATGCGGGCATCGGCCTGCGGTAGAGGATTATCCAGAGTAATGACTTGAATATCCGGAAAGTTATGGGCAACCAGTTTTTGCAGAGCTGCATTAAGCCGCAACGTGATTTTATTCGCGCGGTCACGGATCAACGGAATATAGCGCAGGCATTGCAACGCATCGCCCATGCCCTGTTCTTCGTGCAACAGCAGGTGCGGTACTTTCTCGCCGTTCCAGCGGGGAATACGGCGCAAAATCTCTGCATCATCCGGCAGTTTTTTCCAGATTTCCCAAGCGCGTTCCAGCTCGCCGATTTGCAGCCAGGCCATAGCTTCATTCATATGAGCTTCGGCTGAATCCGGCACCAGACGACTGACGCGCTGATAGTATGGAATGGCACGTTCGGTATGGCCTGACGCCCGCAACACATTGCCAAGCGCAAAAGAAATGCAATCGACGTCCAGCCTTTCTGACTCGCGCACGGCTTCATAGGCGCCGATCAGATCGCCGCGCGACATTTGCAGAATCGCATAATTGCTGCGGTACCGCGCATTACCGGGTTGGATCTCGACCGCTCTGGCATGGTGCCGGGCGGCTTCATCAAGATTGCCGCTTTCGCGCCATAACGTGCCCGCCATATCCCACGCATCGCCTAGTTGTGCATCATGAACAAGCGCCTGCTGCACGGAATAAAGTGCGTCAGGAATACGGTTCATCGTCCGCAACATTAGCGAGCGGTTATACCATGCTAGTGCCAGTTCCGGCTTTATCGCCAACGATGCTTCGGTTAGTTTCAGAGCAAGTGCGGTATTATTTTTTTGCTGCGCGATGATGCCGAGCATATGCAAAGCGTCTGCATGATGCGGATCTTCGGACAGTACAGCGCGGTAGAGTTGTGATGCCACATCAATATCGCCAGTCTGGTGACTGGTGACGGCATTCTGAAAGAGTTGCTGCAAATTTGGCATACGCTTAAACGGCCTGTTACCAGTACAAAGTAACCCTAAAGCCGGGATGAGAATAGAGCAATCTTTCCCTGGATGCAGGGAGGGGTACATCCAGGGAAAGAAGTGCCACGACTTGTGACAATAAAATCAGAGAGGATCAGGCTGCTTCCAGCAATCCGTAAGCGTACCACTGCACGATGGATTTCGCGACCACGTCCTGAATCATATGCTGCGCGATTTCCGCCGTAGGCTCGGCCACGTCCATAATGGCTGCCGCCTGTGCCGGATTTTTGGCCAGACGTTCCAGTTCCGGCAGCAAGGCTGATACCGAGTCCGCCAGGCCTGCGCGGCCAAGCGCCTGCATCACAAGTGCATCGCGTGCCGAGAGCGAGACAGCGCCGCCAAGTACCGGTGACGACATCCATAAGTCACCGCCGGTGACCGATGTTTTATCAAGATAGCGGTTAAAATCACCCACAAGTCGCGGTTGGGCGACACTGGTGACGTTATTGGCTTCGCGCACGCCGCGCATCGGCTGGGCAAGACCGCAAGCAACCAGAATTTGCATGGCTCCCACAACTTCCGTAGGTTCAAATTCTTCGCCTGTTGGATGGCTAAGGAAATCGCCGATGCTGACCGGCATCATCGTCATCAGATCAATCAGTCTTGTATAGAGTGGCGAATTCAGGTCAATCAGTTTACCCTTAGCCTGAATTTCAGTTGGCACATCACTGCGCTGCATGGGAATGCCATAAACGAAAGGCCCGAACAGCTCTGCCGTTACATTCGTTTGCGGCACAGGTTGGCGGCACCAGACGTCGGAGCGAATGGAGCGGTCCAGCACATAATCCTTGATCTGTTCGTAAAGGACATGCTGACGGAGCCCGTCAATCAGGTTTTGCGCTTCGACCGGCACCGAAAGCTCGATATAGTTGGTAGGAATATCGCTGTCGCCGGCATAGGCAAAGCCGCGCGGATTCAGCGCGACAATTGTATCGAACGAACCGGATGTTGCGGCACCATCATCATAAGCGCTGAAAAACGCATCGGGCAGATTTGATTCAATGCCCTGCTCCAACTTGGCGGCCGTACCTGCGTGACGTTCCAGATGCTGCGCACCCAGCGTTTTCAACTCTTTCAGAAATGTAGCTGCCTGTTCGGCATTCATTTCAGGCGCCAATTCACGTACCAGAAAGCGCAGTGCGCCGTCGGCCTTGTCATAAGCGCGGTAGGTATATTGAAACAGGCCGCCCGGTTGCAGCAGTTTCTGGGCCAGATCAAACAATGTCTGGCGCGCAACAGCGCTGAGCGGCTTTTTGCTTTCGTCGCAGCAAAGGTAATTGAGCGATGGCAGAGCGTTCATCCCTGCAGCACCACTGAAAAAAGTGATGTTGGACACGCCATGCAATCTGGCATTTTCCGCGGCAGCAGAACGTGCAGTCTCATCCGCTACAATTCCGTAGAACTTACCTTCGGGATTGCTGGCGGCAAGGCAGCTGAGCAACTCAGGATCGGCACAGGCGACATCGGCATAGGCAAAAGCCTCGCCGGGGTGGCGGGGTTTAACGCCACGCAGGGCCGCAACGTAACTAAGGGAAATGGGATTAGATGCAATGTGAGAATTCATGGCAGGACTCCTTCCTGAGTTGTCTGATAGGTCTGAACCGAAACTTAAGGGAATGTTGATATTAGCCGTCATGGTATCTTACCTTTCTTACAGATATTTGAGAATGCTTAATTGTTCGAGGCTGGCCGTCGCCGAATAGGATGCCGATAACTGGGTCTGCAAAAGCGACAGTTCCGTGCCCACTGTTGTCATATCAACCGAACGCACATTGTCGAGCTGGCTCTGAAGGGCGTTTATATCTGCATTCTGGAGTGTGGTTTGATTGGTTAATGTGCTGACATTATTTGCAACAGTAGAATGAATGGTCCTTAGCGCCGCCAAACCCTGGGTAAGTAAAGTTCCCGCCTGCTGCATATCGGTATTATAGGTAGCTGCGCTTACGCCTGTCTGTGAGGCCTGACGAATCAGTCTCAGCCCTGCGATTACTTGCTGAAAAGCCGGATCATTACTGGTAACGCCATAAGTCAGGCTATAACCATTATCGATGTTTGCCGTATCTTGAGTAAAAGAAGCGGCATCCGTTGTCGCCATATTCTCGGTAGAAGTGCCGTCCGTTCCATCGGCCCAGGTAATATTGCTGCTGGCACCCGTTGTCGGTGTGATGCCAGTAAGGCTGCCAGCATATCCAAACGTGACCTGGTTTGTGCTGGCCGAAGCCGTTAGGCCCGCGAAATCAGCGATTGATCCCGACGTCTGTGTAATCACTTTTTGCAGATTGTCTGCAAGCTGCGTCGGTGTTGTCGCTGGCGATGTCAGGCCGGTAACGGTTACGGGATTAGCCACTCCGTTGACATAGACATTGGTGACGGTGCCTGCCGCAATATCGCTCCATTGGACGTAAGAATTGCCGACCTTGAAATTGCCGGTCGGTGTGCTGTTGATAGTGAACGAATTGGCTGTCGAATAGGCCGTGCTGTAATCCGGCAGTGTTGGCGATGTGCTGGCTGTAAAAGGCGGGGTAATGGCACTGAGCGTCGTCAAATCCCTGACCGGAGCTGATGAGTAACGGGTTCCGCCGTAGATATAACGGCCACTCACCTGTTGATTGAGGTCATCGCCCATCTGTTGAAGGTAGGTCGTTGCCTGTGCTGCAATGCTGGCGATCTTCGTCGTATCAAGCACGGTATTTTGCGAGGTGAGCGCCTGCGCCTGCGACGCGATCTTTTCGATATCGGTCATAGTCGAGTCGTAAACTGACATCCGTGACTGCACCGTATTTATCGACGCAAGGTAAGTTTGACGCTGGTTTACGGCGTTCTGGAAATCCATCAGATTATGCGCATCCGCCGGACTATAATCCGTCAGGTTGGAATGTTGTTTGTTGGTGCCCAACTGTTCGTTCAACTGCGCCAGCGTTGATTGCTGACTTAGCAATTGCGATGTCAAAATCTGCTGAATACCGAGGTTGCTAATGCTGGTCATGACGGTAACCTCTTTAAACTACTGTTCATTGTATGGTATTTTCCAGCGCGGTCAGCATCGCCTGGATAGTGCTGATGACATGCGCTGAAGCCGCATAAGCGCTTTGCAATGCCGTTAAATTCACAAGTTCGTTATCGATATTGACACCAGTCGTATTGCTGAAAGTGCTTTGGTAATAGGATTGCTGTGTGGTCGCATCCGTGCTCGACGCCTGCAGCGTGTTGGCGGCCTGCTGGAAGTTCGATAAAATGGCGGTTCCCAACTGCGCGTATGTGACATTGTTAGCCGCAAGCCCGCTAGCTGTGTAGGTCGCCGTGGCGGTAAAGCTATTTGAAATGGCTGCCGCGCCCGTTTGCGGCAAAACATTCGTTCCGTTCAGCAAAGTTGATTTAACATTGAAGGTACTGACATCGGGATTACCTGATCCGTCATTAGTGACTGTAAAGAAGCTGCTAGCAACAGTCGAAGCACTCTGAGAACTTCCGGAAGCCGTCGATGCAGTCACGGCACTTGAATAAGCCGCACCAAAAAGAGAAGCGGTGCTGCCCGAACTGTTGGTAAAAGCATCGACCAGTTTGGTCAATTGTGATTGTAGTTTAGCGATAACGCCGGTTCCAGGATCAGTGCTTATTGCTGCAGCATTGCTGGTATCCGCGAAATTGACTTCCGCCTGAATACTGCCGCCCGTTAAACTGGAAGTCACATTTTGGCCGGAACTTCTGGTAATAACACCGCCGTTTAAACCAAAAACTTCTGCGTCGCCATCTATAAGCGGCGTACCGCCGGGCGTGTAAAGTGCAATAGATCCATTATCGCGATGCATGACGACAACACTGGTCATGGTAGAGATTGACTGAACCAGCTGATCCTGCTTGTCCTGCAGGTCAGCAATCGGCTGGCCCGAAGATTGAGCGCTGATGACTTCGTTATTGATCGTCTGCAGCTGGCCAAGGTCATTATTTAAAGTAGATAATGTACTGGCGGTATCGTTCTGCACTTGGATCGCCAGAGAGGCTACTTTTGATGATATTGTCTTAATGGCACTGGCAAGCGTCGTTCCGGCTGAAATAACGGTTTGCTGAGCCGCTGTGCTTTCCGGCGCGGTCGAATACGCAGTCCATGCAGTCTGGAAATTACTGATCGCCGATGACAGCGCAGGATTATCCGAACTTGCATCCAGTATCGACTGAACCTGCGTCAGGTAATTATAGGATGTGTTGGTAAGGCCCGCTAATGATGTCGAACTGTTCAGGGCATTTGTCAGGCCGGTGTCGCTGGCGCGCTGGTAGCTGGCAATGTTTACACCAGCCGACTGGTTGCCCAAAATAATCGAATCTACAACCGCCGTTTTTTTCGTATAACCAGCGGTATGCGCATTAGCGATATTGGCCGAAGACAGCTGTATCTGCGCTGAACTGGTCTGTAGACCAGTAAGGGCGATACTAAGGGCAGACTGGAGCGACATTGGATTTCATTCTCCTTCAAACCCGCCTACTGAACGGTATTGATAATCGTCGTCAGCATGCCGTTGATCGTGGTGATCGCTTTGGCGTTGGCGGAATATATCTGCTGCGCCTGCACCATATTGGTGAACTGCGTCGCGATATCGACGTTGGAAGATTCCAGCGAACTGCTGGAGATCGTACCCGCGCCGTTTGTTCCTGCCTGACCGATACGTGGCGAGCCAGAAGCCAGGGTTGCCTGATAGGCACCGCCGGAGACACGCTGCAACTGATCCTGCGCGTAGAACTGAACCAACGGTATCTGCGCAATCTGGCGTGTACTGCCGTTGTTATAGTTGATCGAGACAATGCCGCTGTCATTAATCGACAGGTTGCTGAAGGCACCGCTGGCCAATCCGTTTTGCGTGAAATCCGATACTGAGACTGTCGTACCGGCGGTGGTGCCGCCAAATTGCGTCAGACCAGTGGCGGCATTATAATCGCCAAAGTTCACTGTCATTGTCTGCGCTTGCGAGCCGGGGAAGTGAAGGCTGAAAGATATCTGGGCCTTATTTTCCGCAGCTTGTGTGTTATCGATAACCGTGAAGCCAGAGCCGCTAGAACCGGGGCCGCCCCCGATAGTCTGAACCGTACCGGTATTGCTTGAGCTATTAAAAACGAACGGGATCGTCATTGACTTATCGGTAGTCGTAATCGTAGTCGAAGTCACGCCACCGGAAACGGTCGTCCCTGTCGTTTGCACACCGTTAGCTACATCGACTGAAAGACTCCATGCGTTGGTTCCTGTCTTGGTCCAGGTAAAGGACATGTCATAGGTGTTGCCCAGCGCGTCATAAATCTTCTTAACTGACGGCGATGACTGGTAATTGGTGGTCTGCGACGCGGGCAGGTTGGCATCGTAGGTAGCCGAGGTTGATGCAACTGGATTGTTGAGCAGCGCCGATACCTGAATTGGCGCCGTCGATGACTGATCGACAACACCCGTTGCGGAGATGGTATAACCTTGCAGATAATAGTTGGAGCCGTTAACGAGGTAGCCGTTTTTATCGAGCGTAAAATCGCCCTGGCGCGTGTAATATTGGCTGCCGGTGAAGCTGGTTGAACCATCGGCATTCTGAACTGTGGTTTCCACAGGGAAGAAGCCCTGCCCCGAAATCGCCAGCGATGTCGTTGTTGCCGATGAGGTGATGTTACCCTGCACATCGTTCTGGTAAGAAGGCGTTGCGCGTACGCCGCCAGGATTATTGCTGCTGGCGTTTGATACGGTTACCAGATCTTCGAACTGGGTGCCGATACTCTTGAAGCCCGTGGTTTGGGAGTTGGCAAGGTTATCAGAAATATTGCCGAGCGCTTCGGACTGCGCTGTAAGACCACCGACGGCAACTGTGAGAGCTGAGAAAAGCGAAGACATGAATACACCTCTTGGTTGGTGGCATCCTTTTGTAAGGAATGCCTGTAATGCCAAGAGCTATGGAGCAAGCTTCGTGCCAAAATCTAAGCCTTTGATATAAAATGTATTTCTAAACGCTCCTAAGCCTTTGAGAAGACTCATAAACCCGGCAAAGGCAAGAATTGCCGTTTTACTGGATCATTTGTTCTCGGAGGAAAGACTGAAAATCAGCTTAGTTAGGCGCTTTATGATCCGCACTATTGCCTTCAACATAAGTTGAGACGCTTTGCTGGACTTCCTGACGCGCGGTTTTCAGATCATCGACCATATGGTCGACTTCACTTTTATCAAGAATGGGTTTTTTGAAAGCTGTTTCAACGCGGCTCACCGCCTGATTAAGTTTAAGATGACGGTCATCCTGCGCATCTTTATCGAACAGCTGGTGCCAACTTGACTGTTCACGGTCACGCAGGGAATGGAACCATCTTTCAATAAAATGGCCGGGTGATTGGGGACTGGAAAGAACGGCCCATAAAAAAGGGATGGCGATAATGCCGATCAAGGCCAGATTGATCAAAACCGATAAGAACTGCGGCACAGGACGTTCCAGATTGCGGCGTCTTTCAGTGAAAGGATAGATTTTGGCTTGTTGATCCGTTGTCTCAGTCGTCATGGGATATCACCAATTAAAGTTAATGAGTAAACTTGGAGTGAAAAATGAATTTCATCCAAGCTTACTCACCATCCTTAATGGGGCAAGAGCCCATAAAAACTCTATGCTTTTTGGCTGCAATTAACGGTTGCAGAACATGCTGGTTGGTACGTGGAAATAGACGCCAACGATTTCCGCACCGGGGTTACGTTTGGTCAGGCCGGCATTCGATATGTGGCTGATCTGGCCGGTCAAACGCATTTCATTATCAAAGCGATAGCCAAGTTCGGCCTGCGAGCGGAATTCAACTACCGAACCCAAAGTCGTCATATCACCGGCATTATAAAGGCCAACGCCTTCTGACCATGTGAAGATGCCATGGCGGCCAATATAGCCATCCATTGCCCAGCCACCCGAACCATAAAGAGCGCCTAAGGTTGTTACTTCCAGACCGGCATAGGGATGGAACTGCACATATTTATCCCAGCTGTTGAAGTAGGGCGAAATCAAAGGAAGCATCGACAGGCCCCAGCGATATTCGGCGCGGATGTCGCCGGATTGCTTGTTTTTCTCGCTCTTGTCGAAATCGAAATAGCCGCCTTCAAATGAAATCAGGTCAGGCTGTTTAACCGGCGCTTCGGCGCGAGCGGGCGTAAAGGACACCAGACCGAGAGCCAGAACCAGTAAACCAAGTGAACGTGACATCAGAGGCGACATGGGAAACCCATAGAAATGTTGAAGGGACCCGCAGTTTTCCTTACCTCGCGCTAAATGGCAAGCTAAAGATAGCTGTTAAGCTTTAAGGCTTTTTGTTACGATCTCGGAACTGTTGGCTGATAATCTATGCTGCGTTGCAAGAGTGCGGAGGTGTTTTTGCATCAGTTGCTGACGTTTTGCATCATAATCGCGCCAGCGGGCAAAAACCTTGCACAGACCTGCGCCGCGTTGCGGGTTGAGTGGATCGATTTTGGCGATCATTTCTGCAACGAATTTATAGCCCGAACCATCGGCAGCGTGGAAGCCCAGCCCGTTACCGGCAAAAGCACCGATCAACGCCGAGACGCGGTTCGGATTTTTAATATCGAAGGCCGGATGCTTCATCAGTTTCTGCACATGGGCCAAAACATCCGTATGTTTGGCCGAAGCCTGCACCGCAAACCACTTATCCATGATTGTTGGAACTTTTCTCCAGCGTTTTTCGAAATGCGCCAGTGCTTTTGCGCGCAACGGCGAGTTGGTTTCCGCAAGAATATTCAGCGCCGCAATTTGGTCTGTCATATTTTTGGATGTCGTTGCCTGTTTGAAAACCTGTTTCAATGCTTTCTCATCTTCGCTCACCGCCAAATAAGCAAGGCACAAGTTCTTCAGGCTGCGCTTGTTCATACTTGCGCCGTCCGTCGCCTGCTCGCCAAGTTTGGATAAATGGTCATGCATTTTTTGGAAATCATCACGGAGCGTGGTTCCGATTTGCAGAACCATAGCTTTACGCACGGCATAAAGCGCGTCGATATCGATCAACTGCCCGGCCGCACGCATGGCAAGGCCAAGTTCGCCTTCACTCGGCAAAACGAGACTCATCGCCTTGA
Organism: Alphaproteobacteria bacterium; assembly: GCA_013289265.1. Lineage (GTDB taxonomy): Bacteria > Pseudomonadota > Alphaproteobacteria > UBA9219 > UBA9219 > JAATFY01. The sequence goes on from JABDAH010000003.1 coordinate 65,445, forward strand.
AAGCGGGATCAAGCTTGGGGTCATTCAGAACCTGCCCCAGCGCTTTGATCAATGTTTGCAGGGTTTTGGATGCTGCAGGCTTCTGTGCCGCCGCCGCCAGCAAATATTTTGTCAACAACTTGTTGCCTGCTTCCCAACGATTGAAGGGATCACCGTCATGCGCCAGCAAGAACAAAAGATCCGCGTCCGACGCATCGTAATTCAGTCTTACCGGCGCAGAAAAATCGCGCAGCAGGGACAGAACCGGTTTGGTTTTGATATTCTCAAAAACATATTTCTCAACCGGTTTCTTCAACGACAGCACGCGCGTGCCGATCAGGTCCCTGCCCTTGTCATCCAGCAATCCGACGGCAAACGGAATATGCATCGGCTTTTTCTTGGGTTGGCCCGCTGTTGGCGGGCAGGATTGCTTGACGGTAAGCTGGAGTTTCTTTGCCTTAGCGTCATAAGAGCTGCTGACATCCAGCACCGGCGTTCCGGCCTGGCTGTACCATAGCATAAATTGTTTCAGGTCGATTTTATTGGCATCCGCCATCGCGCGCGCAAAATCGTCGCAAGTAACAGCCTGCCCGTCATGGCGTTTGACATAGAGCGCCATGCCACGGTTAAAGCCCTGCTTACCAACCAACGTCTGGATCATGCGCACGACTTCTGCGCCCTTGTCATAGACCGTGGAGGTATAGAAATTATCTATCGCCTGATAACGGTCGGGCCGAACGGGGTGCGACATAGCGCCTGCATCTTCGGCAAACTGCGCACGACGTAAATCCCGCACGCTTTCCAGACGTTCTACCGGGACAGAATGGACGTCGCCGCAATATTCCTGCTCCCGGAAAACGGTCAGCCCTTCTTTGAGGCTGAGCTGAAACCAGTCGCGGCAGGTGATGCGGTCGCCGGTCCAGTTATGAAAATATTCGTGCGCGACAACGCGTTCGATGAACGAAATCGTGCTGTCAGTCGCTGTATCAAAACGGCCCAGAACGCAGGCGTCATTGAAAATATTGAGGCCCTTATTTTCCATCGCCCCCATATTGAAGAAAGGCGTAGCCACAATCATGAAGCGGTCGAGATCATATTCGAGGCCAAATCTTTCCTCGTCCCACTTCATCGACTTCTTGATGGCCGTCATGGCAAAGCCGGTTTCATCGGTACGGCCAGGTTCCGTATAAATTTCGATCAGCACCTTGCGGCCTGATTTTGTCGTGAAGCGGCTACTGACTTTATCGAGCGTGCCGGCCACCATCGCAAACAGGTAGCAAGGCTTGGGATGTGGGTCTTCCCAGATCGCAAAATGCCTACCCTTACCTTCGGCCCCTGATTTAATCAGATTGCCGTTAGCCAGCAGCACCGGATATTTTTTCTTGTCGGCATGGATGGTGACGGTAAATTTCGCCATTACATCCGGGCGGTCCAGATAATAGGTAATGCGGCGAAAACCTTCCGCTTCGCATTGCGTACTGAGCATTGTGCCCGAGGCATAAAGCCCGCTAAGCGCCGTGTTTTTATAAGGGCTGTGCGTACTGATGATTTCCAGCCTGGCGCGATCCGGCATCTGTAAAATCGTGAGGCAGTGTTCCGTCAAACGGTAATCTTTGGGTTTCAGCTCCTTGCCATTTACTTTGACGCTGAGCAGCTTTTGCGTCTCGCCCTGCAGGACCAGCGGCGCTTTTTTATTTTTGCTTTTGCCGTTGCGACGGATATCAAGGTTTGACGAAACTTTAGCGTGATCGGCCTGAATATCGATATCGAGCGCGACAGTTTTAACCAGAAAATACGGTACGGTGTAGTCGGTCAGGAAAATATCCTTGGTTTTTTTCGACATGATTGCTCGTGCTGTTAAAGTTTATTCGTCATAGCTGACAAGGCTGGTCACCGGTACATCCAGTTTTTTACGCCCATTCAGAAAAGCCAGTTCGATGATAAAGGCGGCGTGAATAACCTCGGCACCCATTTTGCGCGCCAAAGTCACAGCCGCCGCTGCCGTGCCGCCCGTAGCCAGCAGATCATCGCATATAACTACGCGCTGACCGGGTTTCAGCATATCTTCCTGAACCGCAATTGTGTCGCTGCCATATTCAAGGTCATAGGAATGTGAAACCGTCGCGCCCGGCAATTTGCCTTTTTTGCGTACCATGACAAAGCCGGTGTTTAGCTGGGTTGCCAAAGGGGCGGCCACCAGAAAACCGCGCGATTCAATACCCAGCAGAACGTCCGGTTTTAAGGGCCGCAGATGGTCGGCCAGACGCTTGACGGTTTCCTGCCATGCGCCGCTATGCGCTAGTAAAGTGCCGATATCATAGAAAAAGATGCCCGGCTTGGGGAAGTCAGGAATACCGCGAATATGTTGTTTAAGATCAATCATGAGGCTTCTATCTGTTAACTGCTCTTTGTTAACTCTTTTCTAACCATACCGGCCGAAAAAACAAAGAGAGCATTAAAGAGAGTATTAAGGAAGGCGCAAATCTTCTACGCCATAATAGCGTCTTATGCTAAGCTGCCACCCAAAGGATTTGAATTCTAAATGTATTTGCTGGTTTTTACGACATTGATGATCGGCGTGATGGGTATTTACGCGCAAATTCTTGGTTTGCAGACTTCGCGCTTTGCCGCCCATCAAAACAGTGTCGGCGTCGCGATGATGCAGTGGCACACCGCTGCACTTTCCATGGCAGCAAGTATTATTAATACTGCCGGACCGCTTTATACGCCATTACAAACAAACGGTTGTAGACTGACTTTTGCCCCAATACCGGGAACCACTATCGTTCCATGCCCCTCTCCCGTTTACATGGCAGGTCAAACACCGTTGGCGCTGGTGGGTACAGCGATTAACCCTGGCGGCGGAACGATCACAGATAACGCCACAACGCCAAATTTGATCAATTATAAAACAGCGGCAGGTACCTACACGACGCAGTGCGTCCATTTACCAGCCAGATGCACCCGCACAGATATCAACGGCTGTGGAGCTATTACAGGTGCATTTACCTCTAACGGCTGCAAACAGCTCTACGATACTTTTGATTACCAATTTTATTCTGTGTTATATAAGGATACTCTAACCGGCGGCAACTTCGTGGTTACTTTTGTGCCCGCGGCCCAAATCTCAGGCGCTAATCCGCCGCCAGGATTCTTACAACTGGCCAGCGGCAATAATATCGGCATAACGGCTACAGATCTTTTACGACAGCTAGCCCATGCAGGCGCTGCCGCTGAATCATTTGGTAGTATTGATAGTGCAAAGCATCTTGCCACAAGCGGTTTTCAATATACACTTCCATCAGATTTCAGCCCCACCATACTTCAAAATGCCAATGGCGCAGTCGGAATTATAGGAACGCCTGATGGTCTATAAGAGAACGCAGGATCAAATTTGCCTTAGCATTAGAAACCGAGGAAGCCACCATGTTTAAAATCTCCCCCTTCAAAAAACCTCGTTCGCGCATTGGGGCTCTTGGTTTTACCCTTATCGAACTTGCAATCGTCCTTGGTGTGGCCGGTGTTTTATTCGGCGGCTTGTGGCGATTGATGTCTGGCGGCAACCAGCAGCTGCGCGACCAATCAGCGGCTAGTTCTCAAGTGCAAATTATCAACGCGGTAAAAGCTTTTCTGGCATCGCCTGAGGGGCAAGCGTTTATGACAGCGAACAATACTGGCTGCGGAAATGTTAACTGTCCTGTTACTTCCCCACCCACATCTTTTTATCTACCTTTGCCTTCGGTTGGTGCGGGCACGCCCAACTGTAGTACTGATACCAATTTAGCGGGTATGAATGCTGCAACTCCGGGATCGCCGAATGCATCAACAAAATGGTGCCAACTACTACCTCCGGGTTTCTCAACCGCTACTGCAAACTCTTATGGCCAAACTTTTGATACCGTCTCAGGCACAACCGGATTACATGGCATTCGTATTCTGAGAGATAGCACAGTGGCAGGCACTGCGCCCGTCACTTATTCGTTTACCGTGGCGACACTTGGGGGCGACATTATTCCTGATTCATCAGGTGGCCGTATTTCTGCATCCATCGGTGGTGATGGCGGATTCATATACGCTAATTCCGTGTGCGATGCGCAAACGGGGACTGGGACTCCACTTAAATCCGGCTGCGGTTCTTATGGAACATGGGCCGTTGACATTACGACTTATGGTTATGGTGCAGCCCCTAATGGTGGCTATGTTTTCTCACGCACCTACGTTGCCCCAGAGCAAAGCGCTGGCCTGAACTGGCTGGCCCGTAACCACATAACAGGGGACAATAGTTTTACCTACAATACGATGAGTACGGCTTTATATTTAAACAACCAGGATCTTAATATGGGTCCGTATGCTGCAACGCCTCCTACAACTGGTGCCACTAATATTAATATGGCGGGCGCTAAACTTAATATGCAGTCCAGTGGTGGCTCCATCAATATGGCAGGTAGTCCGTTGAACATGAATGGGGGTTCCATAGTTGTTGGCGGTGGCCCTGGTGGCATTACGATGAACAACGCACCTATCGACATGGGCGGTGGCACCTTTAACCTGAATGCCGGCACGATCAATTTAGCTAACGGTACAATTTCGGGACTAGCCACGACGAACGGTGTCAGATTTTCAGGCGATACAAGTGGCGCTACCGCAAACCCAATTCTGAAAATATTAGATAATGCCGCCACTTTCTGCGCTGACCCAACCTTTGCGGCTTGCCAAGCCAGCTTGCATGTCCAAGGGACTTTAAACGTTACGGATATCCTGAACGCCAAGAGTTTATATGCGCAAGGATTTCTCTATCAATCTGACCGCCGTCTAAAGAAGAATATTGAACCTTTGTCACCTTTGGATTCTTTAGAAAAAGTGCTCAAGCTTCAGCCCGTCTCTTTTACTTTTAAATCAGATAATACGGATAGCCTCGGCGTTATTGCTCAGGATATCGAGAAAATTTACCCGGTGCTTGTCACCAAAGGCGACGGGATGAAATCTGTCAATTATATGGGCATTGTCGCGCCCCTGATTGGCGCGGTTCAGGAACTCAAAAAAGAAAATGATGAGTTACGTCAGCAACTGACCACTCAACAGGAACGTCTGGAGAAACTCGAAGCTACGCGTTCGAAAGACAAATAGTCTTACATCGAGACAAGCATACAGCGGAAGATGCAGACGTCATCCGTCTTGTGAACAACGCAGCATTGCGGCGAAAGTTCTGCAGAACCTGGAGCCGTAGTAGAAGCTAAAGCATGTGAATTGGTTGTCAGGCAACCATTCCTATCCAAGCCATAATGATCATTAAAAAACTCGGTGATGGACGCATAACCAAATTGTTCGTGCATGCAAGCATTGCCGGCAACTGCGTAATCAGCCGAAGAAGTATTGGCGCTGCTTTCGGGGCAAGCAACAGAAGTAGAACAAAAAGCCTTGCCAAAAACATGGCCTGCTGTCCCGTTATTACCTGCAGCTCCGCCGCCTTGGCTGGCTGGCATAGCAGCCATCGCAGGCACGGCCAACAGTGTCATTCCAAGAACGGCGACGGCCAGAAAACGCATGGGTAACTCCCGGAAAGTGTAATAAGGTGCTTTATGTATAAGCTTGTGCCCGTAAACTGGGCAAGGTGCAATTTTAGCCTTTAATCCTTAAATTCTTGTTTGGAAAAGCCCTCTTCATGCCGCCAGCCCGCAAAAAACCTAAAACACCCGCCCCGCCCCGCCCCCAAATCCTGCAGGTCACAATTACCGAAGCTATGGCAGGCCAGCGCGTTGATAAGGCTTTAACGCTGCTGCTGGAGGAACAAATTCCGGCCCTGTCCCGCGTCAGGCTGCAGTCTTTAGTGGCGCAGGGCGAGGTCAGCCTAAACGGCAAACCGGTCAAGGATGCCAGCCACAAGGCAAAGCTTGGCGATAGCTATACAGTCACTATCCCGCCAGCAACCGCCGCTGAGCCGGAAGCGCAGGATATCGATCTGAACATTGTTTTTGAGGACAAAGATCTGCTGGTCATCAACAAGCCCGCAGGCATGGTCGTGCATCCTGCCCCCGGTAACCGTGACCAGACTTTGGTCAACGCATTGCTTGCGCATTGCGGCAAGAGTCTGAGCGGCATCGGCGGCGTGGCGCGCCCCGGCATCGTCCACCGTCTGGACAAGGACACCAGTGGTTTGATGGTCGTCGCCAAAAATGATCTCGCGCACCAGGCGCTCACCGCACAATTTGCCGACCGCAGCCTTAGCCGCACCTATCAGACTATTGTCTGGGGCGAACCCGTTCCGCTGGTCGGCAGTATCGAAGGCACGATCGGCCGCCATCCGCGCGACCGCGTTAAAATGGCGGTGACCGGTAAAGGCAAACCCGCACTGACACATTACAAGGTTCTGGAAAGTTTTAATGGCCTGACCAGTCTGGTGGAATGCAAGCTTTCGACCGGACGCACACATCAGATCCGCGTGCATTTGTCTTACATCAAACATCCTGTCGTTGGCGACGCGGTTTACGGCGGTGGGCGCAACCGCCCCGGCGAGGACGCCAAGAAAATTCAAAAATTCCCGCGTCAGGCTTTGCATGCTATGCAGCTGCAATTCATCCACCCGCGCAGTGAAAAAGTGATGCAATTTAATGCCCCATTGCCGCGCGATATGGCGGATTTGCTGAGGTCCCTGCGCCGCCTGAAAGCGAAATAATTAGCTATTTCAGCGACTTATTCAGAGTCACATTCTCGCCGCATATCATGCTAAAGATAGCTTTATGAGCGTTCCCATGCGTACCCTCCCAGCCCTGAAGGGCGAAGGTAATCTCGCCCTCTATCTGCGCGAGATTAAAAAATTTCCCATGCTCGAAAAGGACGAGGAATATATCCTCGCCAAATCGTGGAAAGAGCATAACGACCTCGATGCCGCGCACAGGCTTGTCACCAGCCATCTGCGCCTTGTCGCCAAAATTGCCATGGGCTACCGCGGTTACGGCCTGCCGCTCGCTGACCTGATTGCCGAAGGCAATGTCGGCATGATGCAGGCAGTTAAACGTTTCGATCCGGAACGCGGCTTTCGCCTCGCCACTTACGCCATGTGGTGGATCAGGGCCTCCATTCAGGAATATATTTTGCACTCCTGGTCGCTGGTGAAAATCGGCACCACGGCAGCGCAGAAAAAACTGTTTTTCAACTTGCGCCGCCTGAAGGGCCAGATGAAAGCAATCGACGACGGCGATCTTTCCGCCGAGCAGGTCAGCGATATCTCGCAGCGCCTCGATGTGCCGGAAGAAGAAGTCATCAATATGAACCGCCGCATGCTGGGCGGTGGTGATCAGTCGCTAAACGCGCCCGTGCGCGGCGATGACGAAGGCGGCAGTGAATGGCAGGACTGGCTGGTCGATAAAAGCGAAGGCGCCGATGTCGTACTGGGCGCAGCGCAGGAAACCGATAAGCGTCACCGCCTCCTGACCCGCGCCATGCAAGGCCTCAGCCCGCGCGAGCGCAATATCATCGAGGCCCGCAGGCTGGAAGAAAACCCGGCGACACTGGAAGATCTGTCGCAACGTTTTGGGGTCAGCCGCGAGCGCATCCGCCAGATCGAAGTCCGCGCCTTTGAAAAACTTCAGAAAAACATCAAGCAGGCCGCCGAAAAAGAAGGCCTCCTGATCGAAGGCTAGGTTTCCTTACCAAGCAAATTAAATAACTTGTTTGGTTAACTGGCGCGCAATTAATAAGCCATTTGCCTTTAATCCAAATATCTTTCTATAAGTGATTTATATTAGGTCATTGGTTTGAGTTGAAAAAAATGCCGTCTAATTTTGAACGATTAATATTGAACCCAGCAGATTTGCTCTGGAGTTTGACAACTGATGATAAAGGTATCTGCACTCAACTTCTGCTGCAGTTTGAACAGGAACTTACCAAATGCGGCGTAACTACTGATGAACGTGTTCACAAGCTTGAAGAGGCCTTGTGCATTGCATTTGACAGTGTCCGTAAAAGAAAAGCTCATAATGAATCCGGCCAAAGGTCAGTAGCAGAATTAAGATCTGAACTTCTTGGCCGCATCCTCGGTATTGCGGCCCATAGCCCAACTTCGCTGGTACGCGACCACATCATCAACCAACCAGACTTCGTGCAAGAACTAGACGCTAGGCAAAAAGAAAATATCTGCAAATTAGTGGTTATTTGTCTTCAGGATAATAACGGAAAGCCACAGAACGATAGAGCACTAAAGGCGGCGCAGATACTGGCGCATACGTTGCCGCAATTCATGATTCTTTCACGTGGTGCAGTTGTTCCCCAACAAATTAAAGGGATTGGCAAACAGGTCGCTATTATTGGAGAAGTGGCTGCTGCTACTCGTAAATCGCCAGAAACTTTCCAGGTTATTCTAGGGTATCTGGTAGAGACGGGTGCAGTTAAAGACCCAAATGTATACATTCAGGCAGCGTTGTCCGAGACAGAAGGCGTACTTTCTGTACCCCACACAAAGATTTTGTACGAATGCTTTGCCAAAGGCCCCAAAACTGAACAGTCAATCGCGCTGGCGAATATAATTCATACTCAAAAACTCACGGAAAACCAGAAGCAGTTATTTAATCGCTTTTTAGATGGCTTAAAACTAGAGGGACAAGAGGAGCCTCTCGATTCAGACTCCCATGATCGAGTCGCACATAATATGGGTCAAGGCATCATCGATTCAAACACCCTTACAAGAATTCAGCTTCTGGAAAAGATTTATCATCCCTTGCTTAAGTTTAGACTTATTGATGCAAAAAAGCTAAGCGCCGCGCGCCGAAACATCCTAGGGGGAATGACTTGGATGATCGACCTCAAAACGCGCGCCAAAGCAAAAGATGACTTTAAACGCGGATGGAAACAAACAACAACAAGGGTCCCATCCGTTAGAAAGATATTTGGCCCTATAGGTACGGCGAAAAGATTTTTGGGTTTGCGCCAGTAATTCCTATCATTCACCCTTGATGATCTTATCCAGCGGTTTTGTCGTGGCCACATCCGGACCCCAACTGCTTTTCAGCTGCTCCAGATTATGCCGCAGGATTTTGAGCCGCGCTTCGGCCTGGTTTAACGTCAGCGACGCCATCATCGGCGGCACGGCAAAAACGATCAGCTGGCCGATACCTGCTGACCCCAGAATAACCAGCCAATTATTGGGCTCGCGCAAAATATGAACCGCGTTTTCCATCGTCTGGCCCTTGACCCAAAGATCGATAATAAAAGGCGTAAGACCCGCGCAATTCATGGCACCGATAGAAGCGGTTGATGATTTCTGCGGATCGGTATCGATGATAAGCCAGATAAAAGTAGGCATGATACCCACCAACACCAACGTTAGCGTCGGCATAATAAAGGGCGCGGCCATGGCAAAAAGGATAACGATAAGAAAGAAGCCAATCTTGCCGCCTTTCTTTTTGGGCGGTGCGGCAGCGGCAGCAGGTGCTTTATCTGTTTTTGCGGTTGCCATCTATCCCATCAAACTTCCTGAAATGCCTTGCCATATTGCGCGCAATATCGCCAGCATTACAAAAACAATCGCAAGATAGCTGCTAAGACTGGCGGCCATCGGTTTGCCGGTATTGCGAATGACGGCATCGCGGTGCGCCAGTTTGTTTTCCAGATGCGCAATTTCCTTCATGATATTGAGGTAAAGCATGCGCGCCGCGCGGAACTGCTGCTGGTCCTGCTCGATACGGTTGGGGTCATCGACCAAACGCGACAGGGCTGTCAGATCGCCGCGGGTTGCCGTTTCGCGCAGCAGATTTTGTAATTTGTCACGCAAAGCCTTGCCCAGAAAACGATGCACGAGGGGTTCCAGCAGCGGCGACAGCCATTGCCCAATGCCGGGCAACGCGTCAGGGCCATAACGATTTTGCAATCCGCTGTAGAGTGTCAGAAGCGCGGAAGCGCGCTTGGTTCCGTCCTGGCTTGAAAGCGCAGAGAAAGCGCCGTCGCTACGCCGGTCACGCACCGCCAGAAAGGCGGCGATGTGCCGGTCCATCGGTTCGTGGGGCCTGTTGCCTGAAGTAGCTACGCGTTCCAGCGCCGGTAACAAATTTTTGGCGGTCATGACATACTGCGCCCGCAAAAAGGGGCTGAGGCAGGGCAAGCCGTCATTCAATTCGTAAATGACGCGTTCGACGCCATTGCCAAGGCTGCTTTTTTCGATGATGCCGCTCATCCGTTCATATTGCTGCGCAAGCGGCACCAGCTCGACCTTCGCGTCCTTCTGCATTTCGACCCACAGGGTCACGAGCTTGTTGGAAATAATTTCAGACAAAGCCTGAAGATGGTTACCCGTCAGCGAAGCATCCACCAGCATGTCGGCGATGCCTGCAGGCATTAACGACAGTCCCCGGTAACGGATAGGCCCCTGTGGATCGAGCGCGATGCAGCAACGGGTCACCAGCTGGTCTTCGTAATTGGTTATTTTGCCGCCTTCTTCCTTTAAATCAGTTTTTACTTCTTCCAGCGCGGCGGCGCGGTCATCATCGCCCAGGGCGCGTCGAATCCATTTATCCAGCCCACCACTTTCAACCATCTGGGCGGCGGCGGCTACATTGGCGGCCATGGCCGCAGCCAAAGGCCGGACCTGCCAATATTCTTTTCCTTCAAAATCAATGTGACGTGCAGCGCGACGTCCGACGTCGCTGTTTTTTGGCGTCAGGCGGCGTCCATGCGTCCATTGTTCAAGGTCTGTAGGACTCCAGCGCTGGCGCGCATCATCGCTTAGTAAGCCGCGAAATAATTCAACATGCGAAGCGGATATACGGCGATTGCCGATCAGGGCATTAAAAGTGCCTTTATCGATCTTCATATTAACGATGGCTTCATCGTCCAAACCCTGCAGGGGATTTTGGCCCAGCACCAGCATGGCAATCGTCACGCCAAGCGCGTAACAATCGTCCAGATGGCTGCCAACGCCACGACCGCGCGGCTGGCTCATGGCGCGTTCAATCGGTTCAAACAATGCCGGCTGGCCAAAGCCGGCGGAAGCCGACATGCATTCCCCCAGTTGCGGCGCAGTGGCGCTTCCCATACGCCAGAAAATATTCGTTGGCCTGATGGCATTATGCACCATGCCGGTCCGTGCCAGCTCCACTAACGCACCAATGAGAGGGAAAACGAAATAATGGTTGATGGCGTCTTCACTCATGCTCAGCATCGGCTGATCGATGTGCTGCACCATGCGCGGCGCTGTTGGACGCTGGAAAGCAAAGGCGTAGTAATGCGTATCGTCTTGGGGCCAGTGCACGACACCACTATCGAGCAGACGCAAAATGGAAGGGTGATTGACACTGCGCATGGAGGTAACAGCATCGACGCGCGGCATGACGCCGGCGTTACAGAGAATGGCCATGACATCTGACGCTGCATCGCCTTTAATATGGGCGCCGTAGGCCGCACCGCCGACACTATTGAGGTCGGGCAAGGGCGAGCCCGGCAGGATCTCAGCGCGATTGCCGAAAGCTATGCCGCCAGCGGGTGAAGTCTTTGGATCGGGAAAAGCCATTGAGAAAGGCCAAATCGAAAGTGAAGAAGCAGAATTTACGCGAAAACAGACTGCGAAGCTAGCCTACCTTGAATGCCTGGGGTCTATTTAGAATCTTTTGATGCCAGGCTGCAAAAGATTCTCTACCCCATAAATCGTCGACGCCTCTGGGCCGAGGAGGCAATATGCATGGCTTCCCGGTATTTTGCCACTGTGCGCCGCGCGATATCGATGCCTTCTTTGCGCAGGATTTCGGTAATGCGGTCATCGGACAGGATTTCGTCAGCTGTTTCAGCCTCAATTAAAGTGCGGATATGGTTACGCACCGCCTCCGACGACACCGTTTCCCCCCCATCCGACCTGCCAAGAGCCGTAGTGAAGAAATATTTCAACTCAAACAGGCCGCGCGGCGTTGCGATATATTTATGCTGGGTGACCCGGCTGACGGTGGATTCATGCATTTCCACAACGCCTGCGATATCGCGCAAGATCAATGGCTTTAGATGCTGCACACCGTGGACGAAGAACTTGTCCTGTTGCCGTACAATTTCTGTCGCAACTTTCAAGATCGTGGTCGCGCGCTGGTTAAGGGCCTTGACCAGCCAGTTCGCCTGTTGCCAACGTTCACTGAGATATTCTTTGTCTGTTTTGGTGCGGGCTGAGGACTGCACCTTGGCGTAATAACGTTCATTGGCCAGTACTCGCGGCAGGTTCTCACTGTTCAATTCGACATGCCACCCGCCACCCGGCAAAGGCCTCAGGATAACGTCCGGCACTATAGGCGGCGCGACATCGGCTGTAAAAGTCTGGGCAGGTTTGGGGTCGAGCCGTTTGATTTCATCAATCATACCCGTCAGATCTTCTGCATCGACACCGCAAAGTTTCATAAGGGCATTACGTTCGCGTTTGGCTAACAAATCCAGATGCTTCAATAGAGTTTGCATCGCGGGATCAAGACGGTTTTTTTCGCGCAGTTGCAACGCCAGGCATTCCTGCAGAGACCGTGCAAAAATACCGGGTGGATCAAAACGTTGTAGCTGGCCGATAACATTTTCAAAATTTTTGGGGTCGGCGCCTAGCTGCGCCCGCACAAGGTCAAGGTCGGCAGGCAAATAGCCCGCTTCATCGAGCAATTCGATCAGGGCGGCAGCGATCAGGCGGTCACCAGGGTCAAGGATATCCACCTGAATCTGTCCGAGCAAATGGTCGCGCAAGCTCGGTTTCTCGGCAACATTCTGTGCTGCAGAAAATTCATCGTCATCGAAGCTGTTATTATGGGAAGAAGTGCCAAAACTTTCTTCACCTGAAAACCCGTCTTGCGCCCAGACATCTTCTGTTTCAGTGGGTGCCGTCTCCACTTCCTTGCCGGAGAGCGGTGCAGGATCGCTGTCATTGCCGGAGGGGACGGCTATTTCAGGTTCGGTCGCAACATGTTCTCTAAGGGCGGGATCTGATACGCCCGCGTCTGTATCGGAATCGGGTCGTTCCAGAAGCGGATTTTGTTCCACTTCCTGTTCGACAAATTCGCTGAGTTCCTGATTGGACATCTGCAACAGCTTGATCGCCTGCTGCAATTGCGGCGTCATCACCAGAGTTTGCGACTGTCGTATATCGAGGCGTTGCGAGAGAACCATGCCTCACAGAATAAGCCTCGAAAGTTAATGGATTATTGCCAAACGAAAATTTGGCATTTTAATTGCATGTAATTTATAGGTCAGTTTTTAACGGGTTGGGCCAAGGACGGCGGCATATCCATTTTTGCCGTGCTGGAATCAGCCTGATTCACGGCACCGTTGGCGCCGGCGATAAAGTTAAGTTCCTTCTGCAGACCCATCTGGGAAATCGCTTTCTGCAAAGCGGTTAGAGTCTGGCGGTCGCTCTCAATCGCTTCCAGCTGTTTCTTTTTATAGGCATCGATAGCGGCGCAGGCAGCAACTTCGGCTTTTTTCTCTGGTTCCGGAGCGGCGGCAGCGACTGCCGCTGCAAGCTTGCGCCCATGATTTGATTTATATTCGGGGCTTGGTACGGGCGTGATTTTGCTGTTAGGCAAAAAGCTCATGCGAATATTGAGGGGTTGGCGCTCATTATCGCCGTCACCACCCTCAACATCTTGCTGGCCGGAGCGGCGGATAGCATCTTTGGGTGCCTGCCAGTTTCGCTCCGGTATGGATACGGTTGGCTGCGTATCAATATGGGTAATTTGCGCGATTGGCGGTTTTTCGTCTTCAGTCGAATTGACCTGAACATTATAGCCTTTATTCAAGCCGGGCATGACGGGGATATTAATGGGCCGCGTAGGGACAGCCATCGCCGGCACCATACCCGGCGGTGTTACGGAAGGGGTCGCATTATCGCCTGCTACCGGCGCATCAGCAGGTTTGTCATTATCTCCCGCAGGGGCAGAAGCTTCTGTATCGTTTGTTTCCTGCAGCGCTGCGCCGTGTTTGGTCTTTTCCTTGTAACGGTCAAAAGACATCCAGTGAGCGCGGTCGAATTCGAAGGGCCCATCATCGGCACGTGCAGGCACAGCCGTTGCCAAAAAACATAGGCCCGCAACCAGGGCGAGACAAAAAGCGCTGCGTTGTCGCGCATAAAAAACTGATATGGAATTGGCCATAGCCCGTTGACCTTGGCAGTCGATTTGTTATCCAATCCCAATGGTAACTCTTTAGAGCTAACAAAGTCTGAAGGCGTAAAAAGTGAAATTCGCCCTAATTTTGTCCTAATTCAGTGCTTTTTAGTTATCTAGGTTAGGTAGTTGTTTTATTGAGTTTTTTTGTTTTGCTGCAACAAACGGGTCTGGGACGCTTAAGGTCTCTCCCGTAACGTCATAGGGGTAGGACTGTGTCATCATTCGATTCATTTGCATCTTCTTCAGATCAAGGTTTCCAAACCGAAGCTGTGGTCAAATGGTTCAACCTCAGCAAGGGCTTTGGCTTCGTCGCTCCTGCTGACGGAACTTCCGATGCCTTTTTACATTCATCGGTTGTCAGCCAGGCTGGCCTGCGCGATGTACCGGAAGGTACCAAGCTTCTGGTACTTATTTCCGACGGTCCTAAAGGCCGTCAGGTTTTGAATATTATCCAGACCCTGGGCATGGGCGAAGTGCCACAAAATTCCATGAACATGAAGATGTCGAACCGTCCCGCGCCAACAGGTCCGGAAGTTGAGATGACGGGTAGCGTCAAATGGTTCAAGCCGGATAAAGGCTTTGGATTTGTCACACCAGATGACGGCGACCGCGATGTATTCGTGCATCGCAGCGTTCTGCAACGTGCAGGCCTGATGCATTTGGAGTCCGGACAGAAGGTACGCATGAAAGTGCAAACTGCTTCCAAGGGCCGCGAAGCCACCTGGATTCAGGTCGACTAAAACCGCTGGATATTAAAAGCGGTATTTAGCCTGTACGCCATATTCAATGGTTTGGTTATGAGGCTCGATCCAGCCGCATCCGACATTGTTGCAGGCAGATTCAGACTGGTTGATGTTCCAGTAATTAAAGAAGGGACCCATTGACCATTTTGGCCATTCATACATCAGGCTGCCGCGTATGCCGTAGCCGTCATGCTGCGTGTTATTGACTTCTGTTGCGCCCGGAATGGTATCGCCCAAAAAGCTGACCTGATAACCGTAAATCAGCTGGTCATATTCCATGTTGAGGCTGATGCGCGACAAATCCGTGACGCGAAAACGTGGTGTTATACCAACTGGCAGATAGAAATAATGGCTGGTGCGCGAGTAACCTTTAACGCCCAGATCATCCGTGCCGCGTCCATCATTATAGAGATAACGAAAACCAAGACCGGCATAAGGCGCCAGCGAAAAATTGGCATTACTCCCAAAGGCATTGTCAAAAATAAAATCATGCCCGCCAAGCAACCTTGTTTCGACCAGCCAGTCATTTTCGCCGGGATGTTTTGAGGGCGTCACAATACCTGTGTTGAGATCGACGTCGCCGCCAGTATAGTCATGTTTGCCGTAAGCGACGCGGAAATCACCGCCCCAGAAGAAGCCGTTGGCGTAGGATTTATTGCCGTCAAATGTAACCCCAAAGCTGGGACCGGAAATGTGCATTAACTCCTGATCGGCAACCAGATGTTCCTGGTAACGGTAACTGGAAAGCTGCGCACCAATTTCAAAACCGGTCGGCGTGCCAAGCGTGATGACTTTGTTACTGGCTTTGAGGTCACGAGCTCTTGGGGTGACGTAAGGCGCTTTTTGCGGATCGAGCCGTGGGTCGTAGGGATAGGTCGAAAGATTGCTGCTGGCAGGAGGAGGTGCGTTAAGAGCTGCGCCATTATTAGCAGCAGCGTTATTACCGTTCGGCGATAAATCCTGCACTACCCAGTAATTCTGATGGCCCTGAGTTTGCAAATTATCGGCCTGCGCAGTGGCTGCAGCCAAAGTACCACCCGCCAGAACCGCCGCGAAAACAAAAGAGCTGATAGGGGATAGTTTCATCATTTCACCAAAAATCAATTTCATCTTGACTCTTCAGGTGTGGCAAAAAGTGTGAGTCTTGGCAAGAAAGATGATTTTCTGGGTTTTTAGATTTTGTAAACCTCTTGGACTTAGACTAATCCGCCCGTCCTCTATTGCGCCCGGTAAGCCTGCATGCTGCGTATCGCCTGTTTGTTTCTTCTGTTAATTTTTACAGCCAGCGCCCATGCCGAACCCATCCCGGAATTCGCCCTGGATAAGGATTTTGAGAATTGCATGGGCGGTGAAACCGCGCAGAAAAATCCGCAACGAGCCGCCTACTGTAATTGCGTAAAAAACGAAATGCGCAACTGGGATCTGGAAACCTATGGCGCCCTCGCTACCGAACAGTCCAAGGCAGGCAACGCGCAACAAATCCCCAAGAAGATTGATGATCTGGCACAGGGCTGTATTGCCAAGGTGCTGAAGTAAAATTCTAAATTAAGGCTTCCAAACCGGTAAGGTTTCACCCCGGCCAATCGCTGCTGCGATTGGTGCAAAACCGGCGGCGATTTTTTCATACATTGGTCGCTTGAAATCAACGATCAGTTTCGGTGTTTCTTCCAGCGGCGCCCAGCGCCAGGCGACAAATTCCGGATTTTCCGGCTCATGCTCGCCGGACAGATCAATCTCTGAATCCTCGCCGAGGAAACGCAAGGCAAACCAGTATTGTTCCTGCCCGCGATATTTGCCGCGAAACACGCCGCCTTTATATTGCAGCCAGTCGGGAAATTCGTAGCTGAGTTTTTCCGGCAGGCAGGCGATGATCTCTGCCTTATCGGTGCCGACTTCTTCTTTTAATTCGCGAAGTCCTGCCAGATGCATGATCTCATCTTTTTGCACGCCGCCTTGCGGCATCTGCCACGCACCGCGCCGGTCGCGGCGTTCCGCCACTAACACAAGTCCCTGTTTATTGAACAGACACAGGCCGACACCGCGGCGGTAGGGAAGTGTTGATGGGTCTACAGTCATGAAAAGATCCTTTGTAGTTAATGGCAGTGGTCAGAAATTAGTGGTCAGAGAGTATAATTGTTGCTCCTGATCTCTGACCACCAACCCCTGATCTCTCATTGCACCATCGCTGAAACCGGGGCCAAAGCGATGCCATGTTCCGGCAAAGTCTTAGTCCAGTTTTCCAGACGGTCGATAACAGCGGGCAGCGGCGCGGCCACACCAACGGCCTTACCTGTCAACCGCGCGGTTTTTTCCAACTGGTCAAGCGCCTGATCGATAGCTTCCGGCGACGGGTTCTGATCGATACGCGTCGTGTTTGCAACGGCGGGCACATGCATGTCGCGCGCCATATCCATAATGGCGCTATGCGGCGCGACCTTGGCATCAAAAATCATCAGGCCGCGTTTATGCAGGACGTCGAGAACCGTGGCCAGTTTCGTGGGGTCAGTTGTAAAGCGCGAGCCGCTGAGCGTTGTCACGCCGACATAACCCGTCGCCTGCCGCAAGGCCCAGTAGAAGCGGGTCAGATTGTCGGTGTTCGGCAAGGATGTCAGCAAGGTATTGATGCCGGGATCGCTGCGCGGATAATCAAATGGTTCCATAGGCACCATCAGCAAGGTTTCATGCCCCGCCTGTCGCGCCCGCGCGCACCATGCGCCCACAACCGGGCTTTGCACATCAAAAGCCAGCGTCACATTTGTCGGTAAGCGGTTGATGGCGGCGTCCGTCGCGTTACGGGATAAGCCCATATCCGTAATGATGATGGCGATGCGCGGCCGCAGATCGGCAGTATTAAAAGGCCGGGCGTAAACCTGCCAGGGCTGACGGCCATCTTCGCTGACGCGCGGCAGGCTGCCTTCGGAAGTATCTTCGGAAAGGCTGACATCGGGAGCCTGCGGTAGCCGTAGGGTGCGGTCATCCTGATCATTGATGATGGCGCTAGCGCTGCTAGCGTTATTGATGACCGGTTTGTCCGCCACAGCTGGCGTTTCAGTTTTTGAAGATGTTGCCGTTCCATCTTCTTTTTCGACACGAGTGATGGTCTTGGTCTTGGCATTCCAGCTTTCAGGTATTTTCAAGTAAAGGGGCGAGGTCGCCAGAATAAGAACGCCCAGAAAAACGGCGATTTTAAAGTTGCGCGGATAACGTGCCAGAATTGTTTCCTGCCACGGCGGTAAGGACGGCAGAGGCGGCGGCGATGCTTCCGCATCGCCTTCCGGTTTTTTCTCCTCTGCCGTAGCAGTTACCACTTTATTTTGCCTCGCTCTTGACTTCGAACAGATGCACGCCGTGGATTAAATCAAGCGCGCGCGCCAGCTGATAATCGAACGGCGCATCTTCCTTCTTGCCATCCTTGCCAACGGTTTTGTCCTTGTTGTCGCCCGGTACATCGAGGCCGTCCGCATCGGGGTCCGCAGGCGCTGGTGTCACAGCAGGCGCTGCTTTATCCTTATCTTTTGCGTCTTCCTTCTTGTCCGGATTTTGCAAGGCCCCGCGCAGGTCAGCCTCGTGCAAGCCTGGACCTGTCACGATTTTTTCCAGTTTGGCGGGTTGCACGATGATATCCGGCTCAATACCCAAGGCCTGAATCGAACGGCCCGACGGCGTGAAGTAACGCGCCGTCGTCAGACGCATTGCGCCGCCACCGGCAACAGGAATAATGGTTTGCACTGAGCCTTTACCAAAGCTCTTGGTGCCGACCAAAATCGCGCGTTTGTAATCCTGCAAAGCGCCCGCAACGATTTCCGAAGCCGAAGCCGAGCCGCCGTTGATCAGTACAGCAATTGGTTTGCCGTGAGCCTTATCACCGCCCTTGGCCTTGAAGCTTTGGTCTTCTTCTTTATGACGGCTACGGGTGGAGACAACTTCCTTGCCAGCTTCCAGGAAACTGCCGGAAACAGAAATCGCCTGTTCCAGCAAACCACCGGGATTATTACGCAGATCAAGCACATAGCCTTCCAGCTGGTTGCCTATTTTCTGGTCCGCTTCAGTCAGGGCCTTATCAAGGCCTGGCTGGGTTTGTTCATTGAAAGCCGTCAGGCGGATATAAGCGATATGGCCTTTTTGTTCCCAACGTACAGACTGCACATGGATAACAGCGCGTGTCAGCGTGACGTCAAAGGGCTGGCTATTGAGGCTGCCGCGGCGAATAGTAAGCGTGATCTTGGTGCCGGGCGTGCCGCGCATTTTATCAACGGCTTCGGCCAGCGTCAGTTCCGTCACAGGCTTGGTATCGATATGGGTGATAAGATCACCCGCCTGAATGCCTGCCTTGGCAGCAGGGGTATCATCGATGGGTGAGATAACTTTGACGATATTATTTTCCATCGTCACTTCGATGCCAAGACCGCCAAATTCGCCCTTGGTCTGCGTCTGCATATCCTGAAAGCTCTTTTTGTTCAGATAGCCCGAATGCGGATCGAGTGAGCTCAACATCCCGTTCAGGGCCGTTTCGATCAGTTTTTCATCCGTTACGGGATCGACATAATCGGCACGTACCCGCTCCAGAACATCCGAGAACAGGCTAAGCTGCTTGAAAGTATCCGTAGCATCTTTATCTGGCGCCGCCTGAGTGGCGGGAGCTGGCGCGGAAGGTGCGCTTTTCGCCCAAATAGGGGCAGTGCCCAAAACAGCGATAACGGAAACAAGGGCGGTAGCGAGGAGAAGTTTTTTGGACATGGGCAGCTAAAGGCTGGGGGTTACACGCAATCAAGGTTAAGATATAGCTCCTAACCCTTAATTCCTAGTCCATAATTTGTTTTACTCACTTTTTGATAAAGCGATTCCTTCTGTGGGATCGACCGCTTCATTGTTCCGCCGCCACTCGAAATAAAGCTCCGGTTTGGCTTCTTTTCGCACCGGCAAAACGCCAAGTGGCTCGCCTTTACCGACTTCCTGCCCCATCTCGGCATCGATCCGGCCAAAACCGGCAAGGAAACTATGGAACCCGCCCGCATGTTGCAGGATCAGGATCTGGCCATAACCCCGGAAGGGTCCGGCGAATACAACTTTGCCCGCCATCGGAGCGACCACAGGGCTGCCGGAAGGCGCCGTATAGGTAAGGCCTTGGCTAACAACCCCGTCGGCGTCGCGCGCACCAAAGCGCCGCGCAAGGTTTCCTGTCACCGGCGCTTTAAGCGCAGAAGGCAGCCCAGTCTGCGGCCCTGCTTTCGGCGCATGTTTCGGCGTCACTTTTTCCAGCAGTTGCCGCAGATCCTTGGCCTCGTTCGACAGCGCAACCAGCTGACGGTTGATGGTTTCTTTTTGCGCCTCGGTGCGTTGCAGATACCCTTGCCGCGCCCGTATCAACTGGTCCAGATCATGCTGCTGGCCCTGCAGATTCTGCTGCGCTTCTATCACCAGATGTTTCTGTTCAGCCAGATGTACTTGCAAATCGTTCAGGTCGGCGAGGTCGCGCATAAAACTGTCGGTTCTGTCCTTAAGGCGCGGCAAGGCTTCGCGCAGCAAAATCGCGCGGTGAATATGATCGCTGGTCATATTGGTCTGCAGGAAATTCGCCGCCGGGGGCTGGCGACTAAGTTCAATCAATGCATCAGTCAGTAAATTAAGCTGGTTCTTTTCAATTTTCAGCGCTTTATTTTTGGCATCGATCTCCTGCGTCAACTCGTCGAGTTTATCTTCGAGCCTGTCTTGCTCTTCCGCCTTGGCTTGGTAACTGGCTGCAGCTTCGATCAGGCGTTGCCGCAATTCCTGCAAGCTGGCGCTGGTCTGTTTGGCTTTTTCATCCAGCGCGGCGGCTTGCTGTTTCTGCTGGTTGAGTTGCTGCTCGACCTGTTTCAACTCTTCCGCTGTTTTGGCATAGGCAGGGTGCGCGAAACAAAAAAATATCGCGCCCAATATTATTGCTGGAAGTAATTGCTGACGAATAATCATGCCGCCATTATGCAGCAAGCCACACTCACCGAACAAGCAGACTTTGCCCGTCCATAACATTTGGCTTCGGCATGCCCATCAATTCCAGCAGGGTTGGCGCGACATCAGCCAACTTGCCGTCATGCAATGACTTGATGCCCTTCGGCGCATTTACTAGCATAACCGGCACACGTTCCAGCGTATGCGCCGTGTGCGGGCCGTGGGTTTCCGGATCATACATATGCTCGCAATTGCCGTGGTCTGCCGTCAGTAGCACAAAGCCGCCCTGCTTTTCCACCGCTGCAAATAATCGGCCCAGACATTCATCGATCGTTTCAATCGCCTTAACGGCGGCATCGAGGAAACCGGTATGGCCGACCATATCCGGATTGGCGTAATTCAGAACGATGAAATCGAACTTGCCGCTATCGATGGCATCGACCACTTTATCTGTCACCAGACGGGCCGACATTTCCGGCTGCAAATCATAAGTGGCAACTTTTGGCGATGGTACGACGATGCGCTCTTCACCGGCATAAGGTTCTTCGCGCCCGCCGTTAAAGAAAAAAGTCACATGCGGATATTTTTCTGTTTCGGCGATGCGCAGCTGCTTTAGCCCAGCGCGGGCGATAATTTCGCCCATGCTGTTTTCAATCACTTTAGGCGGGAATAAAGCCGTCATACGTTTGTTGAGGGGTTCGGAATATTCGACCATCCCGGCAGCTGCCGCAAAGCGCACGATTTTTTTGCGGGTGAATTCTGCGAAGTCAGGCTCCAGCAAAGCAGTCAAAATTTCACGCGCGCGGTCAGCGCGGAAATTGGCAAACAAAATTCCGTCGCCGTCTTTCATGCCCTGATAGCCATTCAGAGCCACTGGTAAAACAAATTCGTCGGCAACATCGGATGCATAGCTGGCTTTGATCGCGGCAACAGCATCATCATTTGCAGTGCCCGTTCCCACCGTCAAAAGATCGTAAGCTTTTTCGACACGTTCCCAGCGTTTGTCGCGGTCCATCGCGTAATAACGGCCACAAAGCGTCGCCAGTTTAACTTTACCTACCGTTCGCACATCGACAGCGCGCAGATCATTTACCAGCTTGGCGATTTGTTCAGCCGCGCTTTTAGGCGGAACGTCGCGGCCATCCAGAAATGCATGGATCGCAACTGGCACGCCTTCTTTCGTCACTTCGCGCGTCAGCGCCACGATATGATCCTGATGCGCATGCACGCCGCCCGGCGATGCAAGCCCCATCAGATGGCAGGTGCCACCGCTTTGTTTCAGCTTGGCTATCAGATCAACCAGAGCCGGGTTTGATTTCAGTTTGTCCTGCGCAATTTCGCGGTCGATCAAAGGCAGGTCCTGAAAAATAACGCGGCCTGCGCCCAAATTCATATGGCCGACTTCGGAATTGCCGATCTGCCCCTTGGGCAAGCCGACATGTTCTTCCGACGCATCGAGCAAAGCATGTGGTGACGCCGCCCAGTATTTATCGAATACAGGTTTTTTGGCCTGGCTGATGGCGTTATCGGAAGCATCCTCGCGGAAGCCCCAGCCATCCAGCACGCAAAGAACAACAGGGCGTGGTCGTTTGAATTCGGACATAGACTTGCTCACTTCAGAAAAAATTAATCCCGATGATACGGGTGCCCAACATTAATTTGCTGCGCCCGGTAAAACTGTTCCAGTAACATGACACGAACAAGGCGGTGCGGCCAAGTCAGTTTCCCGAAACCGATTGTAGCCTTGGCCGCCTGTCTTACTTTATCGGTCACACCGTCGGCGCCGCCAATCAGGAACACTAATTGATCATTTTGTTCCTGCCAAAGGGTCAGTTTCGCGGCGAAGTCGCGGCTGGTCATATCTTTGCCGCGTTCGTCCAGCAAGACCACAAAGCTTTTCGGCGGAATGGCGTTTAAAAGCAATTCAGCTTCGGCTTTTTGTGTCGCCTCCGGCGGCAGATTTTTGGACGCCGCCATTTCTTTGACCGTCACGCTGCCCTTCAGGCGTTTGAGATATTCATCGCACCATTCGGCCTCGCCGCCGCGTAGTTTGCCAAGGGCAAGGATAAGTGTTTTCATTTACTTTTTAACGCCGACAAAATGAAAGCGTCGGTAATCCGCATACCATTTACCATCTTTGAATAAATGCGGACGCACTTCTGTTTCAATCAATTGCAGGAATTTATCCTGCTGCAGCGATGGAATTTTTTCCACGAAAGCGCGCCCGAACATTTTGACCCAGCCGCGCACACCGCCGGTCTCATCACTTAGTAATGTCGGTCGGTCGTAAAGATGCGTGTAGCGCACTTCCATGCCCGCCTGTTCAAGCTTCTGCGCAGCCTCGGCTGTGGTGGGGAAATGCCAGGGCAGTGGAAAATCAGCGCGGTTAAATCCCAATTTATCGAGCGCGGTATAAATCGCATTCTCGATTGTGCCGATATTACCAAAGCCGCCCATTTCCGCGACAAAACGACCACCCTTGCGCAAAGCTTTGGCGACTTGCGGAAACACATCGTCCAGTTTCATCCAATGCAAGGCAGCGTTAGAAAACACCGCATCGAACTGCACACCCAGATTGAGGCTATGCCCGTCGCGACGCAGAAAAGTGATGTTGGGATAAGTCTTCTGCGCCAGCGCTATCATATTCGCATCGGCATCGACACCGGTAACCACGCAGCCCTTTGCCGCAAGTTCCGCAGTCAGAGCGCCGGGGCCGCAGCCGAGATCGAGAATTTTCTCACCCGCCTGCGGCGCAAGAATATCGATCAGCGCCTGACCATATTCAGGCACAAAATTAAAATTGCGGGCGTAAGTCTCAGCATCCCATTCTTTGGTCATGCCTTAATCCGCTTCTGTTTGGCTGTCCTCAGCATCGCGGGCCGATAATTCAGTATTGCGGCCGCTACGATCCCAGATCTGTTCCAGATTATAATAACGCCGCACTTCAGGACGGAACAGATGCACGATGATATCGCCCGCATCCATCAATACCCAATTGCCTTCGGACATGCCTTCAACGCGCATTTGGGTTGCGCCCAGTTTTTCAAATTCCTCGCGCAGGTAATGCGCGATAGCGCCTAACTGCTTCGACGCACGACCGGAGGCGATGATCATGTAATCCGCCATTGCGCTTCGGCCCGCCATATTGACGCTGACGATATCTTCGGCCTGACGCTCATCCAGCACCTTCAAGGCTGCATCGCGCAACTGTTCGGGCAGGCCGTAAGGACCTTTAGGTTGGGTTTTGGGTTGAACTTTTGGCTGCGTTTTCTGAACGGTTGATTTTTTGGCGACAGGCTTTTTCGCTACCGGTTTTTTTACTGCAACCTTCTTAACCGGTTTACCCGTTTTTTTGGCAACGGTTTTCTTCGCCACTAATTTCTTCTTTGGCGCTTTTCTGGCAGCAACTTTTTTGACCGTCGTTTTTTTCGCTACGGCCTTCTTGGTCACAGCTTTTTTAGCCGGAACTTTCTTCGTCACTTTTTTCTTTGCTTTTGCCACGCTGCTATTCCCCTATGAATTAAGTTACCGTTGTTGCCGAATGCTTGTCGCCGACAGGATGTTTAATTGATTATCCAATATCAGCCATACAGGCGTCTGCTGTTGCGCCAGATTTTTGGCATTCCGCGCCGACCGCCAGTTACGACTAAAACGCCGGGCAACCTTGCCCAACCCCCGGCCCGCAGCATAGTTGGGACGGCGGAAAACGGCAACCGGAACAAGGGCGAAGATTTCCTGCCATTTTTTCCAGCGCGGCAGCTGTTTCAGGTTATCTGCCCCCATCAGCCAGATAAAATTTGTATGTGGAAAGCGGCGTTTGAGCTGTTTCAGCGTATCAACCGTGTAGCGGGTGCCCAGTTGATCCTCGATATCCGTAACCAGTATGCGTGGATGCCGCGTCATGTTTCTGGCCCCCGACATACGCGCAACCAGCGATGCCATGCCTTTTTCGGGTTTCAGGGGGTTTTGCGGACTGACCAGCCACCAGACCTGATCCAGCTGCAACCGCCGCAGGGCATGCAGGGTCATCGCCAGATGGCCTTGATGCGCGGGATTGAACGACCCGCCCATAAGGCCGATCCGTAAACCGGAAAAAGCAGGCGAAGAATGGAGGCGAGGTTGCAGCATGAAAAAGAAATGCCCGAATAGCGCGTTATATGAAAGCGTCGAATTTGAAACATCATAGGCCAAATTATTCATGCTGCAATTGCGAACTACCCCGCACCGCAAACGAAAACTGACACAGTGCTCTGGCTAAATAGCGTGAAAGTAAAGGCAGTAATTGCTTTTACGGGATGCACACCCCTAGTTTCCTACGCTGTCATTCACTAACCGAGGATAACCCGATGTCACCATACGATATACTTAATAGGGAACATCATCATGCCTGCGGCAGCGGCAGCGATAGCGGTCATGATTGCGATCCATCCACCCTGCCTTTACTTACGCCCAGTGGCAAAACGCCGAGAGTTACCTATGGTACTGAATCCGCTTGTTTGCCACTCGGACATGGCCTGCCGCGCCCTAACTCTCTTGTAGCGGCAAACTTATAATTTCATTGGTATAGTAGTTTCTTCACGCTGGATGCCGGATAGGTGGCGGGGTATAGTCCGCCACCATGACTGAATCTAACCCCCTCGTCATACGTTTAGGTGAAAAAGACAGTGATGCGGCAACCATAACGCCGCATACCAATATTGCGACCAAAACCCGGCCTGAAGTCAAAAAACCATCAATGTATAAAGTCTTTCTGCTGAACGACGATTATACGCCGATGGAATTTGTCGTGCAGGTTCTGGAAACTTTTTTCAATAAAAGCCGGGAGGAAGCGACGCGCATCATGCTGCATGTGCATCAAAAAGGCCTTGGCCTGTGCGGCGTCTACACTTTTGAAGTAGCGGAAACGAAGGTCACGCAGGTACTCTCGGCAGCGCGACAAGCCCAGCACCCCCTGCAATGTACGATGGAAAAAGAATAATGCCCAAATCACCTTATAAAAAACTCACCCAGCTCGGCCGCAAGGTTGCCATTCCGCAGTCACCTGAAAAAGCGATGCTGGAAAAAGTCGTCAAGCCTTTCAACCAGCATGATTACTTGGTGCGTTTTACCTGCCCTGAATTTACCAGCCTCTGCCCTTTGACGGGACAGCCTGATTTTGCCCATATCGTCATAGATTATGTGCCGGGAAAATTTCTGGTGGAAAGCAAGTCTTTAAAGCTCTATCTGCAATCTTTCCGCAACTACGGCGACTTCCACGAAGCCTGCACCGTTGGTATCGGCGACCGGCTGATTAAAACCATTGCGCCAAAATGGCTGCGCATTTCCGGTTACTGGTACCCGCGCGGCGGCATGCCGATTGATGTCTTTTTCCAGAAAGGCAAGCTGCCTGCGGATGTTTTCGTGCCTGATACTGGTGTGGTGCCGTACCGGGGACGCGGTTAATCCAGTCGTTTTTTCAGCCGCATCAGCATATCCATTTTTTCATGAAGTACGGCAATAACGATTGGCTTTTTGGTGGCGAGCAGAAAAATATAATGATGTTCACACCGAATATACTGAATCTTTTCAGTCAAATTTTTTAATACAACCTCTCCCCGGCTGATCTTTTTAAAGCAGGCCTCAAGCTTGAACAAATATTTATCGGCTTGCGCCTCACCCCATTTTTCGTCGGTGTAACGCCAAATGTCGATAAGATCCTGTTCGACCTGAATTGTTTTTTGGAGATCGGCCATAAGATACAAACTCTTATATTCCGTGCTTAAGTCCGGCGTTGTGATTTAGCTTTTGCTATAATGCCGCTCATGGATTGTTTAGACAATTCGCCTTGTTTCGCAGATTCAATGCGCGGTGCAAGAAAATCCATCAGCTCCTTGAGGTTTTCATCGCCTTCTTTCGCGGCGGGCACAGAAAGAGTTTTTTCAATAATATAATCCTTAAGGCTAAGTCCGTGCCAGGCAGCTAGCGCTTTTATTTTTTTATGCTGGTGTTCGGGTAATTCAATAGAAAGGCGGCCCATGATATTTCTCCTAAATGATAGAAAAAACGATATCACAAATGTGACATTTTGTCAATAATGAACATACAATATATCGAGGTCCGCGCCGCTGAAGCTTTACCTCTTGTTTATCGGTAGATTGTTACTATCTCTTGATGGTAGCCTTTATTCATCGGCGTAAAAATCAGGAGGGTTTTTAATAATGCTCTCGCGCAATCTGGAACGCACTTTACATCACGCCTTGGCGTTGGCGAACGAACGCCGCCATGAATATTCCACACTTGAACATCTTTTACTGGCCCTGACCGCCGATCAGGATGCCGTCGCCGTTATGCGCGCCTGTAACATCAACCTGATCAAGCTGCGCGAAGAGTTGACCACTTATCTGGACGAAGAACTGACGGAACTGACAGTTTCGGAAGGCAATGAAGACGCCAAGCCGACCGCCGGATTCCAGCGCGTGCTGCAACGCGCCGTTATCCATGTGCAATCATCCGGCCGCGAAGAAGTGACCGGCGCGAACGTCCTTGTCTCCCTTTTCTCCGAACGTGAAAGCCATGCAGTTTATTTCCTGCAGGGCCACGACATGACGCGTTTTGACGCAGTCAATTACATCTCTCACGGCATCGGCAAAGCCAAATCCGGCGAAGCGGCAGGCGCGGGCGCGCCGAGCGGCGTGGAAGATGAAGCAGGCGAACGCGGCGGCGCGAAAAAAGGGCCCGATGCGCTGGATGCCTACTGCGTTAATCTCAATCAAAAGGCGCAAACCGGCAAGATCGATCCGCTGATTGGCCGCACGGCAGAAGTTGAGCGCACAATCCAAATTCTCTGCCGTCGCCAAAAAAATAATCCGCTTTATGTCGGCGATTCCGGCGTTGGCAAAACTGCGATTGCCGAAGGCCTGGCGCGCCGCATCATTAAGGGCGAAGTGCCGGAAGTCCTGCAAAATACCGTTATCTACGCGCTCGACCTCGGCGCCTTATTGGCTGGCACACGCTACCGCGGCGATTTCGAAGAACGCCTAAAAAATGTTCTGACAGAACTGCGCAACATTCCGGAATCGGTTTTATTTATCGATGAAATCCACACCATTATCGGCGCCGGGGCTACATCGGGCGGTTCCATGGATGCCAGCAATTTACTGAAACCTGCCCTTGCCAACGGCACCCTGCGTTGCATTGGTTCCACCACTTACAAGGAATATCGTAACTATTTTGAGAAAGACCGCGCCCTTGTGCGGCGTTTCCAGAAGATCGATGTCAACGAGCCGTCGCAGGAAGATGCGTTCAAGATCCTGATGGGCATCAAGAGTTATTACGAAGATCACCACAAGGTAAAATATACCGAAGAAGCCGTGCGCGGCGCGGTTGAACTCTCCGCCCGTTATATCGGCGACCGCAAGCTGCCGGATAAAGCGATCGACGTTCTGGATGAAAGTGGCGCATCGCAGATGCTGCTGCCTGCCGACAAACGCAAGACAACTATCGAAATCGGCGATATCGAAAATGTCATCGCCAAGATGGCCCGCATCCCGGCGAAATCAATCAATCACGATGACCGCGAAACGCTGCGCAATCTGGAACGCGACCTGAAAGCCATGGTTTACGGGCAGGAAGGCGCCATTACCGCGCTGGTTTCCGCCATCAAACTGGCGCGTGCCGGCCTGCGCGAGCCTGAAAAACCCATCGGCAGCTATCTATTCTCTGGCCCTACGGGTGTTGGCAAAACCGAAGTGGCGCGCCAGCTTTCCATGAGTATGGGCATCGAGCTGAAACGTTTCGACATGTCGGAATATATGGAACGGCATAGCATCTCGCGCCTGATCGGCGCGCCTCCGGGCTATGTCGGCTTTGACCAGGGTGGCCTGCTTACCGATGCCGTGGACCAGCATCCACATTGCGTGTTGCTGCTCGATGAAATCGAGAAAGCGCATCCGGACCTTTTTAATATCCTGCTGCAGGTGATGGATCACGGCAAGCTGACAGACCATAATGGCAAAATTGTCGATTTTCGTAATGTTATCCTGATCATGACAACGAACGCCGGTGCTGCCGACCTTGCAAAGGCAAGCATCGGGTTTGAACGCGGCGCGCGCGAAGGCGATGACGCCGAAGCTATCAACCGCATGTTCACACCGGAATTCCGCAACCGGTTGGACGCCATCATCACCTTCAACGCCTTGACCGCCGAAGTGATCGACCGTGTTGTCGATAAATTCGTGTTGCAGCTGGAAGGTTTGCTGGCCGACCGCGGCGTGACGATTGAATTGTCACAGGAAGCAAGGGCATGGCTCGGCAAAAAAGGTTACGACCCGCTTTACGGCGCGCGCCCGCTTGGCCGCGTCATACAGGAACAGATCAAAAAACCGTTGGCCGAAGAGCTCTTGTTCGGCGAGCTGCAAAAAGGCGGCGTCGTGCTGGTTGGGCTTGATAAAGAGACTGAAAAACTCACTTTCAAAATTCAACCGTCACCACCCGTTCCCAAAGCCAGAAAAACAGAAGAACTCATTGAAAGATAACGATTTTATCGTTATTTAAGCTTTGGCTGTTATACTCATTTTGATAGTAAAAAGGGGCCCTTCCCATAGCCCCTTCGCGGATTTTAGGGTTAACAAACCCTTATCTCCTCCGCGGGCGTTTTAAACGAAAGCGCTGAAGGCTTTCGTATGAAACGTGAAAGCGCCGGAATTTAAACGGCGCGTGAGAGAGTGAAAATGGGCAACAGTTCATCATATGTAATACGCCCGGCGAGCTCCAAAAAAGAAGGAGTTCTGATCGGCCATGATGTGCCCGCAGCGCTGGACGAAGAAGAACGCCGCCCCCATTACAGTAAGGGCAGAGCTTCATCGGGTGCCGCATGCCACGCCATGGAACGCCAGAACCGCCATAGCCGGTTCGTACGACGCAGCACCCATTAACGTCATTCCGGAAAAATCGCTTTTTGCTGCGTCAGCAGGAATAAACTTTCTTTCGTCCTGCTTACGCAAGTCGAAAAGAAAGCTTTCTGGAATGACGTTGCTAGAATTGTGAACCCGATCACAAGGTTCCTTACTTCCCAAAACAATCTAACTGGTTTAAGTTCCAGCCATGCCTCTCATCGCTCAGCGCCTGGCCGAACTCGGCCTCACTTTACCCACACCTGCATCGCCCGTTGCAGCTTATGTGCCTTATATTATCACCGGTAATCTGGTCTTTATTTCCGGACAATTACCGATTGATAATGGCCAGTTGAAAATTAAGGGCCGTCTCGGCGATGATGTTGATCTGGCCACCGGACAAGCGGCAGCAAAATTATGCGGCCTGAATATTCTGGCGCAACTGCACAAAGCCTGCGGCGGTGATCTGGATAAAGTGGAACGCTGCGTCAAGCTTGGCGGTTTTGTCTCATCCGCTGCCGATTTTTACGACCATCCTAAAGTCGTCAACGGCGCATCGGAATTAATGGAACAGGTTTTTGGGCCAAAGGGCCAACATGCGCGCTCCGCCGTCGGCGTCGCCAATCTACCGCTGAATGCCGCCGTGGAAGTCGATGCCATTTTCGCGTTGAAGGGCTGATGTTTTCAAATCACCGCTTTGGCCGCTTTTCTGTTTTATGGGTCCTGCCGCTTTTGGCGCTGACGTCATCCGTGTGGGGGCAGGAAGCTGCCGATAATACCTTGCATGTTTTGCGGCCCGTTATTCATGCCGAACAGGATAGCGCCGAATTCTGCCTTGAATTTGACCATGCGCTTGATGCCATTGATCACTCCAAGATTAATCTGCGCCTGGAATCGGACGGCAAAAAAATCAATCTGCCAAATAGAAATCTAAGTATCGCCGAAGCTTCACTCTGCATACCCGCCGAACACCGTCATACTTATCGCCTTACGCTGTCTGGTATCAAGGGCAGCAAGAATGAAAGACTTGTAGAGCCTTATCAGCTTTCTTTTAACATCCCTGACCGCAAAGCCTCGCTGGCGTTTTTGAGCGATCTGGTCAGCGGCGGGATGATGCGCTGGCAAAATAATGACCCCGTTCTGCGCGGCATCAATGTGGAGAAAGCGAAAATCGAACTGTTCCGCATTGATACGCTGCCATTAATGACGGAAGCCTGGCGGCAACATAAGCAAACCACATTGGCACCGTCAGAAAGCGCCTATTTCGCCCGAAATAAAGGGCAGTTGGTCTGGCAGGGCGAGGTCGCGCTGAACGGCAACCCCAACAGCGTCATCGAACAAAAACTATCACTACGCACCTCCGCAGGCGCTACCCTGCCCGGTTTTTATCTGGTCGTCGCCAGCGCCCTGCATCCGAAGGATCAGACAGTAAAAAATGAATTTGTGCCATTGGCCGCCGCCTGGCTGTTGCGTTCAGATTTAAAAATTCAGGCTCTCCGCAACAATGACGGTTATGAGGCGGTGGCCGAAAAGATTGATGCCTCGGATGTTGCCAAGAATATTCGCCTGATTTTGGAAGATGACAGTCAGCAAATAGTAACCGAGGCAAGAAGCAATGCTGAGGGTCTGGCACAGTTATCCGTTGATAGCGGCAAAAAGAAAAATCCTGTCACTCTCATTGGCCTTGGCGACGATGGCAATCTGGATTTTGTGGATTTAAGCCAATCGGCAAAAACGCTTCTGGCACAACCGGAAACCGAAGCCATTTTGGTCGCAGATAAAAGTTTCTATGCGCCCGGCACCACGGCTATGGTAAAACTAGCGGCGCAGGATGCGCATGGGCAGACCCTGACTTTAGAAGGCAGCAACCTGCAGATCCTGCGGCCGGATGGCAGTCTGTTTAGTTCTACCCCCATTCCGCAGGGAATGAATAACGGCGCAACTGTAGCCATATCCCTTCCCGCCAGCAACGGCACCTACGCCTTGCAATGGCAGAAAGACGGCCACAAGCTTGCTGAAACTCGCCTGCAGGTAACCAGCAATGAAACTGCGCCGCGCCTGACTGCAAGCACTGACCGCACGACTGCGACCAATGGAGGCGATGTTCTTCTCAATCTTGCAGGCATGACAAAGTCTGGTGAAATTGCCCCCTACATTGCAGGCCGTATCAGCATTTCGTGGAACAGGCCGGAACATATTTTTAACGGCTGGAACGATTATCATTTCGGCACCAACGACCCGATTAAAAACGAAAACCCTCAAACTGTTCCTTTCCTGACAGACGCTAAAGGTCAGGCACAGCTCCATGTTAATCTGAATGCGCCGGAAGGAACAGATCCGCGCGCCGCCACTATCAGCATTGAAAGTGACCCCGTTTCTGGTGCGGCCAGCCCGGAACCACTTACTGTTTTTCTGAAACCTGCCGATAGCTTAATTGGTATCAAGGCTTTAGCCGACAACGACCGTTTTGCCGAAAACAGCTTGGCGAGGTTCGATGTCGTTGCATTGGATAGTGATGGCAAACGTCGAGCCACTGACGATCTTACCTACCAGATTATCGAGGAAGGACGCAGCTTCGACTGGTATCAGGATGCCGGGCGCTGGAACTACAAACCACAGGAACAGACCCGTCGGATTGGTGGTGGAACGCTAAATATCAATACCGACGGCGCCAATCGCATTGAATGGGCCGTTACTGCGGGTAATTACCAGCTGAGAATTTCCAATTCGGATAATAAAATTCTGGCGCAGATGAATTTCAGCGCCGGCTGGAGCTCCTACGCCAGTGAAGCGGTAAAACCTGCACCACTGGCCATAACGGCATCAACATCTGTTTTGCATGCAAACGAAGAAACCAGAATCCGTTACAAGCTGGATAAAACTGCGCTGGTCACCATCACCGTTGCCGACGACCATATCCGTAAAATAACGCATGGTCTGATGCCCGCAGGTGAAAATAGTTTTTCTTTCACACCGGAAAGCAATTGGAATAACCGTATTGCGGTTTCGATCAATGCCAGGGCAGCAGCAACTGATGGAACGGTAACGCCGCTGGCTGGGCAGGTCACGTTGCCTCTGGTGCGTGCAGGCACCGTGAGCGCTACCAAAACAGCCAATGCAACCACAGAGCCAAACAACGTGCCGGGGCTAAGTATTTCCGGCGCCGAGCTGCCAGTTTTACACAGCGGCGACCAGCTGCCCTTCGCCATTCATTTGGAGAATAATAACGGCATTGCAGGTTTGTATCATTACAGTATCGCAGCCCAGCCGGGACTAAAACTGGCAGGACTCACCAGCGGAACCGTGACATTGGCCGCCAATCAGAGCCGCGATATCAATATTACCCTGAATGCGCAGCAACCCGGCACGCAGGATTTCAGTTTTGATTTAACGGGTCCGCGCCATTTTCACCTAAATCGCAACTGGCCTGTGAGCATTATGCAGGATACGCTTTCCGTGAGCGGTATTACGCA
>JABDAH010000003.1:98558-100410 GCA_013289265.1 Alphaproteobacteria bacterium
TGGCATGGCCGTCTAGCCCCACGCCTGAGTTCACTTTCACAGCTTTATCTGCGGCTCCTTTATTCGACGTAACGCGCGTTCTTGTGAAAGCTTTGCAAATGCACAGCTTTACCACGCAGGAAACGGCGGATGAGCTGGAAATTCTGAGGTTGTGGCATGACGTTATTCTGCAGACGGATTTACTGCCGGAGCAAAAATTGCTGGCGCGGCAACGCAAGCTTTTTCTGCGTCTGCTCACGAGGCAAAAACCGGATGGCAGTTTTGCGGCCTTGCCATCTGATCAAACAGCAAGTGACCTGGCGGTGACTTCTGCGGCGCTTACAGCGCTTGCCCAGATAGACGACCCCTTGGCCAAACAGGCGACAGAAAATGCCACGAACTGGCTACACCGACAGCTGGATAACAGCTGGTTCAGCGAGGAGGAACGGGAAGACCGCGCAGCAGCCTATGCTGCGCTTGCTACAGCAAATCGCACCGACAGCGCCAATTTGCATTACTTTTCTGACACCAGCGCTGATAAAAATCTGTCGCCGCTCGCAACCGCAGAACTAGCTTTGGCCTTTGCCAAGAGCGGCGATCAGGACAAAGCCGGCGTCTGGCTCAGTAAAATAAAATTGAGAAATAGCGAGAAGGAAGCCACATCTTCAACCTACCTATGGCCTCTGCTGGCGGAAAATAATTTTTACGATACCGCCGCTTTAATGTCGTCGATCGAAAAAATTGCAGATAATAATTTGCCTTTTGCGCAAGCCGCCAATACCCTTCGCGCGATGTGGTCAATCCAGAACCGTGCGGGTACATGGCAGGCTACGATCAATAAAAGCGAATTTAATGTGAAGAGTATTTTGATTGCCGCACCGACTGAGAAAACCGCCGCACTTTCCATTACAAATCCGAATGATCGGCCGATATATGTAACGGCAACGAATGCGCAAAAAACACCTTCATCAGATGACAATAATTTCAGCCGCCATATTTACCGGCCCTACGGTATCGAATTAATGGCCAATGATGCGCTGGAAAGCGGCGGCACCTATATCGTCGTCACCGAAGGACCATGGCCAAGCCATAGCGGTGACGAAGATTCCGTTTTGGTACATGAAGGAATAGGCCCAGCCCTAAACCCCGTCAGTTGCACCATCGATAACCATTTTGAGGCCGGGGACGAACTCGGTTGGATTAAAAACCTGTCCCTGACTGCCGCCGCTCTATGCGAGAAAAGCGGCACAGCTCTGGATATAGTGCTGCAACCTCGACAGAAAGATTCTAAGAACTGGGCTGTCGCCTATCTGGCCAAGGCAGAGCGCAGCGGTACTTTCTCCGTTTCGCCAATAGAGGTTTCGATCACAGGCGACGACATACAGAATAACGGCGCACGGTGCGGACCACGCACCAAAATCCGGGTACAATAATTACGCAGCGCCGACTGTCGGTATCGCGCCGATTTTGTCCTTGTTTGCCATATAGAGCGCGCCAAAATCAATCGGGCTGATCATGACCTGCGGGAAGCCACCTTCACGCACGGCATTCATGATAACCTGCCGCGCAAACGGGAACAGCATCCGCGGACATTCGACCAGCAGTAGGGCACGCAGTTGCGGCTCCGGCATAGCGGATAGCATAAAGACACCGCCATAAGACAATTCCGCGATAAAGGCAGCCTTGCCATCCAGCTTGGCTTCAAGCTTCATGATAAGAACCACTTCGTAGGCGCTGTCGCCCACGGCGCGGGTATTGACGTTAACGCCCATATTAATCTCCGGCGCATTTTGCGTTGGGATAAAAATCTGTGGCGCATTGGGGCTTTCGAACGAGAAATCCTTTACATATTGCGCGCCAATAGCGATTTGCA
>JABDAH010000004.1:0-80476 GCA_013289265.1 Alphaproteobacteria bacterium
GCTTTCTGTTTTACCTTTTCTCCTCGGACAATTCGAAAAGTTTTATCGCGCTTTGCGGCGTGATTGTGGTGTTTGAGTTTTTGCGCCGGCTTAATCCGGTTTTGAGATGGAGAAGAAAATGACAGCTAAAGCTATCGTTGCGAACCAAAGTGCTAACCGCAAGTCAAAGGAAGCCAAAGTTGGCGTCATCCAGGACAATCTGCATGAAGCAGGCCTTGTCGTTGCGACCCAGCAGGTTGGCCTGAATGCGGATGAAACCCGCAGCCTGCGCGTTCAGCTCGGTAAGGAAAATGTCGGCCTGCGCGTCGGCAAGAACACGCTGATGAAGCACGCGGTTAAAGGCACCAAGATGGAAGGGCTGATCAAGTTCCTGAAGGGACCGACAGCGCTGGCTTATTCCAAGGACCTGATTGCGGCGGCGAAAGTCACCGTCGAATTCGCCAAGAAGAATCCGAAGTTCAAGGTTGTCGGCGGCGTCATGGGCGACCAGATTCTGGAAGCCGATCAGGTCAAGGCGTTGGCGACATTGCCATCGCTCGATCAGTTGCGCGGCAAGATCATCGGCCTTCTGCAGGCTCCTGCGACCAAGATCGCTGGCGTTCTGCAGGCTCCGGCTGGTCAGCTGGCGCGCGTTCTGGCTGCCAAGGCAAAGCAATAAGTTTTTAAGGAACGAAGCCGTCAGGCTGAGTAATTGGTTTAACGAAAACGTAAGTTCAACAAAGGGAGAAGTAAAATGTCGAAGTTAGAAAAGTTGGTTGATGATCTGTCAACACTGACCGTTATCGAAGCCGCTGAATTGTCGAAGCTGCTGGAAGAAAAGTGGGGCGTTAGCGCCGCTGCTCCTGTTGCTGTAGCTGCAGCCGCTGGCGGCGGTGCGGCAGCGCCTGCTGGCGAAGAACAGACCGAATTCTCGGTTATCCTCGCTAAGGCTGGCGACAAGAAGATCGAAGTCATTAAGGAAGTTCGTGCAATCACCGGTCTCGGCCTCAAGGAAGCCAAGGATCTGGTTGAAGGCGCTCCGAAGACACTTAAGGACGGCGTTTCAAAGGCCGATGCTGAAAAGTTCAAGAAGCAGCTTGAAGCAGCCGGCGCTGGCGTCGAAATCAAGTAAGCTTTACGAAATTGTTGCGTCGCATATATTGCGTCGCATCAAAGAAAATGAAAAAGGTGGGGTCATTCCCGCCTTTTTTGTTTGCCGCGAATAATTTTTTTGGCTTACGCTTACGCCCGTATGCAGGCGTAACCGTAAGGTATCAATGCGACCATTTGATTTTGACGCCTCGGCAGAATGGTATGCCGTTCGAGCGGAATTATATCGATGCTCTGTGCCCGGATATGCCCAGAGTATTCATCAGTTCGTGTGGGCGCATTATTTTACAACTCGCGTTTTTGATCCCCCTTATAATTGCCAAGATTATCTCCATGATTGTTTGTTAACAGCTATGGGTAGGCTACCCTCCTTACCGTGGAATCTGGAGGGCGAAGAATTATACCTAGAACGCAAAGAGCGCTTGGGAGAAATACGCGCTTCTAATTTCGCCGAGACGGTAAAGCTGGCTAAAGGAATGCTGGATAGCCACCAGCTTGTAGTTCAGGGAACATTGGAAGCCACTGTAAGGCTTGTGGAAGTTGCGCAGCATTTTGCCTCAGCGCTTGAACGGCAAGGTGGTCGTTTATTAGAAGTGCCTGAACCAGTGAGCCGGTTGCATAATTGGCATATGCTTTTGGAAGCGTGGAGACCGTCGAATTGGCTTCGTCAAATGGCTAGAAACTCCACAACCCGACCAGATTTTTAACCTCGCGCAGGTGTTTTTGCGTCAGGGCGTTGGCGTGCTCGGCGCCGCGGATCAGGATCTGGTCGAGGGAAGCAGGGTCGGCCATAAGCTGGCGCATCTTCTCAGTCATTGGTGCGAGTTTGGCGACAGCCAAATCCGCCAGCGCGGGTTTGAACTTGCCCCAGCCGGAACCGGCATATTCTTTCAGCACTGCGGCTTTGGTCGTGTCGTTCAGCGCGGCATAGATTGTGACCAGATTATCAGCCTCAGCCCGTGCCTCCAGGGCTTTCACGTTATCCGGCAGGACGTCTGAGTCCGTTGTCGCTTTTTTGAATTTTTTGACAATCGTATCGGCATCGTCCGTCAGGCTGATGCGCGAATAATCGCTCTCATCCGATTTGCTCATTTTCTTGGTGCCGTCACGCAGTGACATCACGCGTGTGGCCTCGCCCAGAATTTGCGGCTCTGGCAACGGGAAGAAGTCGCTGTTGGTCGCGCGATTGAAGGCCTGCGCAATATCACGTGTTAGTTCCAGATGCTGCTTTTGATCTTCACCCACCGGCACATGCGTCGCGCGGTAGATCAGGATATCGGCGGCCATCAGAACCGGATAGGCGTAGAGGCCGAGCAGTTCAAGGTCGCGGCTCTTGGCGGATTTGTCTTTATACTGCGTCATACGGTTGAGCCAGCCGAGCGGCGTATAGGTCGACAAAATCCACATCAGTTCCGAATGTGCCGGCACGGCGCTTTGCACGAACAAGGTGCTTTTGGCGGGATCAATTCCGGCGGCGATATAGGCTGCTGCCGTTTCGCGCACGGACTGGCGGAGTTTTTGCGGGTCCTGCGGCACGGTAATGGCATGCAGATCAACGATGCAGTAATAGCATTCAGCCTTACCCTCCTTCGCTAAAGCTTCGGTGGGTTTGGTGCTTTTGTCTGCCGAAGCCTTTGGCGTAGGCAGATCCTGCAGCTTGACCCAGTTCCTCAGCGCGCCAAGATAATTGCCCAGATGCAGGTTGCCGGTCGGCTGCATGCCGGAAAGAATACGGTTCATTGTTGCTCCCTAAATATCTGCGCCTATTGTAGGTTTGCGCTTCAAAATCGCAAGCAGATCCTGAAAACGCATAGCGCCCGTTAATTGCAGGGAAAGCCCGTAAATAAGGCCTGAACCGCCAATAATAACGGCCAACCCCAATAATTCGCAGCTCAGATGCGAAGCGTTGAACCAGTTTTCGGTGGCGAGCGACAGAACCCATGTCACGCCGCCCATCAGAGTGGCGCACAGGAAGAGGCGCGGCAGACGCTTGGCGAGTTTGGCATCACCGATAGCGCCGTGCTTGCGGCGCAGCTGGATGAATAAAAGCATGGCATTGGTCCAAACGGCAGAGCTATTGGCCAGCGCAATACCGATATGCTGCATTGGCCCCAGCAGGGTAACCGACAAGATCACATTCACGATCATGGCTATGACGGCGATTTTGACGGGTGTTGCCGTGTCGTGCCGTGCAAAGAAACTGGAAGCAAAAACCTTGACCAGCAGGAAGGCCGGGATGCCGAGCGAATAAGCTGCCAGTGTTTTGGCGGTGGCAGTAGCGTCGGTGGCAGAAAAGGCGCCGTGTTGAAACAGGGTCTGGATAATCGGTTGCGCCGCCAGTATCAGGCCAAGCGTGGAAGGAAGGCCGAGCACAAGGCAGAATTCAATCGCGCGGCTGGTGTAATGCCGCACATTGTCTTCTTTGCCCGCGGCGACATACCGCGCCAACAACGGCAGCAAAGTAGTAGCCACCGCAACGCCGACAATACCCAGTGGCAGTTGGTTCACGCGGTCGGCGTAAAACAGATAAGACACCGCACCCGTCGGCAAGGTAGATGCCAGAATGGTGGACACCAGTAAGTTGATCTGTGTCGCGCCCGCGCCGATAGCACCGGGTCCTATACGTCTAAACAGGCGTTTGCTGGCAGGCGTCAGATGCGGCCAGAGCATCGGAATAGAAACCTTTGCGCGGTAGCAGCTGATCATCAGCCAGCCACATTGTACAATGCCGGAAGCGGTAACCGCCCAAGCCAGCGTATAGCCCATATCGAAATGCAGCAGGTTTGCCGCAAACATCGCGATGATGAGGACGATGTTGAAGGCAATGGGGGCGGCCGCGCCGGGGCCGAACTTACCCTGCGCGTTCAGTACGCCGGTTTGCAGCGCTGTGACCGAAATCAGCGCGAGATAGGGAAAAGTGATCGTACTGAAATCGACAGCGAGCCTATATTTTTCCGGCGATTTCTCAAAACCGGGGGCGAGCTGCAGCATAACCTGCGGCATAAACATCATGACTAGTATTGAAAAAGGCAAAAGGATTGCCAGCAATAAAGCCAATGCATGGCCCGCGAAACGTTGCGCGGCTTCCGGACCGTGACGTTCCTGCTCAGCCGTATAAAGCGGCACAAAGGCGGAGGAGAAAGCGCCTTCTGCAAACAGGCTGCGAAATAAATTCGGCAGGCGCTGCGCGACAAAGAACGCATCCGCCACCGGCCCAGCCCCGAGAAAAGTCGCTGTCAGCGTATCGCGCACAAATCCCGCGACACGGCTGAGGACCGTGAGGCTGCTGACGGTGAAAAGGGAACGGGCGAAACTCATCTTATCGTTATGGCATCTGCGTGATTTGATACAAGACGCAAAGCACCAGCGAGAAGCACAAAGCGGGCGCGAAGGGCGATTGCTCATCACCGGTCATGCGTTTGCGAATAATGCCGATAACCGCGCCGATGAATCCAGCCAAACCCAGAAACCACGGCGCAATTTCAGGCTGCAACCAGAGTCCCGCAGCGGCGAAGAATTTGACATCGCCAAGACCCAGCATTTCCTTACCGCGCCAGCGGCTATAGACCAGCGCACAGAACAGGCCAATCGCCAGCATCGATGCGGCAATGATAAGGGCCATATAGATATCGCCGTCGCTGAGCCACACCCATACAAAGCCGCTGACAGCGACCAGCAAATTCAGCCCGTCCGGGATAATGCCGAAATGCATATCAATAACGGCGATAGCAATAAGCAGCCCCAGCCCGATGCATAAAGGTGCTGCCATCGGTGACCAGCCGGACAGATACATGCCGATCATGCCAAAGACAAAACCAAGAATTTCAGCTGCAGGTTGCGCCCACAGCCCTTCGCGCAAGCCACAAGGGCAGGGGAAGGTTGCAGTATCAGGACGCAACAGCCAGCTAAATAAAGGGGAGATTTCCTGCCATGTGAAGTCGCGCAGACAGAAAGCGCAACTTGGCCAACGGCTTTCACCGGGTAAACGGTCAGCGGAACGCCATCCAAAATAGGTGCATAGCGAAGCCGATACCAGCCCCAGAGCGCCGCCTGCCAGTAGATGCAATATATTGGAAATAAGATGGTGATGTTCGCGGATCACAAAAACAACTTCGGCTCGAGTGAGGGAGATCCATTCGAGCCGAAGTTAGCAAAAAGTGCAAGATAGGAGTTAAAGCGTATATTTAGAGTGAGCTTTTACTGTCATATAAGTTTTTGCCGGCGTGCTTGGCTCTGCCTTGGCAATTGTAAGAACGGGCGCTTTATCAGTTGGGCTCGCGGGAGCGGAAGTTGTCAACTCTCTGTTGAGGCCAATTGCATTGTTGACAAGTTGCGTGAAGGGATCTGTGCTGTTACCAGCAGTGGCAAGAAAGCCTGCGGCGCTGTTTTGAATATGTTGACCAAACACGGGCTGGGCAGATGCCGAAGCGGCAAAAGCAGCCGTGCCGAAAAATATGCCTGTTACGATGCCTGTAGCGGTTCCCAATAAATTTCTAAAATCAGACATAATCGTTCTCCAGTGTTTTTACTATTTCATTCATGCGTTTAATATGAATAGGAATATCTGCGTCACAATTTACATACATTGTCATTTCGGCAGGCTCGAAACGTGCCTGATAAAGCTGGCGCATTTCACCGATCATTTTGATAGCCGCAGGCTGTAAATCAATGGGGCAAAGATGCAGGTTTCTTTCCAGATTACTTATCATCGCATTATAATGCGTTTTTAATTCCGCTTCGACATTGCGTTCGATCTGCAGACTTTCCCAGTCCCGCATGATGCTATGGATAGTCGTTTTGATGACGGGCCAGTGGTCGCCTTCTGCGCCCATTTCAGAACCTGCAACCAGCAGGGAATTGCGCACAAGATGAACCGCTTGTTCTTCGGACATCGTTGGGTTGGTTGCGTGTACTGCACTCATAATGTCACCTCATCCACATTCAAATCGTATCACGTTTTCCTGAAACTAATTCGCTCAAAATGCACTTTGCCACATACCATGGGTAACATTTCTATGCTTAATGAAGGCTTAAAAAGGCCGGTTTTTATTGCATTTTTATGAGGTGTGGCAATGAGTTCGACGCTTCCTTGCGCGAAAGGCCCATGCAAGTATTTATCGTGGCTGAAAAGAATAAAGTTTTAGACAATTGTCGTTATGAAGAGGGGTAGATGTGGGTTAAGAACTTCGACAGCTTAACCCCTCACCAGCGAAAACTAATGACTTACTGCGTAAGTCAAAGTTTTCGCGTCCTCTCCCTAAAGGAGAGGAAATCTACACCAAATCATACAGCAATATCTCGCTGTCTTCCTGCGCGGTGAAGGTAACTTTGCCGGCATCTTCCCAATGCGCGCCGTCACCTGCGTTGAGAGACTGACTATCAAGGCTGGCCTGACCGCGCACCATTTGTACCCACGCGCCGCGGCCGCCGCGCAAGGTAAATTCCGCGCTCTGGCCTTTCGGCAACTTGGCGAGCCACAGATCGGCATCCTGCTGGAAGCTGATGGACCCGTCGCGTCCGTCTTGCGATGCAATCAGACCAAATTTACCTGCTACGGCAGCCGGGTCGATTTTCTGCTGCGCATAGGAAGCCGGACCGCCGCGCTTATTCGGCATCACCCACATTTGCAGCAGATGCACCTGTTCGGTTTCTGATGCATTATACTCGCTATGGACAATTCCGCTGCCCGCGCTCATGCGCTGGATTTCGCCGGGACGGATAATGGCGCTGTTGCCGATGCTGTCTTTATGCGCCAAGGCACCTTCCATCACATAAGTGATGATTTCCATATCGCGGTGCGGATGCATGGGGAAACCGCCCTTGGGGGCGATGTAATCCTCATTGATAACGCGCAGATCATGAAAACCCATATGATTGGGGTCATGATAATCCGCGAAAGAGAAACTAAAGTTACTATCGAGCCAGTAAGCGCCGCCCTTGCCGCGTTCGCTGGAGGGTCTGAGTGTGAAGTTTTTCATAGGGGTTATGTAGGTAGTTTTGGATGAATTTAAAGGGGACATTAATCGCAATTTTTTGGAGAATTGGCGTGTTTTGTTGACGATTTATTGTTATTTGCATTCGGCGGTTTCTATAGTATCCCCTTCACCAGAAGTTTGATTTCATGGGAGAAATATTATGTCGATTCGGTCTTTGTTTTTTGGCGCAAGTGCCGCCGTTGCCACTTTATCACTTTCAGCTTGCGCTACTTTCCAGCAGGCGGCTGCTCCAATCACCGTTGCTTCTACGACTGCCACAGCTGATGTGGCAGAGCAGTTGGCAGAATTTGATCAGTCAATGTCTAGTGCGCAAGTCGCACTTTTATATTCAAAGGCTGCTAAAAAAGAAGGAGTGGCACAGTATTGTGATATAAATACCGGAAAGCTTGTACCGGTTACATCCCTTGTCGGTAGCGATACTGTAACATCCACTAGCGATAAGGTTGCCGAAGGTCCTCGCTCGGAATTCGTACTTATCACCAGCAAAGATGGATCGTCCCAAACCATTGTTTCGTGGGACAATCAACCTGCATCTGTGCAAATCAAGTTAAACGCTTGCCGGCGGGCAGCAGGCTTCTCACCGATCGGTTAGTAGCTTTCTAATGCAGTGTGCTATCGCCGCGAACGGCATCGGACTGCTGATGCTCGAGGCGTGTACTGACATTCACTAATTCCTGCCGCAGACGCAACCCTGCCTGTGCCAAATTCTGTAATTGCAGGTCGTAGTTATGCTGCTGCTTTTGCACTTGGGCCAGCGCATCGCCCAGCCTTTGCGCCGTACGAACTTGCTGATTGGCGGCTTCGGCGAGAGAGGTGGAGACAGTTTCCCGCAGTTTGCGCAGCCACATAACCGCGACGACCACAAAGCCGGTCGCAGATATAGCAGTGATAGAGGCAAAAATAACGATCCAGTCCTGCATCATAGGGCCCCTGTAATTTGGGAATCAGGAATTCTGAGTGCCGGGCTAGTCTAGTCTTGTGCAGGGCTTTTGGCTACTGGAGTCAGTTTATGAACTCAGCGCTTTAAGTCCTTGATAATTAACAAAGGCGCTTGCCCGCCGCCGAGACGGGCGCGGTACACCTGTAAACTCTCTATAATGCGCTGCACGTAATTCCGTGTTTCGGTGATGGGGATCATTTCTACCCAATCGACAGGGTCGACATTGGCATCGCGCGGATCGCCAATTTGCGCCATCCATTCACGCACACGCCGTGGCCCCGCATTATACCCCGCCAGCGCCAGAACGTAGGAGCCGTCAAAAATCGCCAGCTGATTTTGGATGAAAGTCGTGCCTAATCGCAAATTGTAATTTGTATTCGTGAGAAGGGATGACTGGAATCTGATCCCCAGCTTCCGCGCTACTTCCTGTGCCGTGCGCGGCATCAACTGCATCAGGCCGTGAGCGCCTGCAGGACTTTCCGCCTTGGGGTTGAACATGCTTTCCTGCCGGATCAGGGCATGGGTGAAAGCAGGTTCCGGTGCGCCCGTCAGAGTGCGGTCCAGGATCGGGAAGCCACCCGAAGCCATCAACATATTTTTCTGGTTGGCGGCCTTGGCTGCTTCAATTGCCATATCGGGGCGGCCAATCTGGTAGGCGAGTTCTGTGAGCAAGGCGAAGTCAGAACGTTGTTCAGCGCTTTCGATTGCGGCATGGAAGAAAGTGCGGGCGCGGTCATCCTCGCCGATGGCATGCAGGCGCTCAACCGCGCGAATTAAATCGCGGTTGAAAAAAGCCTGTCGCACGGCATTGGGTATTCTTGGCTCCGGCGTCGCCTGAATAACAGGATTTGCATATAGCCGTGCGCTGGCCAACTGGCCGTAATAAGTGATGTTCAGAGCAGCGGCGGTTTCATAGGCTTGCTCCGCTTCTACCTTGTTATTCAGCGCTTCATAAGAGCGTCCTAGCCAATAGGCGC
Source organism: Alphaproteobacteria bacterium (assembly GCA_013289265.1). GTDB lineage: Bacteria > Pseudomonadota > Alphaproteobacteria > UBA9219 > UBA9219 > JAATFY01. The sequence continues at coordinate 9,003 of JABDAH010000004.1, forward strand.
CGCGCGCGCGTGATACCGGTGTGTTGGCATTGTCATACAGCGCCTGAAAATGGACACGCGCATCTTCAGGGTCGCTCAGGAAACGCAGTGCCAGAAATCCGGCGAGGAATTCGGCCTGAATGACGGTTTTTCCGGCCAGCTGGTTATGGTCTGCCGCCAGCAGGTAAGCCTGCTTGTAATCATGAGCCATCATCATGCGGCGGACCATAATTTCGCGCTGTGTCCACCAGGCTTCCGCCTTGCCTAAATTATCCGGCGCGTGATTGAGAATATCGATGGCCGCGTCATCCATATTATTGTGTACACGCCAACGCAGCCTTTCATATTGCAGCCCCGCATCGCTTTGCAGCATGCCGGGCACGCGGCTGACAAAGGCGTCCGCATTCGGATTTTGGTTGGCCAGAGCCAGTCGCGCATCGGCGAGAGCCTTGACGCCGTCATCAACATAACTATACATCCGACGCGCGCCGGTGCTGTCATTCTTCCATAGGAGGCGGTCAAGGCGGGCGCGGTCAGCATCCGCATCCAGAAAACGCGCATAACGCGAATGGAATGCGCCGAGTTCATCGCTGCCGAAATCACCGTCAACCCAGCGGGCACGAACCTGCTGGGCCTCACCCTGATTTTGCCCGGTTGCTTCCAGCGCATCCGCATAGCGATAAAAACCCGCTGTTGAGACGGGCGGGTGGGCATTGAACCAGGCAATGACCTGATCCGGCGATGTTGTGGTTGGGATTTTCTGTTCGGCTATAGCAATAACGCCCTTCAGACCGGGCCAGTCTGGATTGGTAGCAATAAAGCTAGACATATCGCCAAAAGGAATATCGTTGCCGGGCTGGGCCATATAATTGGCACGAATGATTTTATTTAAAACCGGATCATGCCCGCGGGCATAGGTCATGGCCTCGTCCACATGGCCTTTATCCAGCGCCTTAAAGGCACGGCGATAATTATCGGCCTCAGTCGCGACCGCAGGTTTGGCCGGAGCCTTTTTGGCCTGCGCCAAACCGCAGGATAAACCGGTAAACAGCAAAATCAGGACAAAGAGGCGGGCAATCTGTTTCATGGCGGAGGATTTAACAGGTTTTTCCCCAAGCGTCACCCCGCCTTACGCTCCTTTAACGCAAATGTTGTGAGGCTTATATATGTAGGCTAAATCTACCCTATGACCGATAAAGCAAAAGAACGCGCATTGGCGCAGCGCTATGTAGCGATGAACCGCAAGGCAAGGCATGACTACTTCATCACCGATACGGTTGAAGCAGGTATTGTGCTGGTCGGAACGGAAGTGAAGTCATTGCGTACGGGGCAGGCCAGCATTCAGGAATCTTTCGCAGGCCCCAAAGACGGCACCCTGTTCCTTATCAACGCCTATATCCCGGAATATAAACAGGCGGGTACCCATCTGCAGCATGAAACAAGACGCCCGCGCGCTTTGCTGTTGCATAAGCGGGAGCGCGACAAACTAATGGGGGCGGTCAAGCGCGAGGGCATGACCCTCGTGCCGCTCGGTATTTATTTCAACAAGCGCGGTATTGCCAAGGTCGAAATCGGCCTTGCCAAAGGCAAGCACAAGGCAGACAAGCGCGAAGCGATTAAAGAACGTGACTGGAAACGCGACAAGGCGCGGCTGATGCGGGATAAGGGGTAATTTGAAAGCAACAGTCCTACATAACCCTATAGTAGCAGTATGTTTGGCGACAGCAGGATTTTTTGCTTTTTCAGTCAGCGACGCGTTGACACGTATTATGGTCAATACTGGGGCGAGTGTTTTTTTTGTGGCGGGCGTGTTTCAATTGGTGGCGTTGATTTGTCTGTTGCTGGTCAATAAACCTCTTGGAGGTTTGGTAAGTGCAGTAAGATCTCGGCAAAAACATTTGCATTTGTTAAGAGGCATACTCATCGCAATGTTAGTGCCTATGAACGTTTATGCATTTTCCCGGTTACCCTTCGCATTCACCTATACGCTTTTATTCACTGGGGCGTTTTGGGCCATTTTGTTGTCCCGTCCATTGACGGGTGAGCATATTCCTATAAGTAAAATGGTGGCTGTTGTCAGTGGATTTATGGGCGCGATTGTTGTGTTGCGCCCATGGGGTGGTGAGTTCGAGTGGCGTATGCTTATTCCACTTTGTTCGGCCTTTTTCTTTGCCGTCGAATCCATGATTGCTCGACGTTTCGGCAAAAGTGAAACGCCACTTTCTCTGGCAATTTATCCGTGTGTGTGTTGCGTCATGTTAATGACCGCATTAAGTATTGGAGCTACTGGGTTTTCGTTTCCAATCATTCAACAAGCTGGGATCTTTGTCGTTGGGGGCATAATGATGGGTATTGGATTCTTATGTGTACCGCTGGCGTTCCGATATGGAAGTGCCGTGGTCGTTGGCCCTTTTCATTATACGCAGTTAATTTGGGCGGCCATTCTGGGTGCTATTCTGTTTAAAGAGACGCCCGATCAATGGACGCTTGTTGGCGGAGCTATTATCGCCATTAGCGGTCTGTTCGTTTTGTTGCAATCAAAAAACCGGCGCTTGCAGAATAATGTCTTACCATTAAAACGCGGTTGATGCGAGATAAGGGGTAATATTCATTGCAATGTTCCGAGCTTTCCCCCTTTTCAAGCGACCCTCGCTAAAACTGAGTGGTGATGCCTATGTCGCTGGTGATACTTTATTACTGCTGATTGGCGGCGTCGGTTCATCCTGGAATCAGATTTTAGGCGCAGCACTTTTTCTGATGGCGGCGCTGATCATGAGCCGTCGCGGTGATGACGGTTATTGGTTTGAGATTGCAAGCGGCCTTGCTATGCCGGCCATTCTTTTTACCAATCTGGATGAACTGCTGGCCGGGTTGATTCCGACTATTATCGGTACCTGTCTTTATCTGACCTCCGAAACCATGGGTGTGCTGAACAAGCCGTTGACGCGTCTATTTACCAATCACGATCATTTTTTTCTGCGCACGACACTGGGAACGTCGCGCGCGTGGATGGGGATTTTTTCGTTCAGCAGCAAGCTTTGTATGATCATCGATGCCGTTCTTTATCGTCACTGGGGCATGCTGACGGTGCTGTTGCTTTGGTCTTTGGGCGATTTGCTAACGGGCGTATCGCAGGTGCGGCTTAATCACGCCAAATAATCATGAAGCACCCGTCCATAAGGCAGCGTGAAATCGACGATCATATGCCTGCCGCCGATGATGCGCTTGATCGGCAGGTCCGCTACGCGGCAATTCACATGCGGGATGAGATGCAGACGGGCAGGGCCATCCCATGCGCCGTGCACAACGACATCTTGCAGGTTATAGCCAACTAACTGCGCAATCTTTGGTTTGCCATCGACATCGGGGATCAATTTCAGATTGATATTCAGTTTTTCGATGCCCTTCTTCACATCAGCCAGGTTTTTCTCAAGGCTGGTATATTTGTAGGTCATGGTGCCGAGCGCAACCCGCTGCTTGTCATAATGCAACGTTCCCGTAAGGGTGTCTTTTTCGACGGCCATATGTGGCACGCCGTATTTTTTGGGGAAGCCCCAGATTTCACGCCCTGCCGTGATCGGCGGTTCATCGTCCAGATACATCTGTACTGAAAAATTGCAGGGCTCACCTTTGTACAAAGCCTGAATGCCGCTGCCGCTTTCCTCATAATCACCGAAACCGGAACTGTCCGGCATATTCATCCATTCAAAATAACAAAGGTTACCGGGCGCGGGTTCCAGCCCTTCAGGCAGGGCCTGCCGGATAGCGTCATATTCTGTTTCGTAAGTGACGATCAGATATTCGCGGCGTTTGAAAAAATAGGGTCCCGCCGGATAACTGGGGCTGAAGGCCGGCATCGAATGGGTTGCGAGAATTTCATCGCGGGTCATTTATGTCTCCTAATGTTTCAGCGGTTCCAGACTGAGGGCGGCGGCGAGCAGGGCTTTGGTATAATCTTGCTGCGGCTTGGCAAACAGCGCTGCCGCAGGTCCTTGCTCCACAGCAAGGCCATCTTTCATTACCACGACATAATGAGACAATGCTTTTACGACACGCAGATCGTGGCTGATGAACATATAGCTGAGGCCATGCTTGCGTTGCAGGTCGCGCAGCAGGTCCACAATCTGGGCTTGCACCGACATATCCAGCGCGGACGTAGGCTCGTCCAGCACAACAAATTTGGGCTTCAGGATAATGGCGCGGGCAATAGAAATACGCTGGCGCTGGCCGCCGGAAAACTCATGTGGATAACGGTCGCGGGTCAAGGGGTCGAGGCCGACTTCGTTCAGCGCATCTGTCACACGTTGGGTGCGCTCTGATTTCGACAAATCCGGCTGATGAATATCGAGCCCTTCGGCGATGATGTCGCCAATCGACATGCGTGGGCTGAGGCTGCCGAACGGGTCCTGAAACACAATTTGCATCGAACGGCGGAAAGGACGCAGTTCTTTTTGGTGCAGGCCGTTCAGTGGTTGCCCCATAAATACAATCGTGCCGGTGGAAGGCAGTAATCGCAGAATAGCTAGACCCAAGGTTGTTTTACCAGAACCCGACTCGCCGACGATACCGACGGTTTGCCCCGCCTTAATCGCAAATGAAACGCCGTCTACGGCACGGACGACATCAACTACCTTGCGCATTAATCCCTTCTTGATCGGGAAATGCACTTTTAAATCTTCGACGCGCAGAATTTCTTCGGCATCTGTTTGTATTGTCAGCGCATCGCCTTTGGGTTCCGCCGCCAGCAGCATTTTTGTATAGGCATGTTGCGGTTTGGCAAAAATATCGGCGACAACAGCCTGTTCGACAATTTCGCCTTTCTGCATCACGGCGACTTTGTCAGCCACTTTTCGCACGATATTGAGATCGTGCGTGATCAGCAAAAGCGCCATGCCCAGCCGTTGCTGCAAATCTTTCAGGAGCTTCAGAATTTGCGCCTGAATGGTGACATCCAGCGCCGTTGTCGGCTCATCCGCTATCAGCAGGGCTGGATCGTTGGCGAGAGCCATTGCGATCATCACACGCTGGCGCTGGCCACCGGAAAGTTCATGCGGATAAGCATTCAGGCGCTGTTCAGCCTGGGGCAGGGCGACGAGATGCAGAAGTTCCAATGTGCGCGCGCGTGCCTGGGCTTCGTTCATGTGTTTGTGAATGAACAAAACTTCGCTGATCTGTTTGCCGATTGTGTGCAGCGGATTGAGCGATGTCATCGGTTCCTGAAAAACCATCGCGATACGGTTGCCGCGAATGCCGCGAAGGGTTTTTTCCGAAGCGTTGACGAGTTCCTGCCCCTCAAACTGAATGCTGCCATTGGGGTGATGGGCATTGGGGTAGGGCAGTAATTGCAAGATGGATAAAGCAGTGACTGATTTGCCGGAACCGCTTTCGCCAACCAGCGCCATCGTCTCGCCGCGTTCGATGCAAAAGGAGACATTGCGGACGGCATCAAATTTTTTGGCGCCGTAACCAAAAGCGACACTGAGATTATCGACTTTAAGTAGCGTCATTTGTGATTGCCCTGAATCTTGCGGGGGTCAAAGGCATCGCGCACCGCCTCACCGATGAAAATGAGGAGCGTCAGCATCAGAGCCAGAACGCAGAAAGCGCTGATGCCCAGCCATACGGCCTGCAGATTGTTTTTGCCCTGATTGAGCAACTCGCCAAGCGAGGGAGAGCCGGGGGGTAAACCGAAGCCAAGAAAATCCAAAGCGGTGAGTGTGGTAATGGAATGGTTCAGAATAAACGGCATGAATGTCAATGTCGCGACCATGGCGTTGGGCAAGACATGCTTGAACATGATGGTGATATCGCCAGCGCCCAGTGCCTTGGCGGCGCGGACATAATCAAAATTGCGCGCACGCAGAAATTCAGCGCGCACGACATGAACCAGTGACATCCACGAAAACAGCAGCATCAGGATCAGCAGCCACCAGAAATTCGGCTGCACGAGGCTCGCCATAATAATGAGGAGGTAGAGCACCGGCATACCGCCCCATATCTCGATAAAACGCTGCATCAGTAAGTCAGTCATGCCCCCGAAATAACCCTGTACTGCACCTGCAGCGATGCCGATAACGGATGACAATAAAGTTAGCGTCAGTCCGAAAAGGACCGAAATACGAAAGCCGTAGATAATGCGGGCCAAAACATCTCGCCCCTGATCGTCCGTGCCAAACCAGTTTTCTTTATCCGGCGGCGACGGTGCCGGTTGCGATAAATTGTAATTAATCGTGTTGTAAGAATAGGGGATCAGTGGCCAGAGCATCCAGCCCTTGGCTTCGATCAATTTCCGCACATAAGGGTCGCGGTATTTGGCTTCGGTTTCAAACTCGCCGCCGAATTTGGTTTCGGGATAAGTGGCGAAGACAGGCGCATAATAATGCCCATCAAATTTGATAAGTAAGGGACTGTCATTGGCAACAAATTCAGCGAACAATGTCACGCTAAACAGTAGAAGAAAAATCCAAAGCGACCAGAAACCGCGCTTGTTGGCCTTGAAATTGGCCCAGCGGCGTTGATTAAGAGGCGACAGCTTCATGATCCACGCGCCTCGAAATCAATGCGTGGGTCGGTAGCCACATAGGCAAGATCGCCGATCAAATTCATTACAAGACCGAGCAGGGTAAAGAAATAAAGCGTGCCAAACATGACGGGATAGTCGCGGTTAATGGCGCTCTCAAACCCCAGCAAGCCCATGCCGTCGAGTGAGAATATGACCTCGATGAGGAGGGAGCCCGTAAACAGGATGGAAATAAACGCACCCGGGAATCCGGCAATGACAATCAGCATCGCATTGCGGAACACATGGCCGTAAAGGACGCGGCTTTCTTTCAGGCCTTTGGCGCGGGCCGTCAGGACATATTGTTTGTTGATTTCATCGAGAAAAGAATTTTTCGTCAGCATCGTAAGACTTGCAAAACCACCAATAACCATTGCCGTGACGGGCAGGGTGATGTGCCAGAAGTAGTCCAGAATACGGTGCGGCCAGTCCATATCCGACCAATTGTCAGAGACCAGGCCGCGCAAGGGGAACCACTCAAAATATCGCCCGCCTGCGAAGACCACGATCAGCAGAACCGCGAACAGGAAACTGGGAATGGCATAACCCGCGATAATCACCGCGCTCGTCCAGATATCAAAATTGGTGCCGTCTTTCACGGCCTTCCGGATGCCAAGTGGTATGGAAATGAAATAGACGATAAAAGTTGTCCAGAGACCAATCGAAATCGATACCGGCATTTTGCTGATGACGAGGTGAAAAACACTTTCATCCCGGAAATAGGATTTGCCGAAATCAAAACGCGCATAGTTCCAGATCATCAGGCCGAAGCGCTTGTAAAGCGGTTGGTCAAAGCCGAACTGATGTTCCAACTCCTTGATCAGTTCCGGGTCCACGCCTTGTGCGCCGGGGTAATGTGATGTCGCCGATGCATCGCTGGCTCTCATTTGCTGGCCGCCGGGCATGGCAGTTTCACCAGCGGCAGAACCGCCAAAACGAGCGGTGGCGGCTACATCCGTGCCGTGAAGCTTGGCGACAATCTGTTCAATCGGGCCGCCGGGCGCCGCCTGCACGATCAAAAAGTTAAGCACCATGATGCCGAACAAGGTCGGTATAATGAACATTAGGCGGCGGAGGATGTATGCTAGCATGGGGTGGACATTAAAGAGGGTAAGTGATTTGTTCAACCTAGAGATTTGCGATAGAATATTACTGTGACGCGAAAGGACTAAAATGACCGATATGCTCAACGCCCGCCGCGCGGATCCTCGACTTTTAGAGATTCTGGTTTGTCCGGTGACCAAGGAACCGTTGCGCTATGATGCCGCCAGGCAGGAACTGGTCAGCGATAAAGCAGGGCTCGCTTTCCCTATTCGCGAGGGTATTCCCATTATGCTGGTTGATGAAGCGCGGAAAATCGATGCCTGATTTTATGCAGCTTGCTTTTGTGGAAGCCGAGGACGCCGCCAAGCGCGGCGAGGTGCCCGTCGGCGCGGTTCTGGTCTCCCCTAAGGGTGATGTGTTGGCGCGTACTGGCAATCGTACCGAGGAATTTGGCGATCCAACAGCGCATGCCGAAATGCTGGTGATACGCGAAGCCGGGAAGGTTTTGTCTTCGCCGCGCCTGATTGATTGTGATCTTTACGTGACGTTAGAGCCCTGCGCCATGTGTGCGGCCGCCATCAGTTTTGCGCGCCTGCGCCGGGTTTATTTCGCAGCTTACGATCCGAAAGGCGGCGCCGTCGATCACGGCCCGCGCTTTTTCAGTCAGCCCACTTGCCACCATGCGCCAGAAGTTATCGGTGGTATGGATGAGCAAAAAGCGAGTGATTTACTGAAGCGATTTTTTGCGGAGAAGCGTGAGTAAAAATGCAAAAGACTGTTCTTTTAAATGATGCAGCTGTTGTGGCAATTCCAATTCATGAGAATAAGGAGCCTATGATCGATTTGCGGGAACAGCAATTAATTCAATATGGCCCGTCGCCTGAAATTGATAACAACCAATGTTATACATACCTAAGATCGGGCCTTTATGAGTTGTTGTGCAAAGCGCAGGAACGATTGCCAGATGGGTTGCGGTTATGTGTTTATGAGGGATGGAGAAGTTTGGAGCTACAACAAAAATTGTTTGATGACAGATTTAACGTTTTAAAAAAAGACTTTAGCAATTGGACTTACGAAAAACTATTCTGGGAAACTTGTAGACTGGTGTCGCCCGTTATTTTATTGGACGGTAGTAGGAACGTTTTTCCACATTCTACCGGTGGTGCCGTTGATATATATCTGATCGATCAAGATGATAATTTAATCGATATGGGGCTGTCGGTTGCAAATTGGTTCGATGATATAGATGGGGGCTTATCGGTTACCGATAGTGTAAAAATATCTCCACTTACATTGAAAAATCGTCAGCTAATGTCACAAGCTTTAACGGCTGTGGGGTTGGTCAACTATCCTAATGAATATTGGCACTGGTCATATGGCGATCGATATTGGGCGTATATAACCCACAATTCGACTGCTTTTTACGGTGCGGTTGATTAAGCGGGTATTAAGCCGCCTTTGTTTTCTCGATAGCTCTCCAGCCGATATCACGGCGGCAGAAACCTTCCGGCCAGTCGATCTGGTCGACAGCTTGATAGGCGCGGCTTTGCGCTTCGGCGATAGTATGGCCCACGGCGGTGACGGCGAGAACGCGTCCACCGGTAGCGATGACATCACCTGCTTCGTTGGTGTCAGTCCCGGCGTGAAATACAACGGCGTTTGGCACAGTGGCCGCTTTATCCAATCCGCGAATGGCGGTGCCTTTTTTGTAGCTGCCGGGATAGCCTGTAGCAGCCATAATGACAGTCAGCGCTGCGTAATCGTGCCAATGGATGTCGATACCGTCCAACATGCCTTTGCTGCAGGCATAGAGCAGTGAGAGTAAGTCTGACTTTAAGCGCATCAACATGCACTCCGTTTCCGGGTCGCCAAAACGAGCGTTAAATTCAATCAACCTTGGCCCCGTTTTTGTCATCATCAGACCAGCGAATAAAATGCCGCTGAAGGGGCGACCCATATCGCGCATGGCTTTGACAGTCGGATTGATAATCTCATTCATGATGCGGTCTGACATCGCGGCATCAACGATCGGTGCCGGAGAATACGCGCCCATGCCGCCCGTGTTGGGACCTTTGTCACCGTCATAGACAGCTTTGTGGTCTTGCGCCGCTGTGAAGGGGATCGCCACTTCACCGTCGCAGAGGGCAAAGAAACTGACTTCCTCGCCTTCCATATATTCTTCGATGACAACGGATGATCCGGAATCGCCGAAGGCTTTATTGATCATCGCATCGTCGATAGCCGCCAGCGCTTCCTCAATCGTTTGCGCAACGGTAACGCCTTTGCCTGAGGCAAGGCCGTCAGCTTTAACGACAATCGGTGCGCCTTGGGCGCGTACATAATCCTTTGCGGCTGTGGCATCGGTAAAGCGTTGGTAACCGGCGGTCGGTACATTGGCTTTGGCAGCCAGATCTTTCATAAAGCCTTTGGAGCCTTCAATTTCAGCGGCGAGTTTGCCGGGGCCAAAGCAGGCTATGCCTTCGGCGCGTAATTCATCAGCAAGGCCTAGGGTCAAAGGTAGTTCCGGCCCGATGACGACAAAATCAATTGCATAGAGGTGGCAGACTGCGATGATATCGTGAATTTTGTCAGCCGCTATGGGCAGGCATTCAGCAACGGCCTTGATGCCGGCATTACCTGGTGCGCAATATAGCTTTTCGCAAAGCGGCGATTTGGCAATCGACCAGCACAGCGCATGTTCGCGGCCACCACCGCCAACGACGAGAACTTTCATTTGGTTTTCCTCACCACAATTAATAACGTCATCCCGGAACACTTTCTTTTCGACTTGCTTTAGCAAGGCGAAAGAAAGTTTATCCGGGACCCAGTCAGGCTATCCATACAAGCTTTTTATCTGATAGTATCACTGGGTTCCGGATAAATTCGCATTTTCCCGCTAGTGCGGAAAAAAGCGAATTTTCCGGAATGACGTTACAATTAAAACCTGATTATGGCTATGGCTGAAACGACTACGCAATCCGCTTTATTTGACCAACCAAGGCCCGGCAGTAATTTGCCGGAATTCAGCGTGGGTGAAATCTCCAAACTGTTGAAAAAGACGGTGGAGGAGACGTTTGGTCAGGTGCGGGTGCGCGGTGAGATCAGTGGTCTGAAGGTCGCGCCCAGCGGCCATATTTATTTCGATTTAAAGGATCAGGAAGCTTTGCTGGCGTCGGTATGCTGGAAAGGGCAGGCGGGTAAGCTGGGCCTGAAGCTGGAAAATGGTATGGAAATTGTCTGTACCGGACGGCTAACCACCTATATTGCCCGGTCGAATTATCAGCTGGTCGTCGAACGCGCAGCGCTGGCGGGTGTCGGCGCTTTACTGAAAATGCTGGAAGACAGGCGGAAGCGGCTGGAGGCCGAAGGGCTATTCAACCCGGCGCGCAAACAGTTGCTCCCCTATTTGCCGGAAGTTATCGGTGTAGTTACATCACCAACCGGTGCCGTGATCCGCGATATTTTGCACCGGCTTGATGATCGTTTTCCGCGCCATGTTCTGGTCTGGCCAGTGGCAGTGCAGGGCGAAGGAGCGGCGCAGCAGATTGCATCTGCCATTGAAGGCTTTAATGCGCTGCCGGAAGACGGCTCTACACCGCGGCCGGATGTTTTGATCGTCGCGCGTGGTGGCGGCTCGATGGAAGATTTGATGCCGTTTAACGAAGAAATAGTGGTGCGCGCTGCTGCTGCCAGCCATATTCCGCTGATTTCCGCCGTGGGGCATGAAACCGATACGACATTGATCGATTACGCCGCCGATGTGCGGGCGCCTACACCAACGGCAGCGGCTGAAATGGCCGTACCAGTGCGGGCTGATATATGGGCGCAAGTGACAGATAACGGCAGGCGCATGGATGATTACATGCGGCGCATGGTGCAAACACACCGTGAGCATCTGGCGCTTATGGGCCGGGCGCTTGGCGATCCGCAACGGGCGATGGAACCGCTGATGCAGCGGCTGGATGATAAATCCATACGTCTGACCATGGGCTGGCAGAGTTATCAGGCGAGATGTGCCGCGCGTGTGGCGGAAGCTGCAGGAAAAATAAGGCACCCGCGCGATATCGTGCAATTAGCCCAGCAAAAATTGATGCATTATGAACATAAAATGGGTTCCGTATTGCGGGAGATGTATTTACGCAAGCAGCATAAGCTAGAAAATTTAGGTGCTGTACTGGGGCATCTGTCACCGAAAGCAGTGTTGGGCCGCGGTTATGCCCTGATACAGGATGCATCCGGCCATGTAATCACAAGCAGCATAGCGCCCAAAGATGGGGATAAAATTCAGATCGAATTTTTCGATGGTAAGCGCGGCGCAGTGGTTAGGGATTAACCTTTTAAAAATGACCGGGGTAATTCCGGAATATCGAAAACCAGTTTAATGGGCAGCGTGGCGATTTTTGTTTGCCATGTGGGCGGCAACCGTACCCAGTCTTTTTCGGTCGTCAGTAATTTTGCTTCGGCGGCTTGCGCTTTTTGTTCCAGCTGCAGCAGTTCGTTTTCCGTGAACGTATGATGATCTGGGAAGTCAGTAGTACCTACCAGATTCAATTCGGCATCGCTGCAGGTTTGATAGAATTTTTCCGGACGACCGATGCCTGCAAAAGCAAAAAATTTCGCGTCTTTGGGAAAATCGTCAGAAAGGTCGGGCAAAATCCGCGCATGCATGACGGGGCTGTAGGTTTTTGTGCCGATGCCCTGCACATCGCTGCTGCCGATCAGGATAATACCGTCAATGCGTTTCTCGGCGCTGTGCAATGTCTCGCGCAGAGGCCCTGCAGGAATGATCAAACCATTGCCGATACCAACAGCTCCGTCCATTACCAGAAAGGCCATGCTTGGCTTGACAGTCGGGTTCTGCAACCCGTCATCCATGATGATATGCGTGGCTTCAGCTTCGGCGGCTTTTATGCCCGCGGCGCGGTTGCGGCTGATCCATGTCGGCGCAATACGGGCCAGAAGCAATGCTTCATCTCCTACTTGAGATGCAATGTGGATGGTAGGATCAACACGCAGCGGACCGCAGACGCTGCCGCCATAGCCGCGTGTGACGAAAACAGGGTTGGCTTCCTGCTGTAGCAAAAAATTGGCTATAGCAATGCAGGTCGGTGTTTTACCCGCGCCGCCAGCGATGATATTGCCGATACAGATAACCGGAATTTTCGCCCTGTAAGCTCTGGTCAATAAGCGACGTAAAAACCCGCCCAGCCAAAAGAGTGCCGCCAGAGGCAATAGCGATTTTGCCTGCCAATTGGTCGGCTCAAACCAGAATTGTGGAGCTTTCATACTTTCCTCCGCGGCGGCATGTTCAGCCAGGGCCGCAACTCCACCATAATCTGGTCGAGGATATGGTGTTTTTCGTCGGCGAGGATGCGGGCGTTCTGCGCGTATTTGGCGCGTTCCTCGGCGCTATTCAATAATCGATTGAGCGAAAAGCTGAGTTCATTCGCATTCTGCAGTTGAAGCGCGGCCTGGTTGAGCATGAACTCATGCGTGATTTCAGAAAAATTTTGCATATGTGGGCCAAAGATAATGACGCAACCAAGCTGGGCGGGTTCAATAGGGTTATGTCCGCCGCCGGGGGCAACAAACGAATTGCCGATACAGGTAATAGGGCTGAGGCGATAAAATAGTCCCAGCTCGCCCATTGTGTCGGCCAGATATATTTGGGTGTAGGGTGTAATGTTCTGTTTTTGCGACCGTCGCACGAGTTGCAAATTTTGTGCAGAAATTTGTTTGGCGATTTCGTTGCCACGCACGGCATGGCGCGGAATGATAATCGTCAGCAGGTTCGGCCATTTCGTCATTAGGCTTTTATGCGCTGCTAGCGCCATTTCTTCTTCGCCGCGATGTGTCGATGCCATCACCCAGCACAGCCGTCCCGCCAGAGTTTGCTTTAACTGAGTGAGTTGTTCTTCGTCCGCGGGCAGGGGCTCTGCCGCATATTTTAAATTACCGATGCAACGTACCGGTTTTGCGCCAAGCGCTACAAAGCGAGAACGTTCCACTTCTGTCTGCGTCAGGCTCAGGGTAAAGGTACTCATGATCTCACGCGCCCAGCTTTTGAACCTGTACCAGTTGTGGAAAGATTTTTCCGACATGCGCCCGTTGAGCAGCACGACGGGGATCAGCCGGTTGCGCAAGCCTTCCAGCATATTGGGCCAAAGCTCGGACTCGATCCAGATCACAAAATCAGGTTTCCAGTGCTTGAGGAAAGCATCGACATAGGGCGCGCGGTCCACAGGTATATATTGGTGGATGATTTGCGGCGGCAGGCGGCCTTCTAGCATCCGGGCCGAAGTGACAGTGCCGGTGGTGACTAAAATATTGACCTCGGGATAGAGCGCGCGGATTTTCTCAATAAGGGTCAGAAGGGATGCAGCTTCGCCCACGCTGGCGGCATGGCACCAGACCAGATTGCCGTTGGGACGTGGTTTGGATGCGTGACCTAAACGTTCAGGAAAACGCTGCGAATCCTCACGGCCTTCACGCCGCCGCTTCGCCAGATAAAGGCTGATAACGGGCGCACCGAGATTGGTCAAAAGGCGGTAGAGAAACGAGAACATCGGCGCAGAATGCCATTACTTGAACAGCAATGCCAGTGCGTGCTGCCACCAGCGGCTGAGCCAGTGGCGCAGGCGTGTTATGCGCTTGATGGCCTCAGGCGTGGGGGCCTGTAGATGATTATAGAAATCAGCAGTGCAAGCCTGCCATGAAAAGCTTTCGGCAAAGGTTCTGGGCAATGCAGGATCATTGGGTAAAACCAGTGCGCGTTGCACAGCCTGATGAAGGTCGGCGTCAAGCACGGCAAATTTTTGTGTGGTGGGGTCACTAAAAACATCAACAGGGCCAGGCGCCGGGTAACTTGCGATACGTAAGCCCGCAGCGCAGGCTTCCAGTAAGACGAGGCCGAATGTATCGGTGGTTGAGGGAAAAACAAATAAATCACAGGCGGCATAGTGCCGCGCCAATATTTCGCCCGACATCGAACCCAGAAAATGCGCGTCTGGATATTCGGTGCGCAATAATTCCAGATCCGGCCCGTCGCCGATAACAACTTTGCTGCCGGGTGTTTTGAGACCCAGAAAAGCGCGAAGGTTTTTTTCTATCGCGACGCGCCCGACATAAAGTAAAACCGGGCGGGGTATGTTCTGATACGCTTCTATATTTTTGCCATAAGGTTGAAACAGCTTTGTATCAACGCCGCGCGACCAGCGCACGATGCGGCGGAATTTGCGTTTATGCAGCTCCGCCTCGATGGAAGGGGTCGCCACCATAATCGCGCTGCTGGGTGTATGAAAACGGCGCAATGCGGCGTAACTGAAAATCCGTACAAATCTGGAAAATATTTTGAGTACCCGCGCCGCCAGATATTCCGGAAAGCGTGTATGATACGATGTCGTGAAGGGCAGGCGGTGATAAAGGCACATATTCCGCGCCGCCCAGCCGAGTGGCCCTTCGGTAGCAATATGGATAAAATCAGGTTTGAATTCCTGTACTATTTTGTACAAACGCGGCCGCGCCAGAAATTCCAGCTTGATAGAAGGGTAAGACGGCGCCGCAAAAGTGCACCACCGCAGGGCATCGGGGCCCGCGATCAGGACATCATGTCCCATGCGGCGCAGCTCGCTTGATGTTTCTTCCAGCGTACGCACAACGCCGTTGATTTGCGGATACCACGCATCGCTGACAATAAGAATTTTTTTTGGCGATACTGTATTTAACAAAAGGACACCTGAAGTTTAAGCCGCCACGGTTTCGGCAGTGTCCATATTTTGATCGTTATAGTCGAGGGATTCATCGGCCTCTACCGCATCCAAAAGCATGTCACGCTGCTGCGCCCAATGGATGATGGAAAGATTGCCCTGCATGTCTTCAACCAAAGCGGTACAGGATTCGACCCAATCGCCATCATTGCAGTAGAGTACGTCACCTACCTTCCGCATTTCGGCATGATGGATATGGCCGCAGACAACACCGTCGACCTTACTATGCGCTGCGCGTTCGGAGATGAAATGTTCAAAGGTGCTGATGTGCGAAACGGCGTTTTTGACTTTGTGTTTCAGGTAAGCCGACAAAGACCAATAAGAATAGCCCAGAAAGCGGCGCACAAAATTCAGCAAAGTATTGAGTTTCAGTGTAAATTCGTAAGCCGCATCGCCCAGGTGTGCGAGCCATTTGGCGCAGCTCATGACCGCATCGAACTGATCGCCATGGAGGATCAATAAACGTTTGCCCTTGGCCGTTACGTGCACGATTTCGTTGGTGACGAAGACGCCGCCGAAATGCAGATCGCAGAAATTACGCGCGGCTTCGTCATGATTGCCGGGGACATAAAAAACTTTCGCGCCCTTTCGGGCGCGGCGCAAAATTTTTTGAATGACATCGTTATGTTTCTGGGGCCAGAACCATCGTTTACGCAGAGCCCAGCCATCGACAATATCGCCGACGAGGTACAGATAATCGGATTCCGTATGTTTCAGGAAGTCGAGCAGCAATTCGGCCTGACAGCCGCGTGTGCCCAAATGAATGTCGGAAATCCAGATTGTGCGAAAGTGAAGAACTTTTCCTGCGTGATCATTTGTCAAATGATCAGAGTAACCTGATTGTACAGGTTCCGGCGGCGGCGACTGCAGTGAGTGATGCAGCTTGCGGTAGTCGTCGGGCATGCAGATCCTTTCGAATCAATTGCAGGCAGACTCTACACTAAATCCCGGCGATTGTCATTCCTTCAACGCGCAAAGTAGGACTATCGACGCCGCGTAAAAATTCCAGATCATTCGCGGCGGTGAGGTTTAAAAACATGTCTTTCAGGTTGCTGGCGATTGTCATTTCACTAACCGGAAAAACGATCGTTCCGTTTTCGATCCAAAATCCGGCTGCCGCCTGACTGTAATCGCCGGTCACGCCGTTAACCCCCATTCCCATCAGCTCTGTGACATAAAAACCCTGTTTAATATCGCGAATGAGATCGGCTGGATTTAACGTGCCCGGTTCCATATAAAAATTACTGACCGAAGGTGTAGGTACGCCACCCGGCGAGCGCGAAGCATGGCCTGTGCTTTTCATTTTCAGCTGTCGCGCCGAACGCAAATCCAGCAACCATGTTGTGAGAACGCCTTCATCGATGATCTTGCGCTTTTGCGGAAGAAGGCCTTCGGCATCGAAGGGGCGCGACCGCAGGCCACCGACACGGAAAGGATCATCAATGATGTTGATGCCTTTGGTAAAAATTTGCTGGCCGAGCTTGTCTTTCAAAAAACTGGTGCCACGCGCGACACTTGTTCCTGAAATGGCGCCTGCTAGTTGTCCCAGTAAACTTCCGGCGATACGCGGCTCGAACACAACTGGGTAATGCCCGGTCGGCATTTTACGCGCGCCAAGACGGCGAACTGTGCGCTCTGCTGCGTGTTTGCCGATACTTGCCGCACTTGGCATGTCTGCGGCAAAGACGCGGCTGGCAAAATCATAATCGCGTTCCATTGCCGTGCCGTCGCCCGCAAGCACCGAAGCGCTGAGGCTGTAATTGGTGCGACGATAGGTCCCGGTGAAGCCATTGCTGGCAGCCAGCGTAATTTCGGATTTACTAGCTCCAGCGTCGCCGCCTTCGGAATTGGTTACGCCTTTGACGGCGAGCGCCGCTTCTTCGGCCTCGCGGGCTTGCGCGATAAGGTCTTCGGCAGTGGGATCTTCGTCGTCAGCCAAAACCAGCTTCGGCCAATCTTTGGTGATTTCGGTGGGATCGGCGAGGCCACAAAGATTATCTTCCGGCGCAGCCTTGGCCATGGCGACGGCACGTTCCACCAATTCTTTCAATGCTTGCGGTTTTCGGTCCGTTGCAGAAACCATTGCCTGCTTTTTGCCGACAAAAACCCGTAAACCGAGATCACCTGATTCGGCGCGCTCTAAAGTTTCGACCTTGCCAAGCCTGTACCCTACCGAAAGGGCTGTTGCGTCAATCAACATGGCATCGGCAGCACCAGCGCCCGCCTTACATGCGTTTTTTACCAGATCATTGAGGAGGGAAGCGGCATCCGTCATTTTTGACTCTAACTTAAGGGGCGGGGCGCTATGCATAACCCCCACATCACCAACTGAACAGGGCTATTTTGCGACTTGAACGAAATCTTTGCCAGCGGTAAGCGAAGGGTCTATATAGTGCACCTACAAATAACCCCGTTTTTTCTCATCCGTGCCGGAGTGAAATCGTGTCCGTTGTCTCAAGACATATAAATATTGCCAGATTTGCCCTGATTTTGGCTCTCAGCCTTGTTCTTTCCAGCCTGTTTGCTGTGCCGTCATGGGCTGATGGCATCCCCCATGCCTGGGGCATCAATCTGCAGGATCCCGGCTCGCCCATCGAAAGTCGTATTCATGGGTTCCATGATATGTTGCTCTGGATCATCATACTCATCAGCATTTTTGTTCTTGGGCTGCTGGTCTGGGTCATGGTGCGATACAATAAATGGACCAACCCGACGCCAACGACGACAGCGCATAATGTGAAGCTGGAAATTATCTGGACGCTGCTGCCTTGCCTTGTTCTGATCGGCATCGCTTTGTATTCGTTCCCTTTGCTTTACTACACGGACCGCACGCCGGATAAATATGACATGACCGTCAAGGTCACCGGCCACCAATGGTATTGGTCATATGAATATCCGGATAACGGTAATCTGAGCTTTGATAGCCACGCTATCTGGGATTCATCGGATGTTACGCAGGATCAAGCCAATAAGCTGATCGCAGAGGCTTCACCCGGCTGGCTGATCAAGGGCGAGCCGCAGCGCATGCTGGAAGTTGATAACCGCGTTGTTCTCCCGGTTGGTTCTGTCGTTCGTGTTCAGGTCGCAGGCAGCGATGTTGAGCATTCATGGTTTGTGCCGTCGCTTGGTGTTAACCGCATGTCAGTGCCGGGCCATCTGACCGAGGTTTGGATCAAGCTTGATCGCGAAGGCATTTTCTACGGCCAATGCTCGATGATTTGTGGCAATGGCCACGGTTATATGCCAATTGTTATCGAAGGCGTAGCGCCGGATAAATTCGCGGCATGGGTTCAATCGAAGAAATCTTCGGTAGGCCAGTTGAATACGCCGTCGCATTTCGCCGCGGCCCAGTAATTCCAGAATTTCAATCAGGGAATAGAAGATCATGACATCGACACATTACGAAGCCGCCTCTCATTCTGACGATCACGCACATGACCATAAGCCCGGTTTCTTTATGCGCTGGTTCTGCTCGACCAACCACAAGGATATCGGCACGCTCTATCTTCTGTTCTCGGTTGTCGCAGGGCTCATCGGCGGCGCTTTCTCGGTCTGGATGCGTCTGGAACTAAAAGATCCAGGCATGCAGTATTTCGTCAATGGCCAGCAATGGAACGTGATCATCACGGCCCATGGCCTGATCATGGTTTTCTTTACCGTTATGCCTGCGCTAATCGGCGGGTTCGGTAACTGGTTTATCCCCCTGATGATCGGCGCGCCGGATATGGCCTTCCCGCGTTTGAATAATATCAGCTTCTGGCTGCTTATTCCCTCATTTGCTTTATTGCTAGGCTCAGCTTTTGTTGGCCCCGGCGCAGGTACGGGCTGGACGATCTACCCGCCATTATCGAGTGCTCTCGGACATCCCGGTGCTTCGGTGGATATGGCGATTTTCTCACTGCATCTGGCGGGCGCTTCATCCATTCTTGGCGCATTGAATTTCATCACTACGATTTTCAATATGCGCGCTCCCGGCATGACGCTCCACAAGATGCCGTTATTCATTTGGGGCATGCTCGTCACCGCATTCCTGCTGTTACTTGCCGTTCCGGTTTTGGGTGGTGCGATCACCATGTTGCTGACCGACCGCAACTTCGGCACCAGCTTCTTTGATCCTGCAGGTGGCGGCGATCCGTTGCTGTTCCAGCATCTGTTCTGGTTCTTCGGCCATCCCGAAGTTTACATCATGATCTTGCCTGCCTTCGGCATCATCAGCCAGATCGTCTCGACCTTCTGCAAGAAGCCGATCTTCGGTTATCTCGGCATGGCTTATGCGATGGTTGCCATCGGCGTGATCGGCTTCGTCGTTTGGGCTCACCATATGTATACGGTTGGCCTTGATGTGAATACTCGTGCCTATTTCACCGCAGCGACGATGATCATCGCTGTGCCTACCGGCGTTAAGATTTTCTCATGGATCGCGACGATGTGGGGCGGCTCTATGGAATTCAAAACGCCGATGCTATGGGCGCTTGGTTTTATCTTCCTGTTCACCGTCGGTGGTGTGACCGGTGTGGTTCTGTCGAATGCCGGAATGGATATCGCCGTCCACGACACTTATTATGTTGTGGCGCATTTCCATTACGTCCTGTCGCTTGGCGCCGTGTTCGGTATCTTCGCCGGCTTTTATTACTGGATCGGCAAAATGTCGGGCCGCACCTATCCGGAATGGGCAGGCAAGCTGCATTTCTGGCTGACTTTCATCGGTGTGAACTTCACCTTTTTCCCGATGCATTTTCTGGGGCTGCAAGGCATGCCGCGCCGCATCCCGGATTATCCTGATGCGTTCCACGGCTGGAACATGATCGCCACTTACGGCGCTATGTTGAGCTACGCCGCAGCAATATGGTTCGTCTTTGTTGCGATCTACACCATTTTCTGGGGCAAGAAAGTTGGAGCCAATTATTGGGGCGAAGGCGCCAATACTCTGGAATGGACCCAGTCATCGCCACCGGCATTTCACACTTTTGAAACTTTGCCGCGCGTTGACTAAGAAAAACTGGGCAAGACCAAAAGATGAAAGACGTTGCTTCCACTTTAGCTGCCGAGCCGTTGATACTGGACTATGCCAGTGTCGGCCCGCGTGTGGGCGACTATATTGAGCTACTGAAACCGCGCGTTATGTCTCTGGTGGTGTTCAGCGGTTTTGTGGGCTTAATGGTGGCCCCCGGGCATATTCATCCGCTGCTTGGTTTCGTTACAATCCTTTGTATTGCTCTGTCTGCTGGCGGCAGCGCCGCAGTTAATATGTGGTATGACCGCGATATCGATAGGGTAATGGTGCGGACGCAGCGCCGTCCTCTGCCGCAGGGAAGGGTGGACCCGCAGGCGGCTCTGGAATTCGGCGGCGCGATGATTTTTGGCTCCGTCGCTTTGATGTGGCTGGCGATTGGCGGTCTGGCTGCATGTTTACTTGCCTTTGCCGCTGGCTTTTATGTCTTCGTTTATACTATGTGGCTGAAACGTCGTACGCCGCAGAATATTGTTATTGGCGGCGCAGCAGGTGCATTCCCGCCGATGATAGCGTGGGCTGCTGTGACTGGGAATGTGGCCTTGCCTGCCGTTGTGCTGTTCCTGATTATCTTTTTCTGGACGCCGCCGCATTTTTGGGCACTGGCGCTATACCGCAATGATGATTACACCCGCGCCGGCGTGCCGATGCTGCCTGTTATCCGTGGCGAGCGCCGCACGAAGATCGAGATGCTGGTCTATACGCTGATTTTGTTCCCACTTAGCCTAGCTCCGGCTTTCCTTGGCATCGGCGGCATGGTTTATTTGATCGGTGCTTCTATTCTCAGCAGCCTGTTCGTTATTTGCGCCGTGCGCGTGTTGAGGGATAAAACGCATCGCTCGGCAAAACAGATGTTTCTCTATTCTCTTTTTTACCTGACGGCACTTTTGTCGTTGCTGCTGGTAGAACAAGCCTTAAAGGTCTGGGCATGAGTGAGCCAAACCAAATCCCTGTTAGTACTGAGCGTAGACGTCGTCAGCGCACGCGTAATCTCGCATTGTTTTTTGTGCTTTTGGCCTTTGTCGTTTTGGTATACGGCATAACGATCACTAAAATAAAACTGGGTTACGGGTCGTGAAGCGCGCCCATACCAAAAATAAAAATCAGCGTCTGCTGATCGTACTTGTTGCCTTTGTTGGGCTGATGGTTGGCGCTGCTTATGCCTCCGTTCCCCTGTACAGTCTTTTTTGCAAGGCGACAGGTTTTGGTGGCACGACGCAAGTCTCGCAGACTGTTCAACCTGTCGCATCTATTGATACCAAAGAACGCCGCATCACCGTCTCGTTCGACAGCAATGTCGATCCGGCACTCCCTTGGGAATTCACGCCGGAAGTTAAGAATGTCAGTGTCAAGATTGGCGAGCCTGTATTGGTTAAGTACAGGGCCATCAATCGCGGGACCGAGTCGGTGGTGGGGACTGCCACATACAATGTGCAGCCGGATAAAGCAGGGGCCTATTTCTTTAAAACACAGTGTTTTTGCTTCACAAAACAGATGTTAAAGCCCGGCGAAACGGCTGAAATGCCGGTGGAATTTTATATCGATGCCTCTATGGCGGATGACCGCAGCATGGATGATGTACAAAACATTACTTTGTCCTATACATTCTTTCGCGCTAAGGATCAGTCCAAGGCGCATCTCAAGCAGGCCAACATTTCCACTAAATCACCGTCTAACCCTCAAGAGTAATGATCATGAGCGAACATCACGATACCGTGCAATATAGCGATAGCGGCATTGCCCAACCTTACCATCTGGTGCGTCCTTCCATCTGGCCGTTTATCGGCGCGATGGTTGCGGGCCTGATGACCGGCGGCATGGTTTTGTTCATGCACAAGGATAAAATCGGTTCCATCGATCTGGGCGCTGGCTGGCCCGTTATCGGTTTGGTCGGCGTTTTGGCAGTTATGTTCGCCTGGTGGCGGACCATCATTCATGAATCATCTGTCGAGCATGCGCATTCGCCGATCGTCAAAATCGGCCTGCGCTATGGCATGGCTTTGTTCATCGCTTCGGAAGTGATGTTCTTCTCCGCTTTCTTCTGGGCTTATTTTAGCGCGGCACTATACCCGCCGGAGGCTTTGGGTGGCATATGGCCTCCTGCCAATATCAAAACTTTCAATCCTTTTGATATGCCCTTCATCATGACACTGATCCTGCTGCTGTCCGGCACGACGGTCACATGGGCGCATCATGCCGTTCTGGAAAATGATCAGAAATCCTTGATCAAAGCGCTGGCGATCACGGTTGCTCTTGGCTTCAGTTTCTCCTGCTGCCAGTTTTTCGAATATCATCACGCCCAGTTTGGCCTCAAGAGCGGCATGTTCGGCGCTACTTTCTTTATGGCAACAGGCTTCCATGGTTTGCATGTCATCATCGGAACCATCTTTTTGGCGGTTTGCCTGTGGCGCGCGAAGAAGGGCCATTTCACACCGCAAAGCCATTTCGGTCTGGAAGCGGCCGCCTGGTACTGGCATTTCGTTGACGTTGTCTGGCTGTTCCTGTTTATCTCGATCTACTGGTACGGCTCGAAATAATTTTCATGCAGCTGCGTGAGCTTCGGCTGGGCAGGGGTGTTTTTATCCTTCGCCTGTGGCCCACCGTGCTCACCGCGCTTATGCTAGTGGTATTGCTCGGCCTTGGCACATGGCAGGTACAGCGGCTGCAATGGAAAGAAAACCTCATTGCCACTATCGAGGTGCGGACACATGAAGCGCCCATCAATGTGGTGAATATTTCTGACCCCAAAGTTGCCGACTACCGTTCTGCCGAAGCTAGCGGCATTTTCCAACATGATCATGAATTTTATATGACCGCGATATCGCTATCCGGTGAGGGTGGTTATCATGTGTTAACCCCGCTGCAACTTGATAATGGGCAATATCTTTTGGTGGATCGCGGCTGGATTCCCTATGATCTCAAGGGATCTGGAAAATATTTTCAACAAGCAGGTTCTGTAACTGTCAAAGGGTTGCTGCGTATCCCTACATTGGGCTGGATGACACCAAAGCAAGATTATGTCAAAGGTACTTGGTACGGTATCGACCTGCAGGCCATGGCCGATAGTGTTGGTATCTCCGCTTTCATGCCATTTGTGCTGCAGGTGGATAATACGCCTAACCCCGGCGGCTACCCCGTGGGTGGTCAGACGCGTATAACCCTGCCCAACAATCACCTTATTTACGCCATTACATGGTATAGTCTGGCGCTGGTGCTATTGGTTATCTATGGCGTCTCTGGCTATCGTAAAGTATCTGAATTATGACTATTTTTTATCAAAGCACGCGTGGAAAAGCGCCGGAACTTGATCTGCGCGGCGTTACGCTGACGGGTCTCGCGTCGGACGGCGGGCTCTATGTGCCAAAAAACTGGCCAGAATTTTCGGTCGCTGAAATTCTGGCGATGAAAGATCAGACTTATCTGCAAACGGCGTTGCAGGTGCTGAAGCCTTTTGTGACGCCCGCCATTCCCGAAGTGGATTTAAAGCGTCTGCTGCAGCAAGCCTATGCGACTTTTACGGACCCAGCCATCACACCGCTGAAGCAACTGGATGATCGCCATTGGGTGCTGGAACTTTTTCACGGACCGACTTTGGCGTTCAAAGATGTGGCGATGCAGTTACTGGGGCACATTTTCGAATATTTCCTCAATCAAGGTGGCGAGCGCATGACGGTGATCGGCGCGACGTCGGGTGATACGGGCTCTGCCGCCATCGCGGCGCTTGCCGGCCGAAGAAATATAGACGTGTTTATTCTCTATCCCAATAAGGGGCCAAGCGATATTCAGCGCAAGCAGATGACATGCGTGGATGCGCAGAATGTGCATGCTGTAGCTATCGAAGGTAGCTTTGATGATTGTCAGGCGATTGTGAAGGCGATGTTTAATGACGAAAGACTGCGCACAAAATACAGCTTGTCGGCGGTCAACTCCATCAACTGGCTACGTATATTGGCGCAGATGGTCTATTATTTTGTAGCGGCCGCCAAAGTCGGCGCAGGCAAGCCCGTCAGCTTTGTCGTGCCGACAGGTAATTTCGGTAATATCTATGCGGCCTACGGTGCGATGAAATGTGGCGTGCCGGTTTCCAAACTGGCGGTGGCTAGCAACCGCAATGATATTCTGACACGGTTTTTTAATTCGGGCCTGATGAAACCGGACGGCGTTCATTCTACATTGAGTCCCAGTATGGATATCCAGATCAGCAGTAATTTTGAGCGGTTATTGTTCGATTTGTGCCAACGTAACGGCGCCAAGGTTGAAGCACTTATGAACGACTTAAAAAACGAAAATGAATTTAAAGTGGCGCCCGTGCAGCTCGGCGATGCGCGGCAGATTTTTACGGCGGCCTGCGCCGATGATGCCCTGACATTAAAGACAATACAGGATGTGTATGCTGAAAGTGGCTATATTCTAGACCCGCATTCTGCCGTTGGTGTTGCTGCTTCGAGAATTCTGGAGCGCGAGTTGCCGGACCCGGTGATCAGTCTTGCCTGCGCGCATCCGGCAAAATTTCCTGATACAATCAGGCGTGCGATTGGTGTGACGCCTGAAGTGCCGCCACAAGTTGCCGCCTTAATGCAAAAGCCGGAGCGCACGACGTTGTTACCGGCAACGATCCAGGCCGTTGAACAATTTATGTCGGAAAGAGTTTCTTTATGACCATCAAAATCACAACACTTGATAACGGCCTGCGCGTCGCCACCGATACGATGAACGAGGCGGAAAGTGTTGTTGTTGGCGCTTGGGTCGGCGTTGGCACCCGGCATGAGCCGTGGAGCGCCAACGGCGTTGCGCATCTGGTCGAGCATATGATGTTCAAGGGCACGAAAAAACGTACGTCCTATGCGATCTCCGCCGAGATCGAAAAAGACGGCGGCATGATGAATGCGCATACGACGCGCGAGGAAACCGCCTATTACGCGCGCGTGTTGCCGGAAAATGCCGAGCTTGCCTGCGATATCATCGCCGATATGTTGCAGCATTCCGTTTTTCAGCCCAAGGAGTTGGAGCGCGAAAAGAAAGTTATCATTCAGGAAATTGGTCGCGATCTAGATTCGCCGGAAGATCATATTTTTGATGTGATGCATCAGACAGCCTTTCCGCGTCAGAAAATCGGGCGCTCGATTTTAGGTTCCGCCATAGTGATTGAAAATTTGCCGCGCAAGGCCGTCGCCGAGTATGTAAAAAATTATTATCACGCTGGGAACATGATCTTGGTTGGCGCTGGCAAACTGGAACACCGTGCTTTTGTTGAGATGGTCCAAAAACGCTTTGGCAGAATGCCGCGTGGCAAGGCGCCGAAACAGGATAAAGCGCGTATCGCCAGCGGTTCTAAACTTTTGCCGAAACCAACGGAACAGCTTCACCTTATCCTTGGTTTTGCAGGACCGGGTTTTAATCGTCGCGAAATTTATCCGACGCAGCTGCTTTCCATTTTGCTTGGCGGCAGTTCGTCATCGCGCCTGTTTCAGAAAATTCGTGAAAAGCGCGGATTGGTATACACGATCAGCTCCGGCCATATGGCTTTCAGCGATGCTGGTTTGTTTCAGGTTTATGCCGGGACTGACCCGGGCAGGGTGCAGGAGTTGATACCTGTGGTTTGCAATGAATTGCGGGATGTGACACATAATATCGCACCCGGTGAGTTGGCGCGTGCCAAGGCTCAGTGCCGCGCTGATATGCGTATGGGACAAGAAAGCGTGATGCGTCGTGCCGAAGTGCTGGGGCATCAGATGCTAGCTTTTAACCGACCGATCGCGATTGACGAAATTCTCAAGAAATTGATGGCCGTAACTAAGGAAGACGTCGAAGGCATGGCCAAGAAACTGATCAGGCGCAAGCCTATCGTGACGGCATTAGGGCCACTCGATAATCTGGAAGAATATAAGAAAATCGCCGAACGACTGGTGGCCTAACCCTAGGGCGACGGAATCTATGTGGAATTGGTTTAGTTCCTTTTTTCATAACCGCCCTTCGGGGCCGAAGCCGCCCCTAAATACGCAGTTGATGGGGCCGCAGGTCATTTTGCGTGTAGGCGACCCCACGGATTGGCGTAACTGGCGCACCATGCGCGATATGAGCCGGAGTTTTTTGACACCGTGGGAGCCGAGCTGGCCACAGAATGGCCTGAGCTATGGTTTTTTTTGCGGTATGTTGCGGCGGCATTGGCGAGAATGGCGTCAGGGCAAAGGCTATACTTTTCTTATTTTTCTGCATGGTGACGGGAATGGTTGCGGCAATCTGATCGGCGGCATTTCCCTAACCGATGTTCAGCGCGGTATCGCGCAAAAAGGAACCTTGGGTTACTGGATCGGTCAGCCCTATGCGGGGCAGGGGCTTATGACCGAAGCTGCGAGTCTTTTGTGCGATTTTGCCCTTGAGACATTGCGTCTGCACCGTCTGGAGGCTGGTTGTCTGCCCAAAAATGAGGCGAGCAAGAAATTATTGCAGCGTTTGGGGTTTGAACAGGAAGGATTTGCTAAAGCCTATCTGCAGATTAATGGCAAATGGGAAGATCATTTGCTGTGGGGAAGGACTGCGCTTCCGCCACAGCAACATGACAAGCTCCACTCACTTCACTAGTTAATGTAGTACATAACCTTTGCTTTGGATGCGGGCGCGGACATTGCTTAGAACGGAAGCCAGCAGTTCTGCATCTTTGGCATAATCAAGCGCCACTTCATCAGTGCGAACGATATGGGTGCCATTTTCCGATATTTTAAAACGTAGCTTGCCATCAAAGTCCCAGATTTTGACTTCGCAGGACAGTGGCAGAAAAGCGCTCTGCACACTGGCTATGATTTGGTCATGGGTTAGCATAAGGAAACTCCTTGCGTTACAGATTATGGCCCAAAGGTAAGAGCGATTAGTCCGTTTTAATGCAATCGATGTGCCAAAAGACCGATTATTCGCCGCTATCGCCCGAAGTTTCCGGCGTGCCGATCATGGCGTCAGCAACCAATCCGGCGTTGCCGCGGATCTTGTTTTCAATGGCGGCAGCCATTTCCGGATTGTCACGCAGGAACTGCTTGGCGTTTTCGCGACCCTGCCCGATGCGTTGCCCGTCATAGGAGAACCAGGCACCTGACTTCTCAACCACGCCAGCCTGCGATCCCAGATCGATCAACTCGCCCATCTTGGAAATGCCTTCGCCGTACATGATGTCAAACTCCACGACACGGAAGGGGGGTGCCATTTTATTTTTAACGACTTTGACGCGGGTCTGGTTGCCCACCACGGTTTCCCTGTCCTTGATGGCGCCGATGCGGCGGATATCGAGACGGACGGAAGCATAAAATTTCAACGCATTACCACCGGTTGTTGTTTCGGGGTTGCCGAACATCACGCCGATCTTCATACGGATCTGATTGATGAAGATAACCATGCAGTTGGAGCGGGAGATGGAGCCGGTGAGTTTGCGCAGCGCCTGGCTCATCAACCTTGCTTGCAGGCCCATATGACTGTCACCCATTTCGCCTTCTAACTCAGCACGTGGCACGAGGGCTGCAACAGAGTCCACGACCAGCACGTCAATAGCGCCGGAACGTACAAGCGTATCTGCGATTTCCAGAGCTTGTTCACCAGCATCAGGTTGGGAGATTAGAAGCTCATCAATGTTGACACCGAGTTTGCGAGCATAACCGGGATCCAGCGCATGTTCGGCATCGACAAAGGCACATGTGCCGCCACTTTTCTGGGCTTGAGCAATGACATGCAAAGCGAGTGTTGTTTTGCCCGAACTTTCAGGGCCATAAATTTCGATGATACGGCCTTTGGGCAGGCCGCCAATGCCAAGCGCGATATCAAGGCCGAGCGAGCCGGTTGAAACTGTTTCAATTTCGACGCTTTCACCGCCTGTGCCCAGTTTCATGACTGAACCTTTACCAAAGGCGCGTTCGATCTGGCTCAGCGCTGCTTCAAGCGCCTTCTGGCGGTCGGAGCCACCTTCTTTATCCTTGCTGTTATCTTTCATGTCTTTGGAAACAACTTGCAGATTGGCGTTGCGCGGTGTGCTCATGATGAACTCCTTAGAGGGTTTAGCAAGGACAGAAGGCAGGTAACAGATCGACTTTGTTTATGGTTTGTTCTCATACACCCAAACTCAGGCGGCTTGCAAGTTCTATTTTTGTTCTTCTGAGAAAAATCTTATAAGTAATTGATATTGTATATTATTTTGCAGTCATTACGGCCCAGGGGGTTGGACCGTCGCGATTCTCCCAATTTATAATCAGGCTCTCAAACGGATCGACATAAGCAGTGCCGGTGAATGGGCTGAAATCAAACAATGTTGCGCTGTTAGTGATAAAAGTAATGTCATGGGTGGCTGCGAAACGGTCCGTGATTGCTTTCGACAAAGTAGAATCCAGTACATCATGCAATTCGACGAGAATATCCATTTTCTGCAGGGCCGGATAAAGCACAGGATCAAGCAAGGTTTTTTCGCCGCCTTCAATATCCATCAGGACAAAAGTTTTTTGACCGGCGTAATTGGCAAAATCTCCACCCTCAAATAAGCCGCTTACCTTGACGCGATTATCAACTTGATTAAGCGCTGCCATGTCGCGGCAACGTTGCTGCTCTACCTCACTGATATCGAAAGCACGAACGGTGGTGTTTAGCATGCGCAGGGCAAGGCCAGTTGCGTAATAACCAAAAGCGCAGCCGATATTCAGGATAGTTTGATAGGGCGTAGTGATAATTTTCTCGAAGGAGGCATGCAGTTCATGTTCATAACTGCCGGTCAGATAGGGGCCAAAAATGCCGCTCATTGCCGCTGGCGTCAGTTTCATCCCTTTAAAAGGTCCGGCATAGACGGCATTGCCAATCGTATTGCCAAGAAGCTGGGCAAGCGCCATTGCCTTCAGATGCGCGATATTTATCCATAGATGGCGGATTTGGGTTTCCGGAGGTTCATCACTGCCAAGAATCGACTGCGTGAACTTCAACAATATTTCTGCATGTTGAGGATGAAATTTCATAAACGCGAATCCAGTCTCGTTTTCAGGCTGCAGCAGACGTTGACATGATTTAAGCGGGGCGTCTAGGCTTGGCTGGTAAACACTAAGGTGCTCTATGGAAAAGAATAAGCCCGCCCCACATAAACAAGTCAAAGTCAAAGCCGAAAAAGAATTGATCGAGGCGCTGTTGTCTTTGCGTGATGCGGATGAATGTCGCCGGTTTCTACGCGACCTGTGCACGCCTAAGGAAATTGCCGATCTGGCGGACCGCTGGCTGGTGGCGCGGCTGCTGGAAGAAGGCAAGCATTCCTACCGCGACCTTCACACCCTGACGGGTGTCAGTGTCACGACCATCGGACGCGTCGCGCGTTTCCTGCAGCAGGAAAATTTTCAGGGCTACCGGCTGGTTATCGATCGGATGAAGTCGGGGAAGTAATCGCGCGCACATCGGCTTTGCGCTTCATCATTTTGCCGAGCGACCAGCTCATTGCACAGGCAATCTCAACTTCTGATGCCGTGCGGGTGGATTGAATGTCACGGCGGCTGCGCCAGATATCCGGCAAGCCTTTAAAGGCGGCGATGGTACCTTTCCACCGTGCCGGGAATGTAGGGCGATGACAGAGCAGCATCAGGTTGCCGAGAATATGAAGCGGCAAGAATGGCCACAGCAAAAGTCCCGGCATATTTTTGATATAGATCCAGATGCGGTTGCGCGTGCCGTGAAAAATCGAAAAAGGGCTGGAGACGCCGGTGATGGCGGAGCCCTCATGCTGCACGATGGCGCTCGGCACCTGAATTGTGTGATGGCCAATTAATCTTGCGCGGAAAGCGAGATCGACATCCTCGCAATAACAAAATAAACGCTCGTCAAAGCCACCCAGTTTTTGGAATAGGTCAGCGCGGTAGAGCGAAGCGGCAGCGCAGGGGGCGAAGACGGTGCCTTCTGCAGGCAGGCTGGATACCGGCCAGCCAATGCCGCCGCGCCATGGGAATCCAGCAAAGTTATAACAATCGCCGCAGCCATCCAGTATCTCAGGCTTATGATAATTAATCTGGGTCGAGCCAAACAGGCTGCCATCCGGATAGCGTTTGGTGGCATCTATCAGGCGGGCCAGCCAATCAGGATTGGGATAGGCATCGGGATTGAGCAGCGCAAGCCACTGCCCTTTAGCCTTCTTTGCGGCCAGATTATTGCCAGCTGCAAAACCAAGGTTAGTAGGAGATTTAATCAGCTGGAACCGGGTATCGGGCAGGGCGGTGGTTTCCGATCCGTCGGTGGAAGCGTTATCGATAACTATCGCCTCGAAATCAGCAAAACTCTGCGCGGCCAGATGCTTCAGACAGCGTTTCAACCGGTCGCCGCTGTTATAATTAATGATAAGAACGGAAATGAGCATCGACACAGGCGGTCCAGAAGAAACGTGACAAAGGCTTGTGACCCACCCTATAAAAATAGTTCAGATAATCATAGCCTAAAACCGATGAAACGATTGCTAAAAATAGTGTGGCGCTGTCAGCCCGTCAAATTACGGCAGTGGGAACGCGCCGTCGTTACCCTCTTTCTGACACGTAAAGTTGATCCTGAACGTCAAATTTTACCCGGCAATGTTGTCGTGGCTGGTTTCTTCGGCACGGCTTCCGGCATTGCCACAATCGCACGGCACATGTTGCGACAGTTCAATGACAACCATATTCCGGCACTTGCTGCCAATCTTAGCCATCTGGCAACAACGGATATAGAGGCAGGGCCGCTATGGCCTGAGAATGCAGGTACTGACGGTGCTGTTATTTTTAACGCCAACCCGGATATGATGAGCATCGCCATGGCCGCTATTGGCTGGGCGCGTTTGCGCACGCGCCGTATCATAGCCATATGGGCGTGGGAACTGGAAACAGTGCCTTCAGGCTGGATCACCGCCATGCGCGCCGTCGACGAAGTCTGGGTGCCGAGCAAGTTCATCGCCGATGCCTTGAAGCGCGCCGCACCAGAAAAGCCGGTTTATGTCGTGCCGCCGCCGATGGATGTTGCAGCAATGCCAACGGCGCCTCGTCAAGATCCCTTGCCGCAATTCGCCGGTCGACCCGTTGTGTTCTTTATGTATGATGTCAATTCGGTGCATGCGCGGAAAAATCCGGAAGCGGTGATCGAGGCTTTTCGCCGTGCGACGCTGAATGATTCCACTCCGCTTCTGGTTTTGAAAATCAGCAACGACCATGTCTGGCCGGAGAGTTATGAGCGCGTGCAAAAAGCGATTGCGGATATAGCCAATGTCCATATCATCCGTGAGAAACTGCCGTATGAAACGGTAAAGGATTTGCTGGCGCGGGCCGATATTGTGTTGTCGCTGCATCGCTCGGAGGGTTTCGGTTTTCTGATGGCCGAAGCGATGGCTGCCGCCAAGCCGGTGATCGCCACGGGCTGGTCCGCCAATACTGGTTTTATGACCAGGGAATGCAGCGTGCTGATCGATTATAAACTTGTGCCCATCTCTGATCCGCAACATGTTTATGATAGCTATAAGGCTGTGTGGGCTGAGCCGGATATAGCGCAGGCGGCATCGGAATTGCGTCGGTTGCTGGATGATCCCGCAGAACGTAAGCGGCTGGGGCAGGCAGCGCGCAACCATATTATGTCTTATATGTCGGCGCAGAATGGGCTGAAAAATTTGCCGCAAAGTTTTTGGAATGTAGTGAAAACCCAAGAATAACAATACGAAATATCGTTAACGAATAAGATTGTGTAGGGCTGGCGCAAAAACGAATGCTGGGCTAGGATTTCTCATATTTCGTAAGTTATTTATTGGAGAGATGCGATGCAAAAATTTTTATTACCGCATGTGGCCCTCATGATGGGGCTGACGGCGCTGCCGATGCAAAGTAATGCCAGTGTTGGACGGTCACCTGTTGTGCCCGCTTCTGATTACGAAGGCATCGTTGCTAGGGATACAATACCCCAGTGTATTCTTCGACCAGATGGAACTTTCATGACGGATGCCAACTTGAATTTGTCCGATGGCAGTAAATTCCTTATTCACACAGATGGCGTTTCAGGAAATTTTACCGGTTATGCCGTGTTGGATTTTTTAACTCGCCCGAGAATGATAAAGACCATGGTTTCTGATGATGTCGGTGGAGATGAAAGAGACGTTGTGACTTTAGTTGCAGGTATTGGGGCTAAAGACCAACGGGAGTGTGCTATTACCGCAGAAAGAATGGGGGTAGTGAAAACTCGGCCTGTGCCTACTAAGATTACAACATCTGGTTTAGGGCTTCATTAAACCTAAACCGCCTTCGTTGCTTCCAACAGCCAAGGCACGGTCGCAGCATCGACCAGAGGACGCACACTCTCGCGGACACGGGTATGGTAGTTATTCAGCCACGCGCGTTCATCATTGGTTAGCATCGCAACGTCAATCAGGCGGCGGTCGATGGGGACAAGGGTCAGCGTCTCGAAACCCAGCATCTTGCGGTCCGCGGTAGTCAGCTCGGCGAATTCAACGACCGCCTGCAGATTTTCGATGCGGATGCCGTACTGGCCCGCCTGATAATAACCGGGTTCATTCGAGACAACCATGCCGGGTTTTAGCGGCACCTTGTTGCGTTTAGAGATTCCCTGCGGACCTTCGTGGACGCCGAGATAATTGCCAACGCCGTGGCCTGTACCGTGATTGTAATCAAGGCCGATAGCCCATAAATGTTGCCGCGCGAGCGCATCCAGCTCCGCCCCTGTTGTGCCTTCTGGAAAACGGATAGCGGCGAGCGCGATATGGCCCTTCAGCACGCGCGTGAATCTGTCGCGCATTTCGGCAGTTGGCGCGCCGACCGCAATTGTGCGGGTGACATCAGTAGTACCGTCCAGATATTGCCCGCCGCTGTCGAGCAGGAACAACTGCCCTGGCTCCAGCTTGCGGTTACTAACCGTTGTTGCGCGGTAATGCACAATGGCGCCGTGACCGCCGGCTCCGGCAATGGTATCGAAGCTTGGGCCGCGGTAAAGATTGTTGGCGCTGCGAAATTCACTGAGCTTTTCTTCGGCGCTGAGTTCGGTGACAGTTCCGGTGATGAGTTCTTTTTCCAGCCACGCGAAAAATTTGCTGAGGGCCGCACCGTCGCGGCGATGAGCTGAGCGCATGCCTTCCAGCTCGGTCCCGTTTTTGCAAGCCTTGGGCAGGATACAGGGATCATCGCCAAGGCTCAGCTTGGCCCCCGCCATTTTGAGCCGATCAATAATGGCGCTGGCGGCCTCGGCCGCATCGATACGCACCGGCATTTCTTCCTTGCCGAGTTGATCGAGCGCATGTGGAAACTGGCCGGGATCTTCAATTCTAACCTGTGATCCAAGCTGTTGTTCTAGGTCGGGTGTGATTTTGGCGCGCGCTACGAACCATTTTATTTTGCCGGTCGCGTAAAGAATGGCAAAGCTCAGCGGTAGCGGCGTATTGGGAACATCATTACCGCGAACGTTCAGCAGCCACGCGATGGAAGCGGGATCAGTGATAACCGCCGCACTCAAATTCTGCTTTTTTAACTCTTCGGCGAGATTGGTGCGCTTGTCAGCGGCGCTTTTGCCGGAATAGATCAACTCATAGGCATGGATAGGCTGCATCGGCGGTGCGGGACGGTCATACCAGATTGTATCGACAAAATTTTTATCAGCCGCGATAAGTTCCGCGCCGTTTTTTGCCAAGCTCTTTTTTAGCCGGTCTATGCTATCTGCCGTATGCAGCCACGGGTCATAGGCAATCTTCATGCCTTTACCGGCATTTTCTTCCAGCCATTTGGAAGAAGGTTTGATGCTGCTGTCGAAAACCGCGTATAGGTCTGGCGGCACTTGTTGCGTTGCCTGTAATGTGTAGCGGCCATCCGTGAAGAAAGCGGCTTTATCCTTTAGGACAGTGATAAATCCGGCCGATCCTGTAAAACCGCTGAGGAAACGGATGCGTTGCGCCGACTCTGGCACATATTCGCTTTGATACTCATCTTCCATCGGCACCAGAAAGCCGCCAAAACCGGCTTTCGTCAGCGCATCGCGCAGGGCTTGAAGATGGGCGGTATAGTTGGTCATGAGTAAGGTTTATCACTTCACGGAGTGTGGGACTAGAGATTAGTGGTCAGAGAAGAAAGAGATTATTTCTTCTTTCTCTGACCACTGACCCCTAAGCTTTCAGAACCAAAATCGACCATTCCCCAAGCCGTATGCATTTAACGAGATGGATTTTTTGCATCCGGTGCGCGGCTATAACCATATTGGCTTGATGGTTTAGAAGCCCTGCCAGAATAACCATGCCACCGGGACGCAGATGACGTTTTAAATCGTGCGCCATGTGACTCAGTGGTTTTGCGAAAATATTAGCCATGATCAAGTCATAGGGTGCGCCCTGATGCACAAGCCGCGAATTGTAGCCGCGATTAACGGATGTGCGGATATTTTTGCGAAGGCCGTTAGATGCAGCGTTGTTTTTCGCGATCACAACGGAATCCGGATCAAGGTCAACCGCTACATTGTGGCCGCCGTAAAGTTGTGCCGCTGCCATCGCCAAAATGCCGGAGCCGCATCCCATATCAAGCATCCTGAAAGCATGCTTTCCTTCTGGCGTGACTCCCGCGCAGGCGGGAGTCCATTTGTGGGCTTGGTGTTTTAAAAATGGATGCCCGCCTACGCGGGCATGACGCTGAATTAATTTCTTTTTAAAAATCCAGTTTAGCATCAGGAGGCAGCCGCGCGTTGTCGGATGTTCGCCTGTGCCGAAGGCATTCGTGGCATCGATCTGCAAAGCGTAGCGGCGGTTGGGAACTTTGCTGCGATGGAGAGCACCGTGAATAGTCCAGCGGGCGATAGGCAGCGGTGGAAAATCTTCTGCAACTTTTTTCAGCCAGTCGAGTTTCGGCATTTCTTTGATAGTGAGTTTCGGCGTCGCAATTTTATGAATCATTGCCACGATAGATAGTTGCGCCGTCAGGTTGGGAAGGTCCGGCAGCGAATCATAGAGCGCTTCAATCTGCGCTTCTGCCTTGCGGGGCGGTGCCAGTACCGTTACAGCCAGCGCATTTTCGCCCAAAGGTTCGGCCATGGCATCGGCCAGCGCAGAAGGTACCTTAAACGTCAGGGCCCAGATTTTGTGCTTAAAAGACATAGAGATGCGTGAAAGAGTTCAAGTTGATGTGAATTCTGAATAAGAATAGGCCTTTCGTATTCTCCAGCCAATCCAAATTTCAATTCGGTTTCAAAACTAATATCAAAGAACCCGATCGTATCAAAACGTCAGGTTTGAAGTTTTTCAATAGCTCCGCTAGTCTCAACACAGATTTCAAACCCGGCAGCTTCAGGAGACAGTGATGAAGAAGGTAATGACAAAGACCGCATTGGCTATGGTTCTGATGATTGCGGGATTTGCGATATCAGGATGCAGCATGGGCTACCATACTGGCCGCGATCCTTATATGGAACTTTCCACGCCGCCGGCTGTTACTCCTTCAAACCCGCCGCCAAAAGATGAAGACCCTAAGACGCATGCTGAAATGCGCGACCAAAATATGATGCTGTCGACACCGCCGATGGTGCAGCCGATGGTATTGCCTGTTGTCGATCAATCTATGTTGGGGCAACCCGCGATGGCGCCAGATACTTCATCTATGGTGATAGATTCCGGTATGCATCCCCACTCTTACCCGACAAGATAAGCGGATCACGCAGGGCGCACGAAGCTTTCCATCACTTTTTTAAGTCCGGCTTTATCGAAAGATATTTCCAGCTTGTCGTGATCGATGCGCTTGATTGTGCCGTTGCCAAATTTTTCATGAAACACGCGGTCACCGATATTAAGTTTGCCCTCGCGCTTTGGCGGCGTGATGACATAGGCCTTGCCTTCAATTTCCGTGGGGCGCAGGCGCGGCGGCACATTTCTGGCCTGTCCGGCGCGTAGCTGTTCCCAGAGCGGTGGCACATTTTCCTTGCGCTCACGTTGCCATGAATTGCTTGCCTGCTGATTGCCGAAATTGATAGTTGATTGCTTGTCGATATGGGCGCTGGGCAGTTCCGTAATAAAGCGGGAAGGCAAGGCATTGATCCAGCTGCCGTGCAATTGCCGGTTGGCGACATGGCTGATAAAGGCGCGCTCCCGTGCGCGGGTGATGCCAACATAAGCCAGCCGCCGTTCTTCTTCCAAACCCTGCGTGCCATTTTCTTCCATTGATCTGCGGCTGGGGAAAATTTCTTCCTCCCAGCCCGGCAGGAACACGTTATTGAATTCGAGGCCTTTAGCGCCGTGCAGGGTCATAAGGCTGACTTGCGCGCCGTCATTTTTCTCGGTCGCTTCCATGACAAGGCTGACATGCTCTAAAAACGCGGGCATGGTATCGAATTCCGCCAGAGCGCTGACCAGCTCTTTCAGGTTATCGAGGCGGCCCGGCGCTTCAGGCGATTTATCTGCCTGCCACATGCCGGTATAGCCGGACTCGTCCAGTACGATTTGCGCGACTTCCGGATGCGGCAAGGTCTTCAGCAATTCCCGCCACCGCACAAAAGAATCCATCAAGGTGCGCATTGTTGCGCGCAATTTTGGTTTCAGCTCGTCCGTTTCCAGCAGGCGCGTGGCAGATGCTGTGAGCGACAGCTGCAATGGCCGGGCATAAGAATAGAGTTGCTGGATAGCCGCAGGTCCAATGCCGCGTTTCGGCGTATTGATAATGCGCTCGAATGCCAGATCGTCTTCAGGTGAGACCAGGAGACGTAAGTAGGCCATAGCGTCGCGGATTTCCTGCCGCTCATAAAAGCGTGCGCCGACAAGGACGCGGTAGGGGATGCCGAGACTAATAAAACGTTCTTCGAAATGGCGGGTCTGGAAACCGGCGCGGACCATAACGGCGACTTCGTTAAGCGCCACCTGACGGCGCTGCAAAGTTTCAATTTCATCTGCGACCCAGCGCGCCTCTTCTTCGCCGTCCCACAAAGTCTGGATGCGGACTTTTTCGCCGGGCTCCGCCGATGTCCATAGGGTTTTGCCGAGGCGCATCTGGTTCTTGGCGATCAGATGCGATGCTGCGCCTAGAATATGTCCCGATGAACGGTAATTTTGTTCCAGCCGTACGACAACAGCGCCGGGAAAATCTTCTTCAAAGCGCAGAATATTGCCGATCTCAGCACCGCGCCAGCCATAGATTGATTGGTCTTCGTCACCGACGCAGCAGATATTGTTGTGCCCTTTGGCCAGCAATCGCAGCCATAAATACTGTACGACGTTAGTATCCTGATACTCATCGACCAGAATATAGCGAAAGCGGTTATGCATCTCCGCCAGAATATCCGGATGATTTTTCAGAATGGTCAGATGATGCAAAAGTAGATCGCCGAAATCGCAAGCATTCAGCGACTTCAAGCGTTCCTGATATTGTTCGTAAATCTTGGGCAATTTGCCGTTAGCCAACTGTCCACCGGTTTCGCCGCGCACATCATTGGGTAAAAGACCACGATCTTTCCAGCGGCTTATGACGGCGGCAACAACGCGGCCCGGCGATTTTTTATCATCGATATTTTCGGCTTCCAGCAACTGCTTGATAAGTCTTATCTGGTCGTCCTGATCCAGAATGGTAAAATTCGGTTTCAGCCCCACCAGTTCTGCATGTGGGCGCAGGAGTCGCGCAGCGAGCGAATGGAAGGTGCCGAGAAACCAGCCCTCGACCGAGCGGCCAAGGCTGTGCGAGATACGTTCGCGGATTTCGCCGGCAGCTTTGTTGGTAAAAGTCACCGCCAGGATCTGGCCGGGCAGGGCTTTGCCCGTGGTGAGGAGATGCACAAGCCGTGCCGTCAATACGCGCGTTTTTCCAGTACCGGCACCAGCCAAAACCAGTACGGGCCCATCCAAGGCTTCGACGGCGGCGCGTTGTTCCGGATTCAGGGCGTGCCAATAATCGGGCTCGCTATTTGTAGCTAAAGAATTTTGCATCAACGCGGGCATACAAACATGCCAGCGCGCTGTTTGTCACTAAGTAATAAAAGATGATTGTAAAGGTAAGAGCCGCCTTCAAAAGGCATCATGCAACGGCTGCGGGGGAAAAGTGGCCCCAAACCCGCTTTTTCGTACAGCGGCGTGATGTCATAAAGCGGTGTTTTTAGAGGAAAATCTTCATCGCCCGAGAGCATAGCCGGGCTGACGGGGGTCAGGGCGTTCGTATGCAGGTAAACAGCGCCGTTCTTCTCAATAAAGGTAAAGTCGTTCCAGAAAGACAGCAGCGACCAATTTTCTATGCGGCCTTCGGGGCTTTGCAGCATATCGGCCCATGAAGTGTAATGACCCCAAAGGCAACTATGATATTTGGGACCGTAGACGGGGCTCAGGCGGCTATCTGGTTTCATCAGCGCCATATATTGCGCATCAACTAACAGAAAATGATTTTTCTTATCGGTTTCATAAGATTCGCGGCATGTTTGCCATTCCTGACTTTTCTCGATCTGCATAAACCACAATACTGCACCGACGAATAAAGTAAGCGTCGCGACAGGAAGCGCATAAGCGACTGGAGGTTTTTGCATAACCCGCAGGCCAGCTGCCCATAGCATCAGGCCGAAGGGCAACACGGCGTAATCATATTTCATTGTCGTCATCGCCCATTCGGGCGGTTGCTTGTCAGAAATAACAACTAAGGCGGCGATAAAGATTATAGCGCCAAAAATTATTTCCAGCATGCGCCGTTTTCCATTAGGCGCGACCGCAAGAACAAAAATAAAAGCAAAGGTAAGGACGATCAGTAAAAAGTAAGGACAGTTCAAAACGTAGGGCAGTAATATCCCATGAAAACTATTGGGGGCCATCTGTCCGCTGGTGATATAGGACAGTTCTGCGCGGATAGCTCCGGGGACAGAGGCAAGCGCAAACAGAAACGGCGTTTTGTTTTTTTCGCGCCACGCGACGGCTGCGCCAAAAGCAAGACAAAGGCCGCAGAGTGCAATAACCGTTTCATACAGGCCGCCCCACATTAGAGCGCCTAAAACTAGAGCTCCAGCAAGTGGCCATCGGTTGATGGTGGGGCGCGCGAAAAGGACCAGGAAAAAATACATCCAGAAAAATGGCACAGCCCAGCGCGTGTTATTAACGGGATTCCAGTCTACTGGAACGCTGAGCAGCGCCCAGCACATCAGCGGAAAAATCGCCCATGCAGCTTTGCCATGCCGGTACAGGCCATAAAACAGGCCCAAATAGAGGAAGCCCGGCAAGGCATATTGCCACAGTACAAAAGTATATTTGAAAGTGTCCGCGTTCTGCACACCTAGCGTGAGTAATGCCTGTAGCGACAAAGCATTAAGGGCAAATTGCGCTTCGCGTGGATAACCGACGGCAAAAAGATGCACCCACGAACTATCCTGATTAAACATGTAGGAATGGGAAAGATATTTTAGAAAAACAAGCGACGTATCGTCCGACAATCCCTGCAGTGAGGCTGTGCTGATGGCGACATGGATAACCCACATAAGGCAACAGCCGATAAGCGCCGCCCAGAATACGGTCTTTTCGATAGTCAGTTTTTTCTGCATTATATTTTCTGGATCACATGTTTGCGGAGCCGTTACTGGCTTTGTTGCCCGCAAGCGTAAAGACCGCCCCCAGATTCGGCAATCTTTATTAGAATTTCATGCGATTTTTGGACTGAATTTCGGCTATCTGCTCTGCCGATAATATATCAAGCATGACTTTGTTCCGGCCTGTTTGCTTTGCTTTATATAATGCGTTATCGGCACGCATAACAAAATCATCCCGGTCTTCGCCGACACACAATTCAGCCGCGCCAATCGAGATTGTAACAGTGCCGAGCGTTTCATTCGTGCTGCGCCGTTTGATGCTTTTTGTGGCGAGGCTTGCGCGAAGCTGATTGGCGACTTTTTCGGCATCGGTGACTTTAGTCTGGGAAAGGATAATAACGAATTCTTCACCGCCGTAGCGGGCGATGATATCGCGACCTTTCAAATTTTCAACCAAAGTGCGTGCGACCAGCCGCAAAACCTGATCGCCGATCAAGTGCCCATAGTTATCATTGAATTTTTTAAAGTGATCGATATCGATCATCAGGAGCGTCATGGACCAGCCATTATCTCGCGCTTCACCCATGCTGTAGGTCAGCTCTTTTTCAA
Source organism: Alphaproteobacteria bacterium (assembly GCA_013289265.1). Lineage (GTDB taxonomy): Bacteria > Pseudomonadota > Alphaproteobacteria > UBA9219 > UBA9219 > JAATFY01. The sequence continues at coordinate 49,441 of JABDAH010000004.1, forward strand.
AATATTTGCGATTGCCGACTTCGGTCAGGGCGTCGATTTGCGACTCTTTATGAACCTGATCCAGGTTTTGCCTTGCCTCGACCAGTTGCTGGGTCGCGTCTGACAATTGGGAAGACAGGCGTTCATTCTGCTGGGCGACAGTGCGCGTTTCCGTCACAATTTTGGTGACAGCCTCGCGAATATGCTCCAGCGAATCTGATGAATTGATCTCGCCTGAGAACTGGGTCAATGACTGGTTAAATTGGTCGGTTCCTTGCGTGGCCTGATCAATGACTTTCAGGACGCGCGAAATTTCCTGTTCGATGACATTATTGGTTTGCAGAAGGGCCTTCTGTTCGGACTCTACCCCTAAATGCCGCAGGAACAACTCGTCGCAATGTGCCTGCGTCAGCCGATTCTCGTGGGTGAGGACGGTATCAACAGTTGCTTTCAGGCCCGGATTGGTTCCGGCGAAGTAATAGTAATAAACCGCGTAATTATTTGGTGTGGGCGTTAAACCATCTTGGAGCAGACGGTCCATAGCCTGCTTGCCCCATGTCGTTACCTGCGATTTCTGTACACCAATTGTCACTGCAAATCCTTCGACTGTAGGGGGAGGGCTTTAAGAGAGCTAACAAGCCCGCATAAAGCAAGATAAAAGAAGATTATTACCAGCTAGTGAACGGAATGTGCCTTAGTCTAACTCTTTGGTTATGCGTGTGTTTTATCTAGCCTGTAATTGTGCGATCGGCGCGAAAGAATCGCGGTGCCATTTGGTTATGCCTAATTGTTGCAGGGCTGCAAGGTGTTCCGCTGTTCCATAACCGGCATTATGTTCCCAACCATAGCCCGGATGTTCGAGGGCCAATTTCTTCATCAACCGGTCGCGGGTAACTTTGGCAATGATGGACGCAACCGCAATCGACAGGCATTTATCATCGCCACTAATAATAGCAATGGCGGGACATTCCAATTTCGGTATGCGGTTGCCGTCGATGAGAGCGGTGTGAATGGTGACCCGTAGGCCAGAGACGGCGCGCTGCATGGCCAGCATGCTCGCCCATAAAATATTGAGATGCAGAATCTCTTCGACCGATGCTTCGGCAATACTGTAGCGGCAGAGCTGGGTCAGGGGGTCGAACAAATCTTCACGCTGCTTATGCGTCATTTTTTTGCTGTCACGGATTTCACGTTTGATATCTGCCGGTAATTTTTCAGGCAGAATGACGGCAGCAGCCATGACCGGGCCCGCCAAAGGGCCGCGCCCGACTTCATCAACGCCGCAGATGATTTTACCCTCATCGCGGCCATGTTTTTTTTCGTAGGCCAAGTTAGGCATGGTGGTTCCGTACAATTGCGGTGTTCACCCTATTAAGGGAGAGGTAGATTCGTCAAAGCAAGATTAGGGAAATAACAAACTTCCTGCCTGTTTTTAATAGTCATGGATCTTCCCGTGGGGAACACCCCGTGTTGCCTAAAAACGTGAAACACCGGACTTGCATTGAACTGTGTCCAAAAAAACGCACTTTAGGGGCAGCATATGAGGGGCCCAAAAAAACTGTTGTTTGTCAAAAGTAAGGCGGTTAGGATGCCCTACGACTTGCAGCCCATATCCAATGAGAATGGGCCTAATGCGAAGATGAACTTCGGCATGCAAGCATAAGTTTTCATCGATTTTTGCAGGACCAAGGTCTTATGCAAGACGGTGTATTTAAGGATGAAAACATGGAAAATACGCAGAACAGGAATAGTGGTATGAGACAGGGGCCTAATAACCGGCGTCCGCGCGGTCGTCATCATGGTGGCGGTCACGGTGGTGGCCATAGCGGTGGTCACGACAGGGGTAATAGCGCTGGAAATCCTAATGTCGGTAATAACCGCCCACGTTCAGCTGCTTCCTTGCGTCATCAGACTTTCGACAGCAATTGCATCGATGTGCGTGTGCGCGGCAATGCATGGCAGGTTCATGAAAAATATCAGGCGCTGGCACGGGATGCGCAGTCATCCGGCGACCGCGTAGCTGCCGAACATTATCTGCAGCATGCTGAGCATTATTACCGTATTATCGAAGCCATCAACGAAGCGACCGCTGCAGAACAACCGCAGCAACGTGCAGGTCAACCGGCCGTGGCTTATGGCCAGCAGCCGGAAGTGCCTGCTAACTATTACGGCACGGACGGAAATCTGGCGCAGCCTGCTGCAAATGGCGCTGTACCAAACGGCGCTCAGCCTGCTGTGCAGCCTCAACCGGGCCCGGGGCAGGGTGAGGCACAGGTGGAACGTGCGCCGGTACCACAGCCATTCTTCCAGCCGGAAGATACGGATGATCAGGGCCAGATGCAGCCTTTGGCGGCACGCCGGTAATTGTTAAATTGCCATTATTGGCTTTGTGGCGTGGCCGTTCTATAGAAGCGGCATGAACGTTCCTTTCAATTTTTTTGATACCGTCCCCCGCGATTGCTGGCTGGATATAGATGCCTGTCAGCTGGCAGAAAATGTGCGCCGGTTGCAGGCGGCCATTGGGCGACCTCTGCTTGTGGCGGTCAAAGCCAATGGTTATGGCCACGGTTATGAAATTGCCGCCAAAGCTTTCCTTAAGGGCGGCGCAAAATATCTGGGCGTTGCTAATTACGGCGAAGGGTTGTTGTTGCGGAAGCTTGGCATTACCGCGCCGATACTTTTGTTAAGCGGCCTATTGCCGGATGAAATGACTTTGGCTGTAGCTGCCGGTCTGGAATTCTTTGTTTTTCGGCCTGAGCATGTCGAAGCCTTAAAGCAAATGCCAAAAACAGCATCGTCCATCCGTGTGCATATCAAGGTCGATACCGGCATGGGCCGCATTGGTTGTTTGCCTGAAGAAGCTGCCGCTATTGGCGCGGAGCTGAAAAAGATTCCCAATGTTGCTGTTGCGGGGCTTGCGACACATTTTGCTATCGCCAGTATCCCGGATAATGATCACACCAATGGGCAGATCGAAAAATTCGATCGGGTGATTGTATCGCTTGCCGCTATAGGTATTCGCCCGGAAATTATTCACGCGGCAAATTCGTCGGGCGCGCTTTATCATCCGCGCGCGCGATACGATATGGCGCGAGTGGGAATGGTGGCTTACGGTGTGCCGCCATCATCCTTTGTCGGGCCGGATATTCCAGTGGGTGTCAAAACGGCTTTGACATGGAAAGCGCGTATTACTTCCACCAAGATTTTGCCTGCCGGAGCTTCAGTCAGTTATGGCTGTGAATATGTGATGCCAAAAGAAGGCCGGGTCGGTATTTTGCCCGTCGGCTACGGTGACGGTTATTTCCGCATTCCCAAAAATGTGAATAGTGTTTTAGTGGGTGGCCATGAATGCAAAACAGTGGGGCGCATCAACACCGATCAATGTGTGATTGACCTGGACGACATGCCGGACATGACAGGGGCCGAAGTTGTTTTGCTGGGTCAGCAAGGGGAAAGTGAAATCCCGGTTCAGGAACTGGCACGCCGCTGGCAAACCAACACTTACAGTGTCTATATCAATATCGCGCCGCGCGTGCCGCGCCGCGCGATAGGAGAAAATCTATGAGCAGTTGGCTGTCAAAATTAAAATCCGGCCTTACCAAATCATCGACAAAACTGTCGGAAGGTATCGGCAGCATTTTCACCAAACGTAAACTGGACGACGTGACGTTGGCGGAACTGGAAGAATTGCTGATCACAGCGGATATAGGCCCTGCGACGGCGGCAAAGCTGGTAGCGGACTTCTCGCGCAACCGCTTTGGTAAGGATATCAGTGACGACGAAGTGAAGAGGGCGCTGGCAGAACAGGTAACGGAAATCCTGAAGCCCTACGCAAAACCCCTGGAAATTGATGCCAGCAAGAAACCGTTTGTTGTTCTGGTCGTGGGCGTCAATGGCACCGGTAAGACTACGACGATTGGCAAGCTGGCCCAGTATTATCACAAGCAGGGTTTGAAGATTATGCTGGCTGCAGGCGATACGTTCCGCGCCGCCGCGATCAGCCAACTTAAAATTTGGGGTGAGCGCACCAACGCGCCGGTCGTTGCGGGCGAACCCAATAGCGATGCTGCATCGCTTGCCTATCAGGCTCTGGAAAAAGCGCGGTCTGAGAAAACAGATCTGTTGTTGATCGACACTGCGGGGCGTCTGCATAACAAAGCCGACCTGATGCAGGAACTCGCCAAACTGGTGCGCGTACTGAAAAAGCTCGATCCCTCAGCGCCGCATGCGACGCTTTTGGTGCTGGATGCGACAACCGGCCAAAATGCACATGCGCAGGTCGAAGTGTTCCGCGACCTCACGCAAATTACCGGGCTTGTTGTCACAAAACTGGACGGTTCTGCCAAAGGCGGCGTGCTGGTGGCACTGGCTGACCGCTTTAAACTGCCCATTCACGCTGTGGGTGTGGGGGAAGGGGCAGAAGACTTTCAACCCTTCAACGCACAGGATTTTGCCCGTTCTCTCATGGGGTTAGAAGGGTAACCTCTTGTTAAGGCTGCGGTGACAGAATAAGGGGAATGTCTCAGGCTATTCCTCCTACTGCTCCACATCAGGCAAAAACTTTTACAGATGCCCGCAAGGCCACGGCTTATGTCGAGGAGCTCTATCAAACCAATACCGGCTTTTTGCGCGACCATTTTCAACGGTTGGCGAAAGGCGAAGCGCAGCAGGGGCATGTCTCCGCTTATTATCCCTATGCCGCGATCACGCCTACCAAGCCGACGCAAATTGATACGCGTCTTGCTTTCGGTTTTGTTTCCGGCCCGGGGCGTTATAGCACGACGCTGACGCGACCCGACCTTTTCAGGAATTATCTGACCGAGCAATTCACCCAGTTGCTAAATAATCATCAGGTGCCGATTGAGGTGGGGGTCAGTAATATACCGATCCCCATTCACTTTGCTTTTGGCGACGGCGTGCATGTAGAAGGTGGTCTGGAGTCAAGCCGCGTTTCCCTGATGCGCCAGATGTTCGATCTGCCCGATCTTTCTGTAATGGATGACGCTATTGCCAACGGAACATATATCGTGCCGCCGGGCGGCGACGAACCGCTGGCCTTGTTCACCGCGCCGCGTGTCGATTATTCGTTGCACCGTTTGCAACATTATACAGGCTGCGATCCTAAATTTTTTCAGAATTTTGTGATCTTCACGAACTACCAGTTTTATGTCGATGAATTTGTGCGCCTCGGCACCGAGATGATGCAGAAGACCGATGACCTGCGCGAGGCTGCAACCCGTGCGCAATATACATCGCTGGTGGAACCGGGCGGCTATGTCCTTCCCAATGCGAATTTAAGCGATGCCAAGCCTAGCGGCACAAAACAGACGCGCCTGCCGCAGATGCCCGCTTATCATCTGACGCGTGAAGACAAAAACGGCATCACGATTGTGAATATCGGCGTAGGGCCCAGCAATGCGCGTACAATTTCAGACCATATCGCTGTCATTCGTCCGCATGGCTGGATTATGCTGGGGCACTGTGCGGGGCTTCGCGAGGCGCAGAAACTCGGTGATTATGTTCTGGCGCACGGTTATGTGCGTGACGATCATGTGCTGGATGATGATTTGCCACTCTGGGTTCCGGTTCCGGCTTTGGCCGAAGTGCAACGCGCTTTGCAAAATGCCGTCGCCCATATTACTGACCTTGAAGGTTATGATTTGAAATCTGTCATGCGCACCGGCACGGTTGTGACTACAGATAACCGTAATTGGGAAATCGGCGGCTATGCCAAGTTGGTGGAGCGCTTTAACCAGAGCCGCGCGATTGCGCTGGATATGGAATCCGCTGTGATCGCTGCCAATGGTTTTCGTTACCGCGTGCCTTATGGCACATTGCTTTGTGTGTCTGACCGGCCGCTGCACGGTGAAATCAAATTACCGGGAATGGCTAATCTCTTTTATCGCCAGCAGATTGATCAGCACCTGCATATCGGCATCAAGACGATGGAGCTGTTGCGTGAAACAGGATTAGAGAATTTGCACAGTCGCAAACTGCGCAGTTTCTCAGAACCTGCGTTCCAGTAATTACTCCCCAACCTGCAGCAGTCCGCCGCGTTTTTGCGCACCGCGATAGGCCATCCATAAAACCAGACTTGCACCTATAAAATAAACAATGTTGAGGCCAAGCGCGATGAGCAGGTTGCCGCTCAGGATTTCGTGCTGGGTGATCTGGGATTTCAGGCTTTCAAATACATAGGTTGCGGGCAAGGCGTGCGCGGCAAGTTGTAAGCCGTAAGGTAGAACGCTAACAGGGTAATAGGGTGCAATGATCGGTATCAGCAACCATGTCCCCATCCAGGCCATCCATTCCGCTGCAAGACCGTATCGAAACAACAAGGAGATGATCAGCAAACCGTACCAGCATCCATTAAAAACCAGCAGACCGATATAAGCTGCGCCGGGCCAGCCAAGGCTTACTAGTGAAAACCCAAATAGGAATTTAGCGAGCAGAATGGCGGGTATCATTGCAACCGTCGTGCGTACAAAACAGACAACGGTAATACCGCAAACATATTCGCCAAATTTAATGGGGCTGGCGAAAAGATGTCCCAGGTTGCGGGACCAGATTTCTTCCAGAAACAGCATCAATATATTGGTGCAAACGCGTACAAGCACTTCGACCAGAATAACGCTGGCAACCAAAGTGCTGCTGATAATCGCCGTATCGGTAAATTTCTGTACAAGATAAGAACTGGTAAAACCCCATGTCGCCATATTGATGATCGGCCAATACAGCATTTCGATCAGGCGCGGCCACGACCCCGAATGTAAATAATAATGCCGCAGCATCAGGCCCCAGATGCGCCGCAGGAAAAGGAAGAAGGCGGATTCAGGCTGTGCGATTGCGGGCGATGTCAAGGAACACCTCTTCCAGATTTTCTCGGCTGTAGGTTTCAAGCAGTTTTTGCGGCGAGCCGCGATCAACAATCGATCCCGCTTTCATGACGATGACGTCGTCGCACATGCGCTCAACCTCATACATGTTGTGGGATGCCATAAAGACAGTAGCGCCGGATGCTTTTCGGTAATCCATCAGTAATGTGCGTACCCAATCGGCCGTGTCCGGGTCGAGCGAGGCTGTGGGTTCATCCAGCAGTAAAAGTTGTGGCTTGTTGAGAAGAGATTTCGCCAGTGAAGCGCGGGTACGCTGGCCCGCCGACAAAGTGCCATATTTACGGTTGAGCAGGGGTATGATTTGCAACTGCTCTGCCAGCTCCATAATACGGTTTTGCAGATGAGGAACACCGTATAAATGTCCGTAGACATTCAGATTTTGGCGCACAGTTAAACGATTAGGTAAATCAACATATGGAGATGAGAAGTTAACCTGGGCGGCAATAGAAGCCCGTTCCTTGAGTAAATCACGACCGAGGAGAGTGATGCCGCCGGATGTCGGTTGCAAAAGCCCGAGAAGCATGGCCATTGTCGTGCTCTTGCCAGCGCCATTGCCGCCAAGCAATGCCGTTATGCTACCACGACCTATTTCAAGATTGATGGAATCTACCGCTGCGACATTATTAAATGTTTTGCGTAATTCGTGCGTTTGCAGGGCGTAAGACATAGTGCATAAAGCCGTTAAAGGGGTAAGCCCTATATCATATATTGGCTATGCGCTGCCAGCTTTTAGCGGCTAACCCCCCTGTTTTTAAGGCCGATTTCTGTTAACCGGACATTTAGAACTTCCCTTTAATATCGAAAGCTCCGAAATATTTCATCTTTTCCGCTGAAATCCCCGATGCTCTCTCCAGCTTCTCCTATCAGTGGCGCAACACATCGCCCGCATGCGAAGGCGAGTGTGCTCGTCGCCTATATCGTATGCCCTATCTTGCTGTTCATCAGTGCCTACGGCTTTTGGCAATCTTTTTCCCTGTTGATGAGGGGCGAAATCTCGCAACAGGAACAACTGTTTTATTTATTCTGCCTTGTGGTGATGCCGCTGGCGCTTTTTTTGTTTCTCTTGATCACAGCGGCGCAGCGTCTGGAATATAATAACCTCTCGGCCAGCTATCAGTTGCGCATTGATCAGATGCAGCGCCGCCTCAATCACCAGGAAGATTTTTTACATTCGATCACGGATAATAATCCCGAAGCGATGACGATTTTCGACAGGGATAATCATTTTTGGTTCGTCAATCTCAGCGCTGCCAGCATGTTACGTACTCAGGCGCGCGATATTGTCGGCAAGCCCATCGACAGGGTGATGAATTACGAAGAAGCCAAGAAGATGGAGCTGCGGCTAAACGAAGTGCGCAGCACTAGGCGCCCTATTGAGATGCTGCATCAGACGGATGCAGTCGACGGCAAACTGCGTTTTATCCAAACCCATTATGAACCGCTTGCGGCGTTTGGCGATTTTACCGGTGGTGTCATCGTTCGCTCCGAAGATGTCACCAATCTGATTGTCGAGCGTGAGCGCCGCGAAAATATGTTGCGACAGGTTATAGGAACGCTGGTTGCCGTCGTTGACCGTCGCGATCCTTATGCCTCCGGCCACTCGGCGCGGGTAGGACAGCTGTCGCGTGCGATAGCAGAGGAAATGGTTCTTGGTGAGAAAGAGATTGAGGCTTCGGAAATCGCCGGTTCGCTGATGAATTTCGGCAAAGTGTTGGTGCCACGCGAAATCTTGACCAAGACGACGGTTTTAACTACCGAAGAACTACAGCTCATCCGCGATAGCATCCTGACCTCCGCCGATATTTTATCGATTATCGATTTTGTCGGTCCTGTCGTTCCTACCCTAAAACAGGTGCTGGAACGTTTTGACGGCACCGGTGTGCCGCAAGGATTGCAGGGCGACCAGATTTTAGCGACGGCGCGGATCGTAACAGTCGCCAATACGTTTGTGGCCATGGTCAGCCCGCGCGCGCATCGTCCCAGTATGGCCTCAAATGATGCGGTGCAGAATATGCTGCGCGATGCGGACAAAGTTTATGACCGCCGCGTGGTGATGGCTTTGTCAAATTATCTGGAAAATCGCACGAACAAGCTTGACTGGCTGAAGACGGGCAAGCAATCTTAAGGGCATGACTAACGTTCTTAAACCTGCGGCCAAAACAGGCCGGGATTTCCTCGATCTGGACCGGGTTGACCCTTCAGACCTGAAAGCCATTATGAAGCTGGCGCATAAGCTAAAAGCTTCGCTGCTCGCCTTTAGTCCTATGGAAGGCAAAACCCTTGCCCTGATTTTTGAAAAGCCGTCGACCCGCACGCGCGTGTCATTCGAAGTGGGCTTCCGGCAGTTGGGTGGCCATGTCACGACGCTGAGTGGTGCAGAAATTCAGCTGGGTAGGGGTGAGACGATTGCAGATACGGGCAGGGTCCTGTCCCGCTTTACTGATATGATCATGCTGCGTACTTTCGCGCATCAAAAGCTGGACGAATTGGCTGCGGGTGCTTCGGTTCCTGTTATCAACGGGCTCACCGATTTTTCGCATCCGTGCCAGGTTATGGCCGACCTGATGACCGCTGAAGAACGGTTTGGAAGTTTGGCGGGTAAAACTGCCGTATGGATCGGCGACGGCGGCGATAATGTCCTGATCAGCTGGATTCATGCTGCCCCGATTTTTGATTTTACCTTGACTATTATCTGTCCGCCGGAATTTGCGCCGCCGACAGATGTGCTGATCGCTGCCCAGAAAAAAGGTGCTAGGGTCAGTGTCACGGCGGATGTGAATGCCGTCGCAGGCGCTGATATTGTTCTGACCGATTGCTGGGTATCGATGCATAACAGTGATGCCGCTGCGCGTCACGAACGGTTATCGCCCTATCAGGTCAATGTCGACCTCATGCGCCATGCCGCCGAGAATGCCATCTTTATGCATTGCCTGCCGGCGCATCGCGGTGAGGAAGTGACGGATGAAATTCTTGATGGTCCGCAATCCGTCGTACTTGATGAAGCCGAAAACCGCCTCCATGCGCAAAAAGCCATTATGTGCTGGTGCATGGGTGTGGTAATTCCCTAAGGTTGTGAAAATCTTGCGTTGACCGGAAAAATCGGTCAAATAGAGAGCATGACTCTCTCATCAAACACACCCTCGCCTGCGCATCTCGGGCCGCGCATTCTCGGTAACGTAAACTGGCTCGGCCTCTGGACCCTGACAGGCAAGGAAACCGGCCGTTTTATCAAGGTCTATGCCCAGACTATCGTGGCGCCGGTTATCACAACTTTACTGTTTTATCTGGTCTTTTCGCTGGCGCTGGGTGGCTCTAGTCGCACTATCGGTGACCTGCCTTATATGACCTTTCTCGCGCCGGGCCTGATCATGATGTCGATGGCGCAGAACGCTTTCGCTAATACTTCCAGCTCTATGGTTATTTCCAAGGTGCAGGGTAACATCGTCGATGTGCTGATGCCTCCTTTGTCTCCTATGGAATTGACAGCAGGCTATACGCTGGGTGGTATCGCCCGCGGCCTTGCCGTTGGCATGGTCTCGGTACTGGTGCTGGCTTTGCTGATGGAAATTCCTGTCTATGACATCGGCTATATGGCCTATCACGCCATTATGGGGTCGATGATGCTGGCGCTGCTGGGGCTTATCGGGGGCATCTGGTCGAACAAGTTCGATCATCTGGCGGCGGTGCAGAATTTTATCATCATGCCTGCTACGTTCCTGTCCGGCACTTTCTATACCGTTGACCGCTTGCCGGAAGGTTGGCGCTTCCTCTGCCATCTCAATCCGTTTTTTTATATGATCGACGGTTTTCGTTATGGCTTTATTGGTGTGTCTGACGGTACGCTTGGCACCGGGCTTGTTGTCATGGCAGTTATCAATATGCTGCTCATCACCCTGGCGTATAAAATGATAGCCTCCGGCTACAAACTTAAATCCTGAGAGTCACAATGGCCGAAGCAATTAAACCTGAAGACATGCCCGTTCTGATGCCGGTTTATAACCGCTCTGATATTTATTTCGAGCGCGGCGAAGGTGTTTATATGTTCGACGATAAGGGCGAACGTTATCTCGATTTCATGGGCGGCATCGCTGTAACAGGATTGGGGCACGCGCATCCTTACATTGTGCAGGCTCTGAAGGATCAGGCTGAAAAGCTCTGGATTACATCGAATGTTTTCAAGACGCATGGCGGCGATAAACTGGCGCAGCGTCTGGTTGACCTGACCTTCGCCGATACGGTGTTCTTCCAGAATTCCGGCGTCGAAGCCTGGGAATGTGGTATTAAAGTTATCCGCAAATATTTCAGCACGATCGGCCAGCCCCAGCGCTACCGCGTCATCAGTTTTCAGGGCTGTTTCCATGGCCGCACGTTGGCGGCTATTGCCGCGGCGAAGACCGAGAAAATGGTCGGTGGCTTTGGTCCCATGACTGAAGGTTTTGATCAGGTTGCGTGGGGTAATCTGAACGAAGTACGTAATGCCATTACTGCTGAAACCGCCGCGATCATGATCGAGCCTGTCGTGGGTGAGGGTGGTATGAAGGCCGCCGATCCGCAATTCCTGCGTGATTTGCGTACAACCTGTGATGAATTCGGTCTGCTGCTTTACTTTGATGAAATCCAATGCGGCATGGGCCGTACCGGCAAACTGTTCGCGCATGAATGGGCGGGTGTGACGCCGGATGTTATGTGCATCGCCAAGGCCCTCGGTAACGGTTTCCCGATAGGTGCCTGCCTTGCTACCGCGAAAGCGGCACAGGGCATGGTTCCGGGCACGCATGGCTCGACTTATGGCGGCAATCCTCTGGCAACGGCAGTGGGTAATGCCGTGCTGGATGTCATGACCAAGCCCGGCTTTATCGATCAGGCCAAGCGCATGGGCGATTATCTGGAGCGGAAGATGGTGGAAGTTGCCAAGCGTCATCCTAAAGTCTTTATCGGCAATCGGGGCAAAGGGCTGATGCAGGGGTTGATTTGTGTGCCGCTGAATCTGGATGTCGTCAAAGCCTTGCGTGAAGAAAAACTTCTGGGGCTGGGCGCGGGCGATAATGTTGTGCGCTTCCTGCCGCCGCTGATTGTGACCGAGGCGCAGATTGATGATGCTGTAGCCATTATCGACCGTGTCGCCACTAAATTGGCAGGGGCATGAAGATGAAGCTTTCGAGCTATACTCTGGGACTGGCTATGCTTGTTGCGCTCAGCGCCTGCAGCACCTCGAAAGCTGACAAGATCGATGCCGATAAAAAAGAGGCAGAGACAAAGAAGGATCAGCCGCTGCCAATCTGCCCGCAAGTCGCCATTATTCGCGATCTGGATGACATGAAAGATTTCGGCACCGAAAAGCCTGACCCGGCTGAGCTTGTTTCACAAGCCAGGATGTTGAACGTCACAGGCGAGTGCGAATATAAAGACAACGGTATCGATGTGAGGTTCGATCTGAATTTTGCTGCCGCCAAAGGCCCGCGCCTTGGCGGGCTCCGCGTCAGCTTTCCCTATTTTATCGCTGTGGTCGCGCCGGACAAAACTATCCTGAACAAGGACAAGATGACGGTCGAATTTAGTTTTTCAAGCGACAAGAAAACGATTGAACATGCAGAATCCCTGCATGTGTTCATCCCCCTGCCGAAGGCGCAGCGCAGTTTCGGGCCTGATTATCAAGTTCTCTCAGGCTTCCAGCTGGACGAAGATCAGGTGAAGATGATCCGGGGTGGGGCGAAGCCTTAAGTTTAAGCTCTCTTTAGTGCTGCTAATGGCGGGCATGAGTAGCAGCCAATGGCCTCGTCGCGATTAGCAACTTCTGGCGTTTCGGTCAGGGGAATAGTTACAGGAGATAGATCCTCAGCATTTTTTACGGTGGAGGTACGATAAACAGTTTCATGCCTGCTTTTAACAAAGTGTCGGATTTGTTCTGTTCGATAATCATCCAATATTAGTTCGCCACTACTGCTTATTCTTACTATCAGGTTATCTTTAGGGGATAGTAGGCCCACTCTCGCGCAATCATTATATTTATGAAATATAGGGTTGCTTGTTACTTCATCCCAACTATCAGCTTCTACAAAGATGTTGGCTTTAATATCGGTATTCGCAGGCGAGTTAAAATATCGCGTTTTCTGCGGCGCTTCTTGATCTAAAGAAGGTGAGAAAAAAACAACAATCGGTTTTGTAGATTTTGATGTTATGGGCAATGTCTTTGGCATAATGGATTCTCGTATAATCGTATTCTTGTTCATACGAACTGTTGTCTTTTAAAGATATGTTTTCAATGCTGATATTACTTGCAATAAAGGGCAATTGTTTCAACAGCTTATCCAGCCGTATAGCTCTGAATAAGGCTGCCGCAGATCAGATACCAGCCATCGACTAGAACGAAAAAGATGATCTTGAAGGGCAGGGAGATGATCGAAGGTGGCAGCATCATCATGCCCATTGACATCAGGATCGACGCCACGACCATATCGATAATCAGGAAAGGTAGGAAGAGCAGGAAGCCGATTTCAAACGCGCGCCGCAATTCCGAGATCATAAAAGCGGGGATGAGGGCGCGGATGGAAACTTCGTCCTTCGCGCCGATGGCTTTGGATGTCGGCGCCAGTTTATTGGCAGGCGTGGCGGCAACGGTATCGGGCTTGCCATTTTTGCTCATCTCCACAAACAGGTCGATATCTTTTTGACGCGTATGTTTCAGCATGAAGTCATGGAATGGTTCGATCATACGGTCAAAGGCCGTTTCTTCATCAAGCTGGTTATTCATCATCGGGCGCACGCCGTTTTCCCACGCCTGATCAAAGGTTGGCTGCATGATGAACATCGTCAGGAATAAAGCTAGGCTGACCAGCACTACGTTCGGCGGTGTTTGCTGCGTGCCAATGGCAGTGCGCAGGAATGACAGCACGACAATCACGCGGGTAAAGCAGGTCACCATGACCAGTATGCTCGGTGCCAGCGACAAAACCGTAATCAGCAAAATAGTCTGCACGATTTTGGCGGATGTCGTTGGTCCTTGGCCCATATCGAAATTGATGGATTGTGCGAAGGCCTGTGGCGCTACCAGCAATGCTGCAAAAGCGGCAAGGCCTGCCGGCAAAAAGGACAGTTGCAGTTTAGGGAATTTTTTAAGCCAGCGCGTCATGTCGCACTCTTGGTTGAATAGGTGGCAGGAGACTGGGGCGGGGCCGTCAGGTTCGATTCCACGACTATATCCTGATTAATGCCCAACAACAGCAAATGTTCGACATTGTCGCGGCGGACGATAACCAAACGGCGACGTACATCCAGTGTCAGGTTTTCGACCACCTGCAAACGCTGGGTTTTAGAAGACATGCCCGGCAACTTCATGCCACGCAGGCTGATATATTTCAGCCCGTAAGCCAATAGGCCCATCAAGCCGGAGACAAAAGCGAAGGCAACGATAATGCGCAGCCATGAAATGGTGTCTGGTTCAGCCGGGTTCATGATGCATTTCCTGAAGCAGTACGGGTGGCATGGAAGGCGCGTATTTTCTCTTCACATTGATTGAGTTGCTCAACAAGGGCGATCAGCTGCGGTATGCATTTCTCATGCACATCTTTTGACCCTTTCTGAATACGTTCACATAGCTGCGCCACACGGCTCCCCAGTGCGGTGATGTCCGGCATGTAACCGGAAGCCAGCACATCTTCTGCGGCTTTCAGGTAATTTTTTATTGTTGCCAACTCTTCTGTAACAATCGCGGCTTCGGTCATGAGGAGCTTTCAGGCGGCGGCAGAGGTTTGCTTAGGCGGGCATTAGCTTCATAAACACGGGTCAGGATTTCGGCAACAGCGACGATAGCCTCGCTTGGAATAGGCGTATCGAGGTCGAGCGTCACCAGCAATTCCGCCAAGTCTGCATCTTCGCGTACTTTTACGCCTTTACTGAAGGCAAGTTCAAGAATCTGTTCCGCTAGCTTCCCGCGACCGGATGCGATAATCTTGGGTAGAGAATCGGGATTGCCCCTTTCACCTTGAAGCGCTACTGCGACAGGTGCCTTCGGGCGCGGTTTAAAGGGGGAGGGTGGATCGTGATTATCAACCATTTCCGTAGCTTAGCTGAAACGCCTGTAAACGCCAACTACCCCGTTTTTACTGTTTTTTAACACTATCCCCGCAGAATGTTACGGTACAGCAACAGCTGTGCTTCTGTCACGGTCTGGTGACAAAAGGATAAGCATTATGGATACCAACAGTTCCGGCCTTATGGGCCTTTTGATGCAGAAAATGTCCTACCTCAATCAGAGGCAGGCGGTTCTTGCTGAAAACGTCGCTAATGCCGATACGCCCGGTTACAAAGCCCGGGATCTGACGGCTTTTACTTTCGGCGATGCGTTGAAGCAGGCAAATATTGGAATGGCGACGACGGATGCGCGCCACATTATTCCGGCTTCCATGGCTGGCGTGAATGCGAAAACGACCAAGGTCAAAGGTTATGAAACAACATTGTCAGGCAATTCGGTTGATGTCGAAGGCCAGATGATGGAAGTATCCAAAACGGCCGTTGAGTATAAAGAAATCGCCTCGCTGTATCACAAGATGGCTGGCTTGTTCAAAATCGCCCTGAAGGGCACCAGCAGCTAAAGGTCAGGTTTAAATGTCGAATGAACTGACAGATATTTTTGCGATTTCCGGCTCGGGTCTAAAAGCCCAGGACCAGCGTATGAAGGTCATTGCCGAAAATATCGCCAATGCCAACTCGTCACCTTCGGCGCCAGGACAAAAGCCTTATCAGCGTCAGGTCATCACGTTCAAAAATGAATTCGATAAAGCGCTCGGCGCTTACAAGGTTACGGTCGGCGGCGTTAAGCCGGATAATAGCGATTTCATCAAAAAATATGACCCATCACATCCGGCAGCTGATAAAGACGGTTATGTGCTGACGCCGAACGTCAATCCACTGGTTGAAATGATGGATATGACTGAAGCCAACCGCGCTTATCAGGCGAATTTAAATACCATCGACGCCGCGCGTGGGATGGTCCTTAGTACAATCAGCCTTCTGCAATGAGGTAAGCCATGGTTATGAATGTCGCCGATGTCCTGTCTGCCTACCGCCAAGGCGGTGGTGGAAAAACCAATGCTTCCGTTGGAGAGATCGACGGTGGCGGCGAAAGTTTCGCCGATGCGCTGAAAGGCTTTGCGACGGATACAGTCAAATCACTGCAGGCTGGTGAGCAGGCGGCTGCAGCTGGTGCTACCGGCAAAGCCGACATCGCTAGTGTCGTAACCGCCGTTAACAGCGCCGAGTTGATGCTGCAGACCGTCGTTACCATCCGCGACAAGGTCATCGCTGCTTATCAGGACATTACGAAGACAGCGATTTAGTTGGGTGCCTAAGCGGCAATATTGGTTCTTATTTGTCCCAACCAATCCCCAAAATCCTTCTTACCACGCACGGTATAAGCCAGTTTGCGGTCGCGACCGCCTTGCTTGCCTTTGAAGGTTTCAGTGATTTCCGGGAACAGGCCAAAATTCACATTCATCGGCTGAAAGGTTTCGGCTGAAGCATTGCCGGTAATGTGCGCGAGCAAGGCGCCAAGCGATGTCGTGCGTGGCGGTGATGCAAGCGTTTCATTCTTGCGGTCGGCTGCGGCAAAGATCCCCGCCAGCAATCCGATGCCGGCGGATTCGATATAGCCTTCGACGCCTGTGATTTGTCCCGCGAAGCGAATACCGGGGCGCAACTTCAGGCGCAGCCGGTCATCCAGCAGCAACGGGCTGTTGATAAAAGTATTGCGGTGCAAGCCGCCTAAGCGCGCGAATTCGGCGTTCTCCAAGCCGGGGATCATGCGCAGCACGCGCGTCTGTTCGGCATATTTTAATTTGGTCTGGAAGCCGACCATGTTGTAGAGCGTTCCTAATGCATTATCCTGACGCAACTGCATCACGGCGTAAGGACGCCGGTTGTCATGCGGATTGGTGAGGCCGACTGGCTTCATCGGGCCGTAGCGCAAAGTATCAACGCCGCGTTCGGCCATCACTTCGATCGGCAGGCAGCCTTCAAAATAGGGCGTGTTTTTTTCCCATTCCTTGAAATCCGTTTTTGGCGCGACCAGTAATTCGCGGATGAAATTCTCATACTGTTCCTTATCCATCGCGCAATTGATGTAGTCGGAGCCGGTACCGCCGGGGCCCACCTTGTCATAGCGCGACTGCATCCATGCTTTGCTCATATCGATACTGTCACGGTGTACGATAGGGGCTATGGCGTCAAAGAAGGCCAGCGACTCTTGTCCCGTTAAGGCGCGGATGGATTGCGCCAAAGGTTCCGATGTCAGTGGCCCGGTGGCGATAATCACCTGATCCATCTCACCGGTCGTTTCCGGCAGGCTCGGCAGTTCTTCACGTTTGATCGTGATGAGAGGATGGGTAGAAAGCGCTTCCGTCACGGCTGCAGAAAAACCGTGGCGATCAACGGCAAGCGCACCGCCTGCTGGAACTTGGTTGGCATCTGCCGCCCGCATGATCAGCGAATTGCAGCGCCGCATTTCATCATGCAAAAGGCCAACAGCATTATATTCACTGTCGTCAGAACGAAAGGAGTTGGAACAAACCAGCTCCGCGCAACTATCGGTTTGGTGCGCATCGGTTGCGCGCACGGGGCGCATTTCGCGCAACACCACCGGCACGCCTGCTTGCGCCAACTGCCATGATGCTTCGCTGCCTGCTAAGCCGCCGCCAATAACATGAACGGCTTTCAGGCTCATTTCTTGTCTTTGACGTCGGCAGCTACCTGCATTTTCACGATCTTGGTTGGGTCATCGACATGGCCATTATCGCTCTGGTCGCCCATCTTGATCTTATCGACAAACTCCATGCCGGAAGTCACTTGACCCCAGATGGTATATTGCCCGTCAAGGAAAGGAGCGGGCGCAAAGCAGATGAAGAACTGGCTGTCGCCCGAATCTGGGCTTGCTGCGCGTGCCATCGAAACAGTGCCGCGCAGATGTTTTTCTTTCGAGAATTCGGCTTTCAGCTTCTTGCCGCTGCCGCCGGTGCCATCACCGCGCGGGTCGCCGGTCTGGGCCATAAAGCCGGGAATGACACGGTGAAAGTTCAGCCCGTCATAGAAACCCTGGCGTGTCAGTTCCTTGATGCGCGCGACATGCAGCGGCGCAAGGTCGGGGCGCAGTTTGATCACCACGCGACCGGCGGGCAGGTCCAGATAAAGGGTGTTTTCAGGGTCGAGAGCGGGCTCAGCTTTGGTTGACATGGGGAGAACTCCTAGGAATGCGACGAGGCATAAGGCGATAAAGCGTTTCAACATTGCGTCATAACCTTTGGTTGCGGTGATCTGATCGTTAATATAGTAAGGTTGAAAGCAGGGGAACAGAAAAAATGCAGCGACGCGGCTTATTATTGGACCGGGACGGCGTTATTAACGTCGATCACGGCTATGTCGGTAAACAGGAGCAGTTTTCTTTCCTGCCGGGCCTGTTTTCCTTCCTGCGGGCAGCCCGGGACAGGGGCTTTTATCTGGCTATATTAACTAACCAGTCAGGTGTGGCGCGTGGCCTTTATTCCGAAGCGGATTACAACGCTTTAACGAAATGGATGCTGCGGCAGCTAGCCAAGGAAGGTATCCAGATCGACCTTACCCTTGCCTGTTTTGAGCATACGGAAGGCAGCATCGATACTTACCGGCGGGAGAGTTACTGGCGGAAGCCAAGCCCCGGTATGGTTTTGGAAGCAATTCAGAAATTACAGCTTGATCCGGCGCGTTCTGTTTTTCTGGGCGACCAGCTACGCGATATGGAAGCAGCGCAAGCGGGAGGGGTCGGTAAGTGTTTGTGGCTGACGGAAAAGCCCGAACAGCCACCGAAAGGTATCATGATTGTGAATAATTACGATCAGGCATTGCAGGCAATGTCCTAATACTGCCTAAACTGTGGTTGGAAACCGCCCATGGCTGCGCCGTCGGTATGGATGCCACCGACATTTTTCAGGAAAAAATGAAAGATCACAGAAGTGCCTGAGCTGATATCGGCGCGTTGCGTGTCGTCATGGTTGGCGCCGATACCAAACACAAAACATTCATCCGCATAGGTAAGGGTGACGTTCGTGCCGCGCGCGCCGGGTTGCGGTTGGAATTCCTGCGTGTGGCTGCCATACAATGTCCAGTATTTCGCAAAGTTGGAGGAAAAGCCGAGTGTTGCTTCTTCAAGCTCGTCAATAATGCCTGTGGTTTCTGTTTGATAGGCTGAAATATAGCGGACATAGGGACGGAAAACAGGAGCGCCGACGGAAACCAAAGCGTCTTGCCGTTCAGGCGTCAGTGTATCGTGGTTTAGGCGGAAACCGTAATTGGCATTGATCCATTCAGCAGGCAGAAAATCAACGCGACCGACATAATCCGATGAATGTTGTTGCAGGCCGGACTGCTGAGGGAACAGGCTATTGTCTGTGAAGTCGTAACTCTGGCCCCCGAACATATCAACGCGCGCGCCGTTATTCAGGGTCACAGCATGGCGCAGGCCATAAGTCGCACGGCTACCGCCTTCGATCAGATCTGTTCCGGTAAAACGGTTGGGAGAAAACAGATTGGTTTCATCAAATTCAACATCAAGACTATCTTCGATCGGCTGGCGCGGATCGGCTTTGACGACGGGCGCCGCTGTTAAGGCAACGATAGGTTCCAGTAATTGCTGGTAACCGTCACCACTGCGACCCATGGGATAACGCGCGACGACATTGGCTTGTTCGAACTGTCGCGCCAGCAAAACATTATTATAAGTTGAACTGGTGCCTTGGGAATTCTGCACATTGTCGGCCCAGTAAGTATCGCCGCGTAGCAGAGCAGACGGCGTTATAACAAAACCTGTATTTGATGTGAATTGCCGTTCCCAACCGCCGTTTAACGAAAAACGGCGCGTATTGGGGCCTTGCTGAAGGGGGTTTTGATTGGAATTGTCGCGGTTAGTTGCGAGCAAGCCACCGCCTAGTGACCAGCGCCCGCCCCATGTCTTGCCCGGCTCACCTAAGGCGCTGAATGTTGCTTCGGGTAGTACCAAAGGCTGAACCGGTTGGGTGCCAGGGCGCAAATCTTCAAAATAATACATGTTGGTAACGGCGTAATCGCGACCCTTAAAGCCTTCGACAAAAGCGCGGTTGGTTAATTGATCAGCGGAGGACAGGCGGTAGCGTTGCAAATAGCTTTTATCCGATGTGAAGGCGACATCGGTTCCGGCGCGCCACATATTATCTATGTTATATAGAAAATCGCCGATTAAATGTCCGCGCCATTGCTGGCCTTCGTCGACGCCAGCATCGCTGATGAGATCGGCTCTGGTAAAGCTGCCGTTAAAATCCATACTGCCTTTGGCAAAGCGACGGCGATATTCACCGCCCATCTGTGCGCCGTCTTTTTCGCTGAATGTCGGCGCAAAAGTCGCGTCTTCATTGGGACCAATATCAAAGTAATAAGGAACGCGCGCAAAGGCTCCAAGCTGCGGAGATATGCCAGGCATCGGCGTCAGAAAACCTTGCCTCCTGTCAACGGTGGGATCGGGCGAGGAGAAATACGGCGTATATAAAACAGGGATGCCGGCGAAGTTAATGGTCGCATTGTGATAATAAATTTCATGCTCTTCATTATCATGAACAATTTTCTGGCCGCGCAATTCCCATAGCGGCGGATTATTGGGATCTTCCTTACAAACATTACAGGCTGTGAATGTGCCCTTATCGGCGACAAGGTAACGCCCATCATAGCGTTGCGCCTGCTTGGCGGCAAAACGCGAATTGTCCGGAAAAAGGATGCCGACATTTTCAGCAAAGGCCTGTTTCATATCGCCGGTGATTTCTTCCCGATCAGCAAACTCGACTTCGCCTGAAGGGTCCAGCAGAGCGACATGGCCTTCGGCATGCATAACGCCTGTCTTTTGATTGTAGGTGACTTTGTCGGCATGAAGGATGTAATCACTGCGCGAAATTTCGACCTTGCCCGTCGCTGTTACAATACCGGCATCCTGATCCGACGACATATGCTGCGCCGTGATCAGTGTTTCGTTTTTGCGTTCAGTTGGTGCCGGTTTTTTCTGCTCGGCATGCACAGGTTGTACTCCAAGCATACACACAACCAACCCTGCAACTATTTGAAGCAGGGCATTTCTAATAGATTCCTTATGAAGCTGAAGCATACGCATATATCAGGATTGCCAGAGCAATCGACTCCCGACAAGGAAGATATTCTTGGTTAAATAACATTTTTTAGGCGATTCGTATGGCCTCCAATGATAATGGCAAGCTCACAAGCTGCTTTTGCGCGGCGGCTTCAGAAATATGGAGACGACCTTTATCCCATATAACCTTGAATGCGGTTACGGATATTTGTGTTTGCTCGGGGTTGGGCTTAACTCTTGCCACCTGGAATAGCCCCGGAGACCTTGGCTCCGCCCTGCATTTGATCAATGGTCTAGGTATTGGTGCATATTTTGGCATCAGATGGTGGGCAGAAAATAATAAAGCCCAAAACTCTGCGACTTGTTCATGGGCACCCAAAGCTCCGTTGATTGCACAGATAGGTTTTCAAGCCGCTGCATTGGTAGCTACTTGGCATTACAAAGGTGAAATGATGAACCCTTTAGATATGTTCATCATTTATGGCAGCAGTTTCGCCAGCAATTTAGCGGCATTTTTTGATAGGGGACAGTCGGGGCAAGCCGTTTCTTCGGAGCGCTTGCGGCTTTCGGCAATTCTAAAAAATACGAGAAGAGCTCTCCTGCTTTTATTTAAAAATACCTATTTTTATTTAGGTATAAGTCTTTCTTACGCAGGGCATGTTTGGGGTGGACATTCTGTGCCCGTCTCTTCGCAAGCTTTGGGCATAATTGCCGAAAGTATGTATTTAGTGGCTGTTGCAAAAACGATGCTAAAGGCAATTCCTGAGATAAAACGCGTTTTTACCGATACTAAAAATTTAGATAGTCAGCAATTAAACCACCCGGGAAAAAATGCTTTTTTACAATTGATGGATGATAAGGATGCCCCCATTTTGTTACTGGCTGCTGGTTGCGCTTGCGCGGCCGCCGAAAATTATTTGCAGCACAACACTTTTAAAGGTGTTGGAATGTTATTTTATTCTGCCGCATGCTTAAGTTTTTATGCATACAGGAAATGGGGCGGGGTTGCAGAGTTGGTAGATGTAGTGGTTGAGAAGGTCAATCAGCCAAAACGTTCTGCACTTGTCGCGCCTTCGGCTTTCAATAACAAACCGCCTATTGGCTAACTGCTTTTCCCGGTTGTGACCGGGCGGCGCAGGAAGGCTGGCAGCTGGTTGACATCATGATCATCGTCAGCCTGCTGTCGTGCAGCTGGTTGTGCTTTAACGACAGGTTGCTGCTGCGACGGGTTATATGAAATCGGGGCCACGGTTTCGTTTCTTGGCGGCTGCTCTGCTGGCCTGTTTTGCTGCTGATGGCGTGGTGGCCGGCGATCACGGTTTTGATTTCCCTGATGGCGGTTGCCGCGTGGCGGGTGACGGGAATCACCGCCGCTGCTTTGACGTACTCTCGGATCAGGTTCAGGCAGATCCGCCAGCACTTCGCATTCGATCTTCTTATTAATCAGCGTTTCGATCGCAGTGATGTTCTTGGCATCTTCCGGGGTTACCAGTGTATAGGCGGTACCGCTGCGTCCGGCGCGGCCTGTGCGGCCAATACGGTGGACGTAATCATCGGCATGGAACGGCACGTCAAAGTTGAACACGTGGCTCATTGCTTCGACATCAAGGCCGCGGGCAGCGACATCACTGCAAACCAGAATGGTAACTTCGTTGCGTTTAAATTTATCCAGCGTCGCTGTGCGTTCCGACTGTTCCATATCGCCGTGCAGTGCACCTGCGTTGAAACCGTGCTTCAGCAACGATTTATGTAACATCGCCACATCGCGTTTGCGGTTACAGAAGATAAAGGCGTTCTGAACATTCTCGCGTTTCAGCAATAGCCGCAGAGCTTCGCGTTTCTGCCAATCATTATCGCTCGGCAGATTGATGAAAACCTGACGCACATTGATTGATGTCGATGCCGGAGGCGACACGGTCACCGTCTTCGGGTTCTTCAGGAAACGGTCCGCCAGTTTGCGGATTTCCGGTGGCATGGTGGCCGAGAAGAATAGTGTCTGGCGCAGTGGCGGTAAAATGCCGCCGATTTTCTCGACATCCGGGATAAAGCCCATATCCAGCATGCGATCAGCTTCGTCGATAACAAAAATCTTGATGTCGTTGAGCATGATCTTGCCACGCTCATGCAAATCGATCATGCGGCCCGGTGTTGCGATCAAAACGTCGACGCCGCGATCCAGATTGCGGATCTGCTCATCCATCGTTGTGCCGCCGATGAGAAGGGCCATCGAAAGCTTGTGATATTTGCCATAAATTTCAAAATTTTCGGCAACCTGCGCCGCGAGTTCGCGCGTTGGCTCCAGAATAAGCGAGCGTGGCATGCGGGCGCGTGCCCGGCCTTTGCTGAGCATTTCCAGCATCGGCAGCACAAAGCTCGCGGTCTTGCCTGTGCCTGTCTGCGCGCAACCCAAAAGGTCGCGCGTCATTAGCACGTAAGGAATGGCTTGTTCTTGTATGGGGGTAGGGGTTGTATATCCAACATCCTGTATCGCACGTAGGATGTCATCGCTCAGCCCTAAATCGGCAAATGTGGTCACTTGTGTAAAAAACTCTGTTCGTTATGTTTGCCCTAAACCATTTTGGTCTTGTCCAGCGCAACCTACATAGCAGATTGAAGTGCTTGAAAGCAAATCGGAGTTAATTTGATGCCATCCAGAGTGCCACTTCTGCTTCTCCCCGGTCTGTTATGTGACCGTGATCTTTGGCAGCATCAGATCAAAGCCTTGGAAACAATGGCGGATTGCCTTGTCGCGGATACAACGCAGCAGGACCGGATTGATGCGATAGCGCGGGCCGTTTTGGTTAAAGCGCCGCCGCAATTTGCTTTGGCAGGCCTGTCTATGGGCGGCTATGTCGCGCTGGAGATCATGCGTCAGGCGCCGCAGCGCGTGCTGAAACTATGCCTGCTGGATACATCGGCGCGGCCTGATACGGTGGAGCAAACTGAACGGCGTCGTTTATTATTGGCAATGTCGAAGACAGGGCAGTTTAAGGGCATAACACCGCGCTTGATGCCAATGATGATTCATTCGGATCGGTTGGAAGATAAAGACCTGACCAATATTATTGTAGCGATGGCTGAGCGCATGGGGCGGGATGTTTATCAGACCCAGCAAATGGCGACGATGAACCGCATCGATAGCCGGCCTTACCTGAAAGACATTAACTGTCAGACGCAGGTTATAGGCGGGGCGCAGGATTTGGTGACGCCACTAGAAGTGGTGCGCGAACTGAGCGAACAGATACCGGGAGCGCGCCTCAACGTAATCGAACATTGCGGGCATCTATCGACTTTGGAAAAACCGGATGAGGTAAATGCTCTTATGCAGCGGTGGTTAGTGGGTTAAGCGGCCCACCGAAAATCGATCGGCATCTGGACATCTGGATGCAGGCTTTCATGCACCGGGCATGTCATCGCAGCATCGATAAGTTTTTGTTTCGAGGCTTCATCAAGAACTAATGGCACATCAATTATAACAGCCAATTTACCAATGCGCCGTGTGGGTTTAGCGACCATTTCCTTGTGCACGGTAACTTTCGTGCCCAGCAGATCAATTTTCATGTTGCGTGCAGCGATACCCATAATCGTCAGCATGCAAGTGCCAAGGGCGGTCGCTACCAGGTCCGTTGGGGAAAAGCTCTCGCCCTTGCCCTGATTATCTTTCGGCGCATCGGTTGCAAGCACGGTGCCGGAGGGGCCATGCGTAGCAGCGCAACGCAACTCGCCCCGATAGACGATATTGATTTCAACCATTCAAACTTCCCGGCAACTTTGTCGGGAACGGTGCGAAGGGGAAGGGCTTGTCGTCAGACGTGAAGGTCAGGAAGCGTGTGACCTGCGCTTGGTAGGTGGCGAGGTTATCGCCGAAATCCGCCAGACCTATAAAGGCGGAACCGCTGAATAGTTTTGCCAGAAACTGGAAGATCGATGTCGCGAAAGTCAGCAAAATCGACAAATAAAAAGCGACGCCGAAAACAACGAGGTAAACAAAGCGCAGCCATGTGTCTTTGTCTTTGACGTGCCGCTTGAGATCTTCTTCGTTAAGTCCGGGCATGATATCCTCGCGCAGGTTGGGGCGTGTGCGGGAAGACTAGCCATTTCCACAGGGGCGGGCAACAGTGATATGGATCAATTCCGATTAATAAACAGCGTCATGCCCGCGAAGGTGGGCATCCATCTGTTCAAATAAAATGGATCCCCGACAGCCGCTAAAGCTGCTTCGGGAATGACGCCATTAGGGAATTATCAAGATAATAAAAGCTACTTACTTTCCGGGGGCATGGTGCGCAGCATTTCGCACAGATTTTCATCGCAGCTGACCAGAAGAGCAGTAGCTCCGGCTGCTGCATCGCTCTTGGCTTTGGGCATATTACATTCAACCCGGTAGAGTGTCTTGCCTTGGGCGCCTAACGATTGCTGATAGACCTCGATCTTTTTCGGCGGGCAGTTGTTGATCCGAGCCACTTCACGCGCCTGCGCCGGGTCGGCTGCGCTCGCAGGGTGAATGAAGCCCAAACCTAGGGCAAAAATAAAAAGGACTGCCACGAATTTCATAACGCGATCTTAGGGAGCATTGGTTAAGGGGGAGTTATCAAGTCTAAAAAACTCCGTCTTTTCGCAAAACCGTAGGAATAGTTTTGAGAAGAATGCTGATATCCAGCGCCAGACTCCAGTTGCGGACATAGTCGGTTTCCAGCGCGACGCGTTGCTGGAAAGTCAGCCGGTTGCGCCCGCCTACCTGCCACGGCCCTGTAATGCCGGGACGCACGGCTTCGTAAATGCGAAAGTCGTCGGCATAGAAACTGGTTTGGTCTGGTGTGCAGGGGCGGGGACCGACAAAACTCATGTCGCCTTTCAGTACATTGATCAGTTGCGGCAGTTCATCGAGGCTGGTGCGGCGAATAAATTGCCCGAATGTGGTGATGCGGATATCTGTTTTTAGTTTCTGGAAATATTTCCACTCCCATGCGGCCTGCTGGTTACCGGCTAGGTAGGCATCCAGAATTTTTTCTGCATCCGTATGCATGGATCGGAATTTGTAGCAGGTAAACAATTTCCTGTTGCGGCCGACACGTTGTTGCCGGAAGAAGGCCGGGCCGCCATCGCGTTTGACCAGCAAAGCCAGTAGAATCAAAACCGGCGCGAGAGCTATCAGCAACAAAACAGCCAATGCCACATCAAAAACTCGTTTCAATAAACGCTGCCAGCCACTATGGGTGATTTTGAAATTGTCATTTTCGCCGCCCTTATATCGCGACGCTTGCGCCAGATGCGACAGGTGCAACGCCAGGTGGTCAAGCGCTTTGCTATCAGGCTGCGCGGGCTTTACGGCGGCGCGTTGAGCATTCGAAAAAGACGGGTGCACAGGAATACCGGCGAGCGGTAGGAGGAGGGACCCCATTTTTAGTCTATTTTGTGTAGGTGGCAAAGCAAAAAATGCCTCTTTAGGCTAAGAATACCGCATAAATATCTGATTTTTGGTATTCAACACTTGTTTTGAGGCTGGCCATCTGTATTCTGCCGCTGGTTTGCGGGCGTGGCGAAATTGGCAGACGCATCAGATTTAGGTTCTGACGCCGTAAGGCGTGGGGGTTCAAGTCCCTCCGCCCGCACCACTCTGCTTTGCCAAGCTACGCAGGAAAGATCAACAAACTTTTAAGGAATACAAAAAGATGACGCAGGTTCAGGAAGTCAGCAGCAAGGGTTTAATGCGCGAATTCACCGTGAAGGTGCCGCAGGATATTATCGACAAAAATTGGACGGCAAAGCTGGAAGAAATCGCCAAAACCATGAAGATGCCCGGCTTCCGCCCCGGTAAGGTACCGATGACAGTGGTCAAGCAGCGTTACGGCGGCAGCGCCCGCGCCGAGATCATCGATCAGACCATTTCGGATGAGACCGAAAAAGCGCTGAATGAGCGCAACCTGCGTCCTGCGATGCAGCCGAAGATTGAGCTTGTCACTTTTGCTGAAGACAAAGACCTTGAATTCAAACTGGCGGTTGAAGTTCTGCCGGAAGTTGTTCCCGGCGATTTCGGCAAGATTGCGCTGGAACGTCTGGTTTCCGATGTCGACGACAAAGTTATCATTGATGCCATTAACCGCGCTGCCAAAGCGATGCGCGAACCGGAAGCAATAACGGAAAGCCGCGCCGCTAAAATGGGCGATGTCGCCGTCATTGATTTCGACGGTTCCGTTGATGGCAAGTCGCGTCCAGGTATGAAGGGTGAAAATCATAATCTGGAACTGGGTACCAAATCCTTCATCGATAATTTCGAAGAGCAGATCGTCGGTATGAAGGTTGGCGATAAAAAGACCATCAAGGTCAAGTTCCCGGATCAATATCACGCTGCCGATCTCGCCGGAAAACAGGCGGAGTTTGCGGTAGAGGTTAAAGAATTGCGCGCACACAAGCCGGTTGAAATGAATGACGAGCTCGCCAAGGAGTTGGGCTTTGAATCATTCGACAAGCTGAAAGAACGCGTTCGCGAAGATATCGGCGGCGACTACCAGCGTATCAGCCGCGCCATTATCAAGCGCCAGTTGATGGACAAGCTCGCCGACATGCACAAGTTTGAAATTCCTGCCAGCATGCTGGATGCGGAATTTGATGCGATCTGGAAACAGGTTGAAGCCAGCAAGGCCAAGGGTGATCTGTCGGAAGACGACAAGAAGAAGAGCGACGACGACCTGCGCAAGGAATATAAATCCATTGCCGAACGTCGCATTCGCCTCGGCCTTTTGCTTGCCGAAGTGGCGCAAAAGCAAAAGATAGGTGTTGAACCTGCCGAAATGCGCAATGCCTTGATGGCCGAAGCGCGCCGCTTCCCCGGTCAGGAAAAAGCCGTGATCGATTATTACACGCAAACCCAAGGCGCCATGGACCGTATCCGTGCGCCGTTGCTGGAAGAAAAAGTGATCGATCACATCCTGTCGCAAACCAAAGTGACCGAAAAGAAAATCGACGCGGATGATCTGATCAAAATGCCGGCGGAGATGGATTGATCCTTCGGGCACTCTAAAAAATTAAACGCCGCCTCTTTGTTGTATGCAACATTAAGGGGCGGCGTTTTTTTTATTGTAGGGGATTGGCAAAATAGTCCACATCTATCTGTAAACATGGAATAGATCACGCTTTTATAAAAAGCGCAGCATCCCCCTTGCACTCCTTGCCTAATCCGCTAACCTTAACTATATAAAGACTGTCCGCAACAGGAGTCCCTATCTATGCTCACCCCAGAACGTCATCCAATTGAGACACTTAGCGCGTTGATCCCTATGGTCATCGAACAAACCGCGCGTGGTGAGCGTTCGTATGACATTTACTCGCGTTTGCTCAAGGAACGCATCATTTTCATGGTTGGACAGGTGGAAGATCATATCTCCAGTCTCGTCTGCGCCCAGCTGCTGTTCCTTGAATCGGAAAATCCGAACAAGGAAATTTCGTTCTACATCAACTCGCCCGGCGGTGTTGTCACATCCGGCCTCGCGATTTATGACACTATGCAGTATATGCGCTCACCCGTTTCAACCGTATGCATCGGGCAGGCGGCTTCGATGGGTTCGTTGCTGTTGTGTGCAGGTGCGAAGGGCAAGCGTTATTCGCTGCCAAACAGTCGCGTTATGATCCATCAACCTTCCGGTGGTGCGCAAGGGCAGGCGACGGATATTGAGATTCAGGCACGTGAAATCCTGAAACTGCGTCAGCGCCTCAACGAAATCTACGTTAAGCATACCGGCCAACCGATTGAAAAGGTTTCACTTGCTGTCGAACGTGATAACTTTATGTCAGCCGAAGAAGCCAAGACATTTGGTCTGATTGACGAAGTCGTCTATAAACGTCCCGGCGGTACGGAAACCGATAAGAAGGCGGCTTAATAATCCAGTAACTAACGCGGCCCTACACTCTTAATAAGTAGGGTTGCTTCCGGCAAAGAGAGACCGATGACCAAGTCCACCACACCAACGCCACCCACCGATTCCAAGAACACGCTTTACTGTTCGTTCTGCGGCAAAAGCCAGCATGAAGTGCGGAAGCTGATCGCGGGGCCGACCGTATTCATCTGCGATGAGTGCGTCGAGCTGTGCATGGATATTATCCGGGAGGAAAGCAAAACCACTCTGGTCAAGTCCAAGGACGGTGTGCCGACCCCGAAAGACATAATGGCGGTGCTGGATGATTATGTTATTGGCCAGATCCACGCCAAGCGCGTGCTCTCGGTTGCCGTGCATAACCATTACAAGCGTCTGGCTCACGGCGCGCGCAATTCCGACGTTGAATTGGCGAAGTCGAACATTCTGCTGATCGGTCCTACCGGTTGCGGCAAAACTTTGTTGGCGCAGACATTGGCTCGCATCATCGATGTGCCTTTCACAATGGCTGATGCCACGACATTGACCGAAGCCGGTTATGTTGGTGAAGACGTTGAAAATATCATTCTGAAATTACTGCAGGCTGCCGACTACAATGTTGAGCGTGCGCAGCGCGGTATCGTTTATATCGACGAAATCGACAAAATCAGCCGTAAATCCGATAATCCTTCCATAACCCGCGACGTATCGGGCGAAGGCGTACAGCAGGCTTTGCTGAAAATTATGGAAGGCACAGTTGCTTCCGTTCCTCCGCAAGGTGGTCGCAAGCATCCGCAGCAGGAATTCCTGCAGGTTGATACAACGAATATTCTATTCATCTGCGGCGGCGCTTTCGCTGGCCTTGAAAAAATTATCTCGGCACGTGGTCGTGGCACATCCATTGGCTTCGGTGCCGATGTACGCGGCCCTGAAGAACGCCGCACCGGTGAGGTTCTGAAGGAAGTTGAACCAGAAGATTTGCTGAAATTCGGTTTGATTCCAGAATTCGTTGGCCGTTTGCCGGTCTTGGCAACTCTGTCCGATCTGGACGAAACCGCCCTGATCGACATTTTGACCAATCCGAAGAATGCTTTGGTCAAACAGTTCCAGCGCCTGTTTGAAATGGAAGATATCGAGCTCGAGGTGACCGAGGATGCCCTGAAGGCGATTGCTACCAAAGCCATTGCCCGCAAGACCGGCGCCCGTGGTCTGCGTTCGATAATGGAATCGGTCTTGCTGGATACGATGTATGACATCCCCGGCAGCACCGATATCGACAAGGTGGTCGTCAACAAGGAAGTTGTTGAGGGCAAGGCCAAGCCGCTGTTGGTTCATGGCGACAAGCGCGAAGTGGCCGCAGCGGCGGCTGCCAAGGCCTAAAAGCTAACCATTGCCTTAAAGAAACGGTTTAACCTGCTGATTTTTATGCACAGGTTATTCCTGCGTGTGCCCTTGAAAATCTGAGTAAATAGACCAATCTGTTAATAATCAGGTTCTAGAATTAACCCTAGAATAGATAGTGGAATCGCTTAGTCTACTTTCCCGATAACAGGCCCTGACGGGCAGAAGGATTTCCTATGGTTATGCAGCCGGCAGGTGGCGCTCTTTACCCGGTTTTGCCTTTACGTGACATCGTCGTCTTCCCGCATATGATCGTACCGTTGTTTGTCGGCCGCGAAAAATCTGTTCGCGCGCTGGAAGACGTCATGCAGGATGACAAGCAGATTTTGCTGCTGACCCAAAAAAATGCGACGCAGGATGATCCTAACCGCGAAGATCTTTTTACGTTAGGCACCGTCGGCACCGTTTTGCAATTATTGAAATTACCTGATGGTACCGTGAAGGTTCTAGTCGAAGGCGGACACCGCGCGCAAGTCACGCGCTTTACCGAAAATGTAGAATTCTTTCAGGCTTTTGCCGAACCGATTGAAGAATTTTCTGGTGACAAGTCGGAGCTTGATGCTTTGGCGCGCGCCGTCGTCGGTCAATTCGATCAATACATCAAACTGAACAAAAAGATTCCGCCGGAAGTCATGGTCTCGGTGAATCAGATCGAAGACGCAGCTAAGCTGGCTGATACCATAGCATCGCATCTGGCGCTGAAGATTGCCGACAAGCAGTTGCTGCTGGAAAGCATTTCCGTCAATGAACGTCTGGAAAAGATTTTCGGTTTCATGGAA
>JABDAH010000004.1:80486-83944 GCA_013289265.1 Alphaproteobacteria bacterium
TGCAGGTTGAAAAGAAAATCCGTACGCGCGTCAAGAAGCAGATGGAGAAGACGCAACGCGATTATTATTTGAATGAGCAGATGAAGGCCATTCAAAAGGAACTAGGTGAAGGCGAGGACGGCAGCGGCAAGAATGAAGCCGATGAGATGGAACAGCGCATCGCCAAAACCAATATGCCGAAGGAAGCCAAGGAAAAAGCAACGGCTGAGCTGAAAAAACTGCGCTCCATGAGCCCGATGTCGGCGGAATCCACCGTTGTGCGCAATTATCTCGACTGGATTTTGGGCATCCCCTGGAACGAACGCACCCGCACGCGCCGTGATATCAAGAAAGCTGAGAAGATTCTCGATGTCGATCACTACGGCCTGGAAAAGGTCAAGGAACGTATCCTTGAGTACCTGGCCGTGCAGCAGCGGCAGAACAAGATCAAGGGACCTATCCTTTGCCTCGTCGGACCTCCCGGTGTTGGTAAAACGTCGCTCGGTAAATCCATTGCCAAAGCGACGGGGCGTAACTTTGTGCGTATGTCGCTGGGCGGCGTTCGTGACGAAGCTGAAATTCGCGGCCACCGCCGTACCTATATCGGCTCCATGCCAGGTAAAATTATTCAGGGCATGAAGAAGGCGAAGTCATCCAACCCGCTTTTCCTGCTCGATGAAATCGACAAGCTTGGTTCCGACTGGCGTGGCGATCCATCTTCAGCTCTGCTGGAAGTTCTGGATCCCGAACAGAATCATACTTTCGCCGATCATTATCTGGAAGTGGATTATGATTTGTCGGATGTCATGTTCGTTTGTACCGCCAACAGTCTGCGTATGCCGCAGCCGCTGCTGGACCGTATGGAAATCATTCGTCTGTCTGGCTATACCGAAGATGAAAAGGTCGAAATCGCTGAAGGCCATCTGATCCCGAAAGTGATCAAGGATCACGGTCTGAAGAAAGGCGAATTCTCGATCTCTAACGATGCGTTGCGCGACCTTCTTCGCTATTTTACGCGTGAAGCAGGCGTGCGTAATCTGGAGCGGGAACTCGCCAATCTGGCGCGTAAGTCGGTGAAAGATATTCTGGTTAAAGGGTTGAAGACAGTCCATGTCACGCGCCGAAACCTTGAGAAAATGGCCGGCGTGAAGAAATACCGTTACGGTGAAGTGGAACCTGAAGATCTGGTTGGCGTTACAACCGGCTTGGCCTGGACGGAAGTTGGCGGCGAATTGCTGACGATCGAAGCCGTAGCTTTGCCGGGCAAGGGCAAGATCACCATTACCGGCAAGTTGGGCGATGTCATGCGCGAGTCGGTACAGGCTGCCGAAAGCTATGTTAAAGCTAGGGCAATTGCCTTTGGCATCAAGCCGCCCTTGCTGGAAAGACGCGATATTCACGTTCACGTTCCGGAAGGCGCTACACCAAAGGACGGTCCAAGCGCCGGTGTTGCCATGGTGACATCCATCGTTTCCGTTCTGACAGGCATTCCTGTGCGGAAGGATGTAGCGATGACGGGTGAAATCACCCTGCGTGGTCGGGTACTACCCATCGGCGGTTTGAAGGAAAAACTGTTGGCGGCACTCCGCGGCGGCATCACCACTGTCTTAATCCCGAAGGAAAATGAGAAGGATCTCGTGGAGATACCGGACAATGTTAAGAAGGGACTTAATATCCTTTTCATGAACACGGTCGAAGAAGTGTTGAAATATGCTTTGGCAAAACCACTGACCCCAATCGAATGGGACGAGGCGAGTGAACTGGCGGCTAACAAACCTAAGGTTGAAGAGAAGACCCAAAATGGGGATGTTGTTCGCCATTAAAATTGCAGCCGTGCCGTTAACCATATTGCGCTGAAACCCGCAGAATTCTGCGGTTTTTCAGCTGCAGTGGCTTGACGCTGCAAATCAAGGGTGCCTAGAGTTGATGCTGTCGCAGGAAGTCGTTTTGATTCTCTTGCCAGCAATCTCTAACTCCGGAGCCACCTAATGAACAAGAATGAATTCATCGCCGCCGTCAGCGAAAGCAAGTCTCTCGCCAAGCTCGAACTGTCGAAGAGCGCTATCTCGACTGTTATCGATGCGGCCTTGTCCACCATCGAAGCCAGCCTGAAGAAGGGTGACGAAGTTCGCCTGGTCGGGTTCGGTAATTTCTATACGTCCAAGCGCGCAGCCTCCAAAGGCCGCAACCCGCGCACCGGCGAAGCGATCCAGATCAAGGCGTCGCGCCTGCCAAAATTCCGCGCCGGCAAGCAGCTCAAGGAACAGGTCAATACGGGTAAGAAGTAAGCTGTTTTCTTAGTGAGTTTGCAAAGCAAACGAATTTAGAAAACGCTTATCCCCGCGCAGGCGGGGATCAAGTCAAGACAAAAGGCCGATGGACATTCCATCGGCCTTTTTGTTGTAGTCTTGGATGCAATCCGGGGTGCGCGGCAAGTGCGGTAACCAGCCCTGCAAGCCTTGGCAAGGCAGGGTGGTAGGCAGTGAGGGTTTCGAACCCCCGACCCTCTCGGTGTAAACGAGATGCTCTACCGCTGAGCTAACTGCCCGAAGGGGGCTAGAACTAGCAGACAAAGCGGGGGCGTATCAACCCTTAACAACGCTCTGGGCCGCCTTTTTTAAGCGGTTAATATGATAATAGAAGGTTGACTAGAGGGCGCCAGTAGCCTAATCAAGTCGGCCTTACGCTTAATAAGCGGGTGTAGCTCAGTTGGTTAGAGCGTCGGCCTGTCACGCCGAAGGTCGCGGGTTCAAGTCCCGTCACTCGCGCCATTTTTCTTGGGTCAAGTGGATTAGCCTACTAGGTGCGCTTCATGTGCAGTGTGGTGTTTTTTTCCACCTGCAGCAGGCGCACTGGGGCCAGCGGAGGCAATTTTTGTTTCAGACGCCCCATCAAGCGTATGTTGGCGGAATATTTTAAAAGTGCCATGCGATTTGGCATCCTTTAATCCGGTCCAGTTTTCTTCTCTTGCCGTAAAGTCACAACGCCAGATGGGTGATCCATCCGGGCGTGTCCCGGCACAGAGCATAATATGGCCGAACTTTCCGCCTTCCCAAACAGCTATGTCGCCTTTTTGGGCGTGGTAATCACCCTGAATGTTGCCACCAAAACCCTTGGCAGCAATAGCGAACCTTGGATCTTCTTGAAAAACATCTGATGCGTCTTTTGCCCAATGGCTACCATGTCGAGTAGGGAGTTTAGGGCGTAAGTTTAAGCCACCAGCTGCTAATGCATTAGCAACGTATTTCAAGCATGAGCCCGTTCTTTCCGGACAATGTTTGGCCAAATATTCTGCCGCACGATTTGTATCGAATGCCCAACCTTCACGTAAACATGCTTTAGGCTAAGAGAAGAATTATGGCTTTCGATACAGCTCCAGCAAGAGAAATAGATTTAGACCCCAGAGCTCAGCGCCCTGCGGCAACTAAACCGTTGTTGACCGCCCCTGAAGACGAGACAGCTAAAGATAACAGCGAAAT
>JABDAH010000005.1 GCA_013289265.1 Alphaproteobacteria bacterium
CAATTGTAACCTTGTGATTATTGACTTCATTATGCGGCATGGTTTTTTGCCGCCGGAGCATGCAGAGTACGGCGATCTCTCCACCTACCTAACATTGCCTGGCAGGATCTGATGACCAACAAATCCGGTGAAGCGATTATCGAATATAAACAGATAGGCGCTATCGTGAAGGTAACGGTAATCGATACTGCCACCGGGACAGAAACATGCTTTCAGGCCCCAGCCAATACGCCGCGCTCGGGGCTAGAGCAGATGGCGATCAATAAACTGCGATATGTTCTGAATAAACAAAAGGGCGATTAGTCGCCGCCAAATTTATGCCCGAACAGCATAAAGCCTTTGGATTTAGGCGGCATTGCTTCCGCAGGCGGGGGCGTTTCGACTACTGGCGCCGCTGCTGCCGTTCCTGTTGGCACGGCTGAGCCAAGCGGCATAGCGGTGCCTATAGGCACCGCAGTTTTGGCTGCCTTGCCTGCAGGCGCCGATGTGCCGATTACAGCTGCCTTGGAACTTAAAGTTTTTTCCAAAACGACAGCAGGAGCAGATGTCGATACCGGCACTGCCGCAGTAGTTGGGACGGGAGCAGCTACCGGAGTAGGAGTAGCCACCACAGCAGGAGCAGCAGGTGCTGGTTTCGGGGCTGGTTCTGGCTCCGCCACTACTTCCGGTTTTGCCGCCGTTTCAGCTGGCGCTTCCTTTATGGATGCCGGAATAAGCGCGGCATTGATTGTGTGAACAACGCTTTGCCCAGCTTGCAAATCAGCCAAAACCAGACGCGCATCATTGATCATAGCCGGGCTTTTGGTCCCGTCGAAAATGATGCTTTCACCGTTAGCGGTTGCTGCAGACGATTTACGCTCGTTGATCGCGTTGAAACCAACATGGCTGCCATTAATGACATGATATCTGACGAAGCTTTGCAGGTTTTCCTTGCTGGATTTGATCCGCTTCATAATCGGACCGGAAATATTACCGATCGCATCATCCGTCGGCGCGAAAACCGTTACCGTACCAGAACGAAATAAATCTTTCAGATCGGCGCTGCTGATCATGTCGGCAAAACGGCTGAGATCCTTGCGTTGCGAAATCAGTTCATAGGCATTGGCAGAGGGCTTTGTGGGTTCATCAGATTTGTCGCTGGAGAACCACGCGGCCTGAGCGCCATTCGGCGTAGCCCCGGCAAGCAGTACACTCAAGAGCAAGGCGAACAAAATCCGTTTCATGATGATTCCCTGAGTTCAAGGCGGTGAGGCTGTCTATGTTAAAGTCTAAGGCCCAAAAGTGCAATTAATTTCGGATTTGGGCGAAGCCCTTGCTTTGCCGAACAATCGGGTTTAATTCAATCAGCACCTTATTTAACCCATCGCTCAACAGCTGGAGACGTAATTATGGCACGGAAAAAAATCGCCCTTGTCGGCGCAGGACAAATCGGCGGCACTTTGGCGCTGCTGGCTGGCGAAAAGGAACTGGGCGATGTTGTGTTGATCGACGTAGCTGAAGGCATCCCTGAAGGCAAAGCTCTCGATCTGTTTCAGACCAGCCCGGTAGAAGGCTTCAATAGCAAGCTGACCGGCGGAACCGATTACAGCCTGATCAAAGATGCTGATGTCGTCATCGTCACTGCAGGTATTCCGCGCAAACCGGGCATGAGCCGCGACGATCTGATCGGCATCAATACCGGCATCATCAAGGCCGCAGGCGAAAACATCAAGAAATATGCGCCGAACGCTTTCGTTATCGTCATCACCAATCCGCTCGACGTCATGGTCTGGGTGATGCAGCAAGTCACCGGCTTCAAACCGAACAAGGTTGTCGGTATGGCCGGCGTTCTGGACAGCTCACGCTTCCGCAGCTTCCTCGCGATGGAATTCAATGTTTCCGTCGAAGACATCTATGCCTGCGTTCTCGGCGGCCACGGCGACAGCATGGTGCCGATGGTGCGCTACTCATCAGTTGGCGGCGTGCCCCTGCCCGACCTTATCAAGATGGGCTGGATCACCAAGGAACGTCTGGATGAAATTGTCCAGCGCACACGCGACGGCGGTGCAGAAATCGTCAAGCTGCTGAAAACGGGCTCTGCTTTCTATGCGCCTGCGGCATCAGCCATTCTGATGGCTGAATGCTACCTGAAAGACAAGAAGCGCATCCTGCCTTGCGCCGCTTATCTCAATGGCCAGTACGGCGTGAAGGATATGTATGTCGGCGTGCCTGTCGTTATCGGCGAAGGCGGCGTCGAGAAAATCATCGAAATGCAATTGAACGCCGAAGAAAAAGCGATGTTCGATGCCTCCGTCAACGCCGTCAAAGGCCTGATGGATGTCACCAAGCCGATTTTGTCCAAAGCCGCTTAATTAACCTGAAGGGAGAACATCATGACATTTTCCGCACAGATCAAAGAAGCTATCGCTGAGAAGCACTTGCTGTCGCATCCCTTCTATCAGGCATGGACCGAAGGCAAATTGACGCAAGAACAGCTGCAGGAATATGCCGTGCAGTACAAACCTTTCGTCGAAGCCTTCCCACGTTTTGTCAGTGCCCTGCACAGCAATTGCGAAGATGCAGGTGCCCGCGCTGAAATTCTGGAAAATCTGATGGACGAGGAAGGCAAGACAGGCCGTTCTGACCCGCATCCGCAATTGTGGAATGACTTCATAACCGGCCTCGGCGCGAAGGATCACGGCAACTACAACGAAGCCGCCTTGGCTACCAAAGAAGCTTTCCTGACATTCTGCAAATCCTCCTACGAAGAAGGTCTGTGCGCTTTGTATTCATACGAGTACCAAACGCCTGCAATCTCCAAGACCAAGGTTGAAGGCCTGAAAAAATTCTATGGCCTGACGGACGAACGCACTTTTGAATTCTTCAAAGTACATGAAGTGGCTGACATCTAT
This sequence comes from Alphaproteobacteria bacterium, assembly GCA_013289265.1. Lineage (GTDB taxonomy): Bacteria > Pseudomonadota > Alphaproteobacteria > UBA9219 > UBA9219 > JAATFY01. Next base: position 2,892 of record JABDAH010000005.1, read on the forward strand.
CACTCGCAGACTTGCGAAAAACTGATTGATGCCATTCCGGCTGACAAGCAAGCCGCAGCTTTAGCCGCCGCCAAAGACGCGGCCCAAAGCCTGTGGAACTTCCTGTCCGAGGCATATGGCAGTGACCAGATGAAGATAGCCTGCTAACGCAACTACAAATTATTCAATAAAAAACGGCGCTAATTAACGTTAGCGCCGTTTTTTATGCCCTGCCCGCAAGTAATAAAGTCGTTGATTCAATGTTTCCGATCATTTAAAAGTGCCTAAATAAGGCTACTAGTTAACTATATTTGGTAATTATTATGCAGCTCGCTTTTGATAGATCGAAATACAATAATCCCAGATCGCTTGATCTCAATTTGCTAGAAAACTCAGCGAATAATAATGATGCATCAGCCTTATTCTTCGGAATTTACTTAGCAGAAGGCGGGTTTAATTTACTGCACAGATATACCGGCGATCATAGAGCCTTAGATTGGGCAAAACGAGGTTTTGAATTAGATGACGTTTTATGTACAGCATACTATGCGATTTTTCTTAAAACTGGTCGAGGGACTCCAATAAACTCCAAGGAAGCAGAACGTGTCTTTGCAAAAATAGCTAACAAGCTAAAAGTGAAAGCGGAAGAAGGCAGTCCATATGCTCAAACCCTTTTAGGCTTAGCAAATAATTATGGCGTGCTTGGTAAACACAGAAATGCTGAAGCCTCCTATTGGTTTCAAAAAGCGGCAGAACAAGGTGAACCAATAGGGCTACACTTTCTTGCCAACACACATGTGCAGGGCCATGGCGGAAAAACAGATTATGCTGAAGCTGCAAGATTGTACGCTTCTCCTGCCGAGTTAGGTTATCTACGTTCGCAAATAGCCTTAGCCCAACTTTATGAAACTGGCTTAGGAGTTGGCCCAGACTTTAAAATGGCAGCAAAGCTATATGGACAAGCCGCGCGCCAAGGCTCATCGCTCGCTGAATGTCGCATCGGTGAATTATATATTGATGCCGAAAAGGGTATAAACTCTGATCATAGAAGGGCTATGAAATGGCTAATACGCAGTGCTGAGCATGGTAATTGCAATGGCTTGCTTACGGCTGCTGACTATCTTGCCAAAGGTGTTATTGACACAAGCGGCAAAATAGTTGTCCCTCAAAACATGGCCGTAGCATTTAGTTACTATACAGATATTGTTGTTGATCCTGTTTTTGCCGCCAAAAATCCCAATCTCGTTAGCAATGCCAATGCGAAAAGAAGTGTTATGTTAATAGGGGCTGCACGAATAACTGAAGATGGCAAAAAGTTAATTGTATTTAAAGATGATACAGCTATTGATGCCGCATCAGCTGTTCTTCCAACCAAACCAAAAGCCGGACACCAAAGTTCAAAAGCCAAAAAGTTCGGGCGCTAATAGCAAGGGTTAGCTTAACCCTTGCCCCCTCCCCCAAAACACGCTAATTCTGCGGGGTTTCGCGGCGCAGCAATGAGTCTTGCGCTTTATTCCTAACTGACGGTTTAATCGATGAATATCCATGAATATCAGGCAAAAAGCCTTTTGAAAAAATACGGCGTGGTTGTACCGCGCGGTGGCGTCGCTTTTTCTGCGGCTGAAGCCGTTGATGTCGCCAAAGCATTAGCGCTGGACCTGAAAGAACCTGTTTGGGTCGTTAAAGCACAAATTCATGCCGGCGGTCGCGGCAAGGGCGGCGGCGTTAAAGTCGTTAAAACGATGGAAGCCGTTCAAAGTGAAGCCCAGCGTATGCTCGGCATGCAGCTGATTACGCACCAAACCGGCCCCCAAGGCCAGAAAGTTCAGCGGATTTACGTCGAAGAAGGTTGCGATATCAAGCGCGAGCTTTATCTCGGTCTGCTGATCGACCGCGCGACCAGCCGCGTGACGATCATGGCATCAACCGAAGGCGGTATGGAAATCGAAGAAGTTGCCGCCAAGCATCCGGAAAAAATCCTGAAAGTTGCGATCGATCCCGTTACCGGCATGCAGGCTTATCATGCGCGCGAAATCGCTTTCGGCCTCGGGCTGAAAGACAAGCAGGTTGGCAAATGCGTCAGCTTCCTGATGGCTATGTACAACGCGTTTATCGATCTGGATTGTTCCATTGTTGAAATCAATCCTCTGGTTGTCACCGGCAAGGACGATATTATCGCGCTGGATGCCAAGATGAATTTCGATGACAACGCGTTGTTCCGTCACAAGGACGTGGAAGAAATGCGCGACGAAGCGGAAGAAGATCCCGCTGAAGTCGAAGCCAGCAAGAACAGCCTGAATTACGTTCGCCTTGATGGCAATATCGGTTGTATGGTCAACGGCGCAGGCCTTGCCATGGCGACGATGGATATCATCAAACTGTATGGTGGCACGCCTGCTAATTTCCTCGATGTCGGCGGCGGCGCAACCAAGGAACGCGTCACCACCGCTTTCAAAATCATTCTTTCCGATAAACATGTGCAGGGCATTCTGGTGAATATCTTCGGCGGTATCATGCGTTGCGATATTATTGCCGAAGGCATCATCGCCGCAGCCAAGGAAGTCAAACTTCATGTGCCGCTGGTGGTTCGCCTTGAAGGCACCAATGTCGATCTCGGCAAAAAGATTTTGGCCGAAAGCGGCTTGCCAATCCTTTCCGCAGATAACCTTGCCGATGCCGCAGAGAAAATTGTCGGCGCCGTTAAAAAGAAAGCAGCATAATCATGTCCGTACTCGTAGGAAAACAAACCAAACTGATCTGTCAGGGCTTCACGGGCTCGCAGGGCACTTTCCATTCTGAACAGGCCATAGCTTACGGCACCAAGATGGTTGGCGGCGTAACCCCCGGCAAAGGCGGCACCGATCATCTCGATCTGCCTGTATTCAACACAGTTGCCGAAGCCGTTGCCAAGACCGGCGCGAACGCATCAGTCATTTACGTACCACCTCCATTCGCGGCGGACTCCATTCTGGAAGCTATCGATGCCAAACTGCCTCTGGTCGTTTGCATCACCGAAGGCATTCCTGTTCTCGACATGGTCAAGGTCAAGCGCGCACTGCAGGGCTCATCAACACGCCTGATCGGGCCCAATTGCCCCGGCGTTATCACCCCCGGCGAATGCAAAATCGGCATCATGCCCGGCCATATCCACAAGCGCGGCAAGATCGCTATTGTTTCGCGCTCGGGCACGCTGACTTACGAAGCTGTTGCACAAACAACTGCAACTGGCCTTGGCCAAACGACCTGCATCGGCATTGGCGGCGATCCCGTCAATGGCACCAACTTTATTGACTGCCTCGAAATGTTCCTCGCTGATGAGGAAACCAAAGGCATCATCATGATCGGCGAAATCGGCGGCTCAGCTGAAGAAGAAGCTGCTGAATTCCTGAAACGCAGCAAGATCAAGAAGCCAATGGTCGGTTTTATCGCCGGCGTTACGGCTCCCCCAGGCCGCCGTATGGGCCATGCGGGCGCTATTATCTCCGGTGGCAAAGGCAGCGCATCAGACAAGATTGAAGCCATGCGCTCCGCAGGAATCATGGTTGCTGACAGCCCTTCAGCGCTTGGCACCACTATGGTTAAAGCGATGGCGGCTTAAGATAAGCGGCTAACCCCTTAAAAACAAACGAACTTCACTTATTCGCTAACCTTTATGGTTACTGAACTATTCCGTATGCGCTTTTCAAAATTAATTTTTTGAAAGTATTTATTGTGCTATGGTGTTTGAGACAAACGTTTTTAAATTTTTATACAAATTGATTTTATTCGCATTTAAACAAAAGGGATAACCATGACCCAGATCGCCTCAGTCGCTCAGTATCAATCAAACGAAATTCAGCAACTTGCGCTGCGCGAATTGAACTTCATGGACCTTTATGTCTGTCTGGAAGGTCCGGGCATCGCCCATTACCGTCAAGGTGTCGTCAATGGCCTGATGTCGGAAGTGGATCTGGACGTTCCTGCCGAGTTCCAGAATGATGTCGAAGAACTGGCCGAATATCTGCGTGGTAATTTTAAAGGTGTCGAAAAAGGTTTTAATTTTGGTGGCGTTCGTCTACGTGCCTCCAAGCTGGAAACATCAAATGGCGAAGTATGGGCTGCTATGCGCCGTATCGCCGATCTGCCCCCTGCTCTTAACAAACTTGGCTTTATCCCTCAATTCGTACCGCTTCTGCGCGACTTCGGTAAACGCAGCGGTTTGATCCTGCTTTGCGGTGCAACGGGTCAAGGTAAAACAACAACAGCTTCGTCGCTACTGCTGGATTATCTGGAAAATTACGGCGGTGTTGCCTTCACAATCGAAGATCCGGTTGAATATAATCTCGAAGGCCGCCGCGGCGGCGCTGGTTTCTGCTACCAGTCCGAAATCAATAACGAAGACGAATGGGGTAAAATGCTGAAACGCTCGCTGCGTTGGCATCCGCGCTATATCGTCGTCGGCGAAGTACGTACACCAGACGCGGCCAACCAGTTGCTCCGCGCTGCGACATCTGGTCATACCGTCATCACCACAATGCATGCCGGCAGCATGGAAGAAGCTTTGGAAGGTTTGCTGCAGTTGGCCGAAATGGAATTGGGCGCCCGCGCGTCCTTGCTGTTGGCAGCCGGTTTAACCGCCGTCGTTCATCAGTCCTTCGGACCTACTGGACTGAACGCCACCTTTATGGCGACAGAACAGAATAACCCGGGTTCGCCTATCCGCGCCCTGATCCGTGACAAGCGTATTGGTCAGTCGCGCACCTTCTCCGACCAACAGATGGCGCTGCTGATGCAGAATGGCAAACTGTTTGGCGGTAGAGGCTAATTTTTGATAATTGATTGATTTGATACCGTTATGGATATCGTAGGTCATATTCGTCGCGTGGTTCGTGAAATCACAGGCGCTCGCGATGATGCAGCCTTTGATAGAGATAGATGGCAGCAACTCTATGATGGTGTGATCCATACGCTTAACGAGGTGAAGAAGGGTTCTGCCCTCGATTTCAGAGGCTACCTTATTTGTGGTCAATCCACCGTAAGTTTAAAAACCATATATCCTTATGGCGAAAACACTTTGTGGGAAAGCCTTGCGGCTTTGCGAAGCGTTTATACAGAAGAGCTGAACCGCAATTGGCGAAAACCTAGCTTTTGGGCAATAAATCAGCTGCTCGCCATAACTGATCAATTAATCGATGTAACTTGCGCCGAAAATAACCAATTTTCGAGTGAAAAACTAAAAAACGAATTTCTAATCAAATGCGCAAAGGAAGCTTGTCTAACAGCTGCTCTAGCAGTGAAGATTGAAAATACCGGAAAAAAACCCAGGAAAACCGGGATCGTCGAAGATGAAATGAGCAAAGCAACAGCTGTCCTGGGTCTAAGTGAAAATTCGCTGAAAAACCTTAGACGGCATGCGACCCGCCCAGCAGAGTCAATCAAGCAAGCATTGATATCAGATCAAGAAGTAGCCTGATCTCCCCTTTTGATTTTTGCGCGGAAGTTGTTATGATGCGGCATCGCAACAATTTCCAAGGGGCGGTTCATCCCGCGCGCGTTCATGACAACCGAACAATCTTCCTTTCTTTACAGCGCCAATGCCGACTTTATCGCGGAACTTTTCCAGCGCTATGCCGCCAATCCGGCCTCCGTCGACCCTAGCTGGCGCGGTTTTTTCGATGGTCTGGACGAGGATGGCCGATCCATCCTGAATGAGACGCGCGGCGCCAGTTGGGCACCCGCCAGCTCACAAAAAATTATCGGCAACGAAAATGGCATGGCCACACCCGCAGCCAAAGCTGGTAATAGCAAAGCTGTCGCCCCAGCGAGCATAACCAATGGCATCGCTGGTGATACCGCCCTGCTCGACAGTCTGCGCGCGATCTGGCTGATCCGCCTCTACCGCATGCGTGGGCATTTACTGGCGAACCTTGACCCGCTGGGCCTGACACCTGCGGCCTATCATGCAGATCTCGATCCCAAGACTTACGGTTTTACGGATGCCGATTATGACCGCCCTATTTTTATCGACGGCACGCTCGGTATGCAGAATGCGACCTTGCGTCAAATTTTGGATAAATTGCGCAAAACATATTGCGGATCTGTCGGTGTTGAATTTGTTCACATTCAGGATCAAGAACAAGCCGACTGGCTCAAGCGCCGTATCGAGGAAACTGAAAATACGCCCAAATACAACAAGAACGCCAAGCTGCATATTCTGGAACGCATCACGGCGGGCGAGTCTTTCGAGAAATTTCTGGCCACCAAATTTGTTGGCGTCAAGCGCTTCGGCCTCGAAGGCGGCGAAAGCACTATTCCGGCACTAGATGCCGCTATTGCCCGCGGCGCGCAGCTCGGTTTGCGTGAAGTCGTTATTGGTATGGCCCATCGCGGCCGCTTAAATATGCTTACCAATATTCTTGGCAAACCTTTCACGGCGATTTTCTCGGAATTTCAAGGAACATCTGCGTACCCCGACAGCGTTCAGGGTTCCGGCGATGTGAAGTATCACCTCGGCACCTCGATCGACCGCGATTTCAATGGTCAAATGGTGCATCTGACGATGAATGCCAACCCATCGCATCTTGAATGGGTCAATCCTGTCGTTACAGGCCGCGTACGGGCCAAGCAGCAACAACGCGCCGAAAACACCAGCATTACCGAAGAATCCTGCGCTCAAGTCATGCCTTTGCTTATTCATGGCGATGCCGCTTTCGCTGGCCAAGGCATTGTTGCCGAAACATTGATGCTATCGGAACTGAAGGGTTACCGCACCGGCGGCACGATGCATTTCGTCATCAACAATCAGGTTGGCTTCACCACTAGCCCGCAATATTCGCGCTCCGGCGTTTATTGCACCGACGTCGCCAAGATGATCCAGGCGCCGATTTTCCACGTTAACGGTGATGATGTTGAAGCTGTGGTTCATGTAGCAGAAATCGCCGCGGAGTTCCGTCAAAAATTCCTGAAGGATGTTGTGATCGATATGGTGTGCTACCGCCGCCACGGCCATAACGAAGGGGATGAACCTGCGTTCACCCAGCCGATCATGTACCGCAAGATCAAGGAACAACCGACTACGCGCACCGTTTATGTGGGCAAGTTGGTTGCCGAGAATTCCCTGACGCAAGTCGAAACTGATAAAGTTCAGAGTGATTTTATCGCCAAGCTCGAAAAAGATTTCACAGCTTCGACCAGCTATAAACCCAACAAAGCTGACTGGCTGGAAGGACGCTGGCAGGGCCTCGAAGTCGCCAACGGCGACGATAAAGCCGATAGCACCGGCGTCGACCTCAATACACTAAAAGATATCGGCAACAAGATTTCCAATGTGCCGCAAGGCTTTAACGTTAATCCAAAGATCGCAAAGCAACTTGAAGCCAAGCGCGAGATGATGACGTCTGGCGAAGGTATTGATTGGGCCACCGCTGAAGCTTTGGCATTCGGCTCGCTTCTTACCGAGGGCACCCATGTTCGCTTATCGGGTCAGGATTGTGGTCGCGGCACATTCTCGCAACGCCATTCTGTATTGTACGATCAACAGGATGAAAGCCGTTATATTCCACTGAATACACTAAGCTCCAAGCTCGCGAGCTACGAAGTGCATGATAGCCCCCTGTCCGAAGCCGCCGTTATGGGCTTTGACTATGGTTTCTCGCTGGCAGAGCCCAAGGCTTTAGTCTGCTGGGAAGGCCAGTTCGGCGATTTTGCCAATACTGCGCAGGTGTTCTTCGATCAATTTATCTCGTCAGCAGAGTCAAAGTGGCTGCGCATGTCGGGCTTTACGCTGTTGCTGCCACACGGCTATGAAGGTCAGGGGCCAGAGCATTCCTCAGCGCGTCTGGAACGCTTCCTGATTATGTGTGCCGAAGACAATATGCAGGTCGCCAATTGCACAACGCCTGCGAATTACTTCCATATTCTGCGACGTCAGGTACGGCGTAATTTCCGTAAGCCATTGATCCTTATGACGCCGAAGTCACTGTTGCGTCATAAGCTCTGCGTCTCCAAGCTTGCGGATATGGCTGCAAACACATCCTTCAAGCGGATTATTCCGGAAACGGCGACCAATCTTGTCGATGACAAAAAAATCCGCCGCGTCGTTATCTGCAGCGGCAAGGTTTACTATGATTTGCTGGCGGCCCGCGAAGAACGCAAAATCACGGATGTCGTCCTTATTCGTCTGGAACAATTCTATCCCTTCCCGGATAAATTGCTGGCTCTGGAACTGGGGCGCTACGCCAAGGCAGATGTCATCTGGTGTCAGGAAGAACCCCAGAATATGGGCGGCTGGAACTTTGTTGATCGTCGTATCGAAGCGGCCCTCGTCAGCGTTAGCCACAGGACACAGCGCCCCACTTATGTCGGCCGTTTGCCAAGCGCCGCAACGGCAACCGGTTCCCTGAAGCGCCACAACAAAGAACAGGCTGAGCTCATTGATAAAGCTTTGAATTAAGGCGATAAAGCTAATAGCTTAATTTATTGACAAAATTAAGCTATTAGCTTACAATAGTTCATGCGTTTAATTACCTATACACCTCTGGCTTTGAAGCAACTAGAGAAGCTAGATCGTATGTGGGCCATGCGAATTCGAGAAAAAATCAGGCAGTACGCAGATGATCCAGTCGGCCTCGCCAATCAAGTAAAGGCTTTAAAAGGAAGCAAAGGTTTACGGCTGCATGTTGGCGACTATAGAGTTATTTTTACGGCAGATGCCAAAGTTTTATTCATTATTAAAGTTGGCCATCGTCGGGATATTTATGAATAGAGGAACGACAAATGCATGAAGGAGTTCAAATTATTAAAGGCGATTACGTGCTGGTGCCCCGCGCCCAATACGAGCAATTGCTCAAACGGCGCCAACCGTCCGATGCCCATCTAGTCAATGATATTCTTGAATCTGCTCGTCACGGAACAACATCCATGATTCCCTCTGAAGTCGTAGATATGGTGCTCGATAAAGGCTATAGCCGCATTCGTGCCTGGCGTTTACACCGCGGCCTAAAGCTTGTGGAACTCGGCAAGAAGACAGGCCTGACCGGCTCATATATCAGTCAGATAGAGCTTGGGAAACGTACGGCAAGCGTGAGCGTCCTTAGAAAACTAGCCCTTGCCTTTGGCACTGGCATTGATGCTTTGCTGGTGGATTAATGCTGATCCGATTTTTGAATATTCTTATTTTAATCGAACTGCTGGCTGCTCCTCAGCCCGCATTCGCCCAAATGATGCTGGATTCAGCATTGGGGGCGCTCGGCGCAGGCGCGAATGAGATGAGCAGTATTCGCAAACCGCTAACAGCAGGCGAAATTATCAACAACCTGTCGCAACAAGGATATACGCAGATTACTATTGCCGATGCCCCCACCAAAGGCGTGCCTTTACATGCAACAGCAGTCAGCCCCGCCAATATACCAGTTGATCTAGGCATTGAGCCTACAACCGGCGCCATCATCACTGCAGTGCCACACTAGGCAAAATCTTTCGGCAAATGCCCTTCTCAGGCCACTTTCTAGGCTTTAACTTTTCGCCAATTCACGCTATTAAGCTTTAGAAAGCATTCCTTCCCAACCATCAATTGAGTTTACTATGACCACGCAAATCGTAGTGCCCCCAATGGGCGAATCCGTTTCCGAAGCAACTGTCGCCAAATGGCTGAAAAAAGTCGGGGATGCGGTACGTATGGATGAACCTCTGGTTGAGCTTGAAACTGATAAGGTTACTCTCGAAGTTAACGCTACCAGCGCAGGCGTGATCAGCGAAATTAAAGTGCCGCAGGGCGGGAATGTCGGCGTAGGTGCTGTTCTGGGCCTGATTTCAGAAGGTGGCGCAGCCGTAGCCTCGCCGTCAGCTAGCGCAACAACTTCCGCGCCACCGCAAACACAACCTCCTGTAACGGCCAATACATCTGTTGCGCCAGCACAACAAACCCAGACCGGCGCAGCAGTTATGCCCGCTGCCCGCAAGCAAGCGGAAGATCGTGGCCTAAACCCTTACGAAATTTCCGGCACTGGCAAAGGCGGCCGCGTGACCAAGGAAGATGTCGTTAATTACGCAGCGCCTGCAGCAAAGCCGGCACCCGCTGCTAAAGCGCCTCAGCCAACGGGCCCCCGCAGCCGCGCAAATGAAGAAGAACGCGTGCGCATGACCCGTCTGCGCCAACGCATCGCCGAACGCCTGAAAGAGGCACAAAATACGGCAGCTATGCTGACCACTTTCAATGAAGTGGATATGACCAATGTTATGGCTTTGCGCACTTTGCATAAAGATAATTTTGAGAAAAAATACGGCACAAAGCTAGGCTTCATGTCTTTCTTCGTCAAAGCGGTTATCCAGGCGCTGAAGGAAATCCCAAGCGTAAATGCCGAGATTGAAGGCGAAGACCTCGTTTACAAGAATTACTATGATATCGGCGTTGCAGTCGGCACACCACAAGGGCTCGTCGTACCAGTTGTGCGCGATGCCGATAAACTAAACTTCGCCGAAGTTGAAAAAACTATCGGCGATCTTGGCAAGCGTGCGCGCGATGGCAAACTGGCAATGGCGGACCTCACCGGCGGCACCTTCACCATTACTAATGGCGGTACTTACGGCTCCCTCATGTCGACGCCAATTCTGAACCCGCCGCAATCCGGCATTCTCGGCATGCATGCGATCAAGGAACGCGCGGTTGTCGTGAACGGTAAAGTCGAAGCGCGTCCGATGATGTACCTTGCGCTCAGCTACGATCACCGCATCATTGATGGACGTGAAGCCGTAACATTTCTCGTTCGCGTCAAGGAATGCATCGAAAATCCGGAACGGTTGCTACTCGGCGTTTGATTCTTACGCTTTTTGCATTTTTCTGAAGGCATCTTATGTCAACAACATCCTACGACCTGATTGTTATTGGTTCCGGCCCGGGCGGCTATGTCGCCGCTATCCGTGCAGCGCAATTGGGCATGAAAACGGCCTGCGTCGAGATGAGCCCGACACTGGGCGGTACTTGTCTCAATGTCGGCTGCATTCCGTCTAAAGCTCTGTTGACCAGTTCGGAAAAATACACCGAAGCGCGCCAGCATTTTGCCGTTCACGGCATTAAAACCGGCGATGTCAGCTTTGACCTGCCGACGATGATGGCTCACAAAAATAAAGTGGTGAAAGACAACACCGCTGGCATTGAGTATCTGTTCAAGAAGAACAAAATTGACTGGATCAAGGGCAAAGGCTCCATCGCCGCTATTGGTCAGGTCAAAGTCGAAGGCGCATCCGGCACACAAACTTACGCAACGAAAAATATCCTGATCGCAACCGGTTCAGAGAGCATGCCGCTTCCCGGCATTACAGTTGATGAAAAGCGCATTGTCACATCGACCGGCGCTTTGTCTTTGTCGCCTGTGCCAAAGAGCATGGTCGTTATTGGCGGCGGCGTGATCGGTCTTGAACTCGGCTCCGTCTGGCAACGCCTCGGCACCGAAGTCACTGTCGTGGAATTCCTGGACCGCATTCTGCCTACGATGGACGGCGAACTGTCGAAGACCGCGCAAAAAATCCTCGGCAAGCAAGGTATGCAGTTTAAACTGAGTACCAAGGTGACTTCCGCTAAAGTCGAAGGTGAAAAAGTCAATCTGACATTAGAAGCCGCAGCTGGCGGATCGCCTGAAAAAATGCAGGCTGATGTTGTGTTGCTGGCAATTGGCCGCCGCCCTTATAGCGAAGGGCTGGGGCTTGAGAAAATTGGTGTTAAACTGGACGAACGCAAGCGCGTTGCCGTTGATCACCATTTCCAGACCAACGTCAAAGGTATCTACGCCATCGGCGATGTGATCGCCGGCGCAATGCTGGCGCATAAAGCCGAAGAAGAAGGCGTTGTTGCCGTAGAAATGATGGCGGGACAATCAGGCCACATTAACTATGATGCTATTCCTGGCGTAGTCTACACGTGGCCCGAAATTGCCTCCGTCGGCAAAACCGAAGAAGAACTGAAGAAGGCTGGTATAGCATATAAAGTCGGCAAATTCCCTTTCTCCGCCAATGGTCGCGCACGCGCGATGGCCGACACCGAAGGTTTTGCCAAAATTTTGGCCGACGCGAAAACAGATCGCGTACTCGGTGCGCATATCATTGGGCCTGACGCAGGTACGATGATTGCTGAATTGGCGCTGGCAATTGAATTCAGCGCAAGCTCTGAAGACATTGCCCGTACCAGCCATGCTCACCCAACGCTCAACGAAGTTGTGAAGGAAGCGGCGCTTGCTGTTGATGGGCGACAGATACATATCTAATAACAAGATGCGTATGCCCGCGTAAGCGGGCATCCAGCTTCTGATTATTAAACAGATACCCGTCTTCGCGGGTATGACGCCAGAAAGAGAAAAACTCATGCTGAAAGCCCTTGGTTACGCAGCGCAGTCCGCTACCTCACCCATAGCGCCAATGGATTTTCAGCGCCGCGATCCCGGCCCCAAAGATGTCCAGATTGATATCCTGTTCTGCGGCATTTGCCATTCAGACTTGCATACGGCTCGCAACGAATGGGGCGGCTCCACCGTTTACCCCTGCATTCCTGGGCACGAAATTGTCGGGCGGGTTGCCGAAGTCGGCAAAGATGTCAAAAAATTCAAGGAAGGCGATGTCGTAGGCGTCGGCTGTATGGTCGATAGCTGCCGTACCTGCCCCAGCTGCAAAGAAGGGCTGGAACAATATTGTGACACCGGCGGTACTATCTTTACCTATAACAGCGCCGATCCAATTTCAGGCGGCATGACATACGGCGGCTATTCCAACATCATTGTCGTTGATCAGGATTTCGTCCTGAAAGTACCGAAGAATTTGGACCTCGCTGGTGTTGCGCCGCTTTTATGCGCAGGCATCACAACTTATTCGCCGCTGCGCCATTGGAAAATCGGTAAGGGTAGCAAGGTCGGCATTGTTGGTCTCGGCGGCCTCGGTCATATGGGCGTTAAAATCGCGCATGCCATGGGCGCACATGTTGTTATGTTCACAACATCGCCCGGCAAAACAGCCGATGCTAAAAAACTGGGTGCCGATGAAGTTGTGGTTTCCAAAAACCCGGATGAAATGAAAAAGCATCTCGGCAGCTTTGACTTTATACTTAACACCGTTGCCGCGCCGCATAATCTGGATGCCTATCTGGAGCTTTTGAAACGCGATGGCACTATGTGCGTGGTCGGCGTCCCGGCTTCGCCGCATCCTTCGCCCAGCGTTGGCAATCTGATTTTCCGTCGCCGTTCGCTGGCCGGTTCGCTTATTGGCGGAGTCAAGGAAACGCAGGAAATGCTTGATTTCTGCGCTGAACACAATATTACCGCCGATATCGAGGTGATCCCGCCCCAGAAAATCAATAAAGCTTATGAGCGCATGCTTAAAAGCGATGTGAAATATCGATTTGTGATCGATATGGGATCAGCAGCTTAATATAGGAGTTACTTCGCCCGTGGGTGTGCGGCTTTATAGGCTTTTTGAAGTTGCTGCGCATCGACCTGCGTATAGAGTTGCGTGGTCGAGAGTGAGCTATGGCCGAGCAATTCCTGCAAACTGCGCAAATCGGCACCCGATGCCAGCAAATGCGTTGCAAAGCTGTGGCGCAAAGCATGAGGCGTAACATTATCTGGCAAATTCAGCTGACGACGAAGCTGCCGCAGATGTCGCTGCGCTACCGCAGGGTTTAATTTCTCACCGCGCACACCCACGAAAACCACATCCTCATTGTCTTTGGCGAAGGGGCAAGCTGCAAAATATTTCTCCAAAGCTTCGCGTACGACTGGCAACAGCGGCACATTACGCTGCTTATTGCCCTTACCTGTCACCGTAATGCGCTCACCCTGAGCAAGATCGGCGCGCGTCAGGTTCAGCGCCTCACTGATACGCAAACCCGCACCGTAAAGTAATGTGAACAACGCTTCGTCGCGCAGACCGACCCAACTCTCATTCGGCACATTTTTGGAGAGAGCAACAATATCCTGCGCCTGAATTTCCGTGACGGGGCGCGGCAGGCGTTTGCCGGTTTTAGGCAGCTTCAACAAATCGATAGCATTGTTATGCAACTGTCCCGATTTATCCAGCCAGCGGAAAAAGTTGCGCACCCCTGCAACAGCCCGCGCGCGGCTGGAGGCCTGCCGGTTTTCGGCGGCATTGTTCGCCAGCCAACTGCGAAAATCGCTAAGTGTCAGCGCCGAGAGCATACCCAGATTGATCTGCCTACCGCGATGCTGATTAAGAAAATCAAAGAGATTATGGAGATCGAACTGATAAGACTCGACAGTATTATCTGACGCACGTTTTTCGTAACGCAACCAGCTTTGCCATTTGACTACGGCATCAATAACATCGTCGGCCCAAGCAAGCTGACTATTATCAGGCACGGGTCTTCAGCGGCTGAACGCCATCCGGAAGAATTTTCTGCCCGGTCTTGGCCCAATCAGTCACGAACTGCGCCAAACCTTTATCCGTCAAAGGATGCGTGAACAACTGACGAATAACATTGGGTGGAATGGTCGCAACATGAGCGCCCAACTGCGCCGCTTCGACGACATGCATAGGGCTACGAACCGAGGCCACAAGAACCTCAGTCTTAAAGTTCGGATAGGCGCGGTAGATTTCACAGATATCGGCGATCAGCTGCATACCGCTTTCACCAATATCATCCAGACGACCAACAAAGGGTGATACGAATGTCGCACCTGCTTTGGCTGCCAGAATAGCCTGTGCTGCCGAGAAGCATAGCGTCACATTCACTTGCGTTCCCTGATCAGATAGAACCTTACAAACTTTCAGGCCTGCGGGGGTCAGCGGCACTTTAACGGCAATATTCTTCGCAATCTTCGACAAATAAAGCCCTTCAGCCATCATTGTATCGAAATCGGTAGCAGCAACTTCAGCACTGACCGGGCCGCTGACAATCGCGCAAATATCCTTGATCAGGTCGATAAAGTTGCTGTGGCCAGATTTTGCGACCAGCGATGGGTTCGTGGTTACCCCGTCCAACAGGCCGGTAGCGGCCAGATCTTTAATCTCGTTCAAATCGGCAGTATCGACAAAGAATTTCACTTGTATATCTCCTGTGTAGCGTGAATCGAGTTTTCCGGGCTACTCTAGCGCATGACTTCAGGTCCCGCTACCCCTCCGCCCATCGTTCCGCCCACAGTGCGCGTGTTATTGCCTCTGCCATTGGCGGATGCGTATGACTACCTGCCTATACCGGGTAACACTTTGGAATCCGGGACAATTGTCAGCGTGCCGTTTGGCCCCAGGCAAATGATTGGCGTGGTATGGGGTGTTGGATCGGGGGGTGTGCCCACAGCCAAGCTTAAATCCATCACCGCGCCTGTCGATTTGCCAGCCTTACCCGATGCCAGCCGCGCCTTTGTTGATTGGGTGGCTAATTATACAGTTACACCGCCCGGTGCTGTCCTCAAAATGACATTTGGCAGCATGAAGTTGTTGAAGCCCAAGAAGAATGACGTTTTTTCTTTACCGCAGCCAAAGCCTGATTTTCACCAACCTAAACTGAGTGAAGACCAGAGAAAAGCGGCAGACATTTTAATCGAAAAATGTGGTGGTCAGAGGTCGGTGGTCAGAGAAAAAAACAGTGCTTCTCTGACCACGGACCACCGACCACTTACTTTCTCTGTCACCCTGCTCGACGGCGTAACAGGCTCGGGTAAAACTGAGGTTTTCTGCGAGGCGATTGCCGAATGCCTGCGCCAGGGCAAACAGGCTTTAGTCCTACTGCCTGAAATCGCGATGACGGCGGCGCTGATTGACCGCTTTGCTGCGCGTTTTGGCGTGCAGCCGACGCAGTGGCATTCTGAACTTGGTGAAAAGCAGCGGCGCATCAATTGGCATGCCATTATGCGCGGCGAGGCCAAGTTTATTGTTGGTGCACGTTCGGCCTTGTTTTTGGCCTATCCCGACCTCGGCCTGATTGTTGTCGATGAAGAGCATGAGGCGGCTTATAAACAGGAAGAAGGCGTGATCTATCACGGCCGCGATATGGCCGTGGTGCGCGCGCATCTGGGCCAAATTCCTGTTATCCTGTCCAGCGCGACACCGTCGCTGGAAACCATGTTTAATGTTCAGCACAAAAAATACGACCATGTTGTGCTGCATGAGCGCTTTGGTAAAGCCTCGATGCCGAAGATTGAGTTGGTCGATCTACGCAAATACAAAATGACGGCGCAGAACTTCATCAGCCCGCCTCTGTTTGAAGCTTTACAAAAAACAATTGCTGACAAGCAGCAGGCTATGCTGTTTCTCAATCGCCGCGGTTATGCGCCGCTGACTTTATGCCGCGCCTGCGGTCACCGGCTGCAATGCCCCAATTGCACCAGCTGGATGATCGAGCATAAAAGCTCGCACCGGCTGCAATGCCATCATTGCGATTATTCGATGAAGCTGCCCGATAAATGCCCGACTTGTAGCGCCGAAGGCCGCTTTGCCGCCTGTGGTCCTGGTGTGGAACGTGTCGCGGAAGAAATTAAAACCCGCCTGCCTAATGCGCGTTTTGCGATTATGGCGAGCGATACGCTGGATGGTCCCAAGGCGGCGCAGGATCTGGTCAACCAGATGGCTAATCAGGAACTCGACCTTCTGATCGGCACGCAGATTATGGCCAAAGGCTATCACTTCCCGCGACTTACTTTAGTAGGTGTGGTGGATGCCGATCTCGGCCTTGCAGGCGGCGATCCCCGCGCGGCTGAGCGTACTTTTCAGTTGCTGCAACAGGTTGCAGGACGTAGCGGCCGAGCCGAAGACGCTGGGCGTGTTTTACTCCAAACAACAGCGCCGGATCACCCCGTTATGAAGGCTTTGCTGAAAGGTGACCGCGATGCCTTTATGGCTGCAGAACTGCACGAACGCGAAGCCTATCACCTGCCCCCAGCATGGCGACTCGCCAGCATTACGGTGTCAGGCGCCGATGCTCGGCAGGTCATTGCGCTAGCGGATCAACTAGCTGCCGCAGCCCCGCAGGATCAAAAACTACGCGTTTTGGGCCCAGCCCCTGCCCCTTTTGCTATGCTGCGTGGGCGCTATCGCCACCGGCTTTTGATACAGGCACCACGGAATATCAACCTGTCGCTATGCGTGCGGCAATGGCTGGCATTAGTCAAAACGCCAAGAAATTTGCGCATTTTGGTTGATATCGACCCGTATAGTTTTCTTTAACCATAAAATTTTGGCCCTTCACACGCAAAGGTTGTGGGAAATTTCCTATGGTTAAAAATTCTTGTTATCCAATAAAGGCTAGTACTTACCCCTGACGTGTAGGTTGAATTACTTTCATGATTTTTCAGGGAAATTTCTGCTGATTTGTTTTTTTGCTTTCATGTTTTGCGGTTAAGGTGGCTTTAGGAAATTGAGATTAAACAAAAAGAAATTGAACGAGAAAAAAGGAATCGAGTCGTGTTGGTAGAACTTTCACCTGTAGCATATCTGGCGCTTTGTGGTTTGGTGCGTGACGCATTGATCAACCCCAATGATGCTACCCCGTTGCTGAACCGCGTTGCCAATGAACTGGCGAGCGCGACCGCAGGTGGCATGATCCCGTCGGAACTGGTGGAACAGCCTGATCGTCTCGAAGCTCTTCGCCGCGCCGGTTTTGTCGGGAATTAATGCGCGTCAGTACATCAAGCAAAAATTTTCAAACTATATACGGAATTCTGAACTCTATTGTTCTGACGCTTGCTGCTCTTTGCCTAATGGCTGGTATTACCAGTAAATACCATTGGTTAGTATTGGGCATGAAAGCGCTTATCTTTTTTGGCATAATTAGTTTGTTCGTAAAAGGTAGCGAATACCTCATAACGCGCAAAAATCGTAAAATATAATTCCTAAGCCTCGAAATGCCGGAACGGGAAATACCGTGCCCGGACACTGCCATGGCGCCCCAACAGCCCTGAGCCCATATAAATCGCGCCAATAAACAGAACAATCGCTGGGCCTGACGGCACTTTATAGGTTTCGGCTAATATGATGCCGGCGACAGACGATATAATCGCGATCAAAACCGAAATTGAAATGAGGCCTGACAACTTGCGGCTCCAGAACTGCGCCGCGACTGCAGGTATCAGCAACAAGCCCGATGCCATAAGTGTGCCGAGCGTTCGATAGCCCTCAACCATATTCAGCACGACGAGTAGCATAAAGATAACGTGATAGAGGCCACCCTTGCCACGAACTGCCCGCATAAAATGCGGATCGAATGATTCCACAACCAAAGGTCGGTAGATCACTGCCAACGCCAGCAACGTAAAAGAGGTCACGCCCGCCATGTAAACCAGCATCTGGTTGTCGACAGATTGCGCATCTCCAAAGAGAATGTCTTCCAGATCCTGTGCCGTACCGTGTAGCGATAACATCAGAATGCCAGCTGCGACGGCAAGCAAATAGAAAGTTGCAAGGCTGGCATCTTCCCGAATGGCCGTAAACCGCGTGGCAAGACCAGCGATGAGAGCAACAATCAGCCCAGCTATCAGACCACCAAGACTCATCGCAGGGATGGAAAGCCCCGCCAGAATAAATCCTGCCGCCGTTCCCGGTAAAATCGCATGCGCTATGACATCGCCCATCAGGCTCATACGGCGCAGCACCAGCATCACGCCAAGCGGCGCACCGCTGCAGGATACTAAAACAGCACTAACTAAGGCGCGCTTCAAGGCTGGGTCAGTGAGGAAAGGGCAGAGCATCAGGCGACCTTCTTACATTCAGCAGCATGTTCAACCCAGTTTCCGGCGAGTTGCGTTGCACGAGCCAGATTTTCATCACAAAGCACTTCTGCAGTTGAACCCCACCCTATCAATTCGCGCGCCAACATAAGCGACTGCGGGAAATGTTCACGCACCAAAGGCAGATCATGCATGACGGCGATAATGGTGCAGCCTTCTTCCTGCATATGTTGCAAAACATGCATCAAGTCATGCGTCGTGCGATTATCGATGGCGGCGAAAGGTTCATCCAACAATAATACACGCGCTTTTTGCACCAGTAACCGCGCAAACAGGACCCGCTGCCATTGCCCGGTTGAGAGAGCCTCGATTGGTCGTTCGGCAAATGCGCCCATGCCGGTTTTTTCTAATGCCTCCTGCGCTGCGCCGCGTTGTTCTGATGACACGGCAGAAAAAGCGCCGATCTTTGGCCAGAACCCAAGCAGGACAACATCCAACACACTGAGAGGAAAACTGCGGTCAACTTCACTCTGTTGCGGCAGATAGGCTATCTGTTGTGGGGTGATGCCACCAAAATCAATATGGCCGGACATAGGTCGCAGAAAGCCGATCAGGGCTTTTAATAACGTACTCTTGCCACCGCCGTTCGGCCCCACGATTGCGGTCAGAGAACCTGCCGCAAAAACGCCACTAATGTGATGCACTGCGGGATGACGGTCATAACCGACAGAAAGGTTACTTAGCGTAATGGTCATTGCAGCGCCCATAGAGTCAGAATCAATAGGCATGCAACGATACCGGCCGCAAAAGATAATCGCGCCATTATGCCCATACCCATCAAACTTTGCCGCATGCTACCCTCTCGCCATCACCCGCCCGAGCCGTTATAACAAACAGCATTATCTGACCCGGAACCTGTCTGATAGGATATAACATAACATGCCGCCCGTACTACTGAATTTTGCTGACTGGTTTATGAGCCAATTGACCCTGTGGGCCATGATCGGCCTTATCGGCCAAGGCATGTTTTTCATGCGTTTTTTCGTGCAATGGATTGCCAGCGAGCGCGAGAAAAAAAGCGTCGTGCCGGAAATGTTCTGGTATTTCAGCCTATGCGGTGGCCTGATTGTTCTGACTTATGCTATCCATAAAAAAGATCTGGTCTTTATCCTCGGCCAGCTCCCCGGTGTCTTTATCTATTTGCGCAACATCTACTTCATACGGAACCATCGCCGTGTCAACCAAGGCATCTAAAATTCCTCTGCTATCGCCCGCCAGTTTTGCATCTCGTGATGGCAAGCGGTTGACACCGTCAGCCTATGTCTTTCTTATTTTACTCTGCATCGCCTTTTTTATTCCTGGCTTTGCCACGCTGCCGCCGACCGACCGCGATGAGTCATCCTTTGCACAAGCCAGCAAGCAGATGATCGAGACCGGCAATTACGTCGATATTCGACTGAAGGACAAACCGCGCTACAAGAAACCCATCGGCATCTACTGGTTGCAATCCGCAAGCGTTCAGCTTTTTAATTCGCAGCATTTGAACGAAATCTGGGCATATCGCATTCCGTCATTTGTGGGCGCAACTGTTGCTGTCGTTATGACCGCCGCTTTGGGCAGTCTTTTGTTCGGCCCGATGGCTGGATTGCTGGCGGCCATGATGATGGCGGGCTGCGCTGTTCTAAATGTCGAAGCTCGGTTGGCAAAAACAGACGCAGCCCTGCTCGGCAGCATTATGGTTATGCAATATGCATTGGCACGGGCCTATCTGAACAAAGATATGAAGTGGACGGTTGCAGCTGCTTTCTGGACTGCGCTTGCCGTAGGTATTCTGCTTAAAGGCCCCATCATACTACTTGTGCTATTTTCGACTTTGGCGTGGTTACGATTAAGTCATAAAAACATCAAATGGTTTAAGTCACTCATGCCACTGGTTGGCATTCCTTATCTGCTGATTTTAGTAATGCCGTGGTTCATTGCCATTGCCCTGCAAAGCCAAGGCGCTTTTATCGAGCAATCTGCCGGACAAGATATGCTCGCGAAAATTTGGCACGGTCAAAATCGCGGCATTCTGTTGCCGGGACTTCACCTGCTGGCTTTTCTGGCAGTATTTTTTCCTTTCTCTCTTTTTGCTCTGCTAGCCATTCCAGATACACTCAAGAATTATAAAAAACCGGCGGTGCAGTTCTGCCTCGGCTGGATTGTTCCAACATGGATCATCTTCGAACTGTCTTTGACGAAATTGCCGCATTACACAATGCCGCTTTACCCAGCTATCGCCCTGCTATCAGCCAAGGCGTTGTTGGACGGATATCCCGTTCTGGCCGAAAAAGACCGCCGCTGGTGGGTGGCACTTGTAATAGGTTTGTGGACTATGCTGGGCACTGCGGGCACTTTAGGTTTTATCCTGTTGCCCTTACTGACCGAGCAAGTTTGGAATATTCCGCAAATTATTGCTGGCGCCATTCTTATTCTGACGCAAGGCGCGTGCCTGTTCCTGTTATTCCAACGCAAGACCAGCAGTGTTGTGGTTATGACGTTGGGTAGCCTGATTTTCATAACATGCACAATCGGCATTACGCTCCCCAATCTCGATCACTTATGGATTTCCCGTCAGGCCGTGCAAATGGCCGAAAAACTTAGCCCCTGCGACGATCTGCATATTGTCTCTGCGGCTTATAATGAGCCCAGTCTGATCTTTTTGGCTGGCACTGATACGGTGATAACTGTGGACGGCGCAACGGCAGCGGATGAGTTAAAACAAAATCCCTGCGCGGTTGCACTCATTGACGCTGAGCGAAAACCAACTTTCCTTAGCGCTTTCTCTATAGCCGAAGCACATCCCGTACCGATGGGTAAAATAGAAGGGTTGAATAGTGGCCATGGCAAATCCAGTGAGCTGACGGTTTACTTATTGCCCCACAAACCTATGCAGCCATGACGCGCAACTATCCACTACTTCTGGTCTTGTGCTTTCTGACCCTTGAAATCGTTCTGATTAATTTTGTTGATCTGCCTTTGTCGGAATTTCTCCGAAATGTGGATCAGCAACATCCCGATTATATTGATATATTCCGCGCCTATACTGATATTGGCAAATCCAAATATTATTTGATTATATCGGGAATAAGCATTCTGCTATGCGCCTGCGCGGTACGGATGCCTTCCATTCAAAAAGAACTGCGCATCAAAATGGGCCACGTCGGAAAGGTGCTCTCCTTCTTTTTCGCCTGCGTCGCCGTTTCCGGAATTGTTGCCGATATTATCAAACCGATTTTAGGACGCGCGCGACCAGTGACCTTTGTACGGGAAGGTATTTATGGCTTTCACCCCTTCACTTTTCATGCTGCATGGAATTCGATGCCGTCAGGGCACGCGACCACGGCTTTTACGATCGCCACTATCCTGACTTTCTTCCGGCCGAGACATCAGGTGCTGTGGTTTGTTGGTGCAGCAATTATTGCCGTCAGTCGCGTTATGGTTAATGCCCATTATCTGTCCGATATCTTTGCGGGCGCCGCCGTCGGTATTTTAACCGTGTTGTTGATACGGCGCCTTGTTAACCATAATGTGATAAATCACATGTCATGTGTTATTTTTCCCATTGACTCGCGATAGCGCTCCAAACTACAAATAGGTATGGTGAAATCTAAAACTCCTGCATTACCGCATTGGGTAAACAATTTGCGTCGCATGATGGACGCGCAAGGTTTTAATCCGCGCAGTCTGTCATTGAAAGCAGGCCTTAACGCCACCGCTGTGCGTGACATGCTGGAAGGACGCTCGCGCTTCCCCCGTTACGATACGACCTTGGCGCTTGCTGAAGCACTTAACACAACACCAGCTCTGCTCATGAGCGACCCAAAAAACGCTGGCGAGGAAGAAACCAGCAACACTATGTCGGGTGGCGATCTGGAACTGCTGACAGAAATTATCGCCCGTCTTCAGGAAACGACAGAAGAACTCAATCGCAAATTGTCGCCGCGCGATTTTGCCGCCATGACTGCTGCCATTTACCGCCGTATTCAGGAAAGCGAGGAACGAAAAACATCGAGCGGCTTTGTTCGTTCGCAAGTACATGATTTGCTGAATTACGAATTACTGAAGCAAAAACGCGCACGTCGCTGAGCAAGGTTAATATTTCGCCCGTATTCTTAACCATAATCCAGCTACCCATTTTGGTTATTACCTTTTTTAGTTTCATGTTTTTGTGATACAACTAATGCATACAACGAATGATTTTTTGACAACTTTATATTGCAATTCATGGATTGCCCTATGAACGATCGCGGCGAAAAAATTATTAACCTTGCGCGTGAAATGTTGCGCTCCGACATGGTGTTTGAACAGCCAGCCCCACCGCCTAAAGTCACCATCTCATTTAAAATTCTATGTCTGGTTACCGTTCTGACCGCAGTGGCAAGTAGCGCCGTCACCGAATGGTCAGCCGAAAACCACCGCCCCCTCAATCACTATGAAAAAACCGAGCTTAATGCGCTGATTTTTTATACCGCCCGGGTCAAAGGAATTGGTGAGGATATATTGCGCCGCGAAGTTATAGAAAAAACGGGCATTACTGATTTAGACGACATGACGGCCCATGAGTTTCTGATCGCCCGGCGCCTCTTGCAGGAGAAGGCGCAATAGCTGCCCCGACCCCGTATAAAAAAGCCATAATATTTCTTCATAAAAAGTTGATATGGGATTAATCCCATAGTATGACCGTTTACTCAGTCTTGTTCGTGAGTGGTTATGCTTTCCCAGACATCTGAACGTAATACCCGCAAAATCCGACAAATTCGGTTACATCACCGGCAACTACCGGTGACGATCGATGATCTGGCGAATATGCTGGAGATTGATCTGGAAGTATTTGGTGATCGCAACGGCTTCCGCCGCCGCCTGAAACGCGCGCTGGAAAACGCCTTTAAACAAGGGAGGGGTTAGGAAAGACCGAGCATGATTTCCAAATTCTGTACCGCAGCACCCGATGCGCCCTTACCCAGATTATCAAGGCAAGCGGTTAAAATAACCGTTTCCTTTGCCGCATTCCAGAATATGCGCAGCTGAAGATTATTAGTTTCATTCTGCGCTTCAGGTGAAAGCACATAGGTTTTCTCAACCTCGGTTTGCAACGCCTCAACCTTTACATATTTTTGTCCGGCATATCGGGCTACGATCGCGTCGTAAATTTCTTGGCCATGGCGTTTTTTGCCCATCCCAGACAACAAACTATTTGTCTTAAAGGCGATGTGTACCAGCATGCCGCGGTAAAAAGCATTACTATAGGAAGGCAGAAAAATCGGCTCCACGCTCAAGCCAGCATGCAGCTTCATTTCCGGCAGATGCTTATGCTTCTGATCGAGGCCGTAGAGGGCAAAAGCGCCGCCGCGAATATTGCCCTGCGGATTGGTGCGTTCAGCCTCGCAAAGAGCGATTAATTCCTTGCCACCACCTGAGTAGCCGGAGATTGCATTAACGGTAACGGGATGATCACACGGTAAAATCCCAGCATCGACCAGCGGGCGCAAAAGCGCCACGGCGCCCGTTGGATAACAGCCTGGATTACTGACCCGTTTGGCGTTACGGATTTTATTTTCCTGATCGCGTGTCAATTCCGGAAAGCCATAAGTCCAGTCAGGCGCGACGCGAAATGCCGTACTGGCATCGATAATGCGAGCCTTAGGATTATCGACCAGAGCAACGGCTTCACGAGCGGCGTCATCCGGGAGGCACAAAATTGACAACGTGCATTCATTCAACAGGCGTTTGCGCTCAGTAACATCCTTGCGCTTGGCGGGATCGATGCTGACGATCTCGATATCTGAGCGGCCTTCCAGCCGCTTGCGGATTTCGAGGCCCGTGGTTCCCGCTTCGCCGTCGATAAAAATAGTCGGTTTGCTCATGCAGCACTTTCCGTTGGTAATTCACAAAAACTCTGCACCCAGTTGCGCAGCTCGAACCAACTGTCTTTATTCGGGGCCAAGGCGATACCACGGTCCATAAGTGACGGCCTGTAGGCCTCGCCATTCCAGTATGCCGAATAACCGCCCGCTTCCTGATGCATCAATACGCCTGCCGCTTCATCCCACGGTGTCGCATACATATAACTGGCGCGGAAATGGATTTGCGGCGCTTCTTTGCCAAAATGCGGCTGATTCAGCAAAAGCCGGGGATATTCGTGCGACCCGGCCCGCATCACTTCAAAAACGGGTTCAATCTTATTGATTACACTCGATTTATTTTTAAAATCTAACAAACGGTCACCAAGAAAACCGCGCATTTCCGGCAATTCCACTGGCGGTAAAACACGCAGTCGCTGGCCATTAAACCAGGTACCAGCCCCTTTTTCGACGGTTACAACGTCTTTTGAGGTTGGATCATAGATCCATCCGGCAAGAGTTTGATTTTGTTCTGCTAATGCAACGATAACTCCGAATTCACTTGAACCACGTACAAAGTTGCGGGTTCCGTCTACCGGATCGATGATCCAGACAGGTGATTCGCCTAAAAACAGCTCCAAAAGTGACCGATTCGATGCAAAAGCCTCCTCACCAACTACTTTTGACCCGGGTAGCAGGTCCAAAAGCCGGGCTGACAGAGCTGATTCGGCATTCTTGTCGGCGATAGTGACCGGGTCATCGCCGATTTTATAGGCGATGTCGCCAGCCTTCAAATTCCGGAAATGGGGCAGAATATGTTCTTCTGCAACCTCCTGGATGATCTTGCTAACCCTATTGATGTCTACGCGCGTCATGGAGCCTTCTGTGCTGCATGGGCCATCAGAGGCTGGAAATAGGCGAATAGCTTGTTCCATGCCGCTTTGTCAGGGGCGTAGAGCAGACCGGCGCGCGGCAGGTTCATATTATAGGGCTGGCCCTGCCAGTCGGCGTTATACCCGCCCGCTTCCTGATGCAGGAACATCCCCGGCGCGTGATCCCATGCATTGGTATGGCGGTATAGCAGAAAGCTGGCGCGGGATGTCGGTGCATTAGCAAAAGTCAAAGCCTGACCGTCCTGCGTTACGAACAGACGCGGATAATCGAACCCGGCGCATGAACCGATTTCGATCTTCGGCATATCGGGTGATTGTGGCATCACAGAAGGATCGGAAATCAATTTCTTCACGCGTGACCCAACCAGCCCAACGGTGTTCGGCGAAATATCAGTGGCGGCCAGTTTCAGCTTCTTGCCCCGCAACCAGACACCTGCGCCCTGCTCCGCCATTATGGTGTCGCCGGAATTGGGGTCATGTATCCACGAGGCCACGGCCTTGCGGCGATCAACCAATGCGATCATCACCGCGAATTCGGGCACGCCCGCGACGAAATTGCGCGTGCCGTCGATAGGGTCGATGATCCAGACAGGATGCTCGTTATCCAAATGCGACATGATGGCCTGATCGGCAGCAAAAGACTCTTCGCCCACAACGACCGAATTCGGCAGATAGGCCGTAAGGCGTTCAGTCAGATGCCGCTCAGACTCCTTGTCGGCAACAGTCACGGGATCGTTAATTCCTTTCATCTCCACATCGCCTTCGGCCAGCTTGCGGAAACGCGGCATGATTTCAGATACCGCAACTTCGCGGATGATTTTATCTACGGTAGAGATGTCAATTTTGGTCATGGCCAAGCTTCTAATTTAGACGTTAAAACATTGGTTAATGCTTTCATAGACCATATTTTAGGGCAGTTTGAAAGTAATAATGAGGCTGTTTTTTATTTCAATTCGTTGCTAGCCTACTCATGAATTTTATAAACAGGACAATGCTTTTTAAACTGATCTGAGGAATTATGCTCGGCGGCGAATTTTTTAAATATTTCACGGAAAACTTCGGTCATTATCCTGATGACCGAACTGTACTGAGCCCACAATCACTCCACGAAGATGCGGTGCGCCCCGGTATGTCGCCGGGCAATCAGGATACAATTGTGATCCTGTACACAGGCGGCACGATTGGAGCAAAACAAACTGCGGACGGTTACGCACCAACAGTCATTGATACTTTAGAGGATTTTGCAGCGTTGCATCCCGAGCTTGCAGCCCAGCTTCTCGTACTAAAAACCCGTTATCCCAATACAAAATTTGCCTTCGAATCTATTCCTCCGCTTGATAGTGGCGCCATGACCGATGCCAACAGATTCAATGTGATCGAGGCGATTTCCAATCTTTCCCAAAAGTATGGGACTAAAATGTTGTCGCTTATCGCCCTTCACGGCACCGACAGTGCCGTGGAAACGGCGTGTCTATTGGACAATTTTGTTGGCGATGGCGGTGTTCCACTTTTTGTTGTTTCATCACAATATGCGCCGGGACGTTTAGGTGGCGACGGAGCTGCAAATTTTCTGCATGCTGTATCGATGTCACACTGCAATATTTCGGGCACTTATCTGGTTGCCGCTGGTAAAATCTATCATCCCGCCGATTGCCGGAAAAAGAGCGATAGTGGCGTGCACATATTCGGCACCGAAGATTATGGCTTTGGGGAAGCCGGCGAAGTTTTTGATGGCGGCGTCAAAATGCGTGTTCCCTTCACCGCCCGTGGTTATGACGCCTTAAGCCTTCCTTACGCGCCCAAGGAAGTTATAGAACTGGGACGCAATATGGATACTAAAGGCCGCTTCGTCTATATCGCCAATAGCCTGACAACCCATGATATTCAGGCGAAAGCAGATTCTCTGAACGAACTTCATCACGATCTTGTTTTTATCGAAGCGCGCGGCGCGTCAAGTGTTACTGAATCTGCCTTAAAAGCGGCAACCGACGCAGCTAGTGTAGGAATACCTGCAATTGTTGCCAGCACCGTCCCCCAATCCTCCGGTGATATTCATTATGCGATTGCTGCAGATTTAAATAAACCCGGCATATTGAGGGCGCCCGGCATCGCCTCTATATTACATAGACGTTATGCGGCCTTATCCGCAATTGCTTACAGTAAATATCTCGTCAATCGCATAGACATTGCTCAAATGTCTCGCACAACCGATCCTCTTCGCCCCTATCTAAGCAAAGAAAATACTAGCGGCCCTTATATTGGCAATGAAGTTTCTGCGCTCTACGCCATATTCGCGGGGGTTTTTACTCGCGGACAGAGAAAAGGTATCGACTATGCAAAAGCACCTGCGTTGCATCAAGCGGGGTTTCAACGCCTCATTCGTAGCCTATAGACGCAACTACTTAATTTTTATTTCCCGAACCGGCTTTGATAGCGGCCATAGTCAGCGGCGGCCAGTTCAATGCGGATATGGGATTTGGTTTTGGTATCGCGCTTTTCGACGATTTTACCGTGCCCATAGAGCCACGATAGAGCCGCGCCGTTTGTCAGCGGCACATCAATTTCATAGATCTTGGCTTTGGCGGTAAGGCGATCATCCAGCAGCTGGAGCAGGTCTGATACGCCTTCGCCGGTCAGGGCCGATATGCCGATGGTGCCGCCTGCCGCTTCTGGTCGGATGCCCTGTAGATCACTCGGCACATGCGTGGTGTCCCATGTTGTGCGCTGCGCATAATCTTTTAAATTATCGCGTTCTTCGTCGGGCAGCAGGTCGATCTTGTTCAGGACTTCTATCAGGCGCGTATCATCCTGACCGATACCCAGTTCGGCCAAGATATCCATCACCGACTCTTTCTGCGACCGTGTTTCCGGGTGCGACACATCGCGCACATGTAAAATAATATCAGCCAGCTGCACTTCTTCCAGCGTTGCGCGGAAAGCTTCCACCAGATGCGTCGGCAGGTCGGAAATAAATCCAACCGTGTCGGACAGAATAATCTCCCGTCCGCTCGGTAATTTCAGACCGCGCATGGTTGGGTCTAGCGTCGCGAACAACATGTTCTTTGCCAGAACATCGGCACCCGTCATACGGTTAAACAGGCTGGATTTCCCGGCGTTCGTATAACCTACCAGCGCCACGGTTGGATGTTCGGCCCTTACCCGTGCTTCACGTTGCAGGCCACGCGTACGCCGCACCTGCGCTAGATCTTCTTTTAGCCGTGAAATGCGTCCGGTGATAAGTCGTCTATCGATTTCCAATTGCGATTCACCGGGACCACCAAGAAATCCGAAGCCACCGCGCTGACGTTCCAAATGGGTCCATGATTTGACGAGGCGAGATTTTTGATAATCCAGCGCTGCCAGCTCAACCTGCAGTTGGCCTTCACGCGTGCGGGCCCGTTCGCCGAAGATTTCGAGAATAAGTCCGGTGCGGTCGATGACCTTGCACTTCCATTGTTCTTCTAGGTTACGCTGCTGAACCGGTGAGATTAAATGATCGACAATCGCAACGACAATTTCTTGATCTATAATCAGCTGCTTAAAATTTTCTACCTGCCCCTTGCCAAGCAAAGTACCCGGCGCCGGTGTCGCGATATTCACAACCGTCGATACAATCACATTCAGGTCGATCGCCTGCGCCAGGCTGACAGCTTCGGCCAGCATTGCATCAGAGTCGCGTTTGTCGCGTGCCGATTTTAAAATAGGCTTGATAACAATGGCGCTGTCGCCACGACGAATGCCGTCAATATCAGTATGAGCTGTTGTCACGCGCTAGGCCTGCCCTGTGGGGGCTTCGAGGCCTTCGAACACCTGTACGGGATCGTTCGGCATAATTGTTGAGACAGCGTGCTTATAAATCAACTGCGAATGTGCGTCACGCCGTAACAGTAAGGAGAAAGCATCGAACCATGTGACAATGCCTTGCAGCTTTACACCGTTCATCAGAAATACAGTTGTCGGCGTTTTATTGCTGCGCAAATAATTTAAAAATACATCCTGCAGGTTTTGCTTGTCGGTCATAGTTACTTATCCCCTTCCCGCTGTTTCCGGCGGCGGTAGTTATTATTGTTGATAGCGATTATAAAGCAGCGTTTGCAGAGCCTTGCAATCAGGAAAAAACAGCTCTACCCCCAGCATCTGGGCCATTTCCGGCTCGCCGATAAGCACCGGCGTACAGCCTGAATTACGGGCGCACTGGATATCAACCTCGCTGTCACCCACGAACCAAACGGATTTATCAGCTTTCATACCACCCAAATCGAGGGCGTAATCTGCGTGATCTTTGGCCGGTTTGTCGCGCGGCGCATCCTGGGCACCCGCTATACCCGCAAACAAATCCAGCCATTTCATTTTCTCAACTTCGATGCGCAGAAGATCGCCGCGCAAGTTACTGACGATAAAGAAGGGTATCTTTTGCAGCTTCAGCCATTGCAGCAATTCACCGGCACCGTTGGTAGGGCCAATACGTTGTGACCGGACAAGGCCTACATTGCTGTAATAGTAATTGTAAGCTTCTTTCCAGCGGCTGCCGAACCATTCAGGAAAACTCTCGCGGGCGGCACGGGTGCAATGGATTTTAATGTCGTCCATTGACCATGCAGACAGGCCGAACTGCACTCTTGTCTGATTAATAGCGGCGGCAATCGCCGACCAGCCATCTACGAGCGTATTGTCCCAGTCAAAGATGACGGCTTTCGGAAAAGGCAGGCTCACAGCTTAATTGATTTTCTCGGAAACCACGGCGTGGTTTTCGTTGCTGCTGCCATGCACGCCAAGCAATTTCAGCTTGCGATGGAGCGCCGAGCGTTCCATGCCGATGAAATTGGCGGTGCGTGAAATATTACCACCAAAGCGTGTGACTTGCGCCAGAAGATATTCGCGTTCGAACATCTCACGCGCGTCGCGCAGCGGCAGGCCCATAATCTCGCCGCCCTTTTCCCAACGTAGAACGCTAGGTGTTGAGGACGTAATTTCCGGCGGCAGCATATCAGCGCGGATCGGATCCGTCGCCTCGCCCGTCGCCATGATCACGACCCACTCCATCGCATTGCGCAACTGACGCACATTGCCGGGCCATGCATAGGCTTGTAGCGCAGCCATGGCATCATCGCCCAGACGACGCACAGCAATGCCCGAAACCTCAGAAGCGCGCGCAAGGAAATGTTCAACCAGCAAAGGAATATCTTCGCGACGGTCACAGAGAGCCGGGATTTTGATCGGCACGACACTGAGGCGATAATAGAGGTCCTGCCTTACGCGGCCAATCTGCACTTCGGCCTGCAGGTCACTGCTGCTGGAGGCAATAACACGGACATCAACCTCAACCCGGGTATTACCACCGACGCGGGTGAAGACCTGTTCCTGCAAGACGCGGACGATTTTGCCCTGGGTTTCATTCGGCATATCGCTGATTTCGTCGAGATAGAGCGTGCCACCGTGAGCCTGTTCAAACACACCGACTTTGCGCGCACCGCCATTGATGCCGTATTCGGTGCCGAAGAGTTCAATCTCCAGCTGTTCCGGCTGCATCGTCGCGCAGTTAATTGCAACGAACGAGCCATTGGCGCGGCGCGAATTTTTATGCAGAACGCGAGCGACGATTTCCTTGCCGACACCGGAAGGGCCTGAAATCATCACGCGGCTACCTGTCGGCGCGACGCGTTCGATGATCTGGCGGATCTGATTAATCTCCGGTGACTTGCCGATAAGATCATTTTCACCGCCGACGCGGGTTTTTAGTTCCAGATTTTCTCGCCTAAGACGGGCCGCATCCAGCGCATGCTGGACCTGCAGAATAAGACGGTCGGACTTAAATGGTTTTTCTATGAAATCGTAAGCACCGATTTTAATCGCCTCTACGGCCGTCTGGATATTACCGTGACCACTGATCATGATCACCGGCGTGTCGGGATATTCCTTCCGGATATGTTTCAGGATTTCCATCCCGTCCATCGTACTGTTGTTCAGCCAGATGTCGAGAATAACTAAATTGGGTTTACGCAGCGCAATAGCTTTAAGCGTTTCATCGGAATTACCGGCTTCGCGGACCATCAGGCCTTCGTCATTCAGGATACCTTTGATCAAAAGGCGGATATCCGTTTCATCATCGACAACGAGAATATCGTTGCTGAGACTTTTATCTTTGATTGATGACGCCATGTAAAATTACATCCTTATTTTTATGATACCTGTCAGGCTGTTTTTACAGCACTTACGGGAATCGACGGAACCGTTTTATCTTTAGCAGATTCGCTGCCTTCTAACAAAACATCTTCCGATGGAATATTGCTTTTCGGCTGCTTGGCCGGCCAGATCAAACTGACCACTGCGCCGCCGCCGGGCCCGTCAGCAAGTACCAATTCGCCGTGATGGTCTTCCATGATTTTCTTAACAATGGCAAGCCCTAAGCCGGTTCCCTTCATCCGGGTTGTAACATAGGGTTCTGTGAGGTTGTGACGGTCTTCTATCGGCAATCCCTTGCCGTTATCAGCAACGGACAGAGTTATACGGCCATTCGCTACACTGAGACTAAGCTTAATCTCGCCCTGCAAGAGGTTGCCAGTAGCAGGAAGCGTACGTGCATCAATGGCTTCGGCTGCGTTCTTCAGAAGGTTAGTGAGCGCCTGCGCAACCTGCCGTCCGTCACATTCAGCAATACAGGGCTGATCCGGATAAATTTGCGTATAACGGATGTCACCGCGACTGGTGCCTTGCAGGAACTGGGTCTGGCGGCAAAGTTCGCGGAGCTCATGTTCCTTCATCACTGGCGTCGGCATACGCGCGAAGGCGGAGAATTCATCGACCATGCGGCCAATATCTTCGACATGTTTGACGATCGTATCGGTGCAGGTCGTGAATACTTCGGGGTCCGTGATAATTTCTTTTGCATATTTGCGCCGCAAGCGTTCCGCCGACAATTGGATTGGTGTGAGTGGATTTTTAATTTCATGAGCGATACGCCGCGCGACGTCAGCCCATGCGGCTTTACGTTGCGCCGATACAAGGTCGGTTACATCATCGAACGTCACGACATAGCCGCGAATTTCGGCACCAGTGGATTCCGACGATATACGCACCAGCAGAGTTCGCGCCGGTTGACCAGGACGGCGAATTTCGACCTGCCCATCGCTGAGTTTCGCTCCGCGTGGCATGGCATCCAGCACCGCCTGAATTTCGGGCGCTAAACTTGCCATCGACTGACCGTTCATTTCGTCCGGTCTTTCAATATTAAAAAACCATGCAGCGGAAGCGTTCATCAGATTGATGCGGAATTCGGGATCTAGACCGATCACACCAGCCGATACCCCTGATAGAACCGCTTCGGTAAAACGGCGACGGAAATCCAGCTGTCGATTGGCCTCAACTAATTCGCTGCGCTGCCCTTCCAACTGGCTGGTCATACGGTTGAAGGCGCGGCTGAGGATATCCAGCTCGTCATCGCTCGCCTTATCCATTTCCGCCACGCGCGCGCTAAGATCACCGCCACGCACCCTGTCTGTAGCGCCGATAAGTTCACTGATAGGACGCACCAGCCGCGTCGCAAAATTAAGGCCGAACCATACTGCGGCCAGCAGCAACAGCAACGCAACGACAATGAAGATGAGCGAGATCGTCACCTGCAATCCAAATCGCCTGCCCTCCAATTGCTTATACTCATTGGCCGCTTTTTGGGTCGTGGCCATATGCGCCAGAACTTTGGGCTCGACAGGTCGCCCTACGAACAAATAGGTATCGACAAAATTATCGAGCCGCAGCAACGCACGTACACGGTCATCATTATCACTGACAATCAATACAACATCACCCTGCGCAGCATGCTGACGCATTTCATCGGTAATGGGCTCAAAGGTTAGCGCGAAAGTAAGACCTGACCGCGCCAGAATTTTGCCCGAACCATCGAACACAATAACTTCCGTCAAATTACGCAAATATGCTTGTGCCGAGACGATCTGTGCAAAGCGGATAGGATCGCTAGAGAGAGTGCTGGCCTGCCGATTGAGGTCATTCGCCATTGCCAATGCGTCAGCGCGGAGCACCTGCTTATGCTCCTCCAAATATGCCTGCGCTACTTCCAGCGACTCATTTAGTGATGTGCGCACATGTTTTGAAAACCAGGCTTCGACGCCGAAATAGAAAAAGATCGCTGCAAACATCGCCACTAGCAAGGCGGGCGCCACGGCCAGCAGCGTAAAAACGCTGATGATACGTACATGAAGACGGGACCCCGCCTGATTACGCCTTCGCCGAACCCAGATGGACAGAATGCGCTGCGCTACAATGGTTCCGAGCAGTACCAGAAATGTCAGATCGAGCGATGATAAAATCATCACCGTCGTTGGGTCGTTGCCGAAAAACGGCGCGCGCGTTAGCGCAGCATACGTGGCAATGCCGGACATGATGGATGCCACCACAAGCATAATAACCAGCTTGTGGCGCAGGCGCACCTTCGTTGCCCAAACAGTAAAGTAACGCCATAAATTGATTTTTCTAATCATAGCGCGCACCTTTGTGGCGGGCGCTACGTCCGGCCGGCAAACCAAGTTCGCGGATTTTCTTACGTAAGGTGTTGCGGTTTAAGCCTAGCAGCGCTGCCGCGCGGAGTTGATTACCGCGACATTCGTCCAAAGTTATCGTCAGCAAAGGCCGTTCAATTTCCTGCAGCACACGGTCATAAAGGCCGGAGGCTGGCAAGTCGCTTTCATGCGCCGCAAAATAATCACGCAAATGGCGTTCGATGGTGGCGGCAAGACCTGCGCCGTTTTGGCGCTCGCTCACGCAGCTTTCTCCAGCAGTGGGAAGAAGAAGCCGTTGATCAGTTCACGTACCTTTGAGGCGTCATCGACATTATTCACAGCATCGCGGAACTCGGAAGATTTTGGCAGACCCTTGCTGTACCAGCCGATATGTTTGCGGGCAATGCGCAGGCCTGCATGCGATCCGTAATGTTCCAGCATGGATTCCAGATGCTCAATCACCGTCTCGACCTGATGCTGCAAACTCGGCGCTTTCGGAATAACACCCGTGCGCAGGTAGTCCATCACCTGCTGAATGAACCAGGGTCGGCCATAAGCACCGCGGCCAATCATCACGCCGTCGGCGCCTGACATTTCCAGCGCCTTGATGACATCGGGGAAATCATTGATATCGCCGTTTGCGATTACCGGAATAGTTACGGCATTTTTCACGTTGCGGATAAAGGACCAATCCGCCTGCCCTTCATAAAACTGGCAGCGCGTGCGACCATGAACGGTAACCATTTTGATGCCGCATTCTTCGGCAATTTTTGCAAGGCGCGGGGCATTCAAATTTTCATGGTTCCATCCCATGCGCATTTTCAGCGTCACCGGAACCTTCACCGCCTTAACGGTGGCTTCCAGAATTTTTGCGGCATGAACCTCATCACGCATAAGGCTGGAGCCCGCATGGCCGTTGACCACCTTCTTCACTGGGCAACCGAAATTGATATCGATAATATGCGCGCCGCGATCTTCGTTCAGCTTGGCCGCTTCACCCATGACTTCAGGCTCACACCCCGCTAACTGCACTGCCATCGGGTTCTCGGCTTCGGAACGCTGGATCATCTGCATCGTCTTCCGGCATTCGCGCACCATCGCCTGGCTGGCGATCATCTCCGACACCACAAGGCTCGCGCCGTGCTTCTTCACAAGACGGCGGAACGGCATATCCGTCACGCCAGACATAGGCGCAAGAATAACAGGAGCCTCAATCGTAATCGGGCCGATCTGGATCGGTTTAAGCGGCCTTACCGCAGGCGGCTGCGCTGATGGTTCTTCAAAATCAAGCATGCTGAGCTTTTAGCATTTGCCTAAAAAATAGGCAAATGTGAAAATATGAAGCTAAAGGCTTGCTTTGTTTACCTTGGACGTTAGGTTCAGCACCCTAAAGCTAAGGATAACTGATGACCCAATGCACAGCCCTGATCGTCGCCGCTGGTTCTGGCCAGCGTTTTGGCGGAACGATCCCAAAACAGTATCACGAGCTTGGCGGGATGCCGATCCTGCGCCGTAGCGTTCTGGCTTTCCTGAACCACCCGCATATTGACGCGGTGCAAGTGGTTATCAGCCCGGCACATCGCGATATGTATGACAAAGCCACAGCCGACCTTGGGCTGCCGGAACCTATCATCGGCGGCGCGACACGGCAGGATTCCGTACGGTTGGGTCTGGAAGCGCTGGAGAAAACCAATAAGCCAAAACTTGTGATGATCCATGACGCGGCGCGGCCTCTGATCGACGCCGCCACCATCACCAACGTGCGCAAAGCCTTGGACAAGGATGTCGGCGCGATTGCGGCGAAGCCTCTGGTCGATACGTTGAAGCGCGGCAATGGCATCAATATCGAAACCACCATTGACCGCAATAATCTTTGGCAAGCGCATACGCCACAGGCCTTCCATTTTGATGCTATTCTGGCGGCGCACCGCGCTACTATAGGCGCGCAGATGACGGATGATGCCGCCGTCGCCGAAAAAGCAGGCATGAATGTAACTTTGGTACTCTCAAACCCGGACAATATGAAAATCACCAATCCTGACGATCTTGACCGCGCTGCGCGGTTGCTTGGCCACAATTTTAGCGATATTCGGACCGGCATGGGCTTTGATGTGCATCGCCTGATCCCCGGCGATAAAATCTTTTTATGCGGCGTGTCCATTCCGCACAACCGCATGCTGGAAGGTCATTCCGACGCCGATGTCGGCCTGCATGCCTTATGCGATGCAATTTTGGGCGCGATGAGCGAAGGCGATATTGGCAAGCATTTCCCACCGTCAGACCCCCAATGGAAGGGTAAGGACAGCGCCCATTTTGTCCGGCATATCGTCGGCATGGTGTCGGAGCGCGGCGGTTTTATCTCCCACGTCGATATTACAATGATGTGTGAAAATCCGCGTATCGGCCCGCATCGCGATGCCATGGTCGCCCGCGTCGCCGAACTTCTGGAAGTCACCCCTGACCGCGTTAGCGTGAAGGCTACAACTACTGAGCGCCTTGGCTTCACCGGTCGCGAAGAAGGCATCGCCGCGCAGGCGGTGGCTACGTTGCGGTTTCCGGGATAACTGAAATGTTTCCTCCCGACATTCATGACCTCGCATGGAAAGTCGTGGATGAGTACACCACGCAGCGGCTGAAAATCGTCACGGCGGAGTCATGCACTGGCGGGCTGGTGGCAGGCGCTTTGACAGAAATTTCCGGATCATCGGCAATTGTTGAGCGCGGTTTTGTGACCTATAGCAACGACGCCAAAGTTGAAGTGCTTGGTGTAATGCCTGATTTTATCAAAGAATATGGCGCAGTCAGCGAACAGGTGGCGACCGCGATGGCGCAAGGCGCACTGGAATTTTCTCTCGCCGACGTAGCGGTTTCAGTAACCGGTATCGCAGGCCCCTTGGGAGGATCGGTAACCAAACCAGTTGGCCTCGTTTATTTTGGCATCGCTACCCGTACCGGCACTCTGTTCCACTACAAATCACAATTCAACGGCGACCGCGACGATATCCGCCAACAAGCAGTGCGCGAGGCGCTGCGGTTATTACTGTCGGTTGTTGGGGATTAAATCGGAATAACCTTCGGCTTTGCCGTACGCAACCACCAGACCACGATCAGGCGCGTGACCATCAGCGCCGAGAATATCGACGTGATAATGCCTATGGTTAATGTCACCGCGAAACCCTTCACGGGGCCTGAGCCAAAAATGAATAGCAACACGGCTGCAATAAGGGTTGTCATATTAGCATCGATAATTGCCGATAATGCGCGGCTGTATCCAGAATCAATGGCCGAGATAGGACTGCGCCCAAGACGTAGTTCCTCACGAATACGTTCAAACACCAGAACGTTGGCATCTAATGCCGTGCCGATAGTCAGCACAATGCCCGCAATGCCTGGCAGTGTCAGTGTCGCTTGCAGGATAGACAGCACCGCAAAGATCAGCGCGATATTGAATAGCAGCGCGATATTAGCAAACACACCGAACAACCCGTAAGACAGAATGATAAAGACTACCACGAGCGCCAAACCCACAAGGCTGGCTGTGGCGCCCGCTTTGATAGAATCTGCACCGAGACCCGGGCCAACGGTACGCTCTTCCAGAATTTTAATCGGTGCTGGCAAAGCACCTGCCCGCAGTAACAAAGCCAGATCCTGTGCCGATTGCGTCGTGAAATGACCTGAAATTTGTCCACTGCCACCCAGGATAGGTTCGCGAATAACAGGCGCGCTAATCACTTTGTTATCAAGGACAATGGCAAACAAATGCCCCGTATTTTCGCGTGTTGCTTCACCAAAGCGGCGACCGCCGACTGAGTCAAACTTGAAACTGACAACAGGCTCGCCATTCGAAAATGATGGTTGCGCGTCTGTCAGTGTATCACCTGAAACCATAACACGTTTTTGAATGACATAAGATTGCCCCGCGCGTTCGGTCGAGGGTAGGACTTCTTCACCTGGTGGCGCGATGCTGGCCGGATTCGCTGTTTCATCGACCAAACGGAAAGTCAGTTTTGCAGTTTGGCCGAGCAGGTTTTTAATACGTTCCGGATCATCCACCCCCGGTAATTGCACCAAAATACGGTTATCGCCCTGACGCTGGATGGAAGGCTCGCGCGTGCCACTTTCGTCAATACGGCGGCGCACGATTTCAATCGATTGATCCATCGCCGCGCGCTTGCGTTCAACAATCTTGGCTTCGGTCATATGCAAAGTAAATTCGCCGTTAGCCTCGACTATGCCAAGGTCATGATCCATTTCATTGATCGTGTCTTTAGCTTTTTCTATCTGCGACGCATCTGTCAGTTTAAAATGGATAGAACCAGCGGCTAAGCCCAAGTCGGTGTAGCCAACTTTGGATTTACGCAATTCGGAACGCGTTTGATCAACCAGAGCCTGCATGCGTTCTTCGATCACAGTATCCGTCGCCACTTCCAGCAACAGATGCGAACCGCCGCGCAAGTCGAGCCCTAAATTAACACCCTGATTGGGAAAAAAGGACGGTGTATGTTCGCGCAGCCAAGCTACACTATCGCGGCTCATCACATTTGGCGCGGCATAGAGCACACCCAGCAAACATACGGCTGTAATAAGGATTATTTTCCAGCGTTCGATATAGATCATCGCGAATTACTTTTTCTTTTCGGCTTCGTCGGCCGCAATGACAGGCTGTGTTTTAGCAGCGAGGCCACTAATTTGCGCGCGGGCCACCTTGACCTGCACGCCGTCAGCGATTTCGACTGTCAACAAATCGTCACCGTCCACTTTGGTAACTTTGCCGTAGATACCTCCACTAGTGATAACGCGGTCGCCTTTCTGCAGGGCTTTGATCATCTTATTCTGTTCGTCCATTTTCTTTTGTTGTGGACGGATGATCAGCACATAAAAAACTCCAAAGATCAAAATGATCGGCAAGAAATTCATCAGCATGGATGTATTCGCGCCGCCGGGGGGCGAACTTACGGCATCCTGCGCATGGGCAGTAGCGATGAAAAACTGCGTAATATCCAGCATATGATCCTCGAGGGCAAAAAAGACAGAGCCAGACTATAGCCGGAGAATCTTTCCGCGCAACAGGGACGTTAATATAAGAAATTCAGGCTTATTGCTGGCTTTCAATCACGGTTTCGTGATAGGCCCGCGCCGTCAGCGGATAGCGGTTCGGCGGATCGACATTAATCAGGCGGCTATTCGCATCCTTTACAGGATAGGCATAGCATTGCGGCTCACCCGCTGTTTCATAACACCAGGTTTCATGCTGCGGCATCTGGGCGGACAGATCGGCAGGCGGTTCGTCGCCCGGCCTGGTTCCTATGATTCCTCCGGCGGCAGCCCCTAAACCAATAACGGTGCCGTTGCAGCCGGCGAGCGCCAGCATCGCCAGCCCAAACAATATGAAGGGCAACGTTTTCAAGGCGGCTTTACGACCGGCTGATTGCAGGGCTGGGGATGAAACTGAATCTTGCATGACGCGCTCTTTCAGGCGATGTATTGCGCCTGCCTGAATGGTAGAACCACGGGGTTAAAGAAGATTTAAGAGCTGATTTCACGAGATTTTCTATGCAATTGACCATACCAGACACATCGCCCATGGGCCTGAAACAGTGCCGTGACGGCCTGTTTATGTATAACAAACATGACACCCTTATTGGTAAATCACTGGAAGCCTATGGCGAGTTTTCAGGAATGGAGGCGGACCTTTTCCGGCAAATCGTCAAGCCGGGCATGGTGGCTTTCGACATCGGCGCAAATATCGGGGTTCAAACCGTCGGCCTTGCCAAGGCTGTGGGCGCGCAGGGACAAGTCGTTGCTTTTGAACCGCAACGAATTCTCCACCAAATGCTATGCGGTAATCTGGCGCTCAATGGGCTGACAAATGTCATGGCCTTAATGGCGGCGCTGGGCAGCAAGGTTGGCTCTATCGCTGTGCCGCCTGTTGATTACGCCAAAGACGGTGATTTTGGTGGTGTCGCTTTATCGCCGGACAGCGCAGGTGATGCCAAAAGCGAAGTTGTGCCTCTCCTCACTATCGACTCGTTCAATTTTCCACGCTGCGATTTCATGAAGATCGATGTCGAGGGGATGGAGCTTGATGTGCTGCAAGGTGCCGCGCAAACATTGGCACGCTGCAAACCTGCGCTTTACATAGATAATGACCTCGAATCTCAATCACTGCCTATAATTAGCTTCCTATTCAAACAGGATTATCGCCTTTATTGGCATTTACCCACTTTGTTCAATCCGAATAATTTTGCAGGTAATACCGAGAATATTTTCCCGGATCTGGCGTCTATCAACCTGTTGTGCATTCACAGTTCAGTTCCAGCAACAATGACCGGCTTTGTTGAGATAACACGCGAAAACGCGGCACAGTATGTAGGGGCTTTGGGATGACAGACCTTATCTGCCATCTGACAAATCGCAGTATTCTGCAGGTCGGTGGTGATGACCGGCGAAATTTCCTGCAGGGCCTCATCAGCAATGACATCCATTTATGCCAGCCCGGCAAACCCATATATGCCGCCCTGCTCACGCCGCAGGGAAAATTTCTGCATGATATGTTTGTTATCGACGCAGGTGATATTTTTCTGATCGACTGCGAAGCCGCCCGCGCTGACGATCTATTACAGCGGCTTAGCCGTTATAAATTGCGTGCCAAGGTGATGCTGGAGAATATAGGCGGGCAGTTTGACGTGTGGGCACATTGGATCCAAGAGCCCAACTCTCAGCTGTCATTCCCGCGAAAGCGGGAATCCAGCACCAGCGATAGCGAGCATATAAGTCTTCGCCCCGCAGACGCGCGGCACTGGATCCCCGGTCACGCCGGGGATGACAATCTGGTTTTACTGGATCCACGCCTCCCAGAACTAGGCATCCGTATCATTTTGAAAAAAGGTGAAAAACCTGCCGGAGCAATTACTGATTTCTCTGCCTACGACAAGCATCGCCTCAAACTAGGCGTACCGGATGGCAGCCGCGATATGATCGTCGAGAAATCG
Organism: Alphaproteobacteria bacterium; assembly: GCA_013289265.1. Classification (GTDB taxonomy): domain Bacteria; phylum Pseudomonadota; class Alphaproteobacteria; order UBA9219; family UBA9219; genus JAATFY01. The sequence goes on from JABDAH010000005.1 coordinate 43,789, forward strand.
ACTTTGTTAGAAGGAAATTTTGACCTGCTGAACGGCATCAGCTGGACCAAGGGTTGTTACATGGGCCAGGAACTGACTGCACGCATGCATTACCGCGCCCTCGTCAAAAAACGCATGTTCCCTGTAGGAATAGATGGTGCCGCCCCATCCCCCGGCACTCCTATTCAAATGAACGAAGAAGAAATCGGCGAGATGCGCAGTAGCTGTGATGATGTGGGGCTGGCGCTTTTGAATGTAGAGAAAGCGCACATTTCTTTAAGTGAATCCCTATTACTGACTTGTGCCGAAAGTCGGGTACACATAATTAAATCACCTCTGCTGTGAATTAGATCATAACCCTCCCGAAATTCCGCACTTACATTATTGATAACAATAATGAAGGAGGAGGTTTTATGGAATTGGTATCTGCCACAACTCAACCTGCACAACTGCAAGCACCTGCGATTGAAGCCGATAACCCTCAGATCCCTGTCAGACCCCTAACCAGCGCGGATGCCTCAGCCTTCCGTTCCCTGCGGCTTGAATCTCTGGAAAAAGATGGACGCTTTTTTAAGAAGCCTGACGATGACGAAACCCGATTTACACTTGCACAATGGCAGGAACGCGCCAAAGAGACTCCCGATCAATGCTGGTTCGGTATGTTTGCCCATAATGACATGGTTGGTATCGCGCGTATTTACAAAACGGCGGATGACACAGCCGAAGGCGGCTCACTCTATGTAATACCGGATCAACGTCAACATGGGGTCGCTGACCAGTTTGTTCATGCCGCCTTAGACTGGCTTAAACCTAAAACGGAGATCAAGTTTCTCGAATTCCACGCCCGCGAAGACAATATGCCTTCCCGGCATCTTTGCGAGGTTCATCTGAAAGGAGAAAAAATAGAAACGGTCGATGCTACATATGGCGATGGCAGCTCCGGCCCGGCGTTTTTATATCGCATCCCTGTTGAACATCTTCGACACGGCTAACAACTGCTAGTCGCCTGTTGGAATCTCATCGAGCCGCTTTGTCCGTTCTTCTGTCAGCATCGCATTGAGTGTACCGGGTGCGACTTTAGGATAATGCAAAGCTGCAAATTCAATCCAGGCATCCCGGTACGCTAGCCACAATCTTTGGGTTTGCTGAATATCCTTGCGAGTAATACCTGAAGCATCTTCAGACGGATCAACCGATATTTTTTTGTGGTAGGATTTATTTAGTTGTTTGTCTGCCTTGGCAAAATCAACGGGCATCTGTGGCAAATCCCCAGCTTCCAGTTGAACAACTTCCCTAATGAATGAATCTTTCAACATATTTTCGGCGTCAAGGATCATGGCGCCGCTAGACAGTCCTGCATGATAGGTTTCATTTTCTGCGCTTGCCTTGAAATAAGCGAAGGCCGCGGCTTGCAAGCGCTTGAATTCTTCCTGATGCCGCGGCGGCCATGAGGCAATGAGGGAATCTATTTTTGACTTTCGTTCCCTCTCGTATTTCTCGAAATGAATATTCATACAAATAGTCATCATTAACGAACTGAGTTGGTCGTCGCACACGCTCAGTTCACCCGGATCTTTCTCAGCCATCATTTTCTGGATATGCCTAACACTGCGCGCAAAATCATCGCTCTTAGCCCCGTCACCTTCACAGGCAAATTTAAGAGCCAGGTTCAGGTTTTTCGCAACACCATAACCATTGGCATAAATCATCTCCAATATATCGGAGCCCTGAAGAACAGCGGCAGAAAGGCGTTTCTCTCTTTCCCAAAAGGCGCATTGCCGCGCCAGGACATAGTCGGGCGGATCATTGTAATACACGCCGTTGCCATTTGGGCCCTCGCATGCTTTACCGGCATAGGCCACAGCGGGATAATCCTGCGATGGAATTTGAGCATCTTTGACTTTTTCACAAGCGGCTTTCACATCAGCCGGTGCGCCGTCGAGCATTTGCGGCTGGTCAGTCCAAGCCCCGAGAAGAAAGAATGCTGCCGCGATGAGGAGACTATGCCGCATTCCGCCGCGCATCGATATCTTTTTGGCCTTCAATCGCAGCTTGTGCCGCGGCCAAACGCGCGATGGGGATGCGGTACGGCGAGCATGAGACGTAATCAAGCCCAACACGGTTACAGAATTTGACCGAGTTTGGATCACCGCCATGTTCACCGCAAATTCCAAGTTTGATATCGGCTCGAGTCTTGCGGCCACGCTCGACGGCTATCTTGATCAATTCACCAACACCGTCCTGGTCTAATGTCGCAAACGGATCGTGCTCGAACACGCCCGCCCGGTAATAATCAGGCAGGAAGCTGGCAGCATCATCGCGGCTGAGGCCGAATGTCGTCTGCGTCAAATCATTGGTGCCGAAGCTAAAGAATTGCGCACTCTCGGCAATTTGCCCGGCCTGCAGCGCCGCGCGTGGCAACTCGATCATCGTACCAACCAGATATTTCAACGGCGAACCGGATGATTTTGTAACTTCACCAGCGACGCGGTCGATCATTTCCTTCAGAATATCCAGTTCTTTCTTAGTTGCGACCAAAGGGATCATGATTTCCGGCAGGATGCTTTTGCCCAGCTTGTGCAGATCAGCAACGGCGGTGAAAATCGCCCGCGCCTGCATCTCGTAAATTTCCGGATAGGAAATACCAAGGCGACAGCCGCGGTGTCCCAGCATCGGATTAGCTTCGTGCAACTGATGCGCACGTTTTTTTACTTTTTCCGCATCTATGCCCGCGCCCTTCGCCACTTCGGCAATTTCGGCGTCCGTATGCGGCAAAAATTCATGCAGCGGCGGGTCGAGTAAACGAATTGTTACTGGCAGGCCGTCCATAATAGTGAACAGTTCCATAAAGTCTTTTTTCTGCATCGGTTCCAGCTTGGCCAGAGCCGCGCGACGGCCTTTTTCATCGTCGGCAATGATCATTTCACGCATCGCGGTGATACGGTCAGTATCGAAGAACATATGTTCTGTGCGGCACAGGCCGATACCTTCAGCGCCGAACTTAACAGCCGTGCGGGCATCCAATGGCGTTTCGGCATTGGCACGTACTTTCATGCGGCGCATGCTGTCGGCCCACGCCATAAGTGTGCCGAAGTCGCCCGAGAGTTCTGGCTGAATCGTCGGCACAGCGCCCAGCATAACTTCACCGGTTGAGCCGTTGATGGTGATAACATCCCCCGCTTTGATGGTCGTTCCCTTTACCACCATCTGCTGCTTGGCATAATCCATATGGATATCGCCCGCACCTGCAACGCAGGCTCGGCCCATGCCACGCGCAACGACTGCAGCGTGACTGGTCATGCCGCCGCGGCTGGTGACAATGCCCTTGGCCGCATGCATGCCGTGAATGTCTTCAGGGCTGGTTTCAATACGGCAGAGAATAACTTTCTGCCCTGCATTGGTCAGATGCTCCGCATCGTCGGCGCTGAATACAACTTTGCCTGATGCAGCGCCCGGCGATGCCGGCAGGCCCTTGGCCACAATTTGCGTAACAGCTTTTGGATCGAGCGTTGGATGCAGCAACTGATCAAGCGAGCTTGGGTCGATGCGTTTGACCGCTTCCTTCTTATCAATCACGCCTTCATTGACCATATCAACGGCGATTTTCAGAGCGGCGGGTGCCGTCCGTTTGCCGGTACGCGTCTGCAGCATATACAGTTTGCCCTGTTGCACCGTGAATTCGATATCCTGCATATCGCGGTAATGTTTTTCCAGTTTCAGACGCACATCGTCAAGCTGTTTAAATACCGACGGCATCACTTCTTCCATCGCAGGGAGATCAGACTGGTTGTCTTTCTTACCTTTGACGGTCAGATGCTGCGGCGTGCGAATGCCGGCGACGACATCCTCGCCCTGCGCGTTGACAAGATACTCGCCGTAAAACGCATTCTCACCTGTGGAAGGATTGCGCGTAAAGGCAACACCGGTGCAACAATCTTCACCCATATTGCCAAATACCATTGCCTGCACATTAACCGCTGTGCCCCAATCATGCGGAATGTCATTCAGCTTGCGGTAGGTAATGGCGCGCTGGTTCATCCATGAACTAAACACGGCGCCGATGGCACCCCATAGCTGCTCATTCACATCTTGCGGGAATGGTTTTTTCTGTTTTTTCTCGACGATTACCAGAGAAGCCTCGACGACTTCTTTCCAATCGCCTGCTGTCATCTGGGTGTCGAGGCGATAATTCTTGGCGCGTTTGATATCGTCGATCACTTCTTCAAAATTGTGATGCGGAATGTCCAGAACCACATTGCTGTACATCTGAATAAAGCGGCGATAGCTGTCATAAGCGAAACGGGCATCGCCACTGCGGGCCTTGAGACCTTCGACAGTCTGTGTGTTGAGGCCAAGATTAAGGACGGTATCCATCATGCCCGGCATGGAAGCACGAGCGCCGGAACGCACCGAAACTAGCAGCGGATTTTTTGCATCACCAAATTTTGCACCGACGGATTGTTCAATCTGCGCGAGGGCAGCCGCCACTTGGTGCTTTAGGTCGGTGGGATAGGAATTACCGTTGCCATAATAGTAAGTACACACTTCTGTCGTAATGGTCAGGCCCGGCGGCACAGGCAAACCCAGATTGCACATTTCTGCAAGACCAGCGCCCTTGCCGCCCAGCAAGTTGCGCATATCCGCCTTGCCCTCTGCCTTGCCATTGCCGAATGCGTAAACCCATTTTGAACTGGTCATGATATATTACCTAAAAAGTCTGTGAACGAAGTGAAAAATAACGAGTGTTTAACGGTGAGGCAACGCGTTTATTCTGCGGCTTCCAGCACAACATTAACCCGCAGACCGAGCGCCGCATAGGCGGCTTCTAACTGCTCAATACGCGAAGAATGGGTAAGGTCGAGCAACCGGTCAATCTGCATCAAATGGCATTTTAAGCGGCGGGCTAAATCGGTCTTACGTACCTTGCCATCGCGCATGGCCTGATAGATACCGAGTTTCATTGTGCCGATCAGTGAAGGCCCAACGACAGCAGAATTGCGTTTGGCTGAGGATTTAGGCAATGGCTTTCCTTCATCGATATAAAAAGACAGCGCCGTTTCCAATGCTTCTACCGCATGCATCAGGGCTTCGTCACGCGTATCGCCCAGAGTATGTGCTTCGGGGATATCGGGAAACCCAACAGTATATGTACCGTTGCTTTCCTTGGTAATTTCGACAGGATAATCAAACATCTTCAACCTCGTTTAAACCGAGTTGCTTTTTGATCGCCGCGACCAAGCCTTTACCGAGTTCTTTCTTACCATGCATCGGGATAATCGATTGCCGTCCCTCATAATAGACCTTCAAATGGCTGCCTTTTTGTGAACCAAAGGTGCAGCCCTGTTTGCTTAACCACCTTTTTAGCTCATTGCTATTCATCCCGCACCTCAAACATAACACTTATGTTAAGTAAAGTCAACAGATATGTTATGCCGATAATCTCTCCGCCAAATAGGCTCGCACCTTATCCAGCGCAACTTTTTCCTGCTGCGCGGTGTCGCGGTTACGGATGGTGACAGTCTGGTTGGTTAGCGTATCGCCATCGATCGTGATGCAGAACGGCGTTCCGGCTTCATCCATACGGGCGTAGCGTTTACCGATGCTTTGCTTCGCGTCATATTGGCACGTGTATGTGCGGCGCAAATCCATATAAAGTTTTTCTGCAACTTCCGGCATGCCGTCTTTATTCATTAACGGAAAGATACCGACTTTGATCGGCGCAAGGCTCGGCTTCAGTTTCAGCCATTCCGGCGAGGCGCGGCTTTCGTCATATTGATAAGCCTCGCATAGCAGGACCAGAACGCCGCGCGTGAGGCCGCTGGCAGGTTCCACCACATGCGGGACATAGCGACGGTTATTTTCCTGATCGATATATTCGAGATTGGTTTTGCTGTGTTCCTGATGTTGCTTCAGGTCGTAGTCGGTACGGTAGGCCACACCTTCCAGTTCCCCAAAACCCGGTGCGGTAAAAGGATAGCGATATTCAATATCCGACGTGCCTTTGGAGTAATGCGACAGATCGGCATCAGCGATGACATGGCGGAACAGGTTGTCTTTGCTGACGCCTTGGGCTTCCCACCAACGTAAGCGCTCACCCACCCAGAATTCGTACCACATCATGCCGTCTTCAGGCGCACAGAAGAATTCCATTTCCATCTGCTCAAACTCGCGGCTGCGGAAAATGAAATTGCGCGGCGTTACCTCGTTACGGAATGACTTCCCGACCTGCGCAATACCAAAGGGTGGCTTGACGCGCGTGCTATCCAGCACATTCTTATATTGCAGGAATATCCCCTGCGCCGTTTCTGGACGGAGGTAGACTTTCGAATCCTCATTCTGAAATACGCCCGAATAAGAATGGAACATCAGGTTGAAGGCGCGAGGTTCTGTTAATGTCCCAGGGTTTTCTGCATCGGGGCCATATATATCTTCATGGCGTTCCCATATGTCGGTTAGAGTATCTGGCTTTGATGAATCTATTCTGACATCTCCACCACCTTGTTTTTGAACAAGCTTCTTTGCTCTCTTTAAAACCTGCAGCTCAGCATCATCTCCTTCTAGAACACCTAACGACCAAGCACCTACTCCCTTTGGCGTACTATATCCTACTGTGTAAACTTTAATATGATCTGCGCGGTACCGTTTTTTCGATTCACGGCAATCGACCATAAGATCAGCAAATCCAGCCACGTGACCGGATGCAATCCATGTTTTGGGATGCTGAATAATCGATGTATCGATACCGACGATCGAAAGTGGCTTGCCATCCGGCCCCAGCGGCGGGCAATCGACCATGTCATGCCACCATGCATCGCGCAGATTGTTTTTGAGCTGCACACCGAGGGGCCCAAAATCCCAAAAACCATTCAGGCCACCGTAAATCTCGGAAGCCTGGAAAATAAAACCGCGCCTTTTGCAAAGGGCAGTCAGACGGTCCATCAGGGAAGTTTCAGGTTTAGACATAGGATATCGCACATAATCAAGGGGTTATTGGAACAACTTACCCTTTGATGTTATTGCAGCGCAAGTAGGAAGAAAGAGGGCTTAGCGAGCGCCAATAGTGCCACGCATATCAGCTTTATCGAGTTTGGCGCCGCGCAGGTCAGCCCCTGTCATATTGGCATCCGTCAGGTCCGCGCCGGTTAGGTCGCAGCCCCTTAAATCGGCCCCCGCCAGCATGGCATTCTCAAAACGTGCCTCGCTTAGATTGGCATTGCGTAGATTGGCTTCCTGTAAGTTCGCCCCGACAAAGTTCGACCGCCAAGAAATGGGGTGCAGGCTGCCGGAAATCATCATGGGGGAAAAGTCGCTCCCCTCAAGATTGGCCTGATCAAGCCGCGCTAGTGAGAGATTAACGCCGCGACAATCCGCCTTGGCAAAACAGGTCGCCCTGGCGTTGCATCCCGTCAAGTCCGACATCGTGAAAGTCGCGCCACAGAATGAAGCGCCCGAGAGCAAAGCTCGTTGTAAACTGGCGGCCTGAAACTGGACACCGTCCAGCATGACATTGGCCAGATTGATGCCCACCAGATCGGCGCGCTTGCCTTCTCTGCCCAGCGTGTTTACCCATACACGGTGATTGGCGATAATTTCCTTGATGCTGTATTCGAGGCTTTCCAGCGACTTCGTCATTTTCGCTTTGCTGAAAGTCTGGGTGTCGCCTTCGACAAGATGCACGAGGCTTGCAGTCAGATCCGCCCCTTCAAACACCGCCCCGTCCATATTGGCATGCAACAGAATAACCGAATTCATATTGGTATTCGTGAAGTTACAACCGCGCAAATCGGCATTTTCGAAACTAACGCCGCGTAAATTGCTGCCCGTAAAGTTGACACCCTGTAACTTGGCGCCTTTAAAATTCGCCAAACTTAAATCTGTTGATAGCGCTATAGCGCTCGAGAAACGCGCTTTTTGCGCCGTCGTATTTTTGAAAACGGCATTATAAAGACGCAACTTAGAGTCACTGGTGTGAACAGGACCTATCTCACCGCTTTGCTGGCGGCGCAGCAAGGCGCCGTCCGCCAGATTGGCCTCGTTCAAAACCGCGTTTGTGAAATTGACGCCCTGCAACTGCGCACCGCGCAAATCAGCCTGCGTTAGGTCAGATTCGATGAAGTTGCTGTTATTAAGGGTTGCGCCGAAAAAATTGCTCTGGCGCAGTTGCGTGTAAGAAAAATTACTATGGTTCAGGAATGAACCTACGAATTCCGCCGATGATAAGTTCTGATGCGAGAAATCGAGGTCATGGCCGCTGTGGGTAGAAATGTCCAACCGCTTGCCGCCCGACATGCCCTGAACATATTTTTCATGCAGGGCGAAATAGCCGGCGAGTTCATTCTGTAAAATAACTGGCATTAATGTTCACAGCGGTTGAATAGCGTGTATTCAGTGCCGGTCATTATTAACACAGGATGATTAAAATCTCATTTTTTCGTTAAGTATCAAATGGTTATGCAGCCTGACGAATAGCCTTTTTAGTCTTGGTCTGCATCAGCCACCAAGCCACACGGTTGGCCATCCCCTGCCACATTGTGTTTGGTTTAAACCCGCAGGTTTTAAATACCATTGTCACTACCCGCTCTACATGCTTTTGCTGATAAAAAGGATAGGCTCGGATCATATAAGCCGATGTGTAGGCTGGCCTGTCATAAACGGCATCCGAAGCAGCATTGGCCGCAAAGTAAGCATAGGCCAACTCATCATCCTCAGACTCCTGCATTCTGCCGAGGCTTATTTTTAAACGCTCTAGGCGGCTAAGGCCCTCTTTTTGCAGATAGCCCTTCAGATGATTTTGGAACAGCTTGTAGTGGCTGATCTCATCGGCGGCAATATGGCGACAGATTGCCTTCAGCACCGGTTCTTCCGTCGCATCGGCAAGGGCAGTGTAATAGGAGCTGGTCCCCGTTTCGACGATACAGCGGGCAATCAGCTCACCCGTTTGCGATCCGCGAATGGATTGGTTGGCATTAACATTAACGCGGTAACCCGCGGTATAACGCGCAACAGCATTTTTGAAATTGAAAGTGGGGTCAGCTTTTTCTGCCCATTGGCCCAAAGCTACGCCGTGTTGAACTTCTTCTGCAGACCAATTTTTCGTGGCCTCCCGAAAAACCGGGTCGTTGGGGAATACGTTGCAAAGATATGTCGCATAATCATCCGCATTAAACTCCACCAAAGCCGCCGCCTTGACGATTTTTAAAATTTCAGGATTAACCTTGCCTGCGTCGAATTGATCCCAAGGCAAATCAGCAATTTTCCAATGTTCCCTATGCATATTGTCCTACCCGTTTGTCCAAGCCTTTAATGCTTGTCTGAAAATTTGTCATATTCATGACGCACAAAAGCCCCCACATCAAGGGGCTAATAAATACCAAAAAAGCGGATAAAAAAGCCCTAGTCCTTGGCGCGGCGGGCAATGCGTTCGATCTCTTTTTGCACCAGGCGATCGACCACGGCGGGCAGGTTTTGATCCAGCCACTGCTTGAGCAAAGGACGCATTAATTCAATTGCCATGTCTTCCAGCGTACGCGTGCCGTTGCCAATGGGGGTACCATTCATGGGGGCAGAAGACAGACGTTCAATTTCCAAGGTGCTTGCTAAAGCAGACAAAGCCGAGCCGGCGGCAGAAGCCACGGGTTCAGAAATCAGGACATCCCCTACAGGCGGGAGAACCGGAGCAACAACTGGCGGCGGTGGAGGGGGGGGGGTAGACAGGCGCCGGGGCAGGTTCAGGAGCCGCGGCGACGACCGAGCCATCATCCTCGATCACTTGAGTCAGCTCGACAGGCTCTTCCGCTGCTGGAGCTGCAGTTTCAGCAGGTGCGTCATCAGAAATAATCTTACGGATGGAGGCAAGGATTTCCTCCATTGATGGTTCTGATGCAGCCTGCGAAGGATCTTGAACTTCAGCCATGACGAATCGCACTAAGGAGAGAAGATGGATAGTAAGTCTATCGCTTTTTCAAACTGTTGCAAGGCAGAAACAAGGCTTTTCACTAACCCCGGGCTGCGGGCCTCATCAAACAGGCCGCCTCTACGAGGTCAAATCAAATATATAAGGGATACGAATATCGAAGCGGGTGCCGCGGTAAAGCTCGGAGTATACCTTGATGGTGCCGCCCAAAATCTTGACCTCTCGCTCCACCGCTTCCATCCCTACCCCGTGACCAGAAAGATCGGTGACGTTCTCGCGGGTCGAGAATCCCCAAGAGAAAATATACTGGATAACGGCTTGGTCGTCTTCATGACGCCATGCCCCCTGAGGGTCAATGGTTGCCAGCTTGGCCCTTACCCGCAACGGATCAATACCATTGCCGTCGTCACTGATAATGATCTGCAACCATTCTTTTTGGGTAGCGCCGTCAAGAACGATGTCGCAGTGAATAGAAATTTGCCCAGCCGGATCTTTGCCACGCGCCAGCCGCGTAACAGGAGGCTCGATACCGTGATCCATAATATTGCGGCAGATATGCGTAAGCGAAAACAAGAATTCGTGAATAGGCTGCGTCAATACGCGCGGATTAGATCCTGTATAACGAACCGGCTTGACCTGTTTACCCATTATCTCGCCAAGGTCGTGCAGTTCGCGGTCAAACTGACGAAAACATTCGTTAGCGGGGATAGCCGCAATCTTGCTCAGGAAATGCCTAACAAGAACAGGGTCTGCATTTCGCCCCCGCATTTCACGCGCAAAATCATAAAGCGCCGATTCCTCAACTTCATGCATATTACCACGGCCTTCGTAATCCTGGCCGATAAGGTCATGCACCTGATCAAGAACACCCTGTAATCCGGCCTCGATTTCTTTCCGCGCAACATCAAGTCTCACCTGAAAATCATGATCTGTCGTGATTGATTCATCGCGTAAAGCCGCTTCATGCTTGTGAACAATTTCTCCAAGTTCTTCCAGATGGAAGTGCTTGACCGCGGCTTTTAAGGTATGGAGCAAGCGTAGCAAAGGAGCACTGTCCGTACGACGCGTTGGCTGTTCGGCCACTTCGATAAATTTGCGCAAGTGAGTGATGGTTGCCAGGAACTGATTGCGCTCCTTAAAGATGCGGCAAATCATCTCGGCATAGCTTTGCTGATGCTGGGCCAATTTTTGCGCTTCGAATTCTTCGGTCTGGTCGGTAGCAATAACAACTACGTTAGTTAAAGATTCGTCCTTGCCGCGAATGGGGCGATATACCAGACTAATGCGACGCCCCTGACTATGCGGAAAGAATTGCGGCAGGAACTTTACGACGTCATCGAAACCTAACGCATGATTGGGCATGAAGAGAATTTCCATCCAATCCTTAAAATCCGCATGTTCGGCTTCTGGAATATGCAAAACCTCTTTGATGTTTTTAGACGAAGGAACGGTTTCCAGAAGATCCAGGCAAGCCTGCGAGTAAACGCGGCCACACAAACCTTCGGCATTAAAAGAGAGAAAGCCCTGCCCCAGGCTGTTGACCAAAACTTCGGTGAGGCGGGCCTGATTACTGACATGCTGATGCACGCGGTAATTCATATAATAGAGATAACCAATGCCTGCCATCGAGGCAAAAACCATAATACCGAAAGCGGCCTTATGAGTAACAGGTGACATATGAAATACAGGCAAGGCAACAGCAAACAACAACACCAGAACAATGGCTGTCATGCCGACGAGCGATATATGGATAATATCTACCTGACGCGTAGCTTCGGAACGCGCGTCCTGCCCCGCTATCATGGGACGGCTAGCTACTCCGGAAACTCCGGGCAGTTCAATTGATGTTTCACCTATTTCGGACATAGCCGCCCGCTCCATCCGCCTTAGATGGCTTTACTGGCTTCAGCATGCAAAGCGACATAAACCTGGAACAATTGGCCGTCCAGATGGAAGGGCACAATCATGTAGCGCCCACGATGGAATTGGCTAACAAAATGCCCCTTCCCTGAGACGACACAGGGAATACCGAGCTTCATATGATAACCACGTTGCGCCAAGCTTGATTTGATCTGGCCAAAAATCATGTTGGTAATTTCGCCTACGGCGTCAACCGCCATTTCGTGGGTAATCGAAACGGACTTTCCTACAACTTGTGGCAAAATATTACGCACGGTTTCATAGGTCAGACAAAGCGTCAGCGTGCCTTCGAGATGAGATTGAACCATACCGATAACGCCGGAGACATCGCCCACCAGCGACACCATACCTTCGCCGACTTCAAAAGTACCGGGAACAACTGCGACACCAAAAGTGCTACGCATGGCATTAACGACAGCGGCCGATATATCCTGAGCAAGCGCTTCGTCGAGAGACAGCGATGCTTGTGTAGCGGTTTCTTTTTCCATGACCTTACCCATGAGCCTGAGCATTTTGACGCTTGCGCTTGATCCATTCGTGAATTTCGACAAGCTTCTTGCTGAGATCGGAGGGTGAAACAGGCTTGATGATATAAGATGTTGCGCCAGCCTTGATCGCTTTCATGATGTTTTGCTGTTCGGATTCCGCCGTTAGCATTACAAAGGCCGTATTGGCATATTCTGGCTTGGCGCGGAAATAACTCAGCACCTCCAGCCCCGATATGGTCGGCATGTTCCAGTCAAGAAACACAACATCATAGGGTTGTGTTACATCAAAGGCTTTTTGAATCAGGTCAATGGCTTCGTTTCCGTCAGCCGCCGTCTGAACATTGTTAATTTTTGAATCTTGCAGCGTGTTACGCACAAACTGTCGGATCAAAAAATGATCGTCCGCGATCAAAACTTTAAGATTGGCCAGCTGACTCACTGTTTTTCTCCTTTAAGGCGTAGGCAGATAAGTGGTTGAAATATCTGGATTGCAGAAGCACCTTCCAGAACAAGGACTTACTCAGATTCGATACCGCACGGCACAATATTTGCCATAAAAACATTGCCGTATGGTTAAGGAGTAATCACTAAGAAACTGCGGGGTTGCATTCAACAGTAGGGAGGAAGGCCATATTAATCGAAATTTATCTATTAAACACATATTATTTTAATAGAAAAAACAAAGCCTAAGCTCACCTGGCGCTGAAGTTCAGCCTTTACGCAAGGACTTAAGTACGGCTTCGATCGATTGCTGCACATTTACCATGGAAGCCATACCATCAACCGACTTCAACAAACCCTTTTCACGGTAATAGGGCAGGATCGGCGCCGTTTGTTCATGGAAAGCCTTGAGGCGGGTTTTCATCGTTTCTGGATTGTCATCTGGGCGGCAGACAAATTCCGCACTGCCGCAGTTATCACAAATGCCCTCTACTTTGGTGGGCTTGAAGTTACTGTGGTAACCCGCGCCGCATTTAGCACAGGTAAAGCGACCAGTTACACGCTCAACCAGCGCATCTTCATCAACTTTCAATTCGACAACGGCATCAAGATTTTTGTGATGGCGATCCAGCATCGCATCCAGCGCTTCGGCCTGTTTAACAGTCCGCGGAAATCCGTCGAGAATAAAGCCCTTCTGGCAATCAGCTTGTTGAATACGATCCTCAATCATACGGATCATGAGGTCGTCAGGCACCAGCCTACCTTCATCCATCAGCTTCTTGGCTTCAAGCCCCAGAGGCTCGCCACGCTTGATCGACGCGCGCAGCATGTCGCCGGTGGATAATTGCACCATCCCATATTTTTCTTCCAGCAAGCGCGCCTGCGTTCCCTTCCCCGCTCCGGGTGGGCCTAGGAGAATGATATTCATGAAATAGCAGCTCCCGGTTTATTTCTTGCGCAACTTGGATTTTTTGATCAGGCCTTCATATTGATGCGCAATAAGGTGCGACTGAATGCGCGAGATCGTATCAATGGTGACACTGACAACGATCAAAAGCGACGTGCCGCCGAGATAAAACGGTACCGCTCCTTTACTCATCAAGAATTCAGGCAGCAAACAAATGGCCACCAGATAGGCCGCACCCAAAACGGTAAGACGCGTTAGCACCGCGTCAAAATAATCAGCCGTATTTTTGCCGGGGCGAATGCCTGGAACAAAACCACCATATTTTTTCAAATTATCCGCCGTTTCCACCGGATTAAAAACAACAGCTGTATAAAAGAATGCAAAAAAGATGATCATTGCAGCGTACAGAACCATGAATAACGGTTTGCCATGGCCAAGCTCTGTAACCAGATCAGTGAGCCAACCACCTTTTTGGCTCATGCTGGTAAAGCTAAGAGCCGTAATTGGGAACAATAACAGCGAACTTGCGAAAATCGGCGGAATAACGCCGGATGTATTGATCTTCAGCGGCAGATGCGAGGCCTCGCCGCCATACATCTTATTGCCAACCTGACGCTTTGGGTACTGAATGAGAATACGACGTTGAGCACGTTCGCAGAAGACGCAGACAGCCAATACGCCAAAAATCAAAACAATGATCAGAAGAATAAACCATGCTGACAATGCTCCGGTGCGGCCTAGTTCCAGGGTTTGCGCCATCGCATGCGGCAGGTTGGCGACGATACCTGAGTAAATAATCAGCGATGTGCCATTGCCGATACCACGGGCAGTAATCTGCTCGCCCAGCCACATCAAAAATACCGTACCGCCGGTCAGTGTGACCATCGTGCTGATGCGGAAGAAGCTGGGGTTAATCACTACGGCGCTGCCGCCCATCATGTTTTGAAGACCCACAGCCAGCGCATAAGACTGAACAATGGCAAACAAAACCGTCAGATAACGTGAATATTGGTTCAAACGAACGCGACCGCTTTCGCCTTCTTTCTTTAAAGCTTCGAAGCTCGGAATAATCGCCGACAGTAATTGCACGATAATAGATGCCGTAATGTAAGGCATAACGCTGAGAGCAAAAATCGTCATACGCTTCAGAGCGCCACCCGAAAACATGTCGAACATGCCGAGAATGCCGCCGCCATGCTGCTTGAACAGCTCACCCAAAGTTACAGGGTCGATACCTGGAATGGGCACATAGGTGCCGAGACGATAGACGATCAACGCCAGAACAGTGAAAATAATACGGCTTTTCAGCTCTGTCGCTTTCGAGAAAACCGACAGGTTCATATTGGCAGCCATAGTTTCAGCGGAAGTAGCCATAAGGAGAATTCGGGGTCAGGGGTCAAAGATTGACCTAGGATATAAGGGTTAACGCCCCATAAAACAAGCAGATGATGTGGTGCAGTGCGGGAAGCGGTAAAGTCGCTATTTTCCTAGTCATACAAAGCCTTAGCACGATCTTCGAAAGCGGCCACCATTTTCAGCAAGGCCTTGTCAAAAAACATCTCCATGGCGCTACGCAGCAAGGAGGAACGGAAGTCAAAATTGACATGAAAGGATAATTCGCATTGCCCTGCCCCGGCAGGCTTAAATTCCCATTGATTCGTCAGATGCGCCAGAGGGCCTGACTTATAATGTACCGTAATTGACCGGGGCCGGTCCAAAGTCACAACCGATGTAAATTTCTCCTGAAACATTTTATAGCCGATAATCAGGTCAGCGGTCACCGTTTGCTCGTCCCGGCCCAGAATACGGGCTGCTTTGCACCAGGGCAGAAAAGCAGGGTAATGCTCAATACCCGCTACCAGGTCAAAAAGCTGTTCGGGTTTATAAGGCAACACTCTTACTTCTTTATGCTGCGGCATGTAATAAGTCCGTGGTCAGACGTTCAAAGTAGGGCTAAACATTATCAAGCGAAATCAGTTCTAGGAAGCTTCCGCGCGATGCATCGCAGATTTTATTTAATTATTGGCTTTCTGACCCTTTTCACCCTCGGCAATATGGCGCTGGCGCATGCTGACTGGTTTACAGGCATCGACGATCTGCAAAAAGTTCTCGCCGCACCAGACATTACTGTTGAAAATGAAGAACTCGCGAAAGACGAGCTAAATAGCTTCTACGTTGCCCGCAATTATAAACCTGCATGGAATTTTTCTGGCGAGGCCAATAGCGAAACTTTCGCGGCATTCCTGACTTCGATCGAGCATCTGATCGACTATCATGGCTTGCAGCGCGAAGATTATGCCGTGGAACTGATGCGAAAGCTGGCAACGGCAACAGATACCGACAGCAAGACCAAACTTGAACTACTGGTAACAGATACATTGTTGCGACTGGCGCATGATCTGCACGGGGATAGCTATGATCTGTCGGAACTCTATGTCGGCTGGAATTTTCACCGCGCACCTGTCGACATTCCTGTTGGACTGGAAGCCGCTGTGGCGAATAACACGCTCAGCGATTACATCAATAACCTTGCGCCCAAAAACCCTGCCTATACGCAACTGGCGCAAGCGCTGCAAAAATACCGGACGATAGAAACAAGTGGCATTTGGTCCAAAATCGACCTAGGCCCTACTCTTTTACCCAAGGATCATGGCCCACGCGTCGCGCAACTGCGCGCACGCCTGGCCGCCGAAGGTTACTTACCGCCCCTTTCCCTGCTTGTTGAACAGGCGGAAACATTTAATGATGAGTTATTTTATGCTGCGCAGAATTATCAAACTCGCAACGGCCTTGTCGCCGACGGACATATCGGAGCAAAGGCTTTAGAAGCTCTCAACACTCCACTTGCGGCGCGCATTGATCAAATTCTGGCTAATATGGAACGCTGGCGGCATATGCCGGATGACTTTCCGCCCGACCGCTATGCGCTGGTCAATATTCCGGATGTATCGCTTGATATTCACGAAGATGGTAAGCTTATCTATCGCGGGTTGGTCATTGTCGGGCGTGTTGATCGCAAAACGCCCTTTATCCAAAGCAATATACGCAGCATGATTATCAATCCAGCGTGGCATGTGCCCACCAAAATCGCGCGTAAGGATATTCTACCCAAGCTGCGCAAAGACCCGCATTACCTTGAAAAACTCGGTTTTGTTATCCGCAACAATGAAAATGATCCCCACGGCGATAATATCGACTGGAAATCCATGCCGGAGCGCGCATTTAATTTCCGCCTGCGTCAGTCACCTGGTGACCAGAACAGCCTAGGTCGCCTGAAATTTGATTTCGATAACGACTTTGCTGTTTACATGCACGGCACGCCACATCAGGAGCTTTTCAAGAAGAATGAGCGCACGCTAAGCTCAGGCTGCGTAAGGCTGGCAGAACCAGAAGAAGTGGCGCAAATTTATTTGGCCTATAATAAAGAGCATTGGGATAAACAAAAACTTGAAGATGAAATCAATGCCGGTAAAACGCATTGGGTTGGTCTGGCTAAGCAAATGCCCCTGTATGTTGTCTACTGGACGGTTTTCACAGACGATGTCGGAGAAATAAATTTCCGCAAGGATGTCTATGATTACGACGGTTTCCTCATGCAAAACATGCGCGGAGAGGCAACGGCAAGCAAGTCAACACCCTCAGAGCATTAACTTTTTAGAAATATATTGATTCTTAATATCGCTCAGGCTTGTCACGATGGGGAATTCCCTTTAAGTATTAGAGATTCGCGCTACCGATTGCGATCCTTACGGCAAAGCAATGACGAAAATTTTTGATGGCACACGTCGCCGGTTTCTAGAACTCGGCATTACCGCAGCGGCTTGCAGCATGGCAACGCCTGCGCTTGCCGCTATTCCGCGTTTCAAGGGTGTGCGCGCTATATCGATGCACAATCTGCACACCGATGAAAAACTACATGTGACCTATTGGAAAGACGGCAAGTATGACCGCGCCGCCTGGGCCAAGATCAATCATATCCTGCGCGATCATTATTCCGGCGATAGCTGCGCGATGAATTTGCGCCTGATGGACTTGCTCTATGACTTGCAGCGTCAGGTTAATAACGACAAGCCGGTTGAGATTATCTCCGGCTACCGGTCGCCCAAGACTAATATGATGCTGGCACGCGCCTCCGACGGTGTTGCCAAAAATAGCTACCATACGCGCGGCATGGCGATGGATATCCGCATGAACGGTACGTCCCTGCCGAAAATCCATAATACCGCCCTCAAGATGCGTCGCGGCGGTGTCGGTTACTACCCTGACTCGCAATTCGTCCATATCGATGTCGGCCCCATGCGGATGTGGTAAGCCGCTAAAAAAGTTCCCACATTTATTGAAATGCGCCGCACTTGCTGCCCTGTTTTGCAGCGGCTAGTATAGTTTTCTCTTTTCTCCTGAAAGCTTACTATGCATCGCAACCTCGTTATCACCCGCGCAGGCGATACCTCCCTGCATCCCGGATGGATGGCACCAAACAGTGAGCGCAATTGGGATATCGTCGTTAGCTATTACGGTAATAATCCGAACGCGTTTCAGGATGCCCCGTCATTTCCTCAGGAAGTGCGGCGCATGGATTTAAAGGGTCCAAAATGGCCCGCCCTGAAAGAAACTGTCGGCCAATTAATGCCGGAGATGGATAAATATGATTATATCTGGTTTCCGGACGATGACCTTGTTACCGATGCTGCCACTATCAATAAATTCTTTGATATCTGCCGCGAATTTAAACTGAAACTGGCGCAGCCCTCTTTAACGCCTGACAGCCTCGTCGGCTGCCCCATCACCCTGCGTAACCGCGCTTTTCGCCTGCGTTTTACGACCTTTGTGGAGATTATGGCGCCCTGCATGAGCCGCGAGTTTTTTGATCGCTGCTGGCCCAGTTTTGATACCAACATTAGTGGTCAGGGGCTGGATTTTTTATGGCCCAATTGGGTGGGTGATAGCAGCAAGTGCGCGATTATTGATGAGATCTCTGTCAGACACACGCGCGCACAAGGCGAACTCTATGATGTCTTCAGACAATTGGGTGCTGACCCGCGTGAGGAAATGACTGCCCTTGTTAACAAGGAGGGGCTTTATCCTGTGCCCATGACCCTGGGGGGCATTGCCCTGGATGGTCAATTACATTCCGTATGGAACAAAGGCCATGAAGAACTCATCCGGCATTTAATGATTGGCTGGCTACCAGAATATGCCGACAGGCCGGAACTTCTCTATAAACTGATCGCGCCTATTTTGATGTTTTTACAGGCGGAACAGAAGAAGCCATAGCATTCCTGGCTTCGCGCAGTTTCTTGAAATCGTCACCGGCATGATGCGAGGAGCGTGTCAGCGGCGAGGCAGATACCATTAAAAAGCCCTTTGCCCGTGCCAGTTTTGTGTAGCTCTCAAACTCATCCGGCGTTACGAAACGATCGACAGCGGCATGTTTTGGCGTCGGCTGCAGATATTGGCCAATGGTGATGAAATCGACATCGGCAGCGCGCATGTCGTCCATCACTTGCCCGACTTCTTCACGGGTTTCGCCGAGGCCGACCATAATGCCGGACTTCGTAAATATCGTGGGATCGATTTCCTTGACGCGCTTCAGCAGGCTAAGCGATGTAAAATACCGCGCGCCGGGACGAATGCCAGGATAAAGCCGCGGTACCGTTTCCAGATTGTGATTAAACACATCGGGCTTTGCCGCCACGACGGTTTCAATCGCGCCGTCTTTCTTCATGAAATCAGGCGTCAAAATTTCGATAGTGCAAGTCGGCGATGTTTCGCGCAACCGCGTAATGACGCGGGCGAAATGCGCGGCCCCGCCATCATCCAGATCATCGCGGTCAACGGATGTAATGACAACATGATGCAGTCCAAGCTTGCCCACAGCTTCGGCCAGATGATCGGGCTCATGCGGGTCGAGCTGATCCGGCTTGCCGGTCGCGACGTTACAGAAAGCGCAGGCCCGCGTGCAGACAGACCCCAAAATCATAAAGGTCGCATGCTTTTGCTTCCAGCATTCGCCGATGTTAGGGCAAGACGCTTCCTCACACACCGTCACTAAATTCAGGCCGCGCATCAGCTCGCGCGTTTCGTTATATTCGCGGCTATTGGGAGCCTTCACGCGAATCCAGTCCGGCTTCGGCGGCGATAGATTATCGGGCCGATGGGCTTTCTCCGGATGGCGGAGCTTGGCTGGTGTCTGGACGTCCATGGTTTCCTAGATATGCACCGCGCGGCCATACGCGTCCAGTACCGCTTCGTGCATGGTTTCCGAGATCGTGGGATGCGGGAAGATTGTGTGCATAAGCTCTTGTTCTGTCGTCTCTAATGTCCTTGCCACGACATAGCCCTGGATCATCTCGGTCACTTCGGGGCCGATCATATGGGCACCCAGAAGCTCACCGGTCTTGGCATCAAATATGGTTTTGACCATGCCTTCGGGCTCACCCATAGCAATGGCCTTACCATTGCCAATGAAGGGAAAACGCCCAACTTTAACAGCGCGACCAGCGGCCTTTGCCTTGGCTTCGGTCATACCAACGCTGGCGACCTGCGGCGAGCAGTAGGTGCAGCCCGGAATATTATCGGCCTTCATTGGATGCACGCCTTTGACATTGGCGATGCGCTCGACGCACAACACACCTTCATGGCTGGCTTTGTGTGCAAGCCACGGTGGCCCCGCCACGTCGCCAATCGCAAACACATTCGGCTCGCCGGTTTCGCACCACTGGTTGATCGTGATATGCCCGCGATCCACTTTGACCTTGGTATTTTCAAGACCTAGGTTTTCGGTATTGCCGGTGATACCGACCGCCATAATCACGCGGTCGAAAGTTGAAATTGTGGACTGGCCGCCCTGCTCGATCGTCGCTGCAACATTATCTTTGCCCTTATCGAGCTTTTTGACCGTGGCGCCAGTGATAATTTTCATGCCCTGTTTTTCGAACGCCTTGCGCGCGAAGGCGGAGATTTCTTCGTCTTCCACGGGCAAGATACGATCCATCACTTCCACAACCGTGACTTCGACACCGAGCGAGCGATAGAAACTGGCGAATTCGATGCCGATAGCGCCTGAACCCACGACCAGCAACGACTTCGGCATCGCTTCCGGTACCATCGCTTCTTTATAGGTCCAGATCAGCTTACCATCAGGCTCCAGCCCCGATAATGAACGCGCACGGGCACCTGTTGCAATGATGATATTCTTAGCTGTCAGGTCGGCTACCTGCTTGCCATCTTTAGTAACCTCCACCTTGCCTTTGCCCTGCAGCTTAGCCTGGCCTTCGACGACTGTGATCTTGTTCTTCTTCATCAGGAATTTGACGCCCGTCGAGAGCTGATTAGCCACTTTCCGTGAACGCTCAACAATCTTTTTAATATCGAAGGAAAACTCCTTGATGGTAAAGCCAAAATCACCCGCATGTTTAAGGAGATTGTTAATCTCGGACGAGCGCAGTAGCGCCTTAGTAGGAATGCAACCCCAGTTCAGGCAGATGCCACCCATATGCTCCCGCTCTACCACGGTCACCTTCATGCCGAGCTGCGCCGCACGGATAGCCGCAACATAGCCACCGGGGCCACCACCGATGATGATAAGGTCGGTCACTGAATGGGTTGATTCAGACATTTGTTAAGTCTTTCGTTTGTAGATAGAATCGACCCACATTTTTTTAATTATGGGCATAGAAAAAGTTGACAAGAGATAGCCCAAAACAGCAACAGCCGTTTCCCATAAGTTGCCATGGAGAAGGACAAGAGCAGCAATGCAGGTAACAACCGAAATCAGTATGCGACGGGTCCAACTTATTTCCCACGCTTTATCGGATTCAACTCGGTGATTACGCTCTTCGATAATACGAACTCTTTCTTCAAGATCACTCATTAGACCACCAGACTATAAGGCTTTTCGATAAGCGGCTTGAACGCCTGCAGGAATTCGGCACCGACGGCACCGTCAACCGAACGATGATCAACCGACAAAGTGCAGGTCATGACTGTAGCAATTGCCAACTGGCCATTCTTGACGACTGGGCGTTGTTCACCAGCGCCCACCGCAAGGATACAGGATTGCGGCGGGTTGATGATCGCGGAGAAATTCTTGATGCCATACATGCCAAGGTTGGAGATGGAGAAACCGCCGCCCTGGAATTCCTCCGGCCGTAATTTGCCTTCGCGCGCGCGCAGTCCCAGATCTTTCATCTCGCTCGAAATCTGCGTCAACGTCTTGGTATCGGCCTGCTTGATAATTGGCGTTACCAGACCGTTAGGCGTTGCGACAGCGACAGAAATGTCGATATTTTTGTAACGCATGATGGCGTCATTGGTCCACGAGGCATTGGACGCAGGTACCTTCTTCATAGCCAAAGCAACGGCGCGGATAATGCAGTCATTGACGGAGACTTTGCCGCCAGCAGCTTCGTTAATTTGTTTGCGCAACTCCAACAGCCCGTCAATTTCACAATCAATAGACAGATAGAAATGCGGCACCAATTGTTTCGATTCCGTCAGGCGCTTGGCGATAATTTTGCGCACACTGCTATTCGGTACAGCCTCATAGGCCATGCCAAGCTTATCAGCGTAGTCACGGGCATCTATACCCTGCGCAGCCGCAGCTGGCGCAGACATTATATGGGCACCGCCGCTTGCTTTTGCATTCTCAACGTCCGCTTTCACGATGCGGCCATTCGGGCCGGTACCACGCACATTCTTTAAATCGACGCCGGATTGTTCTGCCACACGCTTGGCAAGTGGGCTGGCCATAACGCGACTACCATTGGTGCTTGATGAAGGAGCAGACATCGAAGCCGGGGGCTTTGCCACTTCTGTCGAGCCGTTGGCTTTAGGCGCTGCTGCGGCTGGGGCTGTTGCCTTTTTATCCAGTTTCGCCATAGCAGCATCAGCGGTCATGCCTTCTTCGCCTTCTTCGGCAAGCACAGCGATAGGCGTATTGACTTTGATGCCCTGAGCGCCGCCCGGGATCAGGATTTTTAAAATCTTACCTTCATCGACAGCTTCGACTTCCATCGTCGCCTTGTCAGTTTCGATTTCAGCGATCACCTGCCCCGCCTTAACCGTATCACCCTCTTTCTTCAACCAACGCGCGAGATTTCCTTCGGTCATTGTCGGCGACAAAGCAGGCATAAGGATTTGAATGGGCATGGTATGATCTCGGTGAACTTAAGGATTGGCGGGATTAAGCTGCGTATAATCGAAGTTGTTGAGTACCGTATCGTTGTCAAGTGAAGCGTCGGGTTCCAGCTTCACGCGGAAGCCCTGTACGGCGGTGATTTCCTGAATGCCATCCGTATGCATTTTTTTATTTTTATACATCGGCATGGCTTTGGCGATCAGCTTGGCTTCTTGCGGCGTCGAAGCAGCGACAAAAACATTGGTATGGGATTCATAGACGCCAAAATTGGTTTCCTGATCGTAGAAACCCAGATGAACGATATAAAGTTTTTTATCGTCGGCGTTGGCCATTGCTATCCCCGCAACTTGTTAAGCTGCCTGACGATAGCAAACTTGTTTGACGGCATCGACAATGTTTTCAACCTGCGGTAGAGCCATTTTTTCTAGATTAGCGGCATAAGGCAGGGGCACATCGGCGCCGTGAACACGTGCCATCGGCGCATCCAGATAATCGAACGCATGTTCCATCATCTGCGCAGCGATTTCGGAACCGATGCCCGCGAACGGCCAGCTTTCTTCGACTGCCACCAGACGGTTGGTTTTTTTAACGCTTTCGACAATTGTTGCCGTATCCAGGGGACGAAGCGAACGCAGATTGATTACTTCGGCCTGAATGCCCTGCTCCGCCAGTTTTTCAGCAGCGACCAGAGCATGGCTGACCATGCGGGAGAAAGCGACGATAGTAACGTCACTACCTTTGCGCATAACTTTGGCCTTGCCAATCGGCAGCGTGAAATCTTCTTCATCTGGCACGTCAAATGATTGACCGTACATCATTTCATGCTCAAGGAAGATAACAGGGTTGCGGTCGCGGATCGACGTTTTCAGCAGGCCTTTGGCATCGGCTGCGTCATAAGGCGCTACGACTTTCAGGCCCGGCACATGGGCGTACCAGCTGGCGTAGCACTGCGAATGCTGTGCGCCGACGCGGCTCGCCGCGCCGTTCGGGCCACGGAATACAATCGGGCAGCCCATCTGTCCGCCGGACATATATAAAGTCTTGGCGGCAGAATTGATGATCTGGTCAATCGCCTGCATCGCGAAGTTCATTGTCATAAATTCAATGATAGGCGACAAGCCGCCGAAAGCGGCGCCAACGCCGAGCCCCGCAAACCCCATTTCGGTGATAGGGCTGTCGACTACGCGCTTGTCACCAAATTCTTGCAGCAAACCCTGGCTGACTTTATAGGCGCCCTGATACTGCGCGACTTCTTCGCCGAGCAAGAAAATATTTGGGTCACGACGCATTTCTTCGGCCATCGCATCACGCAAAGCGTCGCGGACCGTAAGCTTCACATATTTGCTATATTCTTTTTCTTCAGGAATTTCGGCTGGCTGAGGCGCAGCAGGAACTACCGATAATGCCGGGCGTGCGTCAGCTTTAGGTTCTTCCTTCGAAGCCACAGCTTTGGTGATTGTGGGTAACGGCGCGTTCTTCAGTGCATCTGCTTTTTCACCCTCTTCCAGTAGCATGGCGATCGGCTCGTTTACTTTTACATTTTCGGTGCCGGCAGGAATAAGGATTTTGCCAAGCACGCCTTCGTCAACCGCTTCGACCTCCATCGTCGCCTTATCGGTTTCGATTTCCGCAATGACTTGCCCAGCCTTGACTGCATCGCCTTCTTTCTTGAGCCAGCGAGCAATTTTGCCTTCGGTCATTGTCGGCGACAGCGCCGGCATCAAAATTTGGATAGCCATCGATCAACTTCTCCCTCTTGCGTCATGCTCGCGAAAGCGGGCATCCATCTTATTAAAATGGATCCCCGCCTACGCGGGGATGACGCTCTGCTTGTTTACATTTCTATTAAGACGTCCGTCCATAATTCAGACGGATCCGGTTCCGGACTGGTTTGCGCGAACTCGACCGCATCAGCGACAACATCTTTTATCTTACGTTCGATTTCTTTCAGGCTTTCTTCGGTGGCCACGCCTTCTTCCAATATGATAGCGCGCAAGGCATCGATCGGGTCATGCTTGCCGCGCCATTCTTCAACTTCTTCCTTGGTGCGATACTTCGCGGGGTCGGACATCGAATGGCCACGGTAACGATAGGTTTCCATTTCCAGAACCATAGGTCCCTTGCCGGAACGCGCATAGGCCAGAGCCTCCTCGGCGGCTTCGCGCACCTTGACGACATCCATGCCGTCAACTTTCTTACCGGGAATGCCGTAAGGCTCGCCGCGTTTATACAATTCACCCGCAGCGTGACGGGCTTGCGCCGTGCCCATGCTGTATTTGTTATTCTCGATAACATAAACAACAGGCAGCTTCCAAAGCGCGGCCATGTTGAAGCTTTCGTAAACCTGGCCCTGATTGACTGCGCCGTCACCAAAGTAAGTGAGGCATACGCCGCCATCATTTTTATATTTATGCGCGAAGCCGAGGCCGGTGCCGATGGGAACCTGCGCGCCGACAATACCGTGACCGCCGTAGAAATTTTTCTCACGGCTGAACATATGCATCGAACCACCCTTGCCGTGCGAGTAGCCGCCGATGCGTCCCGTAAGCTCCGCCATAACGCCGCGCGATTCCATGCCTGCGGCCAGCATATGGCCGTGATCACGGTAGGAGGTGATAACGCTATCAACCGCTTTCTGCGCGGCTTGCATACCAACAACAACCGCTTCCTGCCCGATGTACAAATGACAGAAGCCGCCGATCAAACCCATTCCGTAAAGCTGGCCTGCTTTTTCCTCAAAGCGGCGAATGAGAAGCATGTCATGATAATAGCGCTGCAAATCTGTGCTGCGTGCCGGTGCCTGCTGATTAGCGGCAACTGGTTGTAATTGTGGCTTGGCCATAAATTTTTGTCCCCCTCGCGGCCAGAATCAATTCTGCCCTTGTGAACTTATCTGCGGGTCTTTTCTCGGTGGCATCCAGTAGAACGAAAATAGCTTTGTTTCAAGCTCAACATGCAACCGTTCCGCATGCGGCTATGATACACTGTCATGGCTAAAGCTTCATTGCTTTCATTGCAAAAAAGATGCTGCGCCGCACCCAAGAATTACCTATTTGTTGCGCTGCAACATATCCGGTTTTTTATCCGGCGGTGTGAGGACGATAATCTCGTTAGGCTTTGAATAATCAAGCATCTCTCGTGATTTTTCGTCGAGCAGATCCGGGTCCATGCTGCCTGGGCGCATCAATTTAACCCTATGGTCTAGTTCCTTATGCTCCTGCTGCAAACGCGAAAGAGTCTCCTGCGACTTGTTGACATCGCTCTGGAGCCGCAGCATCGCCAGCCAGCCACGGTCGCCCTGAATGGTATGGTAAAGAAAATAACTGACGATACAGGCCCCGATTACCGAAGCCACAGTCTGCCATGTGCGTTTGGGGATCATATCCCTTTAGCGAATAAGAACCGCAGAACCGGCAAAGCGCGCCGTCTTGCCGAGCTGTTCTTCGATACGGATCAGCTGATTATATTTTGCAAGCCGATCCGAGCGCGCGAGCGAGCCGGTTTTGATCTGACCGCAATTCGTTGCGACAGCCAGATCGGCAATCGTGTTGTCTTCGGTCTCGCCGGAGCGATGCGACATGACAGCACGGTAGCCGGACTTATGCGCCAGTTCGACAGCTTCCAATGTTTCCGAAAGGGTTCCGATCTGATTGACTTTCACAAGAATGGCGTTGGCAAGCCCGCGCTCGATCCCCTGCTGCAACCGCGATGTATTGGTGACGAACAAATCATCACCTACTAATTGCACGCGGTCACCCAGGGCCTCAGTCAACATTTCCCAACCATCGAAATCATCTTCGGACATGCCGTCTTCGATAGAAACAATCGGATAACGGGTGCAAAGGTCGGTGTAGTAGCGCACCATTTGCTCGGCATTCAGAACTTTGCGCTCACCTGCCAACTGGTAACGGCCATCTTTGTAAAACTCGGTAGCAGCGCAATCGAGCGCCAACATTATATCTTCGCCCGGCAGGTAGCCAACTTTTTCGCATGCACGGAGAATGAAGCCAATCGCTTCATCGGTTGAAGCCAAATTCGGCGCGAAACCGCCTTCGTCACCAACGCCGGTATTATGGTTTACATCCTTCAATAATTTTTTCAGCGCATGAAAAATTTCCGCGCCCATACGAATGGCATCGGCGCAGCTTTCAGCCCCGACGGGCATAATCATGAATTCCTGAATATCAATCGGGTTATCGGCATGAGCACCGCCATTGATGATATTCATCATCGGCACCGGCAGCAGCGAAGCCGCAGCCCCACCGACATAACGATACAGAGGTAACCTGGCATCAGCGGCGGCAGCTTTGGCAACCGCAAGACTGACACCTAAAATAGCATTCGCGCCAAGGCGCGACTTGTTTGGCGTGCCATCCAGTTCGATCATCGCGCCGTCAACGCCGATTTGGTCGGCTGCATCCATACCGACAACAGCACCCGCGATTTCCTCAGTCACCGCCTCAACCGCCCGTAAAACACCTTTGCCGTTGTAGCGTGTGGCGTCGCCGTCGCGCAGCTCCACCGCTTCATGAGCGCCGGTTGATGCACCGGACGGCACCGCAGCACGGCCAAAAGAACCGCTATCCAACAGGACATCGACTTCAACAGTGGGGTTGCCACGGCTATCCAGTATCTCGCGGCTGCGAAGTGAGGCTATTTTCGACATGATAACTCTACAGTAGGGTTAGGGAGGATCCGGCGATACCATCGCAAAACATGGTGCCGAGATCAAATACAAAACAATGAATGTAAAGGTTAAGCTAAATGAGTGTTCGATATTTCCGTGAATTAGAAAAGAACCCAAATTTCTTCGGTTCAACAATGTCGTTTGCCTCACCCTACGATACGCATGCTTCACTGAAGGCGGCTCAATGCTTAACTCAATATATTGCCACTGCAAGTTGGCTGGCCCCGGCAAAAGCTATAGCCCGGACTCAACTTCAAGCAGAACTACAGAGGGCCGAGGATATGCTGGAAAGGGCCAAGATTGAATTCCCGGACCCCACACACAAAATGTTGCAGCTCAAAAGAAGTTGTGTGTGGCATTTAATAAGAGAGCTCGCCGCCGGGATAAAAGATCCCATTATTCGCCCTGTTTTTTCAGGCGAGGCCCCAGAACACGCCCCATACCATTTTATTATTTGTGCTCACAGGCTTCTTATTCCCCATATCGAAGGCAAACCAGAAACCTTGGGACTTTCCTGCTTGCGCCCCAAATCCCTGAGAGCAGAGCCCCGTATCACAGTAGCCGTCGCTCAAGCCGCCTGATAGTTGCGTTTGTTGTGCAACGCATGCAAAATCAGTTATGGATTTTACCGCCTCTGAATTACTGATGCATCAAGCCTGCGCGGAAGCGAGGAAATGGATGGGCGCGACTGCGCCTAATCCCCCGGTCGGTGCTATTGCGGTTGATTCTAACGGCAAAATCTTGGCAACTGCAGCGCATCAACGGGCAGGAACGGCGCACGCTGAAGCTGCGCTAATTGAAGATGCGCAGCGGCGTGGTGCTTTGCAGCAGATAGAAACCCTGTATGTCACTTTGGAGCCTTGCAATCATCATGGCCGCACGCCGCCCTGTGTGGATGCCATCATCGCATCCGGCATTAAACGCCTTGTTATTGGTTGCCGTGATCCCAATCCCCAAGTCAAAGGCGGCGGTATTGAACGGCTGCGGCAAGCAGGTATCGAAGTCATTACAGGGATTAACGAGGCTGAATGTCAGCAGTTGATCCACCCCTTTGCTTATTTTGCTGAAACAGGCATGCCTTGGGTTACCGTTAAACGCGCCCTGAACCGTGAAGGCTCCATGCTACCCTCCAAGGGCCAGAAAACCTTTACTTCACAAAGCTCACTCCTGCTCGCACATCGTCTGCGCAAAAAAGCTGATGCTATTTTGACGGGCAGCGGCACCATTCTGGCTGACGATCCGGAATTTACCGTGCGGCACGTGCCTGATCACCCTGACAAACAACGTTTTCTGGCCATTCTGGATCGTCGCCACCGTGTGCCTGAAAGCTACCTTGAGGCCACCCGACAACGGGGTTTGGAGCCCTTGATTTTCGAAGATATTCAGCAAGCGCTTAAGGCCTTAACCACCAAAGGCGTGCGCGATATTTTAGTAGAAGCTGGCGCTGCCCTGTCTCAGGCTGTCCTTGACTCCTCTTATTGGAATATGTCTGTTACAATTCAACAAGGTGAGCCCGATCATATTATCACCACATTTAACCAGCAAAATTTTGTGCCTTTTAAGGCGGAAACTTTTAACTGGGATATGTTTTTTACCCGCTTAATATTGGACACGAAGAAAATGACCGTTGAATGGAAAGCCACATCTAAACTGCCCACGCGCTTCGGCGATTTTGGGCTGCAAATCTTTGCCGACGAAAACGGCATTGAACATATGGCCGTCATTATGGGCGAGCCCACACAGGATTGCCTTGTGCGCATCCATTCCGAATGCGCGACGGGTGATATTCTGGGGTCATGGCGCTGCGACTGCCGCGACCAGTTGGAACTCTCACTGCAGAAAATTCATGAAGCCGGAAACGGCATGTTGATTTATATGCGCGGACATGAAGGACGCGGCATTGGCCTTGGCAACAAGATCAAGGCTTACGCTCTGCAGGACGCGGGGATGGATACAGTTGAAGCTAATGTGAAGCTCGGCTTTGCACCCGATCAGCGCGACTATAGCGCCGCCATCGACATTCTACGGCACTTTGACCTGAAACAGGTCAAGCTGCTGACAAACAACCGCCTGAAATCGCAGGCGCTGGAAAATGCTGGCATTGTGGTGACAGAACGTGTGCCGCTATGGGCCGCAACCAACGTTTATAATGATAGTTATATCCAGACCAAGCGCGAACGCATGGG
>JABDAH010000006.1:0-65831 GCA_013289265.1 Alphaproteobacteria bacterium
AAGAGACCCTGCAGAATCTATCATAAGGTTATAGCCTGTTGGGCAAGATAGGGGGTGCACTTTGGCTGGACCAATGAATAAGCTGACAGACGCATCAGCAGGGGTCTGAGCCATTTTCTCCAAATCCGCATTGGTAACACGACCAGCAATATATACCCTGTCCGTACCAACACCGATCGGTAATGAAGAACTAAGGTCACCAGACAACAGTGGGTGGGTGAAATCCCTAGTTTGCCTAATAGAATCTTCGCTTGTTTTTGTAAGGGTTATAGAAACAGCTTTCGAATGTTCTTGACCCAATTGCCTTCGAGAAGGACCAGCCATGTTATCCCTTTAAACAATAGTCCCCTTAAAGAGGAACAAGGTACCATGCGATTGGTTTAAATCTTATAAATGTCGTTTTTATTGATAAAAACTGATGTTCTTAAGAACGCTTTTTCTTATCCTTAACCATAGAATCGGTCCCCACCCCCTGCTCCAGCAAGGCGCGGATATCGGCTTCGTCGCTTTTGGCCATAATAGCTTCGGCAAAAGCCACGGCCTGCGGCATCGAAAGCTGCAGAATTTCCTGCTTCACGGCAGGCAGACGCAGTGGCCCCATCGAAAATTCGCGCAAACCAAGCCCCAGCAGCAATGCTGTCGCGCGGCGGTCACCGGCTACTTCGCCGCACAGGCTGACAGGAATATTGGCGCGCCAGGCTGCCGCAGCCGTAAATTGAATGAGGCGTAAAACGGCGGGATGAAACGGATCATACAGATCA
This sequence comes from Alphaproteobacteria bacterium, assembly GCA_013289265.1. Taxonomy (GTDB): domain Bacteria; phylum Pseudomonadota; class Alphaproteobacteria; order UBA9219; family UBA9219; genus JAATFY01. The sequence continues at coordinate 762 of JABDAH010000006.1, forward strand.
GCGACACGCTCGTCGCCCCGGTCGATTGCCAATGTATATTGCGTCAGGTCATTACTACCGATAGCAAAGAAATCGCAGACTTTAGCAAGAGCATCGGCGGCAAGGGCAGCAGCCGGAATTTCGATCATCGCGCCAAGCGGCGGAATATTCGGCACCTTGATGCCACGCCGTTGCAGACGGCGTTCCACCTGCAGGACATGTTCCCGCACCTGCTTCATCTGCGCGACACTTGAGACCATCGGTATTAAAATCCGCACGGGGCCATGAACGCTGGCGCGTAATATCGCTGCCAATTGCGTATCCAGCAGTTTTGGTTCTTTCAGCCCCAGACGAATAGCGCGCAAACCGAGCGCCGGATTAACGCTGTCCCCTGTCGCGGCGCCTAAAGCCGTTGCCAATTTCTCGCCGCCGACATCCAGTGTGCGGATCGTAATTGGCCTGCCGTCCAGATCATGGATCAGTTTCTTGAGCGCTTCATATTGTTCATCTTCATCCGGCAGGTCGGGGCGGTTCATAAACTGGAATTCAGTGCGCAACAACCCTACACCAGCCGCGCCCGCCTCGATTGCGGCTTCGACATCACGCGGTAATTCGAGATTAGCCTGCAAGGTGATTGTCGTGCCATCGGTCGTGACCGGCGCTACATCCTTTAGCGTTCTCAGCTTCTTATCTTCACGCTGTTTCTTCGCCAGTTCCTGGCGGTAATGCTGCAGGGTTGCGGCATCGGGCCGCATGATAATTTTACCCTCGCGCCCGTCGATGATAACGATATCGCCAGCCGTTAGCCCTTGCATCAATCCGGCGATGCCAGACACTGCTGGCCAGCCGAGCGCACGCGCCATAATCGCCGCATGTCCTTCGGCACCCCCCAGCACCGTGACAAAACCAGCGACAAAATCCGGGTTCATCATGGCGGTATCAGCGGGGGTGATTTCCTCGGCAACGATGACGCTACCCTGCGGCACATCGGCGAACGGATTGTAATGTTGCTGCAATAAATGACGTATCAACCGCACGCCGACATCACCAACATCGGCAGCGCGCGCGGCGAGGTAAGGGTCATCCATACCTGCAAAGCTGGCTTTAATCGCGCCGATCTGCCGCTGGATAGCGGCTTCGGCATTGATATGGTCTTCGCGGATCAATTCTTCGACACCCCGCACCAGCCGCGAACCGGACAGCATACCCTTGTATGCTTCCAGCAGCAGGATGATATCTTCCGCGCCCGCAGGTAAGGATTCCGCTTTTTGTTTCAGCTGCCCCAGCTGGCGCTGCGTTTTGGCAATCGCGCTATGAAAACGTTTAAGTTCTTTATCGATCTTGGCGGCAGGAATTTCATATTCCGGCACCGGCACGCCGTGCTGGTCGATGATATAGGCAGGACCGATAGCGATACCAGAAGATATACCAATGCCCTGTTCGATATGCTGGTCAGTGCGCGGCGTTTCATTCTTCATCGAATTTCCGTTTCACTAACTCGGTTAAGGCATTGACGGCATCAGCAGCATCAACACCTGTGCTGCATATTTTAATAGCTGTACCACAACTGGCGGCCAGCATCATCAATCCCATAATCGACCGCGCCGATACGCGCATGTCGTCTTTGACAACGATAGTCTCCGCCTTAAAGGCTTCGGCAATTTTGACGAATTTGGCGGCGGCCCTAGCATGCAGCCCGCGTTGATTAGCAATAACGGCAATGTTGCAGAGTTCTCCGCCCACAATATCAGACATCAGGCGAACCTTAGGCAGCCGATGTTGTGTTAGGCGGCGCCAGATTTTCCGACACCAGTTGAATATATTTACGGCCGGCCATTTCGGCTTCCCGCACGGCGTCCAGCAACGGCATGGTTACGCGCACTGTCGCCAATTTAATCAGCATCGGCAGATTGACACCAGCCAGCACAACAGCCTGCGATGCTGGCATCGCGGCGATTGCCAGATTGCTAGGGGTGCCGCCGAACATGTCTGTCAGCATGACGACGCCCTTCCCGCTATTGACGTCCTTGATGGCAGCCATAATGCGCTTGCGGCATTCATCCATATCATCGTCCGCACCGATGCCGACCGCCTGCACCTGCTGTTGCGGACCGACAACATGGCTGAGCACGCTGAGCAACTCAGCCGCCAAATTGCCATGCGTGACTAAAACCATTCCGATCATGTTGTACTCCTTAAAAAATCCAGCAGCAGTTTACGCTTTATTCGCGCCGCGATCCAGATCGCGGTGGCCGATGCCTACAATATAGCCATGACTGGCCAAAACAGTTGATATTTGTTCGGTCACAAAAACCGAGCGGTGACGCCCCCCGGTACAACCAATTGCAATCGTCAGATAGCTTTTACCCTCTTGCTGATAGCGCGGCAATAAGGGCAGCAATAAGCCCGTCATATGGTCGATAAAGCCTTTATAATCAGCATCATTCTGGATATAGGCGGCAACAGCGTCATCCTTGCCGGTCAGAGTCCGCAGACTCTCTTCCCAATGGGGGTTAACAAGAAAACGCGCATCAAATACCAGATCCGCCTCGCGCGGCACGCCGTGGCGATAAGAAAAAGATGTCACAAACAAGGTCAGGCCCGCGGCGCTGTCCATGTGATAGTGGCCGACCATCAAGCGCCGCAGGTCATGGATCGAAAGAAGTGAGGTATCCATCACATGATCGGCTTCGTTGCGCAGTGGCCAGAGCATTTCACGCTCGCGCCGGATGCCGTCAGTCACAGGCCGGTCAACTGCCAGCGGATGCCGTCGCCGCGTCTCGGTAAAGCGGCGCTGCAGGGCTTCGTCCGAGCATTCCAGAAAAACCAGTTTTACATCAAGGGTGGAATCTTGCGTCAATTTACCGACTGTCCGCAGCAATTCATCAACGGTGAAGTTGGCGTTGCGCGTATCGATAGCGACGGCAAGTGCGTCGCTGGTTGTGTGATTGTCGGCAATCAACGCCTGAATTAAACCGAGACGCAGGTTATCGACAGCCTCATACCCCATATCCTCGAAGATTTTCAGTGCCGTCGACAGTCCCGCGCCGGACATGCCGGTCAGCATGACAATGCGGCGCTTGGCTGGTGCTGAGGATATTTCCGTTTCAGTCATGAAGGTCGGTCACAAGCGGATAAGAAAGAAAGGCCCGGATCTTGGCGGGCGTCGAAGCTGCGAATGAAGGTAGCCTAAGCCTTGGCACCGCATGGTCAAGCAGCAAAATTTTGTCATTGTCCGGCAGGCGTTCCAGCTCCTGCGATGAGGCGGTTAATTCGATATAGAGCGCAACAACTGCCTGTTGAATAAACGGCAATTTCATTAGACCCACATGCCGCACTTCGAACAATCCGGTGATGGCGGGCGGCGGTGATGCGATCAATTGATCTTTTTCAACATGCAGTTGCGTTTGATCGTCCGATACCAATTGCGCACCGGCATCAATCAAGCGCAATGCGAGGTCAGATTTACCTGCGCCAGCAGATCCCGCAATCAGGACAGCTTTATGAGCGATAGCAACACAGGAAGCATGAAGGAGCATCATAGAGAGAGGATAGGGCCAGCCTCTGATTTATCAAAGACAGAATTAAGGAACCGTCCTTCGGCGCCACAAAATCAGTAGGACCAAGCTGCCTTCCGCAAGTACGATAAACAGCGGCGACAGGGTTGTAATAACTGAATAATGGCTGAGCGCAAATAAGGCAAAGACGTATTTTATAGTATCCAGAATATAAACAATGATGTTTTCTTCACGGGGGTTGCTCCACGATTTGCGGAAGGTGGGGTAATAACCGCCTGCGTCTATGACCGTTATAAGCAGCACCGCCCATAGAGCATTTTCGGTTACAGCCCATAACGGTATTGCCGCCAAGGTGGCGATCAGGCAAAACCAATCGGAACGTTTGATGTTTTTTTCGCCGTAACGCACAGCGAGTGCCGCAATCACAAAACATCCCGTTGCACTAACACCCGATGCCCAAGCTCCGGGCCCTGCATTGTCGCTATCCTGCGCGAAATAAGAGATGGCCGATATCAAACCCCAAATGATCCACGAAAAAAGATGCGGCTTGGTTTGCCCTTTTAAAGTCGTCAGAAAATAGGGCGTATAGCCCACGAGTGTCAGTATGATGGAAACAATGCCGAGGACGTTTTTATCAAGCATTGGGGGTCAGAAAGTGAAGCGTTTTAAAGAAGTCACTACGGCAAGCGTCATTCCAGTCATCACCGGATGACGCTCGTGAATTAAGCCGCTTCGGCTTTAGAGGCCGCCTTCTTAGGCAGGTCAGCAATGGCCTGATCAATAAGTTTGCCCGCTGCTGTTTCATCCATTTGCGATGTCAAAGTCTTGCGCGCCATTTCCATCGCCATATCGATGGCCGCTGTACGTACTTCCGTCAGTGCCTCAGCTTCGGCAACGCGGATGCGGTCTGTCGCCTGCTGTTCATGGCGAGCCAATGAGTTCTTCAGTTCCGCTTCTGCGTTAACCTTCAAACGTTCGGCTTCTTCCTTAGCGCTGGAGATAATCGCTTCGGCCTGCGCGAAAGCTTCTTTCTGGCGTACTTTATAATCCGCCATCATACTCTCGGCATCGGCGCGCAATTTGCGGGCTTGTTCTAGCTCGTCACGGATTTTGATAATCTCAGCGTCGATCACTCCCAGCATCGGCTTGCGGGCAAAACGGTAGGCGAGGCCAATGAAAATAACGAAAGCAATCGCGTACATGAACATGGGGTCGTTGAAAAGTTCGCTCATGCCTTCACCTTCAGGCCTGTTACTTTTTCAACAATGCCGTGGGCAAGCTCAGAAGCGGAACCCTTGATTTCATTCAAAGCCGCATCGCGCACCGCGCGAATGGCAGCTTCAGCGTCTTGCAGACGCTTATTAAGGTCCTGCTGCTGCGAAGCCTGCTTGGCCGCCGATTCCTTGGCGGCTTTGGCGGCAATATCGCTTACGGTCGTCTGCGCCTTGGCCCTTGCGTCCGACAAAGCTTGTTCATACTGGGCGACCATCTGGCGCGCCATTTCATTGGCGGCAGAGGCGGCAGAGAGCTCCGCCGAAATCACCTGCTGGCGATTATCCTGCGTGCGCTTGACACCCGGCAGAGCGACTTTGCTCATCAACGCGTAAAGAAGAACGAAACTGACCGTGAGCCAGAAAAGCTGCGCCGGGAACAATGTTGTGTCGAGCTGCGGCAATCCGGCTTCTTCGCCAGATTCCGCGGCCAACACCGGCAACGCATACAGCGCGAGGCCGAGCGTCCATCCAATTGCAGCTATGTTCCGTCTTGCGGTCATTATCGATCTTTTTCTTACTTGGCGTTCATGATCATCATGGCGATGACGAAGCACATCAGCATGACGAGTTCGGTCACGGCAAAGCCGAGGTAACCGGTCAGGCGGAACTTGGCTTCTGCAGCTGGGTTACGCGCAATTGCGCTGATCCATGCCGAGAAGATCAGGCCGAGACCGATACCGGCGCCGAGCGCACCGATCATAGCGATACCGGCGCCGAGATATTTGACTGAACCTTCCATTGAAAACTCCCTTTAGTGTGTTGCTTGTGGTTGATTAATTTCTTAATGGCTCTCGACTGCATCGCGCAGATATACCGCTGCCAAAATGGCGTAGATATAAGCCTGCAGGAAGGCGACGAAAAATTCGAACCCGGTGATAGCAATGTTGGCGACCAGAGGCAATACGCCAAGCGGCTTTAAAAACCATCCTGCCGCCAGTAAACTGATCGTCATGCCGGCAAAAACACCGAGCAAAATATGGCCAGCCAGCATGTTGGCGAACAAGCGCACCGACAGGCTGAAAGGGCGCACGAGGAACGAAAACAGCTCGATCGGCACGAGGAACAAAAGGATGGGCACTGGCACGCCGGGCGGAGCAAAAATCTGCAGGAAATGCCAGCCCTGATTGACAAAACCGGCGATGATGATGATCAGAAACAGGCCAATCGCGATAGCAAAATTAATAACGATATGGCTGGTGACGGCGAGCGATCCGGGGATCAGACCCAGCAGGTTACAGAACAGGATGAAGATGAAAATCGAGAAGATCAGCGGGAAGAAGGGCTTGGCTTTTTCGCCTGCGGTGGATTCAACCATCGAAGCGATCATATTATAAAAAGTCTCGGCTACCATTTGCCAGCGGCCCGGAACCAAAGCCTGCGGGCGCATCGCGACAACCATCAGGCAGGTGCTGGCGACAATCGCAAGCAGCATAAACAAAGTCGAATTGGTGAAAGCAACAGGATGGCCGCCCAGCGTAAACAGCGGCGCGCTGAGGGAATGAATTTCAAATTCTTCGAACATTGAGGCCATTGTTATCCGTCTCCCGCATTCTTACTTCTGGCTATCCATAGCCTTCCAAACTCTATACATGCCAGCGCCAAAACCGACAAAGATCATGAGGATCAATCCCCAAGGTCCCGTTCCCGCCTGCCTGTCGATCAGCCACCCGATAAAGGTGCCGCCCAGTATGGAGCCAAGGAACTCAAACCCGACGCCGCTCATTTTCACAGGTTTGGCGTCTTCGGCCTCTAACCCGTCACCGGGTTTGGCCTGAGCCTGCTTGATCCGCGCCGCGAGGACGTCCAGTTTTTCACTATCAGGATCAGAAGCCATGCCGAAAAACCCGCTTTTAACCCCGGTTATGAGGCCGCGCGCAACCTAGGGGCGGGAGGGAGCTGAGTCAAGCTTCAAGACGTCTTTTTCGGCCACTTACTAAATAAGGAACAAAACCGGTTATAACCACTATACCTGCGGCCAAAGCTCCGGAATGGAAATCTTCAGGAATGGTAAGAATACCCAACTCAAAAAGCATCCAGCTGATTGCCAACCCCACGACAGGCCAACGCCAACGGCCCAAAGAAAAGGTATGCGTCGGCGGTAATTTCTTAAACCCCACAGCAAAGCCAATAACAGTGAAGGCATAAAGAAGCGCGGCAAGAATGGATGTACCGCTATATAAAGCGGTTAAACTGTCTGCCAGCAAAGTAAAAAGAATGGCTGTAGCCGATACGAAACCAATCGCAATGACCGGTACACGCTGCGCCGATATTTTCTGAAACAGGGAAGAAACGACAAACCGACGGTCACGGGCGATTGCATATAAAATTCTCGATGCCGCCGTCATGTTCAAAAGAGAACAGGCGAAAATAGCGATAACGACAAAAACCATAAATATTTTCGTTGCCGCCGCACCCAAATGATAATTCACAATAGCAATCAGAGGATTTTCAGCGGATGTGACTTCCTTCACATCAGGTATGGCAACTGTCATTGCAACGATAAAGAAAAATCCCAAAATAGCACTGACCGCAATTGAAGAGATAACTCCTTTCGGGGCAATCTTCCGGGCATTGATGGTTTCCTCGCTCATATCCGCCGAGGTTTCAAAACCGACAAAAGCCCACGCACCCAAAAGGCACGCCATTAAAAAGCCCGGCAAGTAGGGGCGGGGCTGAGCAGGTATCGTCGTCAGAAGGTCAAAATGCAGTTGGCCATGATGCAAAGCCATGACCGCTATCAAACAACCAAGAACGGCGATGGAAATCAATTCGGCATAGACTGCAATAAGGTTGATTTTTGACGTCAGGCGAACGCCGAAAATATTGATCAGTGTCTGAAGAAGAATAACGCCAACAGTAATGTCGGTTGTTAGGGCCGGATTAAATTGTGTATCAAATATCGTGCCGACCACGGGTACTAAAGTCGACGTTACAGCCGCCACGCCAATGGAATAGGCAGATAAAGCCAGCCATCCTGTAAACCATCCGACAGCAGGCCCCATAAGTTTGATATTCCAGTTATATGCCGCGCCGGTCAGAGGCATGCGGCCAGCTAGTTCGGCAAAAACCAGAGCAACCAATGTATGGCCAGCACCAACCAGCAACCATGTCCAAAATCCAAAGGGACCGGCTTTGCCCAAAACATAGCCGTAATTGGCAAAGATACCGGTCGTGATGGAGATAAAAGAAAAAGATACGGCAAAAGAGGAAAAAAGACCCAAACTGCGCCGCAACTGAGGCTGATAGCCGGCTTCGATTATTACCTGATCATCATCAGAACTCATAACACACCCCAACCTACTTCTTCTCTGTTCCCTTCAGCGCCTTGACCAGCACCGCAGGTGCTACTTCTTCAGGGAAAGTGGCGATGAATTTACCCTCCGGGTCCATCAGGTAAATCAGCGAGGAGTGATCCATGACATAATCATGCTCGTCCACATTCTCGCCCTTCTTGTAATAGACCTGATATTCTTTGGCGATTTTGGCAATCTGTTCGGCTGAACCGGTCAGGCCGATAATTGCCGGATGAAACGACGCGATATATTCCTTCATCTTGGCAGGGGTATCGCGGGCGGGGTCGATCGTCACAAAGAGCGGCTGCACATTTTTGGCGCTATCGCCCATTTGGTCCAGCGCGCGCGACATGCTTTGCAGGCCCGTCGGGCACATGTCAGGACAATAAGTGTAGCCAAAATAAATCAGAAGGTTTTTGCCTTTGAAGTCGGCATCGGACCTCGCCTTGCCGTCCTGATCAATCAGTTCAAACGGACCGCCGATTGCAAGTGTGTTAGGCGGCAATTGTGGCTGCGTTGTTTCCTGCCGCGCTGCCTGCTGCATTTGCAGGACGCGCGTTTCATCCTGCCCGCTCTGCCAGACCACCAGCCATCCGGCCAGCACCAAACCAACCAGCACCGCCAGCACGACATGCAGCGCGCGCAGTTCGAACCGGCGTTTTTCTTTTTTGGTCAGTCTGAATTTTTTGAATTTGAACATGCCGCTATCTTAGCAGCACTGACGGAAAGGCAAAGAGGGGATTTGGAGGTCAGTGGTCAGAGAAAAGATATGCTCCCTTTATCTCTGACCTCTTAATTCTCTGACCGCTTTTCTTACAAAACACCCAGCATACTGGCTACTAGCGGATGCCGGACAATGTCGCTGTCTTTCAGGCGGACAACGGCGATGCCCGACACATTTTCCAGCTTGCGGGCGATATCGGCGAGGCCCGACATGCCTTCCAGCAAGTCGCTCTGATCCGGATCGCCGGTCAGCACCATGGTCGAATGCCAGCCGAGACGCGTCAGCAACATCTTGATCTGGTTATAAGTGCAGTTCTGCACTTCATCGATCACGACAAAGGCGTTGTTCAGCGTACGCCCGCGCATGAAACCGATCGGCGCGATTTCAATCGTGCCATCTGCCAGATGTTGCTTCAGACGCTTGGCGCCCATACGGTCATTCAGCGCATCGTAAAGAGGCCGCAGGAACGGCGCCATTTTCTCATGCAGATCACCAGGCAGGAAGCCAAGTGACTCGCCCGCCTCAACCGCAGGCCGCGACAGCACGATGCGGTCAACACGCCCTGCTTCCAAAGCTTCAACCGCGGCACTGATGGCCAGGTAGGTTTTACCTGTGCCAGCAGGTCCTGCGGCGACAACCAGATTATTTTTTGCCATCGCCTCTAACAAGAGCGACTGATTGGCGTTCTGTGGTTTTATTTTGCGGACATAGCTCTGATCGCGACGATCAAAAGCAGGTTGATTCAGCGGGTCCCAAGGGGAAGAAGATGTATAAAGCGGTTCTACATTATGTTGATGTTTGTCATTGCGATTTGAGTGCTCAAAATGACGCCGCTTTGCCATACTTCCTCACTTCTGCCCGGAATTGCTCCGAGCGTTGGTTGAGGCAGCCACACCGCGTGGCAGCCTAGATAATTCCCGAATTGTACCAAGGTTAAGCCCGGACCGCGCAGCAATGCTGTAGCGAATAAGAGGGCTTTGGATAAAGGCAGTGTAAGAGAGCGGGCCAGAAGCAGACTGGGGAGAGACTTGTTGTCTTTCGAAGCTACCAGATTTGCTAATCTTAGGCCTCCTGTTGACCCCGAAGGGCATGAGCTCAATTCCTTTGCGCTCTATTACCACTTTACGACTTTAAGGTTAATAAAGTCTTACGATAGTGTTCAGAGCGCCGCACAATTCAGATCATCGTATTCATAGAATCACGCCCTAGCAAGTTATGAATGTTCCCTCACATCATCAGATGTGGGTTCATTCCTCAAAAATACAAGGGGACGTAAAAATGGAAAAAAAGAAACTGGAAAGCTATCTTGATGCGATGCTGGCCGCAAGGACGCGTAAAGAACTCGAGCACACTTTTAAATACATCTTATTGGAGTTGGGTTTTGAATATTTTAGCTGGTATGTTTTAAGCACCAAAGATTTTATTATCTATGGAAAATGGATTTCAAACTATTTGTTTGATTGGCTTTTTCGTTATGCCGAACAAAATTATTTTAGCATAGATCCCGTCGTGTTGGGTACACACCTAACCCAGGGCCATCTTCTATGGCGCGACGTACTCAGTTGCGATTTAAAACCAAAGCAATTTCAGCTCTTTCACGAAGCTTACTATTGCGGACTGCGCGCAGGCGCTACCCTGTATAACGATACTTTATATCGAGGCAGAACAATGCGCAGCCTGCTGTCCGTCGCAGGACGCATGTCGAATACCAAATTCGACCATTTATTTAATAAGCGCGAGAAGACACTTACTGTTGTAAGCGAGGCGTTCAATATGCGTACAATGCAGCTTGCAATTGATCATTAATTCACCGGCGGCGGATCAAGCCTGCCTGTCATTCACCACACTGGCACCCAGTCTGGTTCTTTTTCCCGGGGAAAATGCGCTGTAAAAGTGGTACCTTCCTCCTCAGATGAAATCACACTGATCGTTCCGCCGTGAGCTGCAACAATCTCTTTAGTAATATAGAGCCCCAACCCAAGATGTATCGATTCTGTTCGCCCGTTAGTATTCTCAAAGCTACCGCGCGATAAGGGATCGAATATCTTGCCTGCTATATCGGCGGGGATTGGGACGCCTTGATTGTGAACGGAGATCATGACCTCGCTCGCGGCACCTTTTACATTTACCTCAACCGGCAGATCCCTGAAGCCATAATGCACGGCATTGCCGATTAAATTTGAGAATACTTGTCCGATCCGCGCCTTGTCCCATTTGCCCTCCATGTCTCCGGTAATTTCAAGATTTATAACGTTATCCGGAAAAACAATTCGCATCTCCGCAACCAGTTGCCTGCTAACAAAACCCATATCCATCTGGTCTCTTGTAACCGGAAGCCCCGATCCAAACCGTGCGCGGGTTAAGTCGAATAAGTTCGTAATCAGGTCACTTGCGCGCGACATGCAATCCGTAATTTGCGAGGCCAGCATGCTCTGGCGTTCGTTCAGTATTCCAATCTTTGGCATAAGCTGTGCGGACATTAAGGCCGCGCTTACAGGCGTCCGAAGGTCATGGCTTAGAATGCCCAAGAATAAATCTTTGGCGTGACTGACTTTCTTTGTGTAATGGCTGATCGACTCCGTCAGTTCCTGATCGATGGATTCATTAAACCTGATCAGATCTATAACATCCTGGCTGTTGAGTTCGGCCGTATTTACGATCCATAATTTAATCACACTGGCGCGTAACGCGCGGTATTCCGAAACCATCTGGTCGAGATCAAAACCTCCGGCAAGACGTAGCGCGGCATGCGCTTCTGCGGCAGTATATTGTGAGCTTCTGACTTTTTCGCCTTGGGATTTTTCGACCTGTTCCTGACCGCTTTGAACCGATTCAATATCTTTTGCGACGAAGATAAGTATTTCCTGGATATGATCGCGAAGACTAAGAGAGCCCATGTCCCCAGCAGCAGGCCTTAAACTTTCTGCAAATTTTTCCCATTCCCGAATGATGGAATCAGAACTTTGGCGAATGAAATCAGCTAAGCGCATCTGTTGCTCCTAGACGTTCCTTGAGACGCAGTTTCAATTCGAATTTTTACCAATGGCATCATCGATCGATTCCTGAACGACATTTGTGGTAATGGGCGCCTGATTGGAATCCAAAAGACTACGATTCAAAATGACGGCTTGTATGTTGCCTATCCTGCGCGAAACATCACCTTGAATACGGGTGAAACATGGCCGCGAACTTTGAGCCAAGACGCGTGGCTTATGATTTGTGCTCATGGATGGTTTAGGGGGTTAAACATCGCATCGGGGATGCTTCAATACGACAACCGAACTGCCCCGATTTGACATATATCAAATGGACCTTATTTGCCTAACCTGGTTATGCCCGCAATTCCCCATAGCTTTGTTATAAGCTTCTTTCTACACACTATGGTATATTCACATGGGCGGAGTAATGGCAAAAACTGCAAATAAACATACGAGTGAACATTCTGAGCAAACCTTCGATTGCGTCAGAAACACTTCGCTTTTTTCCAATCTGGACGATAAAGATATTCTCTGTTTTCAGGACGCCGTACAGCCCCACCTCTACAAGAAAGAAAAAATTCTATATGTTCAGGAAGATACAGCCGATTATTTTTATATTATATGCAGCGGCTGGATTAAATTGTTTTACACGACACAAGACGGCGAAGAAGTCATTGTCGATATGTTGACAAGTGGCCACGTCGTGGGAGAGAGCGCCATTTTCGAAGAAGGGTGTCACACAAGTAGCGCCCAGGTTATCGAAGATGTTCACTTACTCAGCGTCCCTTCAAGGATCCTCAAGGAACAGATACGCGCCAACCCGACGTTGGCACTGAACATGCTGTCTTCCTTATCGAAACATCATCGCCGTCATTACGGCGAATTATCGTTTAATGCGATGCTGAGCGCGCCTCAACGTATTGGTTGTTTTCTCATACGACTATGCCCCGCGGGTAAAGACAAAAAAATCGTCTTTCACCTGCCTTACGACAAAACACTGATCGCGAAAACACTCGGCATGAAGGGCGCCACTTTTTCGAGAGCGTTAAACATATTGCGGCAAAAAACAGGCGTCCATATCAATGATACGCGCGTGGAAATCGACTCGGTCGCAGAGCTGGTAAAATTCGTCTACGGCCCACTCTCAGCCAAATATATACCCGAGAGAATGTAATCTAGCCAAAAACGCCGGTTAGCCATCCCCAATCCAAGTTAGCCGGATGCGCGATATATTCGTCTGGGTTATCGACAACGTGTTTCAGATAACTCAATTTAAAAGGCCACACATCTTCTGGCGTTACGTCTTTCTTTTTTATGATTTTGATCTTCATATCTTCGGTAAGTTGCAGGGTATAAATCACCTTTGGTCTATCGTCATAAACGGCACATTGAAGAATATTATTGGAACCCAGATTTTTCCAGCGCGCTTTCCAGATTTCCATATAAGGAAATTTATCTTTATTTTTTTCTATCGCCTTATTGCACACGTCCAGGTAGCGCTCAAAAATACGCTCATATTCTTCAACTGTTGCTTCGTTATTTTCAACCATTATTTATGACTCTCGTAAACAATACCATCAGTCATCGCCAATACGCGTTTGACCAGGTATCTGATTATTTTATCGCTAAGGCACATGAGCTTCTATAAGTGTTTCCTGTAAGTGCGCGAGAAGCGTATGATTTTTATCCTTCGTAAAATCTTTGTCTATCTCAGCTATGACGCAACTGAGCACAGTAACATCCAGCATTTTACGTAAAGCGCCGAGAATCTTGGGTGGGGCGGCAATAACCAAACGATCGAATGCTTTATCCATGTGGGCTTGTTTCAGTTTCGCTGCTACGGCCAGCACAAGATTCTGCTTAACCTCATCATGAATATCCAAGTGCGGTTCACACGTATTATGGGCGGAATGCTGACCACCGATGAGCGTGCCACGCCCATCATGACTGACCTGAAAATCGCTTAAGGACTCCGCCTTTAATTCCATACCAGGTACTGGCGTTAGCTCATGACGCCCCATTTCCTGTTCGTAAGGTTTTCTTTTGGAGTCATGCATCGGCATCATTTCTTTATTCTTATGATACCGATAAATTTGCGCGCGGCCACCATCCGCGACAAGGACCCAGATGATCGAGGATTGGATTATCTGTGCGGGATCGTGATGCATAAATGCTTTTTCCTATCGTCACTCGGTTAAAAGTAACAGCCAGCAAATACATATTCGTTTTTGCTGGCTGTCTTTCCGTGTTTAAGCTGCCTTTGCCTTCTTGCCGTTATCTTGTGCTTCGGCACAGTGACACTCTGCTTTTTTTGCATGTTCCTCCGCTTTAGCCTTGTTGCCTGATGCACAGGCCTTGGCAGCATTCGTGTGTTCGGTGGCTGCCTTCATGCAGCACTCCGCTGCTTTGACATGATGATCTGCACTGGCTGAGGACATCGGCCCGGTTTGCGATTTCTTTATGGGTTGCGGTGTAGGCATTTTGTGTCTCCTGTGTTTTAGGTTTGATTGAAGAAGACGAGAAAAATCTTCGATGAACAGAGACTACTCTGTTGCACCGAGCTCCTTTTGACATTCATCAAATGATTGTTGGGAAAAAATGAAGGGTAGAATGCCCATACATTCTAAAAGCCTCATAACTAAGCAGGGGGGAAGTCTACTGGCAAACGACTGGTCTCTCGAGAGGAAATACTGCCAGCATAACCTCTTCATTTGTCATGTTAATTTCTCGAAACTATTAACTTTATATTCGGATTGAGAATTAAGTGTTAGAATGCGTTGCTTGAGTTACGAAAAAATTTGCCGTTGGCTGGCGTTGCCGACGAACTCAAGCTGAAGTTAGCAGCTTAATGGAGTGAATCCATGACAAACCCAGTTAACAACGAATTGGCTGTTAAGCCAATGGAGCGAGCTAATAGCTCCTCGCCCAAACTTGTGCAATTTATCGCTGTTTTTGAGGCATTGGCTAAAAAAATTTCTGCTAATACACCTGTTATTGCGGCAAAAAATGGGAGTGAGCCTTTGTTCGTGCAGAAGATATCAGAATGTAAAACTGAGGGCGTTGCAAGCGGTAATGAGTTTTTGATTATAGGTTCTCACGAAGAAATGTTTCCTAATGTGGAGCCTATATCTGTTGGGAGCGAAGCAGCGCTGACTGTTGGAGGGGTTGCTAATTTTCTCAAAGATATGAAAACAGCTTTGCCGCAAGGTGGAAATACAATCATTTCGGTTTCGTCAACAGACAGCAGTTTGGCAATGCAATTATTCCTTGATCCCAAAGGAAAAGGACGGCTTAAGGATGTAAACCTTGTTCGTCTGGGAAACTACGATGACCTACAAGGCGTCAGTAGAGATTTTTCTGTAAGTGTTCCTGATGAATCTATCATTGAATTTGAGGAAATGGGTGTTTTTGAAGATACGTTTAAGCCACCGCAAGAGGCGATATCTATAGTTAGAGGTTCGGCTCTGGACCATGAAGTGCGTGAAAGGCTTATCGAACGCTTGAGTGCGGCATCTAAGAGATTTGGTCCGAAGCGTGATTTTTAATAGTTCGCCCTAAGTAATTAGTAAGCTGGAGCAAGACGGGACGGTGGCCCAACTTCATCCCTGATTGGCATGCCCCGGTGTATTCGAACCCGTCTACTGCAGCTAGAATGTTCGTGTTTCTGCGTAGTGGCGGAGAGGGAGGGATTTGAACCCTCGAAAGGCTTGCACCTTTAACGGTTTTCGAGACCGCCGCATTCGACCACTCTGCCACCTCTCCGAGGGCTTGAGATAAAGCGTTTTTTGCTCTTCCAATCAAGGGAAAAGCTGTCGCTATAAAAACTAGCTTATATTATAGCTTTTCCGCTAATTCCAAAAGCCGCTTGATCTTCTCAGGGCTCTTAGCGCCGGTGGCATCTTCCACGCCTGACGACACATCTACCGTCTTGGCGCCGCTGATGCGCACGGCGTCAGCCAGGTTTTCGGCCTTCAAGCCACCCGCCAGCATCCAGGGTTTGGTGATGGCAACGCCTTTCAGCAAATTCCAGTCGAATGTTTTGCCGGTGCCGCCGCTGGGCTTGTCGCCGACGCGTGTGTCGAATAATAACCGGTCGGCAACAGCGGCATAGGCGGGCAGATTTTGTAAATGCTCCGCCGCTGAGATACTGATCGCCATCATAACCGGCAGGCCTGTTAAAGCTTTGACGGCGGTGACACGCTCTGGCGTTTCATGGCCATGCAATTGAATGAGGTCGAGCGGCACGCGCGATAGCACAGCTTTCAACTCGTCATCCGTGGCATCGACAAATAAACCAGTCTTGGTGACTGATCGCGGCACTGGCTGCGCCAGTTCCTGCGCATGATCGGCAGTGATCACCTGCCGCGAGCCGGGATAGAAAACAAACCCGACAAATTTCGCGCCTGCGCTGACGGCGGCATCCACCGCGCGCCTGTCCTTTAAGCCGCAAATTTTGACATCGACACTCACGCGGCAAGCTCCGCCGTGACCCGCCTGGCAGCATCGACGGGATTTTCAGCGCCGGTAATAGGCCGTCCGATGACAAGATAAGTAGCGCCTGCCGTCATTGCTTCTTTGGGAGTCATGACGCGTTTCTGGTCGCCTGCGGCGGCCCAGCTTGGGCGGATGCCGGGCACCATTAGGATAAAATCCGGGCCGAGTTCCTTCCGCAGCAGCGCCACTTCTTCAGGCGAACAGATAACCCCGTCGAGGCCGTTCTGTTTGGCCAGCCCTGCAAGTTTCAAAACCTGTTGCTTTGAGTCTGCCTGCTGTCCTACGGCGGCGAGGTCCCCGGCATCCATACTGGTCAAAACCGTGACACCTAGGAGCTTGGGACGATTGGCGCCTGCTTTGGCTGCGACATCAGTCGCCGCCAGCATCATCGCAGCACCGCCGGAGGTGTGGATGGTGATAAAGGCCGGTTGCAGAGGCAGCAGCGCATTCAGCGCACCCGCTACGGTATTGGGAATGTCGTGCAGTTTGACATCCAGAAAAATCGGCATTTTGGTTTTGCTTGCAATGGCGCGGTAACCGTCCGCGCCATGCGCCATGAAAAATTCGAGCCCCAGTTTCAGGCCATGCACATGGCCATCCAGCTGCCCGGCCAAAGCTTGAGCCTTGCCGAGGTTCGGCATGTCGATAGCGCAAAAAATAGGGTTCATTTTAAAAACATAAATTAGTGGTCAGAGATTAGTGGTCAGAGAGAAGAAAGTTTTTCCTCTGACCACTGACCACTAATCTCTGCTCACGCTAATCGTCCGACGTGCCTTCGATACCGTTCAGGCGGTCACGCAGTTGCTTGCCAGTCTTGAAGAAAGGCACGCATTTTTCGGCAACGGAAACGGTTTGGCCCGTACGCGGGTTGCGGCCCTGACGCGCTTCGCGGCGTTTGATCGAGAAAGCGCCGAAACCGCGCAGTTCAACACGATTGCTGCGCGCCAGTGCGTTCGAAATTTCATCAAACACAGTATTAACGATGCGTTCGATATCGCGCTGCAACAAATGCGGGTACTTTTCGGCGAGGCGCAGGATGAGGTCGGATTTGGTCATCTGGCGTTCCTGAGGTGGGCCAAGGGAGTTGAGTCTTTGAGTCTCCCTCCAAACTGCCAAAGCGGGCCCCTTAAGTCAAGCCGCTCTAAAACTAACCCCTTGGGAGGGAAAGGGTTTTTACCCTGACGCAACTAAATTGATACATTGCGGCGGGTAAAACAGGTCTAGTATAAGCGTCACATCGCTTTTAAATGATAATGAGACAGTTATGGCCGCAGTCAAGATTCGCATATTTGATACTAAAACTCTTATCTATCTACTCGTAAATTATAACGAAGCCTTTTTGCTGGATGAGGCTAGCGGCCTACGCATGGGGCCGTCCTGTTTTCAGGATATGATCCAATCTGCGGAATTCCTTACCGGTAAAAAAATTGATGCTTGCAGCTATGGTCAAGATGCAGGCCGTCATCAAATTCTGGAATGTCTGAATGAAGCACGGCGATTGCTGAAGGAACAAAATCCGGTTTTCCAACAATTGGCGGCCACAGCAAGCACCAATAGGCAACTCGGGAGATTAAAAGAAAATTTTAATCATGCTGCGAGGATTCATTTAGATATCGCTCACCAACAACGGGAACAGGAAGGTTGCGACCCGAAAAAAGGGGCAATATTTTATAACGTCGCGCGGAAACTTATTGCTGCAGAATGCGATCAATTACTGTCAGATTTTGTTGAATCACAAAAAGAGACTTATAGTCTGAGTGATAAAGTAAACATTGCGGGAAAAACACCGGACCTGCTTCATGGAATGAGCCTAGCGGGCCAAGAATTAGTGATTATGCTGGCGAGAAGCATACGTGATGGGTACGCTGAAATTCCTCCCCTCAGGCACTGGTTTTAATAATGCGCATCGTTGGCGGCACTCTCTCGGGCCGGAAAATAACACCGCCGCTTAGCCTCACCACAAGGCCGATGATGGACCGCGTGCGCGTGTCGCTGTTCAACATCCTGCTGCATCATGATTGGGGTAACAAAATCGGCAATCTGTTTGATGGGAAAACACAAGTGCTGGATGCTTTCTGCGGTACAGGTGCTTTAGGTTTTGAGGCGCTGTCGCACGGCGCAGCCTATGTCACCTTGTTCGACAAGGACATGGAAGCTCTCAGTATCGCCAAAAAGAATGCCGCGCATCTGGGGGTCGAAGATCGCTGCCAGATTCTTATGGCCGACGCATTGAAGCCGCCCAAAGCAGACAAGCCCTGCAAACTAATTTTCCTGTCGCCGCCCTACCGCAAGGATTTAATCCCCCCTGCCCTGCCCGCGCTGGATAAAGCCGGCTGGATAGCGGACCATGCGGTCGTCGTCGCCGAAGTTGAAAAAAAAGAGTCCTTCGAAGTACCGGAAGGCTATACGCTTAAAACTTCGCGCACCTACGGTATTGCTACGCTGCATTTCATGATAAGATAATTTCGTGACCGCTCCGGCTCAGGGAAAAGCCGGAGACGATCACGAACTCTCCTCATTAGACCAGTCCTAAGAATAGCTCGCTTCAAGCTGACTTGATGCTGATCTTCTTGGCCGCCGTTTGCTCGGCCGGAAGTTTTGGCAAGGTGATATTCAGCACCCCTTTTTCAAACTTGGCCTCAATCTGCTCGGCATTAATATTGGCCGATAAAGTCAGCTGCCGGGCGAAGCTGCCATGCACACGTTCCGTCACGTGCCATGTGTCTTTCTTCTCATCGCGTTCGATTTTTTTCTCGCCGCGAATGGTAAGAAGCCCGTCGTCGAAAGTCACTTCCACTTCGCTTTCGCTCAGCCCCGGCAAATCAGCCGTGACATGAAAAGCGGTTTCGTCTTCCTTCACATCAAGCCGTACAGGCAAAGCTGCCGTTTCTGTCGCTGTGGGCAGGTTGCTCCACACATCGTTGAGCGTATGCTGCAAAGCACGCTGCACTGTCGTGAAAGCATCGTCGCTGAAACGCGAGAACGCACGGCATGACGGAGCTACATAAGAACGCAAGATCATTTTTTCATTCTCCCTTTGTCAATTTTCCCAGCAACGATTTTCGCCATTGCTATACTTTACAAATGGGGTCGAATTTGACTTTGTGTAGGGGATAAAAAATATAGTCGTAAGGCTCTTGAAAAGCACCTTTAACAACCTACATTTTCTTTTTAGGCTTTTAATGCGGCCTTAAGTATCTGTCCCAAAAGCTGAATATCCAGCGGCTTGGACAAATAATAATCCATACCGGAGGCGAGGCATTTATCCTGATCTTCCTTCATCGCATAGGCGGTAGTTGCGATGATTGGCGTTGGCAGCGAATGCCGCTGTTTTTCAATTTCCCGGATGCGTTTTGTCACCTGATAGCCATCAAGCCCGGGTAGCTGAATATCCATCAGGATCGCGTCATATCTTTCCTTGCCGAACATATGAATGGCAATGTCGCCGTTAACAGCGACGTCATAATTATATTCCAGCATTTCAAGCATCAACCCACAGACCAGAATATTGGGCTGCCAGTCTTCGACCAAAAGAATGAGCCCCTTGCCTTTGATTTTTTCCGGTGTGGGGGAATTTTTTGGACCGACGGCCTCAACGGTCAAAGGCGTACTGCCTTGCAGTAATCTGGATTCAGGCACCATCGGCAATTCCAGATTGACGACAAAGGACGTTCCTTCGTCCGGCGCGCTATGGACGGTGATCTTGCCGCCCATTTCGTTGATGAGCCCCTGAATAATGGCCAGCCCGAGGCCACTGCCGCCGTAGCGCCGGTTGATCGATGTGTCGGCTTGAGTGAATTTCTCGAAGATAATCGGCAGATGCTCCTTGGCGATGCCGATACCCGTGTCCATCACACCCAGTGTCAGCAGGGCCGAACCGTTGGGCAAAGGCTGGACGTTGGCGCGCAAAATAACCCTGCCCTCTTCAGTAAATTTAATCGCGTTGCCAAGCAGGTTGGTCAGGATCTGGCGGATGCGCGCGGGATCACCGATCAGGTCATTCCCGTCACTCACCTCCGGCAAATAACCATTTATTTCCAGTGAGAGTTCCAACCCTTTTTCCTTGGCGCGAACTTTCATAATGGTTATGGCTTCATCGATTATAGAGCGCAGGTTGAAAGGTTTTTTATAAAGCTCGATATGCCCGGTTTCGATCTTGGCGATGTCGAGCAGATCATTCAGCAAATCCATCAACGCCATGGCGCTGACATCCATCGTGATAATGCATTCGCGCTGCCGCGAGGTCAGTGTTTTGTCTTCACCCAGAATATGCGTCAGCCCCACCAGCGCATTCATAGGCGTACGAATCTCGTGGCTCATATTGGCAAGGAAGTCGGTTTTGGCGCGGCTGGCTGCTTCGGCCTGTGTTAAGGCCTGTTGCAGCGACTTTTCATTTTCCAGCAGCTGATCATTAACGGCCTGCAATTCCTCGGTACGTTTCAGAACTTCCTGTTCAACCCGCGCATTGGTTTGCTGCAAGTTGGCGTTGATAATCTGCAAATCTGTCGGACTAGGTAGCAACAAGGCATTCGGCAAAATCCGCCACACCAGAAAGGCTGTCGCCGCCGAAACCAAAGCCGTCACCGCTTTGACCAGGCCTTCCGGACCGTAATCCGGTCTCCACAACACCCATATCGATAACAGATGCGTCGTACCGCACAGGACAATGAAAGCGCCGAACAGCGCAAAGACATAGCGGAAAGGTATGTCATGGCGCTTATGCGTAAAGACAATCAGCGCGACGGGAATGGAAAAATAGGAAAGCGCGATAATCGCGTCAGAAACTACATGCAGCCACAAAATATCCGGGTACCACAAGAAACAATGGCCATGCGGCATAAAGTTGGCGGAGTCGAAAAAATCCACAAGCATTCTGAGGCCTGCCGTTAGAATTCGATACCAACGTATTCTGAGCAGTATTAATTTTCTATTATGTTACGGTAAGTGCGTGGGGAAATGGCAAAGATAAGGTGGTGCCGCTTACCGGCGATAGTCTTATTACTGCCTTACCACACCTGCGAAATCGAGAGTAAAAGTATTAATTCGATTTTAATATTGGAAACTTTCTGTTATATGTTGGACATCAGGGAAGGAAATAGTAACCTATTGACTATTTTAGGGGAAAAATTATGGGCAGCACAAATAATGACTATCCGACAAGACGTGAAATGCTTACTGCCGTTTTTGTGGCACTCGGCATATCGGCGGTTGGCATAGCGCTCCGTTACCAAGATAATGGGGTTAGTAATCGGAGTTCATCCTATGAGCCTAAATATGTGAGTTTAATAAAAGCCGATTATATAGATGCGGCAAACCATTGTGTTGAATCTCCTCGCAACAAAGGCGCAATCGCTGACGATATAAAAGATTTTGGCTATAGCTGTGATGATGCCGTCGAAATTGTTAAAGAAATGCACTCTACCACTCAACCCACTCAATATGATATGTGGATTAAGGCAGCTGGAAGCTCTTTCAAGAGTACAGTGCCGAGCAGAAACAACCTTGCTTGCCGTGAGATTGCGTATAGAACAGTAGCAACCTGCTGATCCGCCTTCATTGAAGTGGTCCGCCTCGAAGTTATACTTTTTGGAGGAAGATCGCAAGCGCAAGCATCTTGAGCTAGACTTACGACGCAAAAATCTCAGTGTGATCTTGGCCATAATATTGACGGTGACAGCGACTTCAAAATGGCGCTGTTGATGATCGCGCTGCTGTTGAAATCGCCGCAACTATTCGAAAGTTCGAATCTGCTAGAAAAACGCGCACTGCTCGGATTGGTGTTTTCGAACTTGAAACTAGAGGGACCAACCCTCAGATATACCTTGCGAAAACTCTTCGCTGAGTTTGCCAAAATATCTGACTGTCAAGAATGGTGCCGCTTAGGTGACTCGAACACCTGACCCTCTCATTACGAATGAGATGCTCTACCAACTGAGCTAAAGCGGCACTGTGGAAAAACAAATGACAGAAAATGCCTGCCCGGTAAATAATTTATTTCTTCTTGGGTGTTAAGGCTTCGGCACCGTGTTTTTTGGTGCCGTATAGCTCCAGCCGGTCGCCGATGATATCATAACCAAGCTCGGCGGCGATTTTGCGTTTGATCGCTTCCAGCTCCTCATTCTTGAACTCGATCACTTCGCCGCTGTTAACGTCGATTAAATGGTGATGATGTTCTTCGCGGTTTTCCTCGTAACGGGCGCGGCCGTCGCGGAAATCCAGCCGTTCGATGATGTTGGCGTCTTCATAAAGCCGCATCGTCCTGTACACAGTAGCGATGCTGATCTTGGGGTCGATGGCCGAAGCGCGGCGATAGATTTCCTCGACATCCGGATGATCTTGCGCTTCCGACAGGACGCGGCTGATAACCCGGCGTTGGTCGGTCATTTTCAGGCCGCGTTCGGCGCAGAGTTTTTCAAGGCGTGAAGGCATAAGCGCAATAAAGCCTAAATTTACGGCCCTGTCACCCACCTTCAACACAGGCTTGCCATAGGCCGCCTTCTTGCTTATGAAAGGCGGGTTTATAAGTGGAGTTTACCTGATGCCTTACGTCGTTACCGAAGCCTGCATCCGTTGCAAATATATGGATTGCGTCGAAGTTTGCCCCGTTGACTGTTTCTACGAGGGCGAGAATATGCTCGTCATCAGCCCCGACGAATGCATCGATTGCGGCGTCTGCGAGCCCGAATGTCCGGCTGAGGCCATTATCTCCGACACTGACAAGGAAGCCGAAAAGTGGCTGGAACTGAACCGTGATTACTCCGCCAAATGGCCGAATATCACGCGCAAGAAAGATGCGCCCGCCGATGCCGACGAATGGAAGGGCAAGCCCGATAAGTTCAAAAATGACTTCAGCGATAAAGCGGGCGGTTAGAGATTTAGTAGTCAAGATTAGGTGTTTTTCCTGTTACTTCTAATCTCTGACCAGTGACCAGTTAATTTTTGTTCATATTACTGCAAAAACAACTCAAAGTTGTATTTATTAACAATATGGTTAATATCGATTCGACTTCGAATCAAACTAACATATTGATATATATTAGAAAGTAAAAAAATTTCGCCGAAAGCTTTGTAATAATCCCTAAAAAATGGTATACAATTACCTATGTCGGGCAATTGCCCTGACAATGGGCTGAGTTAACGATTCTCATTCCTGATGCCGAACGACTAATCAGCGCTGCAGGATGCAGCACCGAGGAAGTTTATTATTGTGCTCGGCATCAGTTAGAAAAGTGGATGAGGATAAGTATTTAAGTTTTTGAAACTGCAGTCCGATGTCAAGGCAAGTGCAGGGCATCCCCGAAGTTCTTATGCGAGAGGAATAAAAAATCATGGCTGAGAAGTTGGAATTCAAGAAGGGTGATTTTGTCGTATATCCCGCTCACGGCGTTGGCCGCGTTGAAGGCATTGATACTTTTGCCGTGTCCGGACAGGACGTAACTCTCTATTCGATTTCTTTTGAACAGGACCGTATGCGCCTGAAAGTGCCGGTCGCGAAAGCCAAGACATCCGGCCTGCGCCGTCTGTCGTCACGTGACCGTATCAAGGAAGCGCTCAGCACCCTGCAGGGCCGTTCCAAAGTACGCCGCGTTATGTGGAGCCGCCGCGCCCAGGAATATGAATCAAAGATCAATTCGGGCGATCCGGTTTCAATTGCTGAAGTTGTGCGTGATTTGCATCGCGGCACCGACCAGCCGGAACAGTCCTACAGCGAACGCCAGATCTATCAGGCCGCGCTGGAACGCCTGGCCCGCGAGTTGGCCGCCGTTGAAAAGATCGATCAGGTCAAAGCGACGCAGAAGCTGGAAAATGTTCTGGTCAAGGAACGCGAAAAGAAAGCCGCCTGAATTCATGAGGCGTAAATAAAACAAGGGCGGGGGTAGAAATATCCCCGCCTTTTTATTTTTAAAATACAGTTATTTTTATGAAAAGGCTCTACATTTATTTTTGATGCAAATCATGCACGGTAGAAGGAGTGCGTCTAACTTCTCCTAGTTTAGGCCTTTGAGCAGGTTTAAAAAACCGCTCAAATCCTTCATTTGTTTCAGCTTCTCTATCAGCGCCACCGCGATCGGCAAACCTCCTTATTGTTCCATCCGCAAGGCCCTTTATCATAGCTGGAAGATTAGGTCCTGCCATTCTAACTTTCATTTGGGCGAATTCGGAGGGTCCAGATTTGTCTGACATTTTTGTATCCTTGATATTTATAGTTAAAACAACCGTAAAGAAAACCTATGACCATATACTACAAATAAGGTATGCAACTAAAAGCAAATATTCTACATTAGAAGTCAATTTGCAGTTACAATACACGAGCAATTGGTAAATTTATTATCTAGGAACTATCTTAACGAAAGATAATTTGCATGTGCGCAGTTGCTGGAGCATGCCGCCGCCCGGGGTTTGGCGAAGAAGGAGTTTTGACCCCACTGCGGGATATGATGCGCGGCCAGGACAATCGCGGTTCCGAAGGGTTGGGTATCAGTTTCTGGAATCACATGACGGGTGGTTTTACATCGCGCTACTCCAATGACGCGGCTCGTAATAATCCTGATTTATTGGCAAGCAGGCTTTCCCCGACCTTGAACGGCCTCGCCGGCCTAGGTCATATACGTTACCGGACATCCGGTGCGATCAAAGGGCGGCTTAGCCTTCAACCCATGAATATTGCTTCCTTCTATGACCAGGCGCCAGCCAATCCCTTTGAGATCAGTTTTAACGGCACCATTGCCAATGCCGATGAATTGCGGGTTGAGTTGCAGCAATTAGGTATTCATTTTCGTGGCAAAACCGATACGGAAGTGTTGATCCGGTTAATCGAGCAGATCCGCGCTGCAAACACTCCACAAAGTTCGGCTGCCGGATCGTACAATTATGAAAGTATTTTTCGCGAACTCGACCGGCGCATCGATGGCGGTTGCAGCCTTTGTCTGTTGGATTCCAACGGCGATATGGTGAGTTATCGCAATAACCCCGGCATCCGCCCCTTATGGTTTGCACAAGCAAAAAATGGGCTTTTGCTCACGGCTTGCGAAACATCGGCTTTTGAAGAATTACAATCGAGTATCGACGGCAAATATCAGCAAATCCCTCCCGGCGAAATTGTTCAGTTTACAAGAGCGGAGGATCGCATTGATTGGAAATTCGTTGGTAAGCCTTCCTTTCGAAAAGGGGCGCGGCCAATTGTGCAACCTCACCTCGATGCCCTGGAACCTATCTATTTTATGCGCGCGACAAGCGAAGTTCGCGATGGCTGGTCAGCTTCTAAAACACGCTTTAAACTTGGCCAGGCCGCAGCTCATCTCCTCGCACCCCAGATTCAAGGTTTGAGCCGCGAAGATCGCGGTAGAAGTCGGGTTGTGGCTATCCCCAGCACAGGCATTCCCTACGCCGAAGGTTTCGAGCAGGCCTCTGGTCTACATAAAACTGATGCTATTGAAGGGCGAACACGGGGTCGAGTTTTCCTTATGGCAACAGGGCATAAACGTTTGGAAATGGCCGGCACTAAGCATACTCTAATTAACGAAAAGATCGCGGGTAAAAAAAATTGGATGATCGACGATAGTGCCGTGCGTGGTGACCAGATGCGTATCATTACACGTAAGCTTTTCGAGGGTCGTATCAACCGTGCCGAGCAAGCTAACTGGGTTATTGGCTCGTCGCCGATTATCGGCATCGACTGCTACGGCATCGCCCTTCCTTCTCTAGAAGAATTAGCTTTTTGGCAGGTATGGCAACAAACCAACCGACATGAACGCTATGATCTTTACGAACGAAACAAAGATGGCATCATCGTCAACCTCGAGCTGTTCGAGAAGAAACTGGCTCAAAAGCTAAGAGCCGAAGTTCTTCATGATATGAATCGACCGCCATCCGCCATCGCGGAGGATGCGATAACGATTCGCTTTCTCCCTTTGAAAACACTCAAGGAAACTTTGCCGGGCAAACCTGAAGATTACAGTTTCCACGTCTTTGATGCCAATTACCCTACGCTTGCTGGTCAAGCACAGTTCGATAGGGCGCTTGAAAGACTACAGAAACTAAATGCCGCCTAATATCACCCAACTAACTGATATATAACATATTTTTAATATTGATTCTGGGCACATATTACTGTACTATCACAGTAGTACAATAGAACGACAACAGGAAGCCGGGTTCAATCATGTCAACAGAACGTATTCGCATTGCCTTGCAAAAAAGCGGCCGCATGGCCGATGACAGCCTTAACCTGCTGAAAAATTGCGGGCTGCATGTGACGCGCAGCCGCGACCAGCTGTTCTGCCGCATCAAGGAACTGCCGATAGACGTGCTGCTGGTGCGGGACGACGATATTCCCAATTTTGTCAGCAGCGGCATCTGCGATCTCGGCATCGTCGGCGATAATGTTTACAGCGAAATGAAATGCGGCGCTGAAAATTTCTCCGCCACGGTTCTGGAACGGCTCGGTTTTTCGCAATGCCGCCTCAGCATCGCGGTGCCGGAAAACGGCGCGATCAATTCCGTCGCCGATCTGGCAAACACAACTATCGCAACATCATACCCTAATTTGCTGCAGCAATTTTTGAAAGCAAATAACATTCAGGCCAAGACTCTGGTGATGACGGGTTCAGTTGAGGTTGCCCCTCGCCTGAAAATTGCCGATGCAATTTGCGATATTGTGGCATCCGGCGCCACACTTACCGCCAACAATCTGACAGAGCTGCAGATCGTCCTGCAAAGTGAGGCGCTGCTGATACGCCCGCAACAGAAATTTTCGCCTGAGAAAGAGGCCATTATCAACCGCCTGCGCGCCCGCATGCAGGGTGCCCTGCGGGCCGAAGATAGCAAATATGTCATGATGAACGCGCCGCGTGTGGCAGTAGACCAGATCACGAAGCTCCTGCCCGGCTGCGATTCCCCAACCATTATGGATTTGAATAAGGAAGGCATGGTCGCCATCCATGCCGTTTGCCGCGAGTCCGTGTTCTGGGAAACCATGGAACGCTTGCAGGCCGCAGGCGCCAGCGCCATTCTGGTGCTGCCGATCGAAAAAATGATGGCTTAACGGTTTTTTCTGGTAAGAGTTTTCCATGAAAATCATCGATTGGCAAAGCACAGATCCTGCCGAACAAAAAGCAGCATTGGCGCGCCCTCAACAGGGCAACGATAAAGCGCTTGCGGAAAAAGTTGCGGCCATAATCGATGCAGTCAAGCAACGCGGCGATGCGGCCCTGAAGGAATTCAACTTAAAGTTTGATAAAGCGCAGCTCACGACACTGCGTGTATCTGCGCAGGATATTCAAGCAGGCGCGCAGGGCACTTCGCCGGAACTGCGCGTTGCCATTTTACAGGCCAAATTCAATATCGAAAAATTCCACGAAGCCGAACGCCCGCATACTGTTAAAGTTGAAACAATGCCCGGCGTTTTATGCGAACAACATTGGCGCGCTATCGAAACCATCGGTCTTTATGTGCCTGGCGGCACAGCACCCCTTTTCTCCTCCGTATTAATGCAATCGATCCCGGCCAAGATCGCTGGCTGCCGCCGGATAATTTTATGCACGCCGCCGCAGTCGGATGGCAAAATTCACCCCGCCATTTTACTTGCCGCTGATATCTGCGGCATTACCGAGATATATGCCGTCGGCGGCGCACAGGCAATCGCCGCCATGGCCTATGGCACCGGAAGCATTCCAAAAGTCGATAAAATCTTCGGACCCGGCAATGCTTATGTCACGATGGCAAAGCAACTGGTTTCACAAGACCCGGCAGGTGCTGCGATTGATATGCCTGCCGGCCCCAGTGAAGTTATGGTCATTGCTGAAAAAAGCGCCAAAGCCGATTGGGTTGCTGCGGACTTACTGGCGCAGGCAGAACATGACATGACTGCACAAGCTATTCTTGTCACCACGGATACTCGTTTTGCGCAACAGGTGGCACAAGAAGTCGAAAAGCAGTTGGCTTCCCTGCCTCGCAACAATATCGCCGCAGCCGCCATTCGTGAAAGCCGCATCATCATCACAACCAATATGAATGCGGCCATCAGAATCGCTAATGTCTATGCGCCTGAACATTTGATTATCCATAACGAAGATGCTGCAAAATACCTGCCGGACATCCAGCATGCGGGCTCAGTTTTTCTGGGGCCGCTGACGCCGGAATCTGCAGGTGACTATGCCAGCGGTACCAATCATGTGCTGCCAACTTATGGCTATGCGCGCGCCTATAACGGCATCACTGTACTCAGCTTCATGAAGAGTATGACGGTGCAGACGATTTCACGCATTGGCCTTGAAAACCTTGGCTCTACAATTATAACGATGGCCGAAGCCGAGGGGCTGCAGGCGCATGCCAATGCCGTTAAAATTCGTACCGGGAAATAATGATGAACTGGCTGACAAACTTAATGCGCCCTGACTTACGCAACCTGACGGCTTATAGCTCTGCACGCACAGAAGCTGGCGGCTTTCACCCGGATATCGCTATCGATGCCAACGAATTTCCATGGCCACCTTTTGGTTCCATCACCGGACAAGGCCCCCTCAACCGTTATCCGGAACCACAACCCCGTGCATTAATCCAACGGCTTGCCGCCGTTTGGGGCGTAACCGCCGAACAAATTCTGATAGGCCGCGGCAGCGACGAAGGTATTGATGTTCTGCTGCGTCTGTTATGCCGCGCTGGTGAAGACGAAATCCTGATCTGCCCACCTACCTATGGTATGTATAAAGTAGCAGCGGAGATTCAAGGCGCCAAACTTTTATCAGTGCCGCTCACTAAAGAATATCAGCTTGATGTGCCCGCCATTCTGAAAAATTGCACAGCCAACACCAAACTGATTTTTATCCCCTCACCCAATGCGCCTATTGGCCATTTGATGCGCAGCAAGGATATTCTGGAGCTATGCACAGCGCGAGTTGCAAAAAGCCTGATTGTTATTGATGAAGCCTATATCGAATTCAGCGATATGCCGCGCGGCATGCTGGATGAGCTAAAGAACCACGACAACCTTGTCATCCTTCGCACGATGTCGAAAGCGCATGCGCTGGCAGGCGAGCGTGTTGGTGTTGTGATCGGCACACCGGAACTGATTCAGAATTTACGAAAGATCATCGCGCCTTATCCCCTGACGCAAAGCAGCATTCGCGCCGCGCTTGATGCCCTTAGCCCCAACGGTATTGTTCAAAATATCGAGCGCCGCAACGTGATTATTGCCGAGTGGGAACGTATGGCAAAATTACTGCCGCAATCGCCGCAGGTGGTCAGCGTTTATCCGAGCACCGCAAATTTCCTGTTACTGCAAACCAAAGATTCCAAAGCTTTTATGCAACAACTGGCGCAGTTTAGTATTCTGGCGCGCGACAGGAACAGCAATATTCCCAACACCTTGCGCATCAGTATTGGCACACCGGAAGAAAACAATCTGGTGCTGAAAGCGCTTGGGATTACACAGTCTTCAAAAACTACATCGCCGCGCCTGTTCAGCAAGCGTCGCGGAACAAAAGAAACCGTGATTGATGTCACCGTTAATCTCGATGCGCCGAATTTTCTGAATATAGATACCGGCATTGGCTTTTTTGACCATATGCTGTCGCAACTGGCTTCTCATGGCGGGTTCGGGTTGGAGCTGCATTGCAAGGGCGATCTGGTGATCGACCAGCATCATTCGATTGAAGATTGCGCGTTAGCTTTGGGTGAAGCGCTGAAAGCAGCCCTGGGAGACAAGCGCGGTATTGCCCGCTTCGGCTTCAGTGCACCACTGGATGAAGCTGTGGCGAATGTCGTTGTGGATTTATCAGGCCGCCCCTACTTTGTCTTCACTGGGAATTTTCCTGGTGAAAAAGTGGGTGAAATGAGTTCCGAGATGGTCCCGCACTTTTTCCGCTCGCTAGCTACTGCTATGAATGCCGCCATTCACCTGACGGTGCAGGGTGAAAACACGCATCATATGGTGGAAGCTAGTTTTAAAGCCACAGGCCGCGCCTTGCGACAAGCCTTCCAGCGCGAAGGCTCGCCGGACAACATTCCCTCCACCAAGGGCGTATTATAATGGCAGTTGCAGTCATCGACAGCGGCGTTGCCAATCTGGAATCCGTCATGGGCGCTTTGCGGCGGCTGCAAGCCGATGCCGTTACCACGAGCGATGCCGCCGCCATCAGCAAAGCCAGTCATGTTATTCTGCCAGGTGTCGGCGCAGCTGCGCCTGCCATGAAAAAACTGCATGATAAAAATCTGGTTGAGGTCATACGCAACCTAAAACAACCTGTACTCGGCATTTGCCTTGGCATGCAATTGCTGTTCGGGCATATGGATGAAAGCGAAGGCGTTGACGGTCTTGGCCTTATTAAAGGGACCGTTACGCTCCTACCTTCTACTCCCAATAATCCTGTACCGCATATGGGTTGGAATAATCTGATGATTAAGCAACCTGCTCACCCCCTGTTACGTAATGTACCGGATAACAGCTTTGTCTATTTCGTGCACAGCTATGCAGCGCCTGTGTCCGAAGCAACTTTGGCCGCTACAAATTACGGCACGGATTTCACTGCTATGGCAGCACGCGATAATTTCCACGGCTGCCAGTTTCACCCCGAACGTTCCAGCGCCGTGGGTTCGCAAATCCTGAAAAATTTCCTGGATATGTAAGATGGATATCTTTCCCGCAATCGATCTGAAGAACGGCAAATGCGTGCGGCTGACGCAGGGTGATTTCAACAAAATTACTATCTATGAAGCTGATCCCATCAGGCAGGCGCAGAAATTTGCCACCGCTGGGGCAAGCTGGCTGCATATGGTCGATCTCGACGGTGCAAAATTCGGCGGCATGAAGCAATTTGAAACTATCGCGGAAGTTGTCGGTAGCACAACTTTGCAAGTGCAAGTCGGCGGCGGCGTCCGCGACGAAGAAACCATCGAAAAACTTCTGAATGCGGGCGTACGACGTGTGGTTATCGGCAGCCTCGCCGTCAAGGACCCCTTGAAAGTACAAGGCTGGCTGAAACAATTCGGGCCGGAGAAAATTATTTTGGCTTTCGATGTGCGGTTGAATAGCGATAACCAGCCGGAGATCCTGATCCATGGCTGGAAAAGCGGTAGCAAGCAATTGCTGTGGGACGTTCTGGAACGCTACAGCGAAACGGGACTTAAAACCCTTCTCTGCACGGATGTCAGCCGCGACGGCATGTTGACGGGCACCAATCATGATTTATACCGCGAAATTCAGAAACAGGCGCCGCAGTTGGATATTCTGGCTTCTGGCGGCGTCAATGATCTGAATGATCTGCTCGCTTTGTCGCGCATGAAACTGACAGGCGCAATCACCGGCAAGGCGCTATACGAAGGCAAGATCGATCTGGCCGATGCTATTAAACGGGTGCGCGATGCTGGCTAAGCGGATTATTCCCTGTCTTGATGTCAAAGATGGGCAGGTTGTCAAAGGCGTGCAGTTCCGTGGCCACGAAGTTGTAGGCGACATCATCGAACTGGCACAGCGTTACCGCAATGAAGGCGCGGATGAATTGGTGTTCTACGACATAACTGCCAGCAGCGACGGCCGCCGTGTCGACCGCGACTGGATCAGACGTATATCAGCGGTTCTGGATATCCCTTTTAGCGTCGCGGGCGGTATCCGCACAATTGAAGATGCACGGACCATTTTGGCCAATGGCGCTGATAAAATCTCGATCAACTCCCCCGCGCTTGAGAATCCCGAAGTGATCGACGCTATGGCGCGCGAATTCGGCAGCCAATGCGTTGTCGTCGGTATCGATAGCCGCAGCGAAGGCGGCGATTATTTCGTTTATCAATATACGGGCGATGCCAGCAAAACGCAGGCTACACGTCGTCGTACCCTCGACTGGGTTGACGAGATTACGAAACGCGGGGCAGGTGAGATTGTCCTCAATTGCATGAATCAGGACGGTATGCGTAAAGGGTATGACGTGGCGCAGCTTCGCGCCGTCCGCAACAAAACATCGATCCCGCTGATAGCCTCTGGCGGCGCTGGCACGGCCGAGCATTTCGCCGCCGCCTTTAACGAAGCGCATGTTGACGGCGCATTAGCCGCCAGCATATTCCATAAGCAAATTTTAAGTATCGGCGCGGTTAAAGATTTCCTGAAACAACAAGGAATAAATGTGCGGCAATGACAACGGACTTTCAGAAATTCGACGGCAGCAAAATCGACTGGGCAAAAGGTGATGGGCTGGTGCCTGCTATCGCGCAAGATGCGAGGTCACTGCGGGTTTTGATGCTTGGCTATGTCAGCCAGGAATCTTTGGTGGCAACTCTGGAAACGGGGCTGGTCACTTTTTTCAGCCGCAGCAAGCAACGGCTGTGGAAGAAGGGTGAAACCTCCGGCAATGTTTTGCGCCTGAAAGATATTAAGGTGGATTGCGATAACGATACTTTGTTGATGCAAGTACAGCCGGAAGGCCCCACCTGTCATCTAGGCACTGTTTCCTGCTTTGGCGATGAAAGCGCGCCGAACCTGTCTGTCATCGCCGACCTTGCCGCCACTATTCATATGCGCCATCTTCTGCCGCAGCATGGCAGCTATACCGCGAAGTTATTCGAAGAAGGTCTATCGCGCATCGCGCAAAAAGTGGGCGAGGAAGCGGTTGAAACCGTTATTGCGGCCACGACTAAAAGCCCCTCCCTCGCCAGCGAGACAGCCGATCTGATCTATCATCTGCTGGTGCTATTGGAAGCCAGCGATACGCGACTAAAGGACGTGCTACGCATTCTGCATGAACGCTCGCAGATCAAGAAAAACCATGATTGATTTCGAAAAAGAGTTTAAGGCTTTCTTCAATCATGCCGCCGATGCCGCAGGCGCTATCGCTCTCAATTATTTCCGAAAAATAATACCTGTCGATGACAAGCAGGATAAATCACCGGTCACGCAGGCCGACCGCGAGATTGAACAAACCCTGCGCGACATGATCCGTAAACAGTTTCCGACCCACGGCATCATCGGCGAGGAATTCGGCAGGGAAAATGAAGAGGCTGAATTTGTCTGGGTTATCGATCCCATTGACGGCACCAAAAGCTTTGTCACCGGGCGACCTCTCTTCGGGACAATTATCGGCCTGCTGCATAATGGCAAACCGGTCATGGGGGTAATCGATCAAGCTTTCACCCGCGAACGCTGGTTCGGCATCGACCGGCAAGGCGCCTGGTATAATAGCCAACCCATCAAGGTTGCGCCGCCGCGCCCCCTGCATGCCGCACGCCTTTATACCGGTTCCATTTCCATGTTCGATGATGCCAATCTGGATAAATTTCTGACGCTGTGCCGCACCGCCAAGCTGACGCAATATAGCTGCGACTGTTATGCTTACGGCTTACTGGCTATGGGTTGGTGCGATCTGATCGTCGAGCAATGCCTCGCTCTGTACGATGTCGCTGGCGCAGCGCCGATTATCACCGGCGCTGGCGGCTATATTGCAGATTGGCAGGGCAGGCCCGTCAGCAGAGAGTATAGCGGCACGATCGTCATCGCCACCAGTCAAGATTTGGCGTTAGAAGCTATTAAAATCTTAAAAAACACCTGAATTAACCATACCTCTATTATTTTGCCTTTTTAGTTTCGCTGCTAACTGTTAAAATGCGCCACTTGGAAAATACATATTGGGGAAGTTATTATGAATCAAAAATTCACCTTGTCATCAGGGCTGAGCGCAACGGCTATATTGGCAGCGTGCGGTATAATGGTCGCTGGCGCTTTGAACCCGCATCAAGTTTATCTTCAGACTTCTCGCACAAACGACGGCATTAACGGCACTGCAACTGGTGGCTACGGTTTAGGAATTCCCACAAAGTTTGTCTGCCATCAAGATGATATAAGCGCTGTTCTGAAAATAGATAAACAGCAGTTTCAGGCACCCACATGCGATGAAGCAATAACAGGCATTTTTGGAAAACCGGATTTTTTCGGTAATTGGCGCCTGTCATCCGAAAAAACATTTTTAGACAATGTTGATGTTGTTAACAAGACGGGTTTTGAAAAAATCAAAGAAGTTACATGCCGTAGTGGTGATGTCGAAGTCCACGCCATTGATTACAAAAATAACACCGGAGCGATCGACGCCTATGAGATATCAAAAAATGAAAATCTTGGTAGTGGTGTAGAAATCAATGGCCTGCATAAGAAAATGGTTCTGGGCGAAAGTTATACAGCACGCGCCATATATCTATGCCGCCATGGTATTGACCCTAAAGCTATTTCAGCAAGGATAGGTGCCAGCACAACGATTTACGGCTACGGGGCTACCCCTTCATCTTCACAATCGGAACAGCCTGAAATTAAGATTGGCTCCGGTGACGAAGGCGATCACGCCATCAGGGGTATTAAACTTTATAACGCACAGGCAAATGGTTTAGTAGCCGATGCCTTTCCAGCCGCAGCCGCGCAGATAGAGAAAACTTCCAATGGAAACGTGAAGGCAGACAAGCTGGAAAGCATCTATGAATATATGATGGGCCAGAAACCCCAAAAAATAAACTATCACGCAGAGTATCGATATATTGCAGGTTAAAGTTTAAAGCCCGACAAATGATCCTGCGATTTACCGACCCTGCACAATAACCTTGTACTGGTAAACCTGTACCTCGCCGCTGTCGTCGGCTGCGCGCACGATCAGATTGGTTTCACCGGTTCCCTCTTTTGGCACAAGGCTGACAACATCGCTGTCATGATCCGCAGTGACCAGCGAGGGATTACCAACCACGACAGACCGCACGTGGCGACCGTTTGGAATTTCGACCTGCGTTGCCATGCCGGAGGTCAGATGGATAGCCGTCATATCGTTTGATGCCTGAATGACGCGCGGCTTATCACTGGCGCAGGCGTCTAGTGCCAGACACAGGAACAGGGCAAGGACTGCTTTCTTGAACATAAAAATCTCCTACAAGTGAATGAGCCTGTCGATAAAACTGCTGCGGCAGATGTCAAAAAGCAATAAGTACTGTTCATGTCATACTATCTAGTGTGCTGAAAAATCACATAAAATTGCCTACTCCTGTGGTTTAGGGCACGGTTCGGCACAAAAATGACAAAATTCGCCGAATTAGGCTTGTGATTCACCACAAGTTGCGCCATGACGTTTGCAAGTTGTTTTACGACAACTTGCCGGATAAAGCGGTCCGTCCGTATACCCAAAGGACCGATTAGGATAAAGGACGTAAGAAACATGCGTGGAACAGTGAAGTGGTTTAATGCGACCAAAGGTTTTGGCTTTATCGCTCCAGACGGTGCAAGCAAAGACGTTTTCGTTCATATCTCTGAAGTACAGAAGGCTGGTCTTCCCGGTCTGAACGAAGGCGAAGTTGTTGAGTTCGAAATGAGCATGGGCAAGAATGGCCGCGAAGCTGCCGTGAACATCAAAAAAGCTTAAGCTTTTTGAAGTCCATTAAACGCCGTGGCGGCAACGCTGCGGCGTTTTTTTATTGTTCGGCGTTTTTCCACGCAAAGAGATTCGCAACACGCGTCATTCCGGCGTAGCTCTCACTACATTTCTTACCGCTTCAAAAACGCGGCCAGTTGATCCAGAGTCCCACCCCAGCCTTGTTCCATATCTTTGAAGCTGCTGTTGAAAGTTTGGCACTCTACATCGGTGGCATTCAGGGCTTCCCATTTTATGGTAAGTTTTGTTCCACCTTCAGCCGGCGCGAATGTAATGGTCGATAGCATTTCCAACGGCCAGTTCGCGCTGAGAGGATGGCGCGTCATGCCGCCTTTTTCATTGGAAAAGCAATTAACGAATACCAGCTTTTCCGGAGCAACGACTTCGCGGTAGGTAAACTTGCCCCACATAGCTTTGCCATCGGGCGCATGCAGGCAATAGTGGTAAACGCCGCCGGGGCGCAGATCGAGCTTTGATATCTGAACGGTAAAGCCTTTCGGGCCCCACCACTTGGCCATTAATTCAGGAATGGTCCATGCTTTATAGAGAAGATCGCGCGGCGCATCGAACACACGGCTAATAATAAACGCGTTACTTTCAGTCACTGTACCGGGCCCCCACAAACAAAGAATGGGGATTTCTATGTATTATTTTAAATAGATGCAAGTATTCTTTGGGTCTGGACCAAACAAAATTAGTAGTAGCCCATAAACGAACACTAAATCTGTACTATATCAAAGGCTATAGTGATGCGCTCGCCCTCGCCGGAAAAAGGCAGGGTGCCATGCCACATATAGGACGGAAATAAAACCAGACGCCCCGGCTTTGGCTCGACACGCAATGTGGGTGGTGCGGCTGGCAAATCCACTTCAATCCCAGGCACGCCCAGTTCCAACCAGCCTTCCTGATTTTTCAATTCCGGCACGGCGGCATAAAATACGCCGCTGATCGAACCACCGGGATGAATGTGTGGAATGTGATAACCACCCTGCTTCAAAATCACCGACCAGCTGCGGTAATGCAGGCGTTCGGGGCGTGCTGCCAGAAACGGGTGATTGTCATCACGCTTGCGCTCCTGCAGATAGTTCTTAATCGCCTGATCCAGCACCTGACGGAAAGCCTGAATGCTGGGCGCTTTTTCCGCAAACAGCATATTGTCGGTTTGGCTGCCACCACGCACACTCTGACCGTAAGGCGACCAGCCGCGTCCTTTGACGGCGCGCAAATCTACTACCAACATATTCAGGAAGGAAGGCAGATCGCTATACCCTGCAGGCACCGGAATAGTTGTTATCGTCGTCACTATTTCCGGGTTAATGAGATAATCTGCCGCAGCGATATCTTCCGCCAGCCGCAGCGCCAAGGCGCGGTAAGCAATCGCGCGTTGATCAAAACGGTTAGCCGCCAGGACGCTATCCAACAACGGTAAAGCCGTTTTGAAATCTTTCAGCCGCACGGCGATCAGCGCGAGATTAATATGGTAATCAACATCATGCGGCGCAAGATCAACGGCCTTGCGGTAATGCGCGAAAGCCTGCGGCAGATTTTTTAATAATTGTTCGACAGTACCTAGCATGTCATGCACAGCGGCGGAGTCTGGCTGTAATTGTAGCGCTTTCTGCAAGGCCGCCCGTTCATCTTCATATTTTCCCTCGCGTTCCAATGCGCGCGCCAAGGCCAGCCATGCCTGCGGTGCTTCAGGTTTTTGTTGCACCAGCATTTTAGGGTAATCGAGCACGGTTTCATTCTTGCCCTGCCGCCGCAGCGACGACGCCAGATTATCCATTGCTACCATATGCAGCGGGTCATAAGTCAAAACCGCGCGGTAGGATTTTTCAGCTGCCGCATGCTCACCAAGACGCTGCTGAACAGCGCCCAAGTTATTCCAGGCTTCAATTTCCTTTGGATCGCGGTCCAGAATTTGCCGCAGCAGATTAATAGCGCCGTCCAGATCACCCATATCCTGCAAAGCAGCAGAAAGATTTATAGCAGCTTTGGTCATCGCCGGCCGCGCCGCCAGCGCCTGCCGGTAAAGCGCGGCAGCGGCAGGCAGATCGCCCGTATCATGCGCCAGCACTCCGACGTTCAGCGCTGCATCGGCATGAGTGGGGTCAAGTTTCAGAGCAGTTGCATAAGCTGCCCTTGCATTGGCGGCTTGGCCGAATTCCTGCAGCGACCGTCCCAGTGCATAATAAGTCGCCGCGTTATTCAACTTTGCCGCTGCTTCCTGCAAAGCTGCAATTGCGACATCACCCTGCCCTGCCTGATGCGCGGCAGCACCTAAATTCAACAATAACTCACCGTCACCCGGTTGTTGCTGCAAAGCAGATTGAAAAGCGGTTACTGCATCCGCGGCCTTTCCAGCCGCCAGCAAGACACATCCGTAATGCCACCAAACCATTACCGTTTGATGACCCAATTCAACGGCACGTTTCAGGCGGGGCAAAGCCGTTGCCAGGTCGCCCTGCTGAAAAGCCAGCGTGCCATACATATGCAAGGACGGCGCATAGTCTGGCTGCACCGCCAGAGCACGCGCATAAAACTGCGCTGCCGCCGGCAAATTTCCAGCACGATGCTGGTCAAGCGCTGCTGCATGCAATTGCTCGGCAGTCATGGTTTCGGAAAGAGTCACGGCTGAACCTGTTGCGGTTGGAACCGAAAAGGGAAATAGAAAATGGTGCGGGCTAGTTGACGTCATTCGAACAGATTTTAGGAAAGATATACAGATTCTTTACCATATGCTACCCAATGAGAGGAAAGAAGGTTTGGACGACTAAACACGGGCGATAAATAGCCGATCTCACTGTTATCCGGCACATTGAAAATAAGCACGGTCATGCTTCCAGTCCTCGGCCATATTCCCGGCTCTCTCGGCAGAATTAGGGTTGGATACTAGCTTTCGCTGTTACAGGATAAAGTTTCTGTGGATCGTCCGGCTCACCAATATAAATACCCACTTCAGGCATTACTGTGCCTTTGTCCGCAATGCTGAGATGCGGCACATGTGGCGGCACATAAACCCAGTCGCCAGCTCTGACTGGCACATCGCCTTCAATGGTTTTAAAAACGCCGGAACCAAAAGCGATATAAACAATCGTAGCGCCTGCATGCGCATGCATATCAGCTTCAGTATCGCGCACTTCAATTCGCACGATCCGCGCCACTAAAGATTGCCCAGCTTGTTTCACATCACGCGCCAGATCATCCAACGAGAAAGGAGAAAAATAAAAACAGCTTGAATCTTCTACTCCTACATAATGGCTTTCGTAATCCTTCGGACGGTAAATTCGGCACCCACCTAATTCAATCATTTGATATCTCCTTGTCGAATTCATTATGGAAATGGCAATAAACATATATTTATGTAAATATATGCACAAAATAACATTTTTTATGTTATATTATTGGTGGAGGTATATAAATGTACAAAGATATCATTGACTTACTAAGCCGCCTCGGCTTGAAAAACCGCGAGGGACGCATTTATTTGGCCTGCCTTGCCAATAAAGACGGACTTTTTATCCATGAAATTGTCAAGGAAACACGCGTCATTCGCAGTACGGTTGATATGACCACCAAGCGTCTCACCCAGCGCGGTTTTCTGACTAAAGTCAAAGTCGGTCGCCGTTTTCGTTTCTTTGCGCAGGCTCCCGAAGCGATTTTGTTCCGGCAAAAACAACTGGTCGAGGATTTGGAACAAGTCGTTCCGTTGTTAAGCAAAATCAGTGGCCAGAAAAAAGATATGGAAATACTTTATTTCGAAGGCCAGCAAGGTTTTCGGCAAGTGCATAATGATATTTTGCTGCAGCTGAAATTTGCGAGCGATGTCAAAAAAGATATTCTCAGCTTCTCATCAGGAACCGATTTTATGCGCCTGTATCCGCAAATCAAATCCTTTATTACCAAGCGTATTAAAAACGGTTCGTGGTACCGCGGTATTACACACCGAACGGCGGCATCCATTCCCGAATGGAGCAGCAATGCGAAAGCCCTGCGCACCGTCAAATTTATTGGTGATGAAGCCTATGACTTCCGCATGGATGTGCAGATCTATGCCGACAATGTCGCGCTTTATTCCACCAGCGCGCCAGTTGGCGGCGTAATTATTCGGAATGAAAAAATTGCCGATTCCATGCGTGCCTTGTTCAACCTAGTATGGAAATCATTGCCAGACAGTGCTTCTTGATGGAACTTGCCCGTAGACTACTCAGCAATTCTCTCCGATCAATTTAACCCTCACCTGACTCGAACTAAAAAGATGAGTTGCTTCAATGGATAAGCGAAGTGCCAATTTTTGGTACCTTGCAACCCATTGATAGAACTTGTGAATAAAAATGGTGCGGTCGAGAAGACTCGAACTTCCACGAGATTTCTCCCACAGCGACCTCAACGCTGCGCGTCTACCAATTCCGCCACGACCGCATACCGTAACATTGGAGGTACAGGGCTTTACCCATTTTCAGGGCATTAATCAAGTTGCGATGCAAGCTGGCGTATTTTGCCTGTGGCTCTATAATAAAACCCATGAAAACAGCAGAAATAGCCTTGGAAAAGCCGGATGCCGAATGGCGTAGCGCCCTTGCCCCCATTCCCTACCCTGAGGCTTTGGCAGCTATGGAAGCGCGGGCTGCAGCGATCGAGGCGGGGACAGCACCGGAGCTATTCTGGTTTCTGGAACATCCACCGCTTTACACAGCGGGCACCAGCGCATCGGCTGACGAACTGAAAGACGCTTCGCGCTTTCCAGTGTTTGAGACAGGGCGCGGCGGGCGTTATACCTATCACGGTCCCGGCCAGCGCATTATTTACGCACTATGCGATCTGCGCCAACGCGACAAGGATATACGTCAGCATGTCTGGCGGTTGGAAGAATGGGTTATTCGCACACTCAAGGAATTAGGCGTGACAGGTGAACGGCGTGACGGGCGCATCGGCATCTGGGTGGCACATGACGGAGTAGAAGAAAAAATCGCGGCTATCGGTGTGCGCGTGCGACGCTGGGTGACTTATCACGGCCTGTCGTTCAATGTTTCGCCGGAGCTGTCGCATTTTTCCGGCATTGTGCCTTGCGGCCTGCCGGAGTTTGGCGTGACATCCCTGCACGCGCTCGGCATCAACGCATCGATGGAAGATGTTGATGCTGCATTTCGAAAGACAGCAGCTGGTTTGATTGTTTAAGCCGAAGCAGTGCGATAAGCAGGCTCATAACCGGGTACCGCCTGTGCCGATTTGCGGATGATCGAAGTGCTTTCGGTATGACAGTAGTCATTCGCTGCCTCACGCTCATAGGGCGCGCTTTCCAGCAAGCCCTGACCGCCGACGGCAATAATTTCACTGAGCTTACCCGCTGCGGTGAAGCTACCGCACATCAAGGGGCCGCCGCGACCACAACCAGCATCAAGAGTTACTGCGCCTTCGTCCAGCACGGCGCCGTTATTGACCGAGTCAAACCCGCGAATGATACGGCTGTAGAAGCTCTGCGCACGGCCAGACAAACGGAATGTCGCGGGCGTCCACCACAGAGCCTCGCCCTGATCTTCGAGCGGACGCGAAGGATCAAATCCTGCTGGCACAAAAAGGGTCTTTTCCTGAGAACCAACGGGCTGAGCCAGAGCAGCACGGCGCATGCTGCAAACGAGGGCTTCATGTCCTGGTGTCATACGTTGCAAAGCACGCAGCTGGTTAGTCCAGCGGGTGATTGCCATGCTGCCTGCACGAGCCATTGACTTGGTATCATTGATGCTAACGCCGTACAGTTTCAGATAGGCTTCAACGCCTGACGCCATAAGCTTATCAAGGGTTTGCAGGGGCACAGGCGCAAACTGCAGGCGCAGTAAACGTTGCCACGCTTCTTCGGCTGGGCCGCGCAGATAGATAATATCCGACGGCTCCATACCGGTTTTGGAAAGCAATGCGGCGCGGAAAGCCAGGATTTCGTCCATCACTGCGGCGTTATGGCGCGCTTCAACGCCGGGATAGGCGCCAAGGTAATTACCCATATAAACGATGCGGTCGCGAACCAAAAAGCGGCTGGCAAGATGGTCATGCAAAGTCGCAAGGCGATCAACGTCACCATGGATGGCAGCAATGGCCCATATGCGGCGCGGGGCGCCCAGTTCGGCAAATTTCTCGTTCACGACACACCCGAAACAAGTCAGGAAAAGGAACAAGTTCAGCTGAACATGCGACTCAGTAAAAAGGCAAGCACATCGTTAAACTATTTTTAACCAATAAAACGGCAGCAAGCATTGACAGATTAAATTTTTTGAATCGAAAATTGATTCTCTAATGAGAGGAATTATTTTTTCGGAAACCAGTCGCGGCCCGGCTTTGTGTAGAGCAAATACAGTGAGGCTGCCTGCAAACCGACGTCTGGGATATCCGCCAGATATTCGGAAAAGCCATGATAAGGCGGGAAAAACATGAATAAGATCTGGAATGCAAAGCCCCACAGCAAACTGCTGCGCGCCCAATGCTTGCCTTTGCCGATTTCGATGATAATCCATATCGACAGCACCAGAACCAAAGCATAGACCGCAACCGCCAGCTTCATAATCATGTCAGGCGCTATCGAAATCAGACCTTGCGATTGTTCCAGCAATTGCTGTTCATATTCAGGGATGCTGAGCCAGGTATGATAAATGCCGAATACACAAGTCCATGCGGTCCAGGTCCATAAAACCCATTCGGCGCAGGCGACGGCTTTCGGTTTCGATTTTGGTTGATGGCTCACAGGAGATACAAATCAGGTGGAAGGACTTACCTTATATGCATTCTGCGGAGAAGTTTGAGAAGAGAGAATTTCACGCGACGTCACAACCCCTTCTTTCTCCAGAATATCGGCCATCATGTCAGGAATTTCATAAAGCGCCCTGTTATTAAGCGCTAAAGCCTTGCGGCGCAATTGCGACAGAGTTTCGCCGTCTAACATCGTCGCAACCGCGGAAGCGATCTCACTAAAGCTCGGCACCGCTATTCCCAATCCATTTTCCCGAACCCAGACGGCGTTATAGCGTTCTTGCGGCATCGTACGCAGGCTTTCCTCGATAATAACCGGCAGTCCCATATGCAGGGCCTCGCTGACGCTGCCGGGTCCCGGTTTGCCGATAAAGAAATCCGCCAGCGCCATGTAATCGGCGACATTTTCGGTGAATCCCACGGCGTGACAGGCAGGGTATTTTTGCAAGGCGCGTTGCAATACTTTATTATGCCCGCACATCACAATGGTTTGCACATTCAGACCCGCCTTGCGTAACCGCGCCAGTATCTTGATTGAATCGCGCGAACCATTACCACCAAACATGATCAAGGCTGTCGGCAGGTCTGGATCAAGCCCCGACTCCTGCCGTTTTTGGCGGCGATCAACCGTTACCGGCTTATAAAAACCGGGCTTTAAAATCATGCCGGAGGTCTGATAAACCCGGTCACGGTTATAACCAACACTAAACGCCTGTTGCACAGCAACGGCGCTGCCGCAAATCAAAAATTGTTCCTGCGGTTCCTGCCAGAAATGTGGCGGGCAATCGGCAATGTCGGTCATGATAGTAACATAGGGTACATCAGGCCGCGCAGCGCGCAGCGCATTGAACATGACACGGTTGAAGTTGGGTATCAGCGATACAACCATGTCCGGCGCAGATTGCGCCCAATGGCGGCGTAGCAATTCCTCAATCTTGGGGCGGTAATAACGAATGCCCGTCTGCAAAGTTGTCAGGATGGCGGTGCCGCCGTAGGTGAAACCTTTTTTTAGCGCCTGATTATAGATATTCTGCGATTCAATATTCAGCAGGCGATGAAAAGGATCAATTGGCCGCAGTAAATCCTGTAGATTGACGAGAGTTACGTCCCAGCCGGGATAAATCTCCGCGATTACTTTTTTTAAAGACGTTGCCGCGCTGCGGTGGCCGCCACCGGCATCAAAGAAAAAGAATTCAAGAGAAGGTCTGGCTGACACTGCAACCCCTTAAATCTCAGGAACTAGCAGCTACAGCATGACAGGAGAAGCGTTCAGGTCAAGCATCATAAAGACTATATATGTTTGGTCTTGTAATCACCTTGTTCAGGACTGATTTTTTATGAAAATGCTGTTTGAGTTGGCTGCTCTTCAGGAGGCAGCAATGGCTCATTCGCAGCACATAAAAACCGGCGCTCTTTTAGCAATGACTGCACTTACTTTAAGTGCATGCGTTGTTGAACCGTATCCACTGCCTCCGCCGCAACCCATGGCCGTTGCGCCTTATCAATGCTGCTATTCCTATTATGAATATCCGCCTGCCTATGAATATTACGGCCCAGCCGTTGGCTTTAATTTAGGTTACGGTGGATGGCATGGCGGCGACGGCCATTGGGGACATCATCACTGGCGATAAACTTGTTGTTTAGGCATCGATTTCTTTTAGCTTGACATGCAACCATTTGGTTGCATATAATGGCGGCATGGTTACTCATGATGACAAAGTGTTCAAAGCCCTCGCCGATGCCAGCCGCAGGCAATTGCTGGACCGGCTGCGCAAGAAAAACGGGCTGACGCTCAGTGAGCTTTGCGATGGGCACGACATGAGCCGTCAGGCGGTGACCAAACATCTTGTTTTGCTGGAGGAGGCGAACCTCGTCACTACGGCAAAACAGGGGCGCGAAAAGCTGCATTACCTCAACCCGGTTCCGATCAACGAAATCTATACGCGTTGGATTGGCAAGTTTGAGCGCAAGCAGGTTCAGGCGCTTCATAACCTGAAACAAGCACTAGAGGAGAGTAACGATGACTAACGCTGATTTTATCTACACGACTTATATCAAAAGCACGCCTGAAAAAGTATGGGCCGCAATTACCAATCCGGAATTTACACGCCAATATTGGGGGCATGACAATATTTCTGACTGGAAAAAAGGGTCCGACTGGAAACATGCGGATGGCAAAGGCGGCAGCGCAAGAATTATCGGCAAAGTACTGGAAAGCAATCCGCCGAAACGCCTTGTGTTGACCTGGGCCGACCCCGCCGACACAGCGGACGATTCCAAAGTCACATTTGAAATCG
This sequence comes from Alphaproteobacteria bacterium, assembly GCA_013289265.1. Lineage (GTDB taxonomy): Bacteria > Pseudomonadota > Alphaproteobacteria > UBA9219 > UBA9219 > JAATFY01. The sequence goes on from JABDAH010000006.1 coordinate 45,442, forward strand.
ATACCGTCCAGGACCTGGTGCGCCTCAATGTCATCCACGGCGATTTCAAGCCCGGCTCGGTTATGGCCACCAAGGTTGTTATCGGTTGGCCGCTTGTGCTCTCCAGCATGAAATCTTTGCTGGAAACCGGCAAAGCTATCGATATCATGGCGCTTAAGCAATGCGGCTCGGCCACGGTAAAAGAAACGGCAGCATAATCACTTTACGCTACGGCACACTGGTGCGCTCTTGGGGCGCATCAGTGATAGCTGGAAGATAAGTCATAGAGAGCGCCACCTACAAAGATTCAAAATAAATTCTATAGGTGATTTTTCTCTCCGTTTCATCTTTAGGATTTTGCCATTCGTTTACTTTTTTCAGGAATCCCACCTCTTCTAAAGCCAAAAGATCTTTTCCTTCCCATTCGGGAATGTCTTTCGAAATTTGATCGGTAATATCTTTGCCCTTATATTCGATCCAATGATATGCTCCGTATGGAAAATACCCCAACCACTCTTTGCAATAGATGATTTGATTATCTTCCTGAGAAGCAATTTCTTGCAGTCTTTTTTTAAGTTGGGTTTGCTGGTCAGTAAGCATCATGCTTTATAGTAAATATTAAAGTCCTATGCTAGATACAGTCGGCATGCATTTTAGGGACGTATTGAGTTTTCGTAGAACTCCACCACAAATCGACGGCTCTGTTACGGAGATCAACAGTGAAGTTCGCAATCTATTTAACCATAGGCCTTTTGTTGTCAGGCTTTTGTTTTGCTGGAGGAAAAGTGGAAACTTTAAAGAAATTTGAGCTTGATAAGTCAATTATTTTGCTGCCCGGGGAAACGGTTGCCGGACCGGATGATTTGACAATTACTCTTGAAGGCTATGGCCATAAATTTGGCAAAGGCCCGGAACAGAATTTTTCCTTTATCGAGATGAATGTGAAACAAACAGATGAATCAGAAGGTTTTAGAATTACCCTGCCCTTAAAATCGCAAACAACTCACCTTTGGAAAAACTGGAAATTCATTTTTCTTAAATGCGATGATCAAGGGCCGCCACACTCCAGCCTGTCATCTACCGAGCTAATCGTCAGCCACTTGCCTCGATAATTTTCTTAAATCAGTTATACTGTGCTGATAATCGTTGATTATCTATGCACGATCCGCCTATCTCCCTTTCCTAAAGACTAAAGCTACCCTTTAAACATGGGATAGATTTGCTCCCCCGTATTGCCAGCATTATGGGGTGCCCCTTTTGGCAGTAGGGCTATGTCAAACCAATAATCTTTCATTGTTCCTATAGCCTTTACCAATCCTTCAAAATTAACCGGCTTCTGGATGTAGGTGCTGGCTCCTTGCGCGTAGCACTGTTCGATATCTTCTGTGGCTGCCGAAGTCGTAAGAATGACAATAGGAATCTGTTTGCTGCGCGCATCACCTTTAAGAGCTTTCAGCACCTTTCGGCCATCCATACCCGGCATATTAAGATCAAGGAAGATGAGAGAGGGTATCAGTGACTGAGGGCTTCCGGCATGGCTACCTTCCTGCAGCACAAAATCGAGCGCGTCCCGGCCGTTTTTGCACCAATGAAGAGGATTCACGAGATGGTTTTTCTTGAAGCTACGCACTGTTGCTTCATGGTCATCAGGGCTGTCGTCGACAAGAAGTATAAGGGAAAGTTCGTTGGTCATGTTGCCACTCCATCATTAAGGGTGAAATAAAAAGTGCTGCCTTTACCGGGTTCGGATTCGACCCATATATGCCCATCGTGGCGTTCGACAATCTTGCGTACGAAGGTAAGGCCGACGCCCGTGCCTTTCTCGTCGCCTTCTTCCTCGTTAAGGCGCTTGAATATAGTGAACACTTCTTCCTGATATTCCTTGTCTATACCGATGCCGTTGTCTCTGACATAAAACACGCGGCTAGCTACGGTTCCTGATTTATCTTCCATTCTGTCCACGCAGCCGATTTCAACCGATTTGTCCTTGCTGCGGTTATATTTGACCGCATTGGTAATCAGGTTGCGAAACACTTCGGTAACACGCGTCGCGTCACACGAAATAGTTGGCAGCAGTTTGGGAATAGTGATTACGGCGTTTCTTTCGAGAAGCAGTGTTTCCATCATCAACTCGATATCTTTGATGACCGCGTTCAGGTCGGTCTCTTTCACAGCCAATTCCTGTTTTCCGATCCGCGCAAAATAGAGCAAGTCGTTCACCAGTTGCTCCATGCGCTCGCAAAGATAGGCCATGCGATCAAGCCGCTTTAAACCCTCTTCATCCAACTTTTCTGCATAATCCTCCTTCAGAAAGATCGCATTGGTGCTTATGCCTCTCAGCGGTTCTTTCAGATCATGCGATGCAATGTAGGCAAAATCATCGAGTTCCTGATTGCTGCGCGTCAGCGCGGCAAGATAGTCCTCCGCGATTTTTTCTATTTTCATGCGCGCGGTTATGTCTTGCGTGATATTCGAGAATCCGACCAGTTTTCCTTGCGGGTCGCGCAAAGCATAGATGACAACGCCTGCCATAAACCGCCGTCCGTCCTTACGGACATGCCAGCTCTCGCTAGAGAATAACCCCAATGCTGCCGCCGTTTTCAGTTTGTGTTGGGGGATGCCGGCCGCGCGGTCTTTTTCGGTATAGAATTTCGCAAAGTTCTGCCCGATAACCTCATTGGCAGCATAGCCTTTCATACGTTCGGCGCTCTTGCTCCAGCTTTCTACCAACCCTTCGGGGCTGAGCCTGTAGATGGCGAACCCCTGCAAGCCGTCCACCAGCTGGCGATAAAGATGGTCGATGGCGGCCAAAGCTTCCGCCCGTTCCTCGGCGACTTTCTCTATCTTTTTGAGTTCGGTTATATCCTGCGTGACATAAGAAAAGCCGACCAGCTTTCCCTGCAGGCTGTGCAGCGCGTAGATGGTGATGCCTGCCATAAAGCCGCTGCCATCTTTGCGGAGATGCCAGGCTTCGCCGACATACTGCCCGGTTGCTGCGGCCGCTGCCAAAGCCTGTTCAGGAATGCCGGCTGCACAATCTTTTTCGGTATAAAATTTCGAAAATTTCTGGCCGATGATCTCTTCGGCCGTATAGCCCTTGATGCGCTCCGCGCTCTTGCTCCAGCTGGCCACCACTCCTTCAGGGCTGATCCTGTAGATGCCAAAGCCAATCAGACCGTCAACCAACTGACGGTAGAGATAGTCTATATCGGCTAGAGCTTCCGCTTGTTCCCGAATCCGGTGATCTGCTTTGCGGCGCATGTAGGCAAGAAGGGCTACGAACCATAGCGCCGCTATCGTTAGTACGCGGTTCAGAATCCCTATCCAGAGGACGCCATTGCTCGCAGGAGATATAAAATATCCGATGACCGTCAAGATTGTGGCAATCCCCGCGAAAACAAAGGCCGTGCGCGGGCGGAAAAACCATAGGCTGCAATAGATGAGGGGAATGTAGAGAATTCCTGTCAACAGCGCGAGAGGTGTGACCGCGTCGAGCAACAACACTGCTCCTAACGCTATTGCGATGAACGCAATGTGGTAATATCTGATGCCGGGATTCTGGCCATCTGATGTAGCGGATTGTAGGGTGGGTTGCCGCGAGGGCATTACGTTCCTTGGTTAGAATGCAACATCAAGAGCGCCGCGGCGAATATGGGGGGCGGCCTTCAGCGTTTCACTGACCTTTTACTTGAAGGAACAGGCTAGCACTAATAGGCACGCATAGACGGACAAATGTGCAGGCTGCATGCCATTGTGTGCTGGGATGGGAGTATCGAGCTGACCTAACAAACTTTTGTCGTAGCGCAGTGGATGTGACCGAGTAATAGGAATTGAGTTTGTCTCTATTGTGCTTCTCAATTTTTTCCGCAACAGGCATTCTCGCCGACCATTGAAATGCCGCTTGAAGCGGACACTTCCAGACTATTAGCTAACTTTATTACCGACTATCTTACCGTCCATGGTAAAGTTGTTTTCGTTGCTGGCGTCGATTGCATGCCGATTGGCAGCGGCGTTATAGTTCCCGATGGCGTACGGACTAGGCCGATTTCTTGAGGTTCTTTGGTGAGAATAAAAGTTTCCGTAGAAACTACGAGACCGTAAAAGGCTGGGCCATTCAGACAAAGAAATTTCTTGAAAGCCTCTTGCCCGCTGGGGCCACCCAGATCGATTCCAGCTTTCTCAAACGCATCGGCATAAAGTTGCGGCGCAATCCCCCCTGTATAGCAACCTGCCGCCCCACAACAGGACGTAATTTTCACGGCATGTGGCGCGCTGTCGGTTCCTGCAAAGAATTTAATGTTGTCGGGAGAAGTAACGGCCTTCCGTAAAGCCTCCAGATCATCTTCGTACTTAACGAGAGGCATGCAATAAAGATGGTATTTCAATCCCTGCAGAAGATCCCCAATAGTATAAAGCAGATGCTGCGGTGTAACGGATGCAGCCACATTGGGACCGGCTTGCTGGACAAACTCAACGCCTGCTTTGCTGGTAATATGTTCGGTCACTATTTTGAGGTTCGGAAACTTATCGACCAATCGCGGGGCCACTTCGCGGTAAAAAGAGACCTCGGCATTGGTTTCGCGGCCAAAAAACTCTTCGCCCTTAAGGCCGTGAATTTCGCCGTGAACATTCAAGATAACACCGTTATCTTGCAAAGCTTTCAGCACACCATTGTCCATATAGTATGATAAATCGACGCCTTTATTGGAATTGGTGGTCGCGTGCGGTGGGTAATATTTGGCCGATTTCAGGAGTCCGCCTTTTGCTCCCCGTTCAATCATATGCGGCGTGGTTGAGGCCGTGAGGTAAAGCGGAATGATGATATTTTTGAATGCTGTTCCACCGGCTTCTAATAAAGCCTTGTTGTATTCCTGAATGCTAAGATCATTGCCCGGTTCATCCTCAAATACTTTAGCAACCGGCGGTATCGTGTTTGGCATTGCCACAACCCCCGCGCAGCCCATTTGAAGATGCTGCTCGATGAGGGGTTTTATCAGGTCTCCCTGCCTGAAATGAACATGTAGATCGTACCATTTCGGCAAGGTTAGGGTCGTGGTCATTATCCGATTACTCCAGTGCCATACCTTTTGTTTCAGGAACCAGTGTAATTGTTACAATTAAATCGACAAGATAAATTGTTGATAACAACGCCACAGGAGAAAGAGGGGCATTTTGTAGCACCAGGCTCCCTACCTGAATGGCGTCTCCCCTGGATATAATTAGAACGCATTTTTAGAGACCATGTGTCGAATCTCGATAAGATTTTGCCGCCACATCTTAGTTAAGTGGTCAATTTTTTACCGGGTTTGCCCTTAGGGAATTTGGCAGGCAAAGTAGCTTTTGCAGCCTCCAACTCATCACGCAAATCATCCAACTCCGCGGACAAGACGTCCGGACATTCTAGCTTGACTTCACTTAGCATGAGCAACGCACGCAGAGCGCTTTGAGCACTTGCACGATTTTCGGGGGGACGTGTCTTATATCGCTCAATCACACGAGCAACTGTGCGTTGATATGCACGCTGACCCGCGGCATCAATGCGGGATTCATTGACAGTTTCCCCTGCCAATCTTAGATTCTCGCATAACTCATTTCTCACCGATAGCCAAGTTCCTTGACTATCAATTGATATTTTGGACTCAGGGCCTCTTAATTCTGATAACCGTTCCTCAGCCTTACTTTTATGAGCGTCTTTTTCCGCCCTTTCAATTTCATTTTCTAAATCGTGGTCAGCCAATTGCCCCGAAGTTTCTGCTGTTTCTTGTGCGCTCGCGGCGAAGTTGCTGCGTATATCATTGGCCATTTTTGTGATCGCATCAGGGCTACTGCCTACTTCTCCCCTTTTCAGCCTAAATAATAGTATTGCAGCTATTTGTCTTCTGGCTTCCCTATCTACTTTATCAAAACGATTTTCTAATTCTGGACTGATAATACCGCCATTATCAAAATAATCTGTACGTATCTTAGAGGCATGATCTACCAGGGAATCAGGATCTGCCCATCGATCCTCCCGCTCTAGAATCTGCTCAAACCTCTCCAGCGATCTAAGAGCCTCCTGACGACCACAAAAGGCTTTAAGAACAGAAAGCTTCTTTTCTATATCGGGCTCAATATTTCCGCTGCCCGCATAATAATTGCGCGCTTTTTCAATCAAGCTGATAATTTGGGATGATGTCAGTGTATCAGTTAGAGGATCATCCGGCGCAGATTGATTACCGATTACACGTTCAATATCCGAAAGCGTTATTTCGCCGCATAATCTGTTCGCAAATTCCGTGACCTCTTTGATTACCGTGCTCGTTTCTTCATCAAGAGTCTCTTTTGACGCCTTAAACTGCGCTTTAATGGGATTTGCTATTCTTTCAACTTGCTCGACGATTATAGGTTTTGGTTCTTTCCCCGCTTCTATGTCACGAAGGATGCTTATTCTAACTCGAGCCGTATTGCCATTCGCTTGCTCTTGCGCCTCTTTGAGACGACCATTGAATTCGCCCATTCTGCGTTCTTGTTCTTGCGTATCGAGATCGAGAAGAGAGAGGCCTGTAACAAAATCTTTTTTGATTTTATCGGCAGCCTGTTTAATTTCTGCAGGCGATGCTGGATAAGAGGTTGACGGTTGAGGTAAATTGCGAAGTTGGGATTCGGCATAAGATTGATAAGCTTTACCCTGCGCTGTCCGCATACGCTTGTCAAAATCGGGCTTTTCTTCAGCTCTTGCCACTTGCAAACGTTTTGTGAAGTCGGCCTTTTCTGGCGGTGCAGGATTGCCGGCTTCAAACTGCTGCTCGATGCCATCAAGATATTGCTCGGTGGTCTTTTTTTGAAAGGCTTCACGGAAGCGTTGCGAGGAAGGCTGGTGGCCGGCCAGCCTTTTGACAAAATCGAGTGTCTCAAAAAAAAACAACCTGTTTGTGGCGCTTGTTCGATGGGCAGATTCGACAAGAGCCTTAATCTCATCTTCAGGTGCCGTAACATCATCTTCAGGCTGCGCCAAATTATAAAATGATCGTCGAATAGTTCGGGCGCGGGCAACAACTTCTTCGGCGTTGAGTTGCAAATCCGCATCCCTTAACGCTGCAAAGTCATGCTCTGCGCCGTAAAGGTCTGGTTTACCTAGACCGTGCGCCAGCAAGCGTGTATATTCAGATGTTTGAGGCATATTATTTCGCTAATTTATTCTTTGTGAAATCTTGCGAACTATATCTCAATTGACCCAATGTTATAATCGTTTTTAATAGTTTCAAAAGACTGTCTATTGCTATTTTTCATTATTAATCGAGATATACATTGGTTTGCACGTCTCTGCATCACCAAGCATTGCTGTTTAAATATCCGGCCAATTCCCTCTCACCAGCTTTATATTATGGTTAATTTTTATTGGCTTCCCCTACTGGATACAATTGGAACATCCGCCTCATTTTAGCTGATCATTCCTGATCGGCAAAAAGATATTCGGAAATTGCGCAATAAATTTCGTCAATAAATGCTTCGGCCTTTTCTTCATTGCTAATGGAAAGGTTAAAGTATTTTTTCACTTTCTGCGGCGCTGGCATGCAATCGTCATCGATAACTTTGCCCAGAAAAGTCCGCAATGAAGTAATCACTTCGCGGTTGTTCATATCAGTCAAACCGCGCAGCATTTCTTCTTCGGTAGGATATATTTTGGGATCACAATGGTGCGTTAAAATTTCAACGGCACGGCTTTCAGACAAAATTGTTGCCATAGTTAATTACTACTCTCCTTTTTCTTCCACATAGAAACTGCGATCAGTTCGCGTATAATTGGTCAGTGAATTTAGCCGGATGTTTGCGGCAAGCATAACCTAATCTAATAGGAAGCACCGCATTTAATTGATTGAACTAGCCTATTTTAATGGCGTGCCCGACAGGATTCGAACCTGTGACCTGCTGCTTAGAAGGCAGCTGCTCTATCCAACTGAGCTACGGGCACTTGGGGCCATCATGAGGCAGGGTTACTAAGAATTGGTTTCCGCAAGAAAGAGGCCGGTTTTCAGGCTTTTTCTTCAGGAAGAAGCCTTTCTTTCCTCATCCTCAGGACGGGTAATGCGGAAATTATCCAGGTAATTACGGGGGCTGATCCGGCGCTCGGAAGGCTGTTCCAGCACATAATCCCAGCCGTTGCGCACGGCGAAAGCAATAGCTTCTTCCGCTGTTGGGAAACGCAGGCGGTCCTTCATTTCACTGTAAGTGTCGCCCGCGCTGAGCCAGCCCATCAAAGGTTCCGGCATACGCGCTGTCAGCAATTCAGGTTCCAGCAACCAGCTATGATTTTTGGCGCGGCCTGCCTGCGCTGCCGATTTTGCCGGCTTATAGATACGTACACGCATATCGGCACTCTCTGAAAAAGTTAGGTGATAGTATGCCTCATGTTTTGGCCGAATTTGGTTAATATTTCAAGTCTTTGATATATAGACAAAAAGCAACTATACTGGGCCCAGAGCCGGGGGAATTGCCGCGCCCTATTAGGAGTGTCTTAGCCTTTATTAATTATAATCCTCATGGATATTTTGCGCCTGATTAAATGGGTTCGGTTATTGCGATGGATTTAATGTCTCCGACTTCTGATCCATTTTTGGAAGATATGCCTCTGGGGGATACGTCCGCTGGCGCCTCCCCCATGCCTGACCGCCAGAAAACATTCGCTCAGTTGCTTTTGGATATGCAGCGGCTTTCTTCGCCGGAAGCCCAGGCACGCGCAATGGCTGGCCTCGACCCACATTCAAACATTACGGAGCTTTTGGTCACGGCACTCTGCAGTGCAAATCCTGAGCTCCGCAAAATTCTGGAAGCCCAGCATATAATACCCACTCAAACGGCGGCAGCGGCAGATGCAAATGAAAACGGCTCTGAAACTGTGCGCGAAAAAGATACCCCTTCTGTCATCACCCAGGACACAAAAAATACGACTGAAACGCGCGCGGATATCGACGGAATTTATTTATCGATAGCAGCTGTTAACATTGCCATTCGTGAGGCTCGGAAAAATTTTAAAGGTGATCCGCAGGCACAAACTATGGCAGCTGCCACAACCATTAAAGTAGCTACCGTTCTTAAAAAACTCAAACGATGTGATGTGGATTCACAATGCGTCGCCACAGCAAGCGGCGTCGTTATGTCGACAATGAATGAAAGAATGAAAACGGATCTACAATTTATAAACGACGTTCATCACCAGCATTTCAATCAGGCTTACCAAGCTTTTGTCAGCGATGGTAGTCTGGCTGCCCATCTGGCGGGAGCAACTGCAGGCATAGATCAAAGTAAACTTTCAGCCGATGTCGCAAATGCAATCGCAAAAGACTTAAAACACAGCTCTATCGATGCGTCGGTCGCTGCCATCATCAAGCAAGAAAAAACGGGCTTTGCAAACGATCCCCTGACCAAACCTGATAATACTTCTAAAAGAGTACCTTCCTCCGCGCGGCACAATCCCCATGCGCTAATGAAAAAGCCTCAGGGGGCACAAACAATTGTTCCCACAGAGCCCGCGCCGGCAGCATTTTCGCTCAGCGGCGCAAAGCAGAAATTATCGGGTGGCGCCACGACACAACGGGCGCAACTCGTCCACAACAACAGGCTGTCTTTTTAAGCTATCGCTCCTATTCGTCACGAGCTCGAATTTCGACGAAGTCGATTTACTGTGTTTTGGGGCTTCGGGCCACTACCCGATAAGATAAAATTGGTCGGGGCGGCAAGATTCGAACTTGCGGCCCTCTGGTCCCAAACCAGATGCGCTACCAGACTGCGCTACGCCCCGACGCTTTGAAGCGCCTACAGATAATGGAAAGTACGGCTTGCCGCAACCCTGCTGTGCGTTTATTTTACGCCCTGCCCGGAAAAAGCTGAAAACAGCACTTTATCGCCTATTTTGAGGTCGTTTTTCTCGGCATCGCCTGCGTTTAATTCGATCACGGCGCGTATTGGCTCGCCGGATGACAGGGGCGTCAAATCAAGCGGCCGCGCATGAGTAATGATTTTAACCACTTTGCCATCAGCCCGGACGAACAGCATATCGAGCGGGATATAGGTGTTTTTCATCCACATGCTGATGGGCTGGTCCGCATTATAGATGAAGATCATGCCTGCATCGGGCGCCAGTTCGTGACGATACATCAGCCCGTACATCTGCTCCTCAACCGTGCTGGCGACCTCAACTTTATAAGAAACGTAGCCACCATCACCGCGCTGAATGGAAAGCGCCGCATGTTTGAAGTTCGGAGCGTCGTCCCGCTTTTGTTCGCGCGCATTACTCCACAGCAAAAGTCCCATGGCAAAAAACATCACCACCGCAATAAAGGCGAGCCCACGCACAAACATATCGTTTTCAAATCCGAATATTTTTGACAGTTTCATTCTGTTCTTTGTTTCTCAATTTCCGGTTTGATGTCGAGCAGCGGGTCGGTAGGCAGCTTCGCCAGGAATGTTAAAACGACTTCCTGCGAACGCAAAGTATAGACGTCATTATGCCCGGCATCAGGCACAAATTCAGCCTGCTTGGGCTCATTGGCCGCAGCAAAAAGTTTTTTGCCGAATTTGATCGGCACGACCTGATCGAGCTCGCCATGCAGCAACAGCAAAGGCATGTGAACGTTTTTAATTTTATCCAGCGAGTCATAGCGGTCGCGCAACAGGAAATGCACTGGCACCATCGGATAACGGTCCGCACCGACATCCGGCACGGAGGTATAGGGAGATTCCAGAATAAGGGCGGCGGCGTTATATTCCGTCGCCATCTGCGTTGCCACGCCTGTACCCATAGATTCGCCGTAGAACACCATCGCCTTGTCAGGCACACCCTGTTTATGGAGCGCATTGATGGCAGCCTGCCCATCCATATATAAGCCTTCTTCGGAAGGTGAACCGGGATTGCCGAAGCCGCGATAGCCAACCATCAGTACGCCATATCCGGCATCCAGCCATGGGCGCACTTTATAATTGCGGTAGCCCAGATGCCCGGCGTTGCCCTGAAAGAATACAACCGTGAATTTATCGCGCGCCTGCGCAGGCCGGTACCAACTGGTAACGGTCAAACCGTCCTCGGTTTTACCCGGTAGCGGTTCCAGCTCCTTCAGCGCCCATTCGGAAGGCACAAAACGCGTCGCATCCGGAAAATACATCAGGCGTTTTTGCATCAGGCTAAGCGCCACGATGAAAACGACGTAAACCAGCACGAGGGTAAGAATCCACCCTGACGCGCGCCGCACTAAATGCCCTTTGGCCATAATCTCTTTCCTCTCTTAATCGCGCCGAATATTAATTCGGCACAGTATATTCTCCCGGCAGCCATGCCGCATCTTCATTCATCCTGTGTTTGACCACATTCTCGCATGTTTTGCACAAAGTGCATTTGGAAAATTCGGGTTTCTGGTTTTCCAGGCGAATCTTTGTCATCTCGGGCGATGTGAAGATATTCCAATAATCGTCGCGCAGCAAATTACCAACGATATGCTTCAATGCGTAATCCATGCAGCACAGAACCACGTCACCGTTCGGAAGCACGACGTTATGATCGTAAAAAGGCGTGCTGGCGCAGGAAAGCGGGAAATGGTTGAAGGGCGCCTTGCGCGCGCCGGTTTTTTCAACCTCCTGCCTTTCCAGACTGCCCGCCCGCGCATGGCCGTTCCACGGACCCAATTGCGGCAGGATGTCCTGCAGGTCGCGATGGACGTGGCCGGATTTATCCATCGTCATGGCCTGGAATTTTGCCATCGGGAAAGCGCCGTTGGCAACCATCGTCAGAACATTCTTAAATACCTGCCTGTATTCGTCGGAGCCCTTATAGCCACGCATGTTCATATTATCGTCAGGCAAATGCAGACAAAGCACAGCCACCTGATTTACATGTTGCGCCAGCAGTTCAACAATACGCTGCGAGTCCTCGACCGTGATGCCGTAGAGCGTTGTATAAACGCCCACCAACCGCCCCTGCTGCAAAGCCATTTCCAGCATTTTGGTAGTATCAGGGTTAGCCCAGGGTTCCGCCATGCCGGAGAAATCAATCCGCACATGCTTGGGAATTCTGCCGAGAATGGTTGCGAAGTTTTCCAGCGACATATATTTGTCGCTGTCCTTACCGTAAGCTTTTTTCAATGGGTCCTGCGGGCAAAAAGTGCACATCAGGGGACAGCCGACCATCGTCGTGATTTCCATAGATGACATGGGGTACCTCTCTGGAATGTGAACGGATCAAGCCTTAGTCCGACTGCATCCCGTATAGTCTTGCATAAACGCCCTGTTTTGACAAAAGCTCGGTATGGGTACCCTGCTCTGCCACGCGCCCCTGCTCCAAAACCACAATCTGATCAGCATCGACGATAGTTGACAGCCTGTGCGCCACAACGATTGTCGTACGTCCCTGCTGCAGGTGCTTTAGCGCCGCCTGCACCGCGCGTTCTGATTCATTGTCCAGCGCCGATGTCGCCTCGTCCAGCAACAAAATCGGTGCATTGCGCAGCATGGCCCGTGCAATGGCGATACGCTGGCGCTGGCCGCCGGAGAGTTTAACGCCGTGCTCACCCACCATAGTATCGTAACCTTGCGGCAGGTTGGCGATAAAACTATCGGCAAAAGCTGCGACGGCGGCGGCTTCGATTTCCTCAGCCGTAGCATCTGTTTTGCCGTAAGCGATGTTGGCGCGCACCGTATCATCGAACAGGGCGGTTTCCTGACTGACGAGCGCGATCTTGCTGCGCAGACTGGACAAAGTGACATCCCGCACATCCCGGCCGCCCACTGTAATCCGCCCCGATTGCACATCATAAAAGCGGGGGATGAGGTTGATGATAGTGGATTTCCCCGCACCAGATGAGCCCACAATCGCCGCTGTCTTGCCGTGCGGCACCGTGATGCTGAGATGGTCAAGCGCTTGAGTGCCGTCATGATAGGCGAACACGACGTCATCGATGCTAACCGTATAATCACTTACATCCAGCACGGCGGCATTCGGCTGGTCAACAATGGTCGGTTTTAAATCCAGCAAAGTGAAAATACGTTCTGCCGCGGCAAGGCCCGCCTGAAATTGCGCATTGACCTTGCCCATACGTTTGATTGGGTCATAAGCCAGCACAAAGGATCCGATAAAGGCGACCAGATCGCCCGGCGTATTGTAATGATTTTCAACCTGCCAGTAACCGAACACAATCACGGACGAGACTGCGAGGCTGCTGATGACTTCCATCACCGGGCCTGTCAGTGCTGCGATGCGCACACTTTTGACCGTTAGCCTGTAAATGGATTCTGTTACATCATGAACGCGGTTTTTTTCTTTCAGTTCATTGCCATAAGCCTTTACATGGCGGATGCCCTGCAAAGTCTGGTTCAGCAGCGAAGAAAAATCGGCCGTAGCCGCCTGCGTATTGGTCGACAACTTGCGTTGCTTCTTGCCGATGCGCGCGACGTAATAAGCCGAGACCGGGAACACAATAAAAACCACTGCTGACAAACGCCAGTCCTGATACAGCATGACACCCGCCAGAAAAACAAATTCCAGCCCGCCGCGGAAAGAGTTCAGTAAAGTTTCCGAAACAGATGAGCGCATTATCGCGACGTCATTGATGACGCGCGATGTGAGTGACCCGGAAGCATTGGCATGAAAAAACGCCAGATCGCTGCCCAGCATATGGTCATACATATCCTGCTGCACATTGGTGACGATGCGCTGGCCGACGCGGTTCATGATGACGTTATGCGTATAGGTGGTGATGCCACGCACTGAAAAGAGACCGACGATCAAGCCCGCGACGCCGATCATGTATGGCATGCCAAGCTTTTGGTCGACGCCGTCAAAGATCAGCTGCAGCGTATGGGCAAAAAGCCCGCGCATGGCAGCTGCTATCGCCATCAGAATCATCGCAATGACAAAAGAACGCCGGTAGGGGTATAAATAGGTGCGCAGCAACCGCTGCATCAATTCCCATGATGTTTTGGGTTTGCCGCGCTGCAGCAAAGTCAGATTTTCTTGGGAAACGGGCGAAGATTGCGACAAGGCGACTACCATATTAAATGAAAGAGTAATGATCTTGCCCTATCATAGAGCCTGATGGCGTTTTTTGAAGCTTATAATCGACCTGCTTAGGAAATCTTCTATGCCTAACGAAAGAACCATAGCACGCGGCGGAAAACGCAAAATTGGCCTGGCGCTGAGTAGCGGCATGGCCAGAGGCTGGGCCCATATCGGCGTTTTACGGGCCCTCAAAAAACTGGGCTTCGAATTCGACATTATTACCGGCTGTTCCGTCGGCGCCCTCGTCGGCGGCTGCTATCTGGCTGGCAAGCTGGATGAGCTTGAAGAATGGGCCATGTCCCTCAATAAACGCAAAATCGTCAGCTACCTCGATATGCGGCTGCGCAGCGGCGGCCTCATCGGCGGCGAAAAACTGATGGGCGAAATGCTCAAATATATGGGGCATGTGAATATTGAGGATTTGCCGGTTCCCTATGCCGCCATGACTACCGACCTTGTCACCGGCCACGAAATCTGGCTGCAGAAAGGTGATCTGGCGGAAGCCATGCGCGCTTCTTTTTCCCTACCCGGTATTTTCCCGCCGGTGAAAATTGAAAATCGCTGGCTGGCGGACGGCGCACTGGTTTGCCCCCTGCCCGTTGCGGCCTGCCGCGCTTTGGGTGCCGACATGGTGATAGCGGTTAATCTGAACGCCGATATCATCGGCAAGTCCAGAAAAGTGGGCGCTACTATTCCGACGGCTGCAGGGTTCGACCTGATGCAGTTGCTGGAAGAGACCGACCAGAAATCAAAAATGTCGTTAATGGATAGTGTGACGCGCCGTGTCTTCCGCCGCGATTATGACGGGCCGAGTATTTTCGGCGTCATGACATCGTCTCTGAATATCATGCAGGACCGTATCACGCGCTCGCGTCTTGCGGGTGATCCGCCAGACGTGCATATCGCGCCGCGCCTTGGCCATTTTGGCTTACTGGAATTCGACCGCACAGAAGAAGCCATTCATGAAGGCGAAGCCGCGGTTATGCGGAAACGCCCGGAACTTGCTGATGCGATGCAAGTGCTGTCGCAAAGCAACGCAGTTGTTGGGGCGAATGAGCCAATTTAAAGGCTAACTGTCAGCCAAATCTTTGGGCCACTAATTGCGCCCCTTGCCCTGTCAACGGTTGTCCTAAATCTTCTCTTAGCCTCTCAACCAACTGCGCCGCTAATGCTGGGTTATGGGTGGCAAGGGCGGTAAACTGTTTGCCCAAATCCTGTGCTATCTCTACCCTACGTTCTTCGTCTGCAATGGCAGCAAGAACTCCCTTTAATTTAGTTACAGAATCATCGCTAACAGGCAATGACGCCACTAAATGTAAACAATAGTGTGTGCCGTCACGATCACGCTGGCCAAATCGAGTGGAGGATGACCTAGCTTCGATTCCCTCTGCCTTCAAATGTCTTATCCATTTTTCAACAAGCGCCTCAGTATCAGGGGACGGCGAATGCCCATATGACATTTTGTCGTTCATAGGACCTGTAATAGTCAAATTATTCCCGTCCTGTTGCAAATAAAGACCACCGCGCGATGGTTTTGATCCACTACTTGAACTAGTAAATGGATATCTTAAATCAATAAAGCTTATCAATTTAGTGTCACGGCGACAGATATCAGTCAAAGCAGCTTTAATGTCGGCTGCATTGCACGCGACTTTATAAGCCTCCTGCAATTTATCCATCGATTCCTGATTAATGGGAATCTTCACTTGTAAATAGTTAGCTTCGCCTGCTGGAGATGCATAATCGGCTAAAGGAGAGGTCCTGTTAACATACATTCCTATCGGATCAAATCCGACTTGGGATAATTGTGCGATTAATAGCCGTGTTTGCAAAGCGGCATCATGGTAATTAGACCCAAATGCGTTGCCATTAACATATATTCTTGCATTTCCTTTACCAGTAATGGAGATTTTAAAATTACGGTCGAGCCTAGCAAGAGGCTCTGCATCAGGCTTCCCTACAACAACTAAACAGACGGGCCTTACATGAGCTAAACAGAATCTTTTAAAAGCTTCGGCAATGGAATTAGCTGTTACGTCACTCATTTTATATCTCCATTCTTGAAATGAATTTTTCGGTTCCATCCTAGGATATATAAGCCAATATACAACTGAATAAATACTTGCAAATATTAACCAAACATCATCAATATTTTCAGGATTAAAAAGTAACGCCTTTTTCCCGACATTTCTCGATCCAAAAAGTCGGGTTCTCGTAAACGGTTAAATCTTTAGCCTTGATGGTCGCATTGGGCAAATGAATCAATTAAGCAAGAGTGTTTATGTCAAAACGATTTTCAACCACCCAATTTGTAAGATTCCTGAGCATCGTTTCTCTGTTTTCCACAGGAATATCCTGACTATTAATTGCCTGCTCAGTTGCTTTAAATAAATTGCCGAGCGAGACAGGCATCGTGGGTATTTTGACTGTCAACATATGACGCGTTACGGGCCAGGATTTAAGGACTTTTGAGCCCCATAATTCTTCTTTAATTGCAACATCTGAAAAGCCTACAGCCTGCAACTGGGCACTAACATTCTCCAAAGCTCTTAATCGAATCCGATGGTCATTCTTTCTTTCCGCTTCTGCATTTACACCAGCTATTCCAAATGAATGCAGGCTGACAGTAATTGAGTTGGCGACGCTTTCAAACTGCGGGCCACTGGGTATTCCTTCTATCCGGGATGTAGCTCCTATTTCTCCGAAATTGGCTTGGAGAAATTGTTTAAATAATTCTTGGGCGGCATTAAAAATAAAATCGGGTCGCATTTCACATCCTCATTACAGAAACAATTTATGCGATGACTCTATATAAAATATTGCGATTCACAACTGCGAATAATGCGCAGTTTTTTAATCAAACATCTTCAATATTTTCAGGATTAAAAAGTAACGCCTTTTTTGCGGCATTCCTCAATCCAGAATGTCGAATCCGCATAAACCGTAGGATCTTCGACCTTGGCGAGGGCAAAGGCTTCGCGCCGTTCGACGCAGGTGCCGCAGCGCCCGCAATGAATCTCACCGCCTTTATAGCATGACCATGTGTCGGCAATCGGCACTTTCAAAACGTCTGCATGATGGGCGATACCCGCTTTGGTGATCGTCACGAACGGTGTCAGCAACTTGACGTTGGCGACACCTTCCATCGCCTTCTGTTCCATACGGTCGAACAATTCCGCAAATTCCGGACGGCAGTCAGGATAGATGAAATGATCGCCAGAATGAATAGCGATGGCGATAGCGTTATAATCGTGCGCGGGAGCAATACCGAAAGCGATGGCCAGCATAATGGCGTTGCGGTTCGGCACGATAGTTTGCTTCATCGTCTCTGCTTCATAATGCCCGTCCGGCACCGGCACATTGTCCGTCAGCGCCGAGCCTTTGAGATGCGCCGCGATATTGGTAAGGTCGATCTGATGATAAGGAACGTCCAGACGTTTGGCGGTGGCTTCTGCAAACTGCAGTTCCTTTTTATGGCGCTGGCCATAATCAAATGACAGGATGCCACGCAATTGTTCATGATGATCGAGGAAATGCGCCAGCGTAACGCTGTCCAATCCGCCGGAAACGATTGCCAAGGCCTTCATGATTATTCCATCTAAGGTGAAAATTCTGCAGCGCTGCCCCGCCACCCATAGCAGACATAAACTTAATTTAGTCTTACAAACAGCGCCCTTATTCACCCTCTATATTCAAATTGCCTAGCTATCCGGTTCCCCTTATCATCGCCGCGTACTCTCGACACACTTAAAACCCGCCTTAACAGAAGATGAAACTTCAGCGCTTTTTTGTTCCCCTTTATCTCCTTACGCTACTGTGCACGGGGCTCGGCTATCTGGCGATTTTGCCGGCCTTTGAAGGGTTTGACGAAACAGCGCATTATTCAAGCATTCGCCAGATTGCCGATACGGCAACCATCCCCATATACGGCAAGAGTTTTATTGACCGTGAAGTTGCGGACTACCGCGGCCCCCTTCCCTATACTTCGCTCGCGCCGCCTTATGACGACGGGCTGACATACGCCAAATTTTTTGCCGATCCCCCTTTGACGGCGGATTATTTGACACATTACCGGCAATCCACCTTGCAACCGCCCTATAGCGCCAGCGATCAGCAAAACTGGCAGGCACAACACCCACCGCTTTATTATATTTTGCTGGCGCCGATCGAAAAAGCGGCGTCGCAACTTCCGCTGGTGACACGGATTTTTATCTTACGGCTGGTTTCTTTTCTGATGGCTTTGACGGGAGTAGCTTTCGGTTTGCTGGCCAGCCGAAATCCGCAATTGCCATTGAAATCTGACCCGGCTGTTATCGGTTTCTTGTTTTACCCGCTGATCCTGCCGATGTTCTTTCCGGAATTTACGCGCATCGGCAATGACTCGCTGTGTCTTTTGCTGGTCGGCATCACCGCCTTTCTTCTCTCCAAATATCTGAAGGACGAAAGTGACAGAAAATTACCTGTAGCGCTCGGCGTTACATTAGGTCTCGGCCTTCTCACTAAAGCTTTCTTTCTGCCAATCACTGCTGCTTTAGCGATATTTCTTTCAGTGCGAATAGCCTGCAAGAGTGGCACACGCTCTGGCCGATGGAAAAACCTTCTGTTGATTTTGTTACCTGCACTGATAATTGGTGGCGGCTGGTATATTTACAAATTCATGGCGTTCGGAACCGTTATCGGCAGTAACGACGCTATTAATCTCGCCAATCAGGGCGGATTGATCTCCAACCTGAAACAAAATTTTTCTCTCTACGGCATTGTGCGCGGGCTCACCGTTACTTTTGTCTCCTACTCATGGGCGGGTACATGGTCCCTGACACGCTTGCCGATATTTTTACACCTGCCTGTGTTGGGGTTAGCGGCTTGGGGTTTTGGTTCTTATCTGTTTCAGATCAAACGCCGACCTCTCACAGACCCAGCGTGGCTGCCCGCTCTGCTATTCGGCATTTTTGGCATAGGTTTTCTTTATCATGTCATCATAAGTGTTGCCATCAACGGCAATGGCAATACGCCGGGCTGGTACTTACATATTCTGATGCCGTGGGTTGCGCCAGCATTGGGGGCAGGCTTTTATGCGTTGTTTCAAAACCCCAGAACAAAATTTTTCCTGATCATACTTTTGCTCTACGCGTTCGCGTTTCAGACAATCGCGATCTGGGCGCAATTTACTCTGTTCACGGGATGCGCGACGAAGAGCAATGAAAAATATTATGCTTTTTCGGGCCACACTCTCTGCCTCGATCAGATACCTTTATTATTCGACCGCCTCTCCTTTTTAGGCTTGCCGTCCTTAGCAATCGCCGGTTTTAGCGGTGGCATCATTTGCGCTCTGCTGTTGCTGGCGCTGTGGAAAAAGCCACATCTGGTTAACAAGCTTGGTTAAAAACAGTCGCGTGCTTGCTGAATTTTGGTAAGTTGTTTTTCATCACTTGAAAATCAAGCGCAGAATCAATAGTTGCGGCAGATAAAACGCGCCCGTTAACCACGATTTTGCGATATGTTGCCCGTATATTTTAAATCAATCAGACCCAAAATATTCAAAGGAACAGAAAATGAGCAAAGACAATACAAACAACGTCATTCCTTTTCGACCGAAGGCAAAGGAAGCGCCTAAACGCAAACTTGTTCCGGCGAACGAAGAACCCCTTACAAACGCTGACATTCCCGGTATTCGTCGCCGCGCCCTGTACGCGCTCATAAGCCAGAGCGGCAAGATGCTTGGTATTTCCCACGCAGATATCGAGCGGATGCTCTTGCTCCAATTTGGCGTTAAAAACATCGATGCGCTTTTAGGCAAGGATTTCGATGGTGCCATCGCTATCATCGCCGATCTCCACGATCCCGATCTAGCTGTTATGCATTAGCCTGAAATTTGGTAGGAGCAGAAATGGTGACCGCGGCGGGTTTCGAACCCGCAACCCTTTGATTAAAAGTCAAATGCTCTACCGTTGAGCTACGCGGTCAGCGCAGGAAGGGGGCAAATTAGGGGTGCGGGGGCCTCAGGTCAACCGGGAAGTCACTTGCGGACCCGAAAAGCGTTAAAAATATCAGGATTATAGGACTTTTGGCCGGTTAATCCCGCACTTCTGGCCGCACCTTGCGGCGGGCCGCCGCGTGGCTGAAACGCTCCGCCAGCAGGGCTGCTATGCGCGGGCTGACGAAAGGCTTCACATTGCCCTTCAGGCGGGCGATTTCCTTGACGAAGCGCGAGGATACAAACTGCGTACCTTCGGTGGCGGTGAGGAAAATGGTCTCGATTTTCGGGTTCATGCGGTAATTCATCGCCGCCATCTGGATTTCATACTCGAAGTCAGATGCCGCGCGCAGGCCGCGGATAATCACCACCGCGCCGATATCAACCGCGAAATGCATCAGCAGATTATCGAAC
>JABDAH010000006.1:65841-67506 GCA_013289265.1 Alphaproteobacteria bacterium
GGCTGGACGGAGATATTCTTGAGGCCCTTGCGCTTTAAGGCTTCGACTTCGCGTTCCACCATCGCTACGCGTTCCTTGGTATCGAACAATGGCCCCTTGCCCGCGTTCTTCGCGACGCCAATCACCAGATGATCAACCACCTTCGCGGCCCGCTGGATGATATCAAAATGCCCCAGCGTGATAGGGTCGAACGTGCCGGGGTAGAGGCCGATGCGTTGCGTGGTTTTTGCCATGAGGCTTTAGCCTTCTTTATTCAGTTACTTCTTCGACAGTATCGGAGCCATTTTCGCCACCGACATCTCCGCCGGTCTGATCATCCAGCGCAGCGACGGAGACTACTTTTTCCGCTTCATCGACACGGAAGACCGTGACGCCCTGCGTCTTGCGCCCGGCGATGCGGATATCCTTGATCGGCATGCGGATAATCTGCCCGCCGTCGGAGACCAGCATGATGTCCTGTCCGTCCTTGACCGGGAAGGTAGCGACGATCAGGCCGTTACGACCTGACATTTCCATGTTCCATATACCCTGCCCGCCGCGATTGGTGATGCGGTATTCGTAGGCTGAAGTGCGTTTGCCGAAACCGCGTTCGGACACAGTGAGCAAGAACTGTTCCTGCGCCGCCAGTTCTGCAAAACGTTCCGCCGACAAAGTGACACTGGCGGTTGTTTCTTCATCGTCACCTGTGGCTTGATCTTCAGTCGCCTCGCCACTTGCCCTGCGGGCGGCATTGGCTTGGCGGATATAGGCTACGCGTTCTTCGGATGTCACATCCACATGATGCAGGATCGACATCGACATAACTTCGTCGCCTTCGGCCAGTTTGATGCCGCGCACACCGACGGAATTACGGCCCGTAAACACGCGCACATCATCGACGGCAAAGCGGATCGACTTGCCCTGTTTGGTGGCCAGCAGGACATCGTCTTTATCCGTACAGGTCTGGACAGAGATCAGCTTGTCGCCTTCTTCCAGTTTCATCGCGATGATACCGCTGGGGCGTACATTGCTGAAATCCGACAGCTGGTTACGGCGCGCCGTGCCTGCGGATGTCGCGAACATGACATTGAGTTTATCCCACGCCGCTTCATCTTCCGGCAGATGCATAACGGTGGTGATTGTCTCGCCCTGTTCCAGCGGTAACAGATTGACGAGCGCCTTACCACGCGCCTGCGGATTACCGAGCGGCAGTTTATAGACTTTTAGTTTGTAAACGCGACCGAGCGAGGAGAAGAACAGCATCGGCGTATGGGTGCTTGCGACAAAGATATCATTGACGAAATCTTCGTCCTTCGTCGTCATACCGGCTCTGCCCTTGCCGCCACGTTTCTGCGCGCGGTAGGTGGAGAGCGGCACACGTTTGACGTAGCCCGAATGGCTGACTGTCACGACCATATCTTCACGCTGGATCAAATCTTCGATATCAGTCTCGAACTCCTGCGCTTCGATCGTTGTTCTGCGCGGTGTTGCAAATTTTTCGCGGATTTCGGTCAGTTCCTGGGTAATGATCTGGAAAATACGCGGACGATTGGCAAGAATATCAAGATAATCGCGGATACGTTCCACCACTTCATGCAGATCGGCGCTGATCTTTTCGCGTTCCAACCCGGTGAGGCGATGCAGACGCAGATCCAGAATTGCCTTGGCCTGCGTTTCCGACATTTT
>JABDAH010000007.1 GCA_013289265.1 Alphaproteobacteria bacterium
AAGCAGATATTCCGTAAAGAGAGAGGTTATTGATCACAGACTACAGATGACGTTCCGCAAATGCCGTGTCAATCCAAACTATGCATAACAAGAAGCGTCGGTGCTGACATTCTTACACAGCTTGCACTTTAGTCGCCGCTGGTTTCGGTGGTTCGACAATGCGGGGTGGAACGCGGACACGCAGACGCTTGATGCTGCTTTGGTCACGTTCCAGCACTTCGAAAGTAAGACCGTCGCCGCTACGGAAGCTCTCGCCGATATGCGGCATGCGGCCCGCCAGATTGGCGACATAGCCACCGACTGTGTCCATATCCTCGCCTTCCAGCTCCGGCAGTTTCAGGCCAGTGCGGACTTCGAATTCCTCGATTGGCAACCGCGCGTCCACCAGCAACGCACCGTCGTTACGGGTAATAATCGGTGCAGCGGCGGGCGTGTCATGTTCGTCGTCGATCTCGCCAACAATTTCCTCGACCAGATCCTCAATCGTGCAGAGCCCGTCGATGCCACCGAATTCATCGACCACCACTGACATATGCTGGCGCGTCGAGCGCATATGCAGCAGTAATTTGGAGGCCGGCATGCTCGGCGCCATGAACAAAACCGGGCGCAGCAGATCAGGTACTGTGCGCATTTGCTGATAGGCAAGGCAGGGCATAATATCCTTCATGTGAACCATACCGATGACATCATCCAACGTGCCCCGATAGATGGGAATGCGGCTATGCGCATGCGTGGCCATCAGGTCGGCAACTTCCTTGATACTGCTGGTGACATCAGCCGCGATGATATCGGCGCGCGGCACCATGCAGTCGCCGACCTTGCGCTCACGCAAATTCATGATGTTGGCGAGCAGCATGCGTTCGGCTGGCGATATGCCGGATTCCGACAGAGGTTCTTCGATCAGTTCTTCGACAACCTCGCGCAGCACATCGGCGTCAGGCGGCGGACGCACCAGATTGTGCAGGATGTGCCAAAGGCTAAACCACCAACTTCGCGGAGGCTCTTCGGGCGTTACATCATTCAGATCGGAAGAAACGTCGAGGCGGGGATCGTTCATGTTTTCTTTGTTTTGTTACGACGAGTGTTGTTTGCGCGCTTTGTAGGCATCCCATCCTGATAGGGGTCAGGTAGTTTTAGGGCAGCCATAATTTGTTGTTCCAGTTTTTCCATCCGGTTCGCGTCTTTATCGAGAAGATGATCATACCCTAAAAGATGCAAAAACCCATGAATGAAAAGATGAGTCACATGATTTATCAATATTTTGTGGTATTTTTTGGCCTCAACCACTACATATTGGTATGCGAGCGCTATATCACCGAGCTCAACCAAACCACCTTCTTTACCAATTTTAGCTAGCTGGCGCGGCTTATATTGCGGGAAAGACAGGACATTGGTCGGCTTGTTCAACCCACGAAAATCACGGTTAAGCTTCTGCACCGCCTTATTATCGGCCAGCAGCAAAGTAACGCTCACGGGAAAAGACAGATTTTTGGGCAAGGCCGCCTGAGTAGCTGCAGCGGCTTTTTCCAGCCGCGATTGCAGCCGTGGAATGCTGCGCCACTTTTTATCCTCAAACACAATTTCAAGCTGCAGCAAGAACGCGCCCCGTTAGACTGTTCATTCCAACATTTTCGATCACAACATTGAATTCCCGCCCGACAATCCGCGCCGGTCCCTGCACATGGATCGCCTGCATATAAGGCGTGCGGCCATGCATCTGGCCCTCGTAACGCCCGGCACGGTCAAATAAAATCGGCAAGGTCTTGCCAATCATGCTTTGGTTGAACTGCTCCTGCTGCGTGCGCAGCAGTTGCTGCAATTCCTGCAGTCGCGCATTTTTAACATCATCCGCTATCTGGTTCGGCATCACGGCGGCGGGTGTTCCCGGACGGCGGCTATAGGTAAAGGAATAAGCCTGGGCAAAGCCAATGTCGCGGATCAGCCGCATTGTTTCCTGAAAATCGCGGTCGCTTTCGCCGGGAAAGCCAATGATAAAATCAGACGACAGAGCAATATCAGGCCGAACGTTGCGCAGCTTTTCAATCAGGCGGCGGTAATCATCAGACGTATGCTTGCGGTTCATCGCATCCAGAATGGGATCGGAGCCGCTTTGCACCGGCAAATGCAAAAACGGCATCAGTTGAGGCAAGTCGCGATGCGCTGCGATCAGCTCATCATCCATATCACGCGGGTGCGAGGTCATGTAGCGCAGGCGTTTCAGGTTCGGGATTTCCGCAAGCCGGAAGAAGAGCCGCCCAAGACCCCAGACTTTGCCGTCAGGCCCTTCGCCGTGGAAAGCATTAACATTCTGTCCCAGCAAAGTGATCTCGCGCGCCCCGCCTTCCACCAGTTTTTCTGCTTCGGCAATCAGCGATGCGACGCTACGTGAATATTCAGCGCCACGCGTATAGGGAACCACACAAAAGCTGCAAAACTTATCGCACCCTTCCTGAATAGAAAGAAAGACGCTGACACCCGCATCGGCATGGGCCGTGGGCAACTGATCAAACTTCGCTTCGGTCGTAAAATCGGTATTGAGAATAATGCCTGCGCCGCGACTGACCTTGGCGATCATTTCCGGCAGTTGATGATAAGTCTGCGGTCCGAAAACCATATCAACATAAGGCGCGCGGCGCTGGATTTCCGGTCCTTCGGCTTGAGCTACGCAACCGGCGACAGCAACCATCATGCGTTCGCCGCGGTCAGCCTTGGCTTTTTGATGCGGGCGCAAACGGCCCAGTTCCGAGAAAAGTTTTTCGGTGGCTTTTTCACGGATATGACATGTATTGAAAATAACCAGATCGGCATCCGCCATATCGTCCGTTGCGGCATAGCCCAGCGGCGCCACGACATCGGCCATACGGCCACTGTCGTATACATTCATCTGGCAGCCCCAGGTTTTGACGAACAGCTTTTTGGTCATGCGGATTGAGCGAGCTTCGCTGCGATGCGCTTGACGGATTCCGACGCTTCGATGCTGGTGACACCGCGCCCCGTCAGGCATTGCTCTACACCCTTTGCGACTTGCTGGTGGCAAAAGGCAGACAAGACCTTACGATCGCTGAAATCCTTCGGCGATACAGGAGGATGAAATACAATATCAATTGTAAAACGCCCCATCTTAAAAGCATTCCATAAATGCGGCACCAAGGTCATATCGCCGTACCACGCATAGAGCGGGCGCAAGTCCCGCGTCATCGGCATGCCGTCCAGACCGCTGCATGTTACAGAAACAGGCTGCACCAGAACGGGAAAATCGCCCTGCACGATGCTGAACAGGCTGCTCTTAAACGGCAGCACTGACAGGCCAACGGTGGAAGTTCCTTCGGGGAACAAAATCAGGCTCTGGCCTTTTTGCAAAAGCTCCCGCAAGCCATCGCTTTGCTCGGCCGCGCGCGTTGCTTGCCGAATGACAAAAACGGTGCGCTGCAGCTTGGACAGAAAACCAAAGAACGGCCATCCGGCCACTTCGGATTTGGCAACGAAAGGAGCCGGGATCAACGCGCCGAGAACAGGTATATCGAGATAGGAGGTGTGGTTCGATACATAGAGCACCGGCTTACTGGTTTCCAGAATGCCGTGCGTGCGCAGCTTCATGCCCAGAATACGCACTAGCGTACGATATAAAAAAAGCGACACATGGTACGAATCTTTTTTGCGCTTCAGATAATAAGCCTGCACCGGCATCAGTGTGAGAATGAGCAGCAGGAAACCGGTCAACCGCACCGCGCCGTTTAAAACCGGGCCGATATTCGATAATGTTTGCTTATTGAGCATCAGGTCTAACTTCCTATTCCACCGGCAGGACAATGTCTTTTTTGTTGCTGCGTTCGTAATGCTTGATGTATCGGCTGGTGATCAGATCGGTTTTGACGATGATGAAAACATCAACGCTGTTCCATTGCGGATCGATCACGGCACCGTCACCGACAAAACCGCCGACACGGATATAGCCCTTGATTAAGGGCGGCAGGCTGTTGCTGCCGCTGCGTGGATCCAGCTTCATATCGTTGAATGCGGCGTTGGGGTCAAAAGCTTCGCGTGGCAGCAGGCGCATATCGACGTAACGTTCCGGCAAAGCCTTGGCAAGCAAGGCGGGCGGCGCGAGATGATGATAATAGAGATAAGACAAAGGCAGGGCATGCGCTTTGGGATCAATTCCCGGAAGGCTGGCACAACCGAACATCAGTCGCACATCGTGCTGAAACACATAAGCGGTCAGCCCCTTCCACAGGGTTTGCATCACCTGCCCGGTGCGATATTCGGCATCGATACAGGAACGGCCAAGTTCCAGAATCTCGCCGGGATATTCCAGCAAAGGCGAAATGTCATATTCGTTGCGTGAATAAAAACCGCCGCACTTGTTGGCGGCTTCACGACGAATTAAACGGTATGTGCCGATAACTTTATTTTCCTGCCGCGCGTTATCGATGACCAGCAGATGATCGCAATGCTCATCAAATTCGTCGAAGTCGCGTTTGCGTGCCGCCATCTCAGGCGACGGCTTGGCGCCCATCCCTTCATAGAATACGCGATAACGCAACGCTTGCGCCGCATCGATTTCTTCCGGTGATATCGCCAACCTGACTTCCAGGTTACTAAAGCGCGACGATTCGGTATCTGGGGAATCGGTCATTTTTTACCTAAATAGAGTTCCGGAATGGATACGCCCTGGAGAATCAAATGCAATCAACGCGCATTTACTACCATAGAAAAAGGCCGTGCCGCTACCACAAGCATCAGCCACATGCTTTTCCAGGGTCCCGAAAAACATATACCAATCAATAGGATAGATTTTAGGCTGCTTTTTGCCGTACAGGACGGCGCGACGCCGATGTGCCAAGCCCTATCTGCTTGGCCAGCTTGCTGCGCTGCTTGGCGTAGTTAGGGGCAACCATCGGATAGTCAGCCGGCAGGTTCCAGCGTTCGCGATATTGCTCTGGCGTCAGGCCGTAAGAAGTCTTGATGTGGCGCTTCAGCATCTTCAGCTTTTTGCCATCTTCGAGGCAAACAATGTAATCCGGGAAAATGGATTTTTTTGGAGATACAGCCGGCTCGGGACGGTTATCGGTCACACTGCTTTGACCGAGCTTGGTGAGGCCCTGATAAACACTGGACATGAGCGAAGCGACATCGCCAGCAGCTACGGTATTATTGCTGACATAGGCTGCAACGACTTGCGCCGTCAAAGCAGCAAGGCGTTCAGACGGGGAAAGAGTCTCTGGCATATTGTTTATCTCCAAAATACTGCTGGGCAGGTTTATGTCATAGAAGAAGGGCGCACTTATGCCTGCGGGCGAAGGCTTAAGTCAAGACCGCAGGTGATAAAAAATCTATCGGTATAGTTAATTTGCGCCTTCAGCGCCGCCCTGCAGTTGCTGATGCATCATTGTCAGCAACCCGTCGATCTGACCACCGTTGCGCTGGATCACGGCAGCATACTCCTGACGTTGTGTGACGCTGAGGCTGACACCTTCAACGACAACGTCGATAACGCCAAGCTTGTTATTGCGGTTGCGAACACGCCAGTCAATTGTTGTTGGGGTTGAACCATCCGGATGGGTGATCTGGCTGTTAACTATAAAATCCTTTTCGCTCTCGGCGCGCGCGCCGGTAACCGTGAAGCCTTCGCCTGTGTAAAGAGTCAGGCGGTCGCCGTAGCTTTTGATAACCAGAGCTTCGAACAGGTTCATATATTCTTTCTGTTGCTCAGGCGTTGCCGCATTCCAGGTGCGCCCAATGACAAAACGGCCAATGGTCATGAGGTCAAACGAATCCTGCAAGATCAGGCGAAACTTATCGGTGCGCTGGGTTTGGCTGATATTCTTGTTCGCAATAACGCCTATAGCCCTGTCGCCAAGGCTTTGAATGAACTTTCCGGCCGGCGTTTTTATGGCCTGATCATGGGTTTGAGCCGAAGGGGCCGCATCATCCGTTTGGGCTGCCACGGGAGCAGCCAGAAGTCCCCCAACCAAAACCAATGAAACAGCCAAAAAAGCCATTCGCGAAAAAGGGCGCAACATAGGACGCATTCAGATCTCCTGAGGGGCAATACCAAAGAATCAAACCAGCACACTGATATATAACGGGTAAAAATGGCAAAACAAAGTGCCAATTCGGACTAGTTAAATACTCTTTATTTGTAGGGCAAAAGTAAGGCTATGACTTACTTAGGTGTGGCTTTTGGGAAATAACTACCAAGAACTCAAAATGCCATGATGAATCTGCATTGACGCCCTTCTTTCGACATGCTTTTTTGCTCTACTACTCAGTAACGGCCCACCCGGGCCCGATTATACACTCCATGGAAAGGATCTTAAGATGCGTTCGATGAAACTTTTGGTTGCTGCTGCTCTGGTTGCCGCTCTGGTTGCTGGCCCTGTTATGGCTCAAGATGCTATGACCGGCGCTCCTGCAACGGAAACAACAAAGCCTGTCAAGCACCACAAGAAGCACACTGGCAAGAAGCACAGCCATAAGAAGGCGACAGCTGCTCCTGCTCCAGAAGCAACACCAGCTCAGTAAGAGTTGCGTTAAAGTCTTCGAAGACATTTAAACCGCCGCGCATGGGACGTCCTCGCGGCGGTTTTTTTGTGACCGAAAAGTGGTCGGAGAAAAAAGTGATCAGAGATTAGGGACCAAGGTCATCTCTTTTTTCTCTGACCACTGACCACCTATTACTCTCCTGCATTATATTTCAACACATCACCCGCCAAGTAAAGCGAACCACAAATCAGTATTCGCGCATTTGGTACTTGCTGCGTGATTTCGGAAATCGCCGCCCTGACCGATACGGCTTCTTTTACTTTTTGAATTCCACTATCACGCACTTTAGTTGCGAGATCACTGGCCGTAAAACCAGCAACTTTATTTGGAATAGTCACTGTGCGCACCAATGCAATATGTGGCAGGAGCGGTTGCAAAAATTCCTGCGGTTTTTTGGTGGTGAGCATGCCATAGATAAGACAAAGCGGTTTGGGGTTTGCGCCGTCTTGCAGCGCCCATTTTTGCGCCTGTATTGCCAGTACTTCACCTGCTGAATCATTATGACCGCCGTCCAGCCAAAGCTCCGCATTTTGTGGCACCAGATCCGCCAAAACGCCCTGTTTTATTGGCTGCAAACGCGCTGGCCATTCGGCTGTTTGCAAGCCTTTGGCGATCACTTCCTGACTCAGCGGCTTTGGCAAAACCAACAACACCGCAATAGCAAGCCCGGCATTCTGGAACTGATGCGCACCAAGCAATGCGGGCGCTGGCAAATCATAATGGCGATGCGCATCGTCAAAATAAAAACCGGCACTTGTCGGTGTTACGCGCCAGCTATCACCACCCATAAAAAGTGGTGCTTTTATTTCCGCTGCAGCTTCGCGCAAACTGCTGATGCTTTCTGCATCCGACTGCGCGCTGGTAAAGCATGGTACGCCTGTTCGCATGATGCCGGCTTTCTCCCGCGCGATCTGCGTCAGCGTATGACCAAGGAAATCTCGATGATCGTAAGACAATCGCGTAATGAGTGTCGCGAGTGGTTTCTCCACCACATTGGTGGCGTCCAGCCTGCCGCCCAAACCTGTTTCCAGAATAACAAAGTCAGCGGGCGTGCGCGAAAAAGCGGCAAAGGCAACGGCAGTGATCGCTTCGAAAGCGCTGACTTGCGCTTCCTGATCTTTATCCTGACACACGGTCAGGAGTTCAACCAATTCTTCTTCACTGATCAGCTTGCCTGCAATGCGGATACGTTCATGAAAACGCACAAGATGCGGCGATGTATAGACATGGACCTTGTAGCCAGCCGCTTCCAGTATCGCACGCAGAAAAGCGCAGGTGGAACCTTTGCCATTCGTACCCGCAACGTGGAACACCGGCGGTAAATGCTGGTGAGGATTGCCGAGTCTTTTCAGAAACTCGAAATAGGCCGGAGTCAGCGCCTGCCGGTTATCGATATGGCTACGATGCAGCGAAAAACGCTCGAGAATATCGGCGGATGTAGGCATATCTGCCCTATCCGCGCTTGATGCTCCGCGCACCATGCGGAACCGGCCCTGTCAGCAACATGGTATTGGCCGAGGGTTCCTTACGCAGCATGCGCAAAATGCGGACTAGCGTATCGCGCAGGTCTTTACGCTCCACCACAATATCGACCATGCCATGCTCACGTAGATATTCGGCGCGCTGGAAACCGGAGGGCAACGTCTCACGGATTGTGCTTTCGATCACGCGGGCTCCGGCAAAACCGATCTGCGCGCCCTTTTCAGCAATATGAATATCGCCGACCATGGCAAAGGAAGCTGTAACGCCGCCCGTTGTCGGGTCGGTCAGCAACACGATGTATGGCAGGCCTGCAGCTTTCACTTCATTCACTGCGATAATGGTGCGTGGCATCTGCATCAGCGACAAAGCGCCTTCCTGCATGCGCGCGCCGCCGGATGCCGGGACAAGGATCAAAGCAGATTTGGTCGCGACGGCACGACGCGCGGCAGTGACAATTGCCTCCCCCACGCCGAGGCCCATCGAACCACCCATAAAAGTAAAATCAAAAGCGGCGATAACAGTTTTCACGCCGCCCATGGCGCCCTCACCGATCACAATCGCATCGCGGCGGCCAGTTTTGTTGCGCGCATCGCGCAAGCGCTCGACATAGCGTTTCTGATCACGGAACTGCAGCGGATCGATCAGCATTTTCGGTAGATCGATTTCCTTATACTTGCCACCGTCGAACATGATCTCGAGACGGCGCACAGCGCCGACCTTCAGGTGAAAGCCGCAGGTCGGGCAAACATTCAGGTTTTCTTCCAGCTCGCGCCGAAATAGCATAGCGCTGCAACCTGGGCATTTCTCCCACAGGTTATCAGGCACTTCTTTTTTCGGGCCGACAAGGGCGCGAATTTTTGGACGAACAAAATTAGTGAGCCAGTTCATGTAATTTCTGCCTTATGGAGTTACAGTATTCGGCGCATAAGTAGGCGCCGGCGGTATCGAAGCCGGGTCCACACGCCGCAGGATATCGGCTAGCACCCCCTTATTCGTGAGGGAGATAATGGCACTATCAATCAAATTCTTCAAATCGGTCTCACCTTGCTTGACGGAGAAGACAGAACCATAGACATGCAGGACCTGTCCCACCGTTTTTAGCTTGCCGGGGTTTTGCGCATCATAGGATTTAAAGAAGCCGTAGTCGACAAAGGTCGCATCGGCCTTGCCGGTAGCAACTTCCATGAAAATCTGCGAGGCATCGGCGTTTTGCGGCAGGGCGTCGATCTTCGCTTTTGGGAAGTCGCTCTGCGCGATGCTCTGGGTCACGTCACCGTCAACGGCTGCTGTGGTGAATGACGAATCGTTCAACTTGTCATAACCTTGATCGAAACGTGGATCGTTCGCACGGGCCACGACATAAACTTTGTGATAATGCACCGGCAAAGTAATGGTCGCATTCTTGAAACGGCCGGGATCGGGCCAAACCGTCTGGCACATGACATCATAGCGGTTAGTATTCAACCCATCGATATAATTGCCAAACCCGACTTCCTCGACCCATTCGATTTTAAGTCCGAGTTCTTTGCCAATTTCAGTAAAGATGTCGTGATTGAAACCTGAAACCTCGCCCGTATTCGGGTCTTTGCGCATAAAAGGCGGCCATAGCGCATAGCCGCAGCGTATAGTCCCGGTGCGCAAAATGCGTTGATAGGCCGTTTCCTGTTTTTCCTGAACAGCGGATGGCTGATAATGTTGCATCCAGTACTGGCTGCCCGCAAAACCAAGAACAACTGCCACAATAAGCGCTACAAATTTCATGAGATGCCCTTAAGTACGGGTTTCGTGTTGTTTGGCGTAAGTATCAATCAACGCCCGCATCATGCGCTGATACGGGATATGCGCGCGCTTAGCTTGCTTTTTAAAAAACTCCAGACTTTCACGTGTTACCTCTAGCGTAATTTTGATATTAGATTCACGCTTGATGAGCTGGCTGGGCGGCGGAAGCGTATCTTTGATACGCTCACCTATATGCAGTACTTCATCTGTATATTTGATTTTCTTTTTCATAATGTTTCTTTCCCTGTCTCCAATAACCCGCGCCAAAAATCCGGATTCTTTTGCGCCTAAGGGTATAACGAACCGTCAAGATAGCGCCGTCAACCTTGCCAAAGCAGAAGAATCTTTTCTCACCTTTTTCATGCTGTATATCACGCACGATAATACGATTAGGATCCTCAAAAGCATTTTGCGCAGCTTCGAATGAGACGCCATGCTTAAGCTGATTAATAATATTTTTAACCTCATCCCACTCGAAGTCTACCGGCTCGGTCATTAGATTACCATATATTTATATGGCTAAAAAGCCATATTATAACCCATTCATATCTTTAGGCTTTTTGAATAGCCTGAGCCAGTGTTTCGACAAAACCCAGAACATCTGTAACCAAGCCGGGCCTGGCTTTGCCTTCGGCATCGAGGTTGGCAGCAATACGGCTGATGATTGCGCTGCCAACAACAACGGCATCGGCATTTTGCGCGATTGTTTTTACCTGTTCCGGCGTTGTGATGCCAAAACCAACCGCTACAGGCAGCGAGGTTGACTTACGCAATTCAGCAATCGCAGTCTGCACTGGCGTAGCGCTGACGGCCTTGCTGCCGGTAATACCAGTCATGGATACATAATAGAGAAAACCGCTGGCGCTGCGCAAAACCGCTGGCAAACGTTTGGCATCCGTCGTCGGCGTGACGAGGCGAATAAAGTTTAGCCCATGCCGCATAGCTGGCGCGCAAAGCTCGCCATCTTCTTCTGGTGGCAGATCGACAACAATCAGTCCGTCCACGCCAGCGTTTTTGGCATCAGTCAGAAATTTCTCTACACCATATGCATAAATAGGATTGTAGTAACCCATCAGCACAAGCGGCGTTGCCTGATCATTCTTGCGGAAACCGCGCACGAGATCCAAAATCTTGCCGAGCTTGATGCCTGCCTTGAACGCGCGCAAATTCGCAGCCTGAATAGTGGGGCCATCTGCCATCGGATCGCTGAATGGCATACCGAGTTCGATGATATCGACACCCGCCTTTGGAAGGCCTGCCAGCAATTGCGCAGTGGTTTCCAGATCAGGGTCACCTGCCGTGATGAATGTCACTAGGCCACTTTTCTTCTGATCCTTGAGGGTTGCGAAACGCGCGGATATGCGGCCACTGTCAGCCTGCATGGCTGGTTGGGGGGAGAGGGCAGGGTTCACAATTTCACTCCCAATTTATTCGCCACCGTGAAAATATCCTTATCGCCGCGGCCGCTGAGGTTTACCACCATCAGATGATCTTTCGGCAATGTCGGCGCGAGTTTCTCGACATAAGCCAAAGCATGCGCCGATTCCAATGCCGGGAGAATACCTTCCAGCTTGCCACACAGTTTGAAAGCCTCAATCGCTTCATCATCTGTGGCAGGCACATATTTCACGCGCTCAGCGTCATTCAGCCATGCATGTTCCGGCCCGATGCCGGGATAATCAAGGCCCGCAGAAATCGAATGCGCTTCCTGAATCTGGCCGTCATCATCCTGCAGGAAATAGCTACGCATACCGTGCAAAATGCCAGCCTTGCCGCCAGCGAGTGACGCTGCATGCATGCCGGTATCGAGGCCGTGCCCGGCAGCTTCTACGGCGTACATATCAACGGTTGGCTCATTCAAAAATTCATAAAACAGGCCGATGGCGTTTGAGCCGCCACCAACACACGCCACAAGTGAATCCGGCAAACGGCCTTCGGCTTCCATAATCTGTTCGCGCGTTTCGCGTCCAATGATGGATTGAAAATCGCGCACCATCATCGGGTAAGGATGCGGACCGCCGACGGTGCCGATGATGTAGAATGTATCTTCGACATTGCTGACCCAGTCGCGCAACGCTTCGTTCATGGAATCTTTCAGCGACTTGGAGCCGGAAGTGACCGGCTTCACCTCCGCGCCCAGCAAGCGCATGCGGAACACATTGGGTTTCTGGCGTTCTATATCCAGTTCACCCATATAAACGGTGCAGGGCAGGTTAAACAAAGCCGCGACGGTTGCGGTAGCGACGCCGTGCTGGCCCGCGCCTGTTTCAGCGATGATGCGTTTTTTGCCCATGCGCTTGGCGAGCAGAATCTGCCCCATGCAATGATTGATCTTGTGCGCGCCGGTGTGATTGAGTTCTTCGCGCTTGAAATAGATTTTAGCGCCGCCCAGTTTTTCGGTCAGGCGCTGCGCGTAGAAAAGCGGCGAAGGGCGCCCTACATAATGCTTCAAATAATAATCAAGCTCCGCCTGAAAAGTGGGATCAGCCTTGGCAGCCTTATAGGCTTCTTCGACGGCCAGAACCAAAGGCATCAGCGTTTCAGCCACAAACCGGCCGCCATAAAGGCCAAAATGGCCGTTTTCGTCCGGGCCTGAGCGGTAAGAATTCAGTTTTTTCGACATATTTTGCATGGCCGCACCATAGCGGATTTGCGCGGCTGGTCAAAGACCGCGATTAGGCCTTATTTTCAGCCGATTTCACAATGGATAGCTTATGCGAAAATAGGCCAGTTTTGTCCAAGGGTGCGCTATGGGCAAAAACACACAACAACTGGCACAAGTCGAAATCACCAGCAATATTGCCCATATTAATGCCAAACTTAAACGCAGTGGCCGCGCTTCCCTCTCCGTGGACAGCCAAAATTCCTATCTGGACCGCTTAACCGCCGTAGCGATTATCTTTTCGGATATTCCCGGGGCAGAAGATGTTGTCAAATTATGCCATGATGGGCTTACAACACTTTTCCAGAAATGGCCTTTTGAGCCTGAAGAAACCTTGGAATATATTCAGCTCTTACACGAACAGCTCACAGATACAAACAGCGCACAGAAACGGCTTGAGGTTAGGAATTTGCTGGTTCTTTTGAATGACATTCAAAAACAGAGAGGAATAGCTGAGCTAAGAAAAAGGCGGAGAGTTGCTGACCTGCACCATTAGTTCTGAACATCCAGCGTTGATCCCGTCGCAGGCGCACTATTAGCCACGCCTTTATATTGGCCGATTGCTTTCATCATGATCATATCGTCGATCAGATTTTGCGGCAGCGGGTTCTTATTGGTTGTCGCGGCAGCTGTTGTGGCGGCCTGAGGTGCTGGAGCAGTTGCAGTACCCGCGGTTGCCGGCGCCTGTACGTCCGCCGCAGAATTCGCCGCTGTAGCTGTTGATGTTGCAGGCGCTGGGGCCATCGGCGGTAGCGGATGCGGGCCATTCATCATCGGGTTCGTGTAAATCGTATGACCAAGGCGCATGGCATGCGAACCCTGCGACAAAGCGATGATACGGTTCTGATCTTCAAGACTGTTTGCCGGCGCCATCACACCGCCGTAAGCCTGCCGGTTCAAAGGAAAAGATTTACCCTGCATTATGGGTGTTGCGGCATCAGCGACTGCTTTACTAGCAACATCAGTAGTTGCGCCAACTGCTGTTGGACTCGCTGCGATACCGCCAGTTGCCCCCGCCAAAGTCAGATTCTGATCCGCCGTTTTCGGAATGGATTGATTGAGATTTTGTGTGGGCGCGGATAAAGGTGCTGGGGTTACAGGGGTTGCTGCTGCCGTGGACAGGGCAGCAGGGGCTGCTTTATCGTCCACTTGCGCGACCTGTGTTGCTGGGGCGGCCACTTTGCTGTCGACACCAAACAGGCTGGCCAGAACTGCGCCAGTTCTGTCATGACCGGTTTGCGATTCATTGACAGCATCCGCTACCGCGCTTGTACCACCGATAACGGCGGAGACAACGCCAAGTGCGCCGCCATACATAATGTCACCAGCGACACGCGAAACCGGGTTAATACTGTCGCCTGTTACGGCGCGGTACACGGAACTGACAACAGGGATATGCTGCAACGGATTGACCATATCCAGAAAATCGCCAAAGCTGAAATCAGCGGCGTCGCTGACCTGCGATGCGCTGCGGTCAAACTTTGTATAGCGCCTGGCATCGACATCCGTCGCCGCCGTTGCGCTGCTGGTATCGGCAGTACGATTAAAATTAGCTGCTGCCGGTTTATAATCGGCGGCGTCAAACGTACCGGCAAGAACTGGGCTTATTTCGTGCATTTGTCTCTCCCGACCCTATAATTTGCAAGGCGCGTGCCATAATTTATTGTTGTTTTCCAATATGTTGGTGTTTAAGTTGGGGGAGCCCTACGGCAGTTTTTGCCCTTTCCGCGAGTTGCCATGCCTATTCACCTCCTCATTGCCAACAATGCTTTGCTGAGTGCTGTCACGGAGCAGCTGCAATCCGCGGGGATAGAAAGCGTTTTGGCGCCAAAAGACTTTGGCGCTCCCATCAAATCGGATGATTGCGCGGCGATCATTATGGACGACGAAACTTCCGACAAAAAGATTTTCAAAGCCCTGAGTGACGTAGCCGCCGAAGGAAAGAAAAAACGTCTTTTTCTATTGGGTGACATTCCGAAAGATTGCGATACGAATCTGGTAACTGAATCTTTTGCCAAACCTTTGCGACTTGGGCATCTGTTATCGCGACTGCAATTTTACCTGCAAACAGCATCGCGGCTTAATAACACGGCGGTTATTTTCGGTCCTTATCGTTTTGAGCCGCAGAACCGCCAGGTTGTGGATCAGAATACGAATACTATTATTCGCCTGACCGAAAAGGAAACCGCCCTGCTCGACCAACTCAGCCAAAGTGGTGGCGCTGTCTCGCGCGAGGATTTGCTCGCCGGCATCTGGGGTTATACTAACCAGATCGATACCCATACTCTGGAGACGCATATTTACCAACTACGCCGCAAGCTTGACCCGCAGAGCAGCGGCGCAAACTGGCTGATCAACGAACAGGGTTCTTACCGATTGTACCGCGGCGAGGTTGTTAAATGATAAAGGTTATTCCTTTTTTCGTTTTCATATTTCTATTCGCCCTCACCGGCTGCGGCAGTGGCGGTTCTGCATCCCATAAAGCCGACAGGTTTTCAGCCTCATATGGCATGGCAAAGACAAGGCCCGACTCTATCGCAGCGCGACGCATTGTAATGGTTGAAACGCATAGCGGCGAAAGGCTGGATACAGTTTATTATCATGACGGCGCTTACGACAAAAAAGAACTGCGGAAAATCAATCTGCTGTTTCGCGACCGCCACGCCAATCAGATCGGTGAGATTGACCCGGAGTTGATTGACTATCTGGTCGATATTCGCACGCGTTTTAATTTGCCACCAACTGTTACCTTCCAGATTTTAAACGGCTACCGCACGCGCGAAACTAACGCGATGATGTCGCGCAGCAATAAAAACGTGGCGATTGAAAGCCTGCATATTCATGGCTGGGCAGTTGATTTTCGGGTTCCCAATGTCGACGGTCGCGCCATTTGTGAGATTGCCAAAACCATGCAACGTGGCGGCGTGGCTTTTTACCCCAAATCAAACCATGTGCATGTGGATCTGGGCAATATCCGGACCTGGAAAGAAAAGTAAGGCGCTTTACGCGTGTCCTGCACCAGCGGCGGCGCGTTCCAGCATGCCAAGCCATTTTTCAGGCGGCATCTGGCCATAAGGACCTTTATCCGAACGCCAGAATTTGACCAATTGCGGAAACTGATTGGCGTCGCCCTTGCGGCCGCGAACCATCTGTTTATCAAGCGGCATCAGGCGCACGCCGTCCAATTTAATAATGGCCTGCTTTATTTCGTCGTCAGCCAAGGATTCATGCAGGATAGTTGCTAATAGCAATGGATCATCGCTGCCGAGGCGCTTCTTGGCATCTGTGCGGCGCGACATCAGCGCATCGAAAGCACGCGTCGCCAGCTCCACAATTTGCCCTTCATCACTGCGGGCAACATAAATGGCTCGGACAATGTGATTAAGCTCCGCCTGCGCAATTTCCGGCAGCCAGATCAGAACACCGGAGCCCATCATCCCAGCGCGTTCCAGCATGACGCATTGTTCGCAGAAAGTGCAGCTGGTAACGAGGTCTTGATCAGCGGTATCGCAAGCAATGACACGCTGATACTGCTCCGACCGGAAACCACAAAAACGGCAGGTATAATCATCCCGTTTCAGGGTTTTTTCGATTTGGGATTTGGTGAGTTGGGGAGAGCTTTTAGAAGCTCCCTTCTCGGCGTCAGGGTTTCGCCTGACGCCGAGAGTAAGCGGGAGGAAGGTCACATTATTCCATTCAACTTAAACAATCACGCGCTTAGAACGTGAAGGTCGAAAGACCACCAGAACCTTGCAGTGTGTTGTTGGCAGTGCTGTTCAGAACATGCATCAGTGAAGGCATCGCGAGCAAAGCAGCGCCTGCGCCTGTACGAGCAAAGCCGTGCGACATGCTGCCTTGGGTTGGGTTTTCAGCATGATGCTTGAACTTCATCACGCCGCCGATGACCAGAACGCCGCCGATAACATAGCAAGCGAAGCTGAGCAATTGCAGGACTGGCGTAAAGACGCTGTCACGGCTGGCCGTAACGCTACTTGATAATTGCGCGAAGGCATCACCTGAGATGGGCGCTGCTGCTGCAATGACGGCTGCCATCAACAGACCTTGAACCCACAGATTTGTAAGATTTGCTTTTTTCATAGTTTCCTCCTCCTGTTTTGAATTCGATTAAACTTTTAAAGGCAATTTACCTATTAACAAATTTACCGGCAAAATGTTAACGAGGCCTTAAATCACCCACCACTTTTCTTACTTTTTGCAGGTTACCATAAATTCAAAACCCCTGCAATTACTTGCACCTTATAGCGCTATGTCCTTGTTTTTAGGTCACAAATTGTGTCCCCATAGTCAAGTCTACAACTTCCATAAAAAGATAGATATTCATGGCCATGACACCACCAATTATATGGGTCACGCCTTGGGCAAAAGTCACCTGCCCAACACCTTCGACGGCGTTACGGATTATATTCCAGCCACGCACAAAACTGATGAAGCCAACCAGCTGGAAGAATGTCAGGGCCGCTTTCATGGCGACCTTGAAGTGCGTGGTATCACCCAACTTGTTGACAGCTGTCCATTGCAAACTTTCAAAAGCGAGCATGCCTCCATTAACATGTGCGCCCATAACGCTGGCCATGACTACATCGACGCTCTGGCCAATAACAACCAGAGCGGTGCCGATAATTAAATTTGAAACAATATGGCTAATTGAGTTGGTGCGGGCATCATTGCCGTATTTGGCGGCTTTCATCAGGCCACGAATAATAAGGAAAACACCTAACACAACGGCTACGGCCGATACTAAAGTCGTAAGCGGTTGCTGTATATTCCCCACAAAGTTTGCCAACATGATATCCAGCGGCACGGCCTGCCCTTGCGCCGCCACAGTACCGTCCATCATATCAACGCAGTTGCCTAGAAATGAGCCGCCGGCATCAATCTTAAGGGTATTAGCGAAAGTGATACTGTCGCCGAAATTTTTGCCGAGAAATAATGTCTGGACCAACGTGCCGATAACATGTGGTAGAGCGCCGAGGAAAGCGCCCATCGTTAAAAGCGCTACCGTTTTATGATGAGGATGCTGCTGTGGACTTTCGTGATGCATGCGCAAATGCATGAGTCCTTGAATAACAAAAACGGCACCCGCAACATAAGCTACCCCATAAAACACCTTAAAAAAGGGCGTCATATTGTCAGCGACGGTACAGAACATTTCACCCATTGTGGTCGCAGCCATCGCTGAGTGGGTGTTCAAAACCGTCAGTAAAAAAGTTGCAGAAAAGAAGGCCAGGGCACCGATGAGGCGCTGGCGGCTAATGCCGCAGAAAAGGCGTGAAAAAAGCAACTTCATAAAGCCTCAAATAGGTCGGGTCGTAAAAATTTGCCTTAATTTAATTAACTCTAGCCCATTCTGCCAAGGAAAAGCTTAAAAAGCTTTTAATTTTTTAGGTTTCTTGCGTCCCGTCAAAGGCTTATAGCCTATCTAATGGTGCCTTGAGAGCCTTCAACCACCCAAATATCGCCTGTTTGATGAATAGCGCGGACGGCACCTACGCCCGGAAGGCTGTCACCAACCCTCACCCGGCGCAATTCTGGTGTGAAAGAATCCTGCGCAACCCAGGCCTCATCCGGGCTTGCAGCCCTTAGAACCCAGCTAGGCGCCATAATCGCAGGTTTTTCCTGCGGCAACATCGCCATTCTATGGGACGTTTTCTTGACAACAGTCTTATGGCTGTAATGCGATTTATAAGAAGTGTGGTGGGTTTTGCCGACATAGGCTTTATGAGGGGCCGCATCAAAACCAGCATTGGCATCTATAGAACTTGCAGGCGCTGCATGCTGAACCTGCATCAATTTCTGTTCGATTTTGCTGAGCCTGTCATCCAAAGCCGGGCTGGAACCGGTATCAGCAGAAGCCGTTCGGGAGGCAAGCGCGGCATTCACTTGCGTTAGTTGCTGAGTGGCCTGAGCCAGGGATTTTTGTAAATCCTCAACACGATTGGAAAGTGCGACAATACGCGCATCTTCTGTCGAGCTTGCTTGCGGCGCAATTGATGAAGGCGGCGGCACAATAGCAGGTGCTGTTTGAACGGGCGCCGGTGCAGCGACCGCAACTGGCGCAGGCAGTGGTGCTGGCATTGCCATCGGAGCAGCAGCAGGTTTGGGTGGCAGTGCCACTGCTGTGGCATCTGGCGTTGCAGAAGCTGGAGCAGCTGAAATGGGTTTCGCAGGTATATCAGCAACGGGTGCCAAGGCTGTGGTTGGCGCGACATCTGAGACAGGCGCTTTATTGGCATTATCCGTTGGAGCAGGCGCTGATGGTTGCACAGTTTCAGGCGGCGTTGCATCTGCTGTTTGTGTTGAGAGCGGCGGTACTTCAGCGATCGGCATCTGCGCATCGGATGAACCACCGAATTGCCAGTAAAGCACAGCGCCCAAAATCAGCAGACCACCGACACCGGCTGCGATAGGAATCAGCATCGATTTTTTGGCCGCAACAGTTTGTTCGGTGCCCGTCTCGTCATGCGCATCTGCTTCTTCGGAAACCGTAGCGGATTCTTCGCCGACGTGAAAATCGTCAACTGGCGGCTCACCGCCCCAGTTTTCAGTTTCTGTCGCGATCTGTTCCTGATCTGCTGTCCCTTCGGACTCGTATTTGTCAGTCATTGTCCTGCTCCTGCGCTGATGGACGCGAATTAGTGAATGTAAGTTGTGCCATAACCTCCGGGAGCTGTTCCCGGCATGGTTGAATAAGGTGAGACCGTATTGGATTGCGGATTGGCATAGTTAGGATAAGGAACATTTGGCGTTTGGGGTGCGCCGTAGCCAGCTACATTGGTGCCCGGATAAGCGCCCGCCAGATAAGGGTTAGCTGCGCCTGTCGCACCCATTCCTAAACCGGGATAGCTTCCCAATCCAGGAGCAGCGCCGTAAGGATAGGCCTGCTGCTGTTGCTGCTGGATTTGCTGAACGGTTTGATCAACCACAGACGTCGTGAAAAACAGGCCCATTGGTGTGCTGGCGGCAACACGTACCAAAGGTTTGGTCTGGTTAGCCTGATTCTGGAAGAACTGGCTCATCGTTTGCGCGCCCTGACCTAAACCTTGAAACAGGCCTTGACGATAACCTTCCTGGGATTGCGAAATAATGGTCGCTTGTCCATTCGTCGTCGTTGTGGAATTACCCGTTCCCAATGCTTGGCCAAAGCCTTGAAGGAAACCAGCGGCTGCCGGAAGAATGACACGCGTCAGATAACGCTGGTCAACCTCGGTTGCCATACCGCCCAAAGTCGTATCAGGGTTAAGCGCGATAGCATTGATGGGGTAATCCTTGCCCTTGAAGTGCACCAGCGTGAATTGCAGGACGAGGTAATCGGCATAACCGTTTGCGACCTGGAACTGCCCCACTGCGCGCGCGCCTGAAAAAGGGCCAGACACGATCTGCGCCAGAATAGGGCCCGGCACATCCGAATTCGCTTCGGTCAAAAGCTGCGCATAGCTAACGGTACCCGCAGGCAGAAGAACTTTTGCAGGTTCCTGCGCAGCCGCACCATTTGCGCCGGAAGCAGTTGAGCCATCTGCCGATGCGCCGGCACGTTTCTCCGCGGCCGCTTTCAGATCTTCAGGCTTGGTGACGATTACTGATTTCACGCCTGCAGGGGTCCAGCCATCAATAAGTTGGGACATCTGGCGTTGCATCGCCATGGCAAGCGTATCATCAAACTGTTCCGCCTGCGCTGCGCGGGCGGGGGCCTGTTGAATCAACTGTTGTTGCTGGATTTGCTGCTTCTGGGTTTGCTGCTGATCCTGCTTCAGATGTTCGATTTCTGCCTTCAGTTCGTTAAGCGGATCGCCTTTTTTCGCATCGCCATTCAGAGCATTCATGTCGGTGCTTTGGCCGATAGGCGTCGGCAAGGCGCTGCCGCCTGTTTGCATCGCCTGATTTTCACGGTCGCGGTTAGCCATGTCGGTTTGCTGCTGCATATAAGGTGATGCAGGGCCGCCCGGCGCGCCGTTAATGGTCGGCGGGTTAACAAGGCGCGATGTATTTTTCGATGCCGAACTGCCGCCAAAGAAACTCATCCCCGCAGCGACAATTGCAGCCACCGCTGTCATCAGCACAACTAGTTTGAATAGGGGGCGCGAACGCCAGGCTTCCGCCAGATTGGCGCGGGCACCCGGTGGCTGATGCGTTAATTCTTCGGACTGATTAAAATCCTGCTGATCAAAATCATCGTTATTTGTCATGATCATCATCCCGCAGCAGCTGCGCCCGAACCATGGCGCCATTATCAGACATCAAAAGTACCGGCGCATCGCCGATATCATAAACATTCGTGCCATCGCCGGACGACACGCTGGAATTCCACGATGGCGACAGCAAGGTCAAAGGCGTGCGCACCATAACACGGTCGCCGATCATCCAGGCTTTGGTACGTGCATCGACGCCGCTAACTTTCATTTGCTTGGCTCCACTCGGCGGCGCGTTTTCCAGAACCAGCATCATGCTTTCGCTGCCTGCTTCGAGGCGCGGATTTTGTATGAGCGGCGCTTTCGCGCCCGGTCCCATTTTACCGATGCGGGCATCGTAACGCAGATCAACATTGGGGCCACCCGCAGACAGCCGGAAAATAACCGGTGTCGGCAGATCTTTCAGAAGCACGGAGAGATTGCCATTACCAACGCGGCTTAAAGGCATGATGCGAACGACATGCGAACCGGAAGATGTGGGAGAAACTTCAAAATTACCGCCCACACCTACATCGAGGATAGGCCAAGGCTCGCCAGTAGCATCGACCATATTGACGGTCGTGACATAACCAGCGGCCAGATTAAGTTGCGGCGGCGTAACGCCGGGATCCAGCGACAAGGTCGCGATCCGCACTTCGCCCTTGGGCGTGCCACTTGAAGGCGACTGCGATGCATCCTGCGTCTGTTCCAGTTTATGCATGAATTCGTGGATCTGGTCCGGCGAAAGCGGCAGCAATCCTGCGGAAGCACGGCCATAGGATTTTTCGTTATGCTCCAGTTCCCGACGATGCTGATCTTGCTCTATCTGCGCTTGCGCCTGCATGGCAGCTTGCTCAGCTTGTACCGATAGCTGGTTCGGGTCATTGCTGAAAGCGGTCGCTGGTGGCGGCACGGGAAGTTTGATACCCGCCGTCGCATCGGAAGTAATAGAAGATGTCGCCGGTTGCACGATTTGCGGCGGTGCGGCTTGCGGCGTGATGGCGCCATTACCGCTTGGCGAAGCAGTAGTTGTCGTTGCCACAGGCATTGCGTAAGGATTAGCCGCCGCATTCGCCGGAGCCGATTGCTGGGCAAAACCTGCGTGCGGCACAAGAAGGGCAGCACCCAACATGCCTGCCTGCAGCAAGAAACGGGTTTTTAAATGGATCGCACTTTCTTTCAAAACACTTTACCTCGAATAAGGAGCTTTAAATTGAACAAGTCTCGAATCAGCCCGCCCGGTCCCCCAACCTACCTCTTTCAGCAAATCTAGGTTAACAGCAAGTTTACATATAACCAACTTCACAGCAAAGCACAGCCTCAAAGAAAGCCCTTCGGCTTTTAATTATTTATTGTCCAGGTATCAATGCCGATGCCGGAGGGGTTTTGTTCCGGTTTTACGCGGATAATCGTCAAATCGATGACCGCTTTTTCGTGCCGGTTGACATTATTATTGGTGGCATAGGTCATAATGACGGGCATTTGCACCCGCCATTGGTAAATCTGCTTTTCGTTAACACCTTGCATTACAATCACGGGTGTATTCGAGGGTACCGTCGTCAAAACCAGCTGGCTGTTCTTAAACGCCTCGCCGATTTTCTGCCGATCAAAGGCTTTGGCAAAGGCGTCCCAGCCTTCCGGCGTAAAGCGGGGGCGCTGGGCTTTTAACTTCTGCTCGTAATCACCGAAACCGACCGTCATGATTTCCGTCACACTGGTGGTGGCCCAGGACAAAATCGCGCGGTTGGTCATATTCGGCATCGTCAAAGGCACCAGCTGTACCAATTCGCTTTTATTGTTTCTCAAATAATATTGATAAACCGGCGCAGCAAATGGTGACGCCAGTAACAGCAGGAACGACAAAATCGCTATTGCTATTGACTGACTGGTTACGCGTCGCACAAGCCTTTGATGCTTTAAGCTTTCAGCTTGCTCATCCAGCACGCTGTCCACCAGCACCGGATCTTGCAGAAATGAAAAATACGATTGGGTAGAGCTCACCAAAGGCGGTGACTTTTTTTTCGCAGAGTTCGATGCCTTAGCAGCGGCATTTGAAGATGAAGGCTTGGCTATCATTTGCCGTTCGGGTTCAAGGCAACCCACTGCTCGATGCTGATGCCGTCCGGATTTTGCAATGTTGAAACACGAACAATGCGCAAGAACAGATTTGTCATGATCGGTTGCGGAGCTTCGTTGCCATCGAAACGAATGGTGATGGGGAATTTGAGATCCCATGTGTAGA
The DNA here is from genome assembly GCA_013289265.1 of Alphaproteobacteria bacterium. Classification (GTDB taxonomy): domain Bacteria; phylum Pseudomonadota; class Alphaproteobacteria; order UBA9219; family UBA9219; genus JAATFY01. Next base: position 22,898 of record JABDAH010000007.1, read on the forward strand.
TGCCGTTGCGAACATCGGCATTGGTGATTTCCGGCGCCGAATTAATTTCAGTTGTTACAACCAGTTTGCGCGCTTCAATCGCTTCGATGATCTTGGAATCTTTCAGGGCCTTGGTGAAGCTTTCCCAGCCTGTCGGCGTGAAATTAACGGAGACCTGCTGCAAACGTTCGCGGTAATCCTTGTAATCAAACCGCATGACATTTTGCGCTGTGGCCGCAGCCCAGGCGACAACTTCCGCCTGACTGCGATAGGGCTCGTTCATCGGTACGATATTGATAATGCGGCCATCAGCAGTGGTTGCGAAATAAACCTGCCGCGTCTGCATCGTCAAAAGCAGGCTGACGAGACCTGCAATCAAAAGCGCAATGACAATGGCCTGAATAATACTGACGCGCAGAAGCAGGCGATAACCATCGCGGTAAAAAGCGTTGCGGTTAAGAACCGTTGCGACTGCATCCTTTAAAGCCATGAATACTTCCTTTGACTAAACCGGTACGTGGAGTTCCGGCAATGCACTGGCCGATTCATATTCTGATGATCCCTTGCAGCTTGGGCAAATACGGTTTTGCCGTCCCGCTGATTCAAACTTGTTGAGACACATAAGGCAAATGCGCGGCGATGTCGTAACGACAGTATCCGTAGCTTCCCGCGTAACACGGTTTGGCATACGTTGCGGCATAAAAGGCGATTCACGATTCTCCGTCTGACGGCGACCGGGCTTACGGCCCGGGGCCGAGCGTCGCGGCAAACCCAGCCTTGCGGCGCGCGTCATAATCGCCGGAATTGAACGGTTGAGCGCTTCGGCGATCATTTGCGGTGTATTATTTTGCAGCCACATATCGCGCAGGATTTTATCCTGATCCTGCCAGCTTGGCCCCAAGGCTAGCCCTCCGCCGGTCCCTGTTGCGGTGGCAGTGGCCTCGGCTTCATCCTGGGGCAATAAGTCCGATGAACTCACTTCTTGTGACTCCTGAATGTTTTTTTCTTAACACGCTCAATTATGCAACTAATTCTACTTGATAGCCGGCCAATGAAGGACAAACCCTTCAAAGGCTTGTGAAACTAATTCCCTTAAGCAGTTAGCCCTGAAATCCTCAAACTTTTCTTAACATTTTTAGAAAGTTTGTAGGCATTTTTGACTTAAGCCACAAAATCAGAGAATAATTATTCAAAATCAAATAGATAGATATTTTTATTTTATAATTATTTCTTTTTGAGAACAATAATGAGAATCATTTGCATAACTGGGCGGGACAAATTATGGTGGTGACGTTTTCACCTCCAAATGATGCCGCCATGTCACTTACCTCGCCACCCTCTCTTCAAATCAATCCGGCGAATAACAAGCGTTTTGCCCGGCTAATGTTGAAGAATATCTCGCCCGAAGTTCGGCGAGCAGTGGAAGCTCTCTGGGAAAATTATGAAGCACTTGACCTCATCGTAATAACGACATCGGAGGCTGCCGCTGACGACCTTCTCGCCGCCATGCCAGTGATCGAAGGTGTGGAAGATGAAATCCGGCAAATGGTCACAGAGCTTGTTGATGACCTGCGCACCAACTTTAAAGACGCCGCCGATATGCCGCTGCGCCTGCGCTTTGCCTATCAGAATGAAGATGAATTGATCGACCAGGTCCTGCCGCGCTCCGCAGCAAGGCTCGTTGTTATGCCGATTGACCAAGATATCAGCCTTCACACCAACATTAAGGAAGACAACTGATGCCCAGCACGAACTCGATGACCGCTTTTGATGCGGATAATTTTGCGGCGGCGCAACAGGCCAATCGCATCATGCTGGTCGCTGAAATTCCGTCGCAGGCCGATATCGAAGAAGCACAACGGGATGCTCATAACGCTGGCAATGATGGCTTCGATGAAGCAGGGTTGGAAACTTACAAGCAAACAACGAGTAATATTCTAGCGCATCTAAAAAGCATCAATCAGGCGATTGCAGATTCTTACCAATCCTTCGAAGTCGGCGCGACTATTACCAACCTGCTGAACTCTACCCGGTCCATGCTGCAAAGCGTCACTCACTATGGCAGCAAAGTTAGAGATAATAACTCTAGAGAAACGCGCACATTGCGCCAAAGCGCAAACCTGTATGAACAGCAACTGGTAAGAGCCAGCAACAACGCAAGCCTCTCGCAAAGCACACGCATGGCTTTGCGCGCCAGCCTGCAACAACTGCGCAAAACCAATGTCAGCGGTCCCAATATCCGCGCGGCTATGGTTAATAAAGCGACACCACGCGCTTCTATTACAGCACCAACATTAAAGGTAACGGCAAGGACGGTGAATAGCTCTCAACCAGCAGCACCTCAACAAACAGCAAAAGCCACACCTGCAACAAAGAATATCGCTTCAATACTCGCCGATAAACCTGTAACGCGCACGATAACGGGCATAACTCCAACAATACCTGCCACTGCAATTACCGGAAAAACAGGCGCCGCCACGACCAGCAAGACCCCTTCTGCGTCAGTTCCTATTCAGGCCGCAAAAGCAGGCGCCTCCATCAGCTTCCTTACTCCCACTACAAAAGAAACACGCTCTACTCTCAATGGTTCACCCCTAACACGAGAGACGGGTAAGTTTGCGGCACTTAAATCGGAATTCCCTAAGGCCGTAGATAAATCCACTGCAACAGCGACTTCCTTGGCAAAAGCTGAGGCTAAAACACCCACACCCCCAACTGCTGCCAATACCGAAAAAGCAACTACCTCAATAGCCGATTCCAAATCAGCACCAAAAGGAACCGCTACTGCTGCAGCCAATGTGGTAGCGGCCAATACAACGACAACACCCGCAACCCAAACTACTACAGCTGCTGTTGTGGCTTCCCTCACTGCCGCCGATAAAAGCATCACGACACCTGCTGCGCAAAAACCCGCAATGACTACAGGGCAAGCTGTTGCTGATGTCACCGTCAACCTTACTGCAACAAAAGCAACAACAGCATCCACAGCGGCTAACCCAGCAACTGTTGTTATGTCAGATGCCAAGGTTATGCCTGTAACCGCACCTATCGCTGCCATTTCAGAAAAAGCTGCACCGCCTGTCAGCCAACCCGTTTTGGTTGATGTCACTAAAGTAGCCGTCAGCACTGCTGGCGAAAAAAAATCTGCGCCCGTTCAGACAGCCGAACGTCCAAGCACTCCAAACATAACCACAATAGATTCAACAAAAATAGGCTCAGCACCAGTAGCCGCTCCTGCGGTTGCAAATCCTACCGTCGTTACCGCTGCTGCAACCAATCAAGCACTACCTATTGTCTCCACTGACACATCTTCGGATCTGGCCGTTACTCCGGCAAAGGTAGCAACAACTCCTGAGCTAACGACTGTAAGTTATACAGACGCAGGGAAGCCCGTAGCTCTAACAACGGGAGACACGGCCCCGCCAGTTGTAACAACCAGCGCCCCTCTTATCACAGCCAATCCACTGCCCGCTGTAGATGGTACAAATGTCGCTCTTCCAACATATACACCGACGCCGCCTGTTGTTGGCCCCCATCCCACCAACGAAACACCTGCACCTTTTGTACCATCTACGCCACCAATCACGCCGCAAGTAATCGATAGAGCTCCGGATCCTGTTGTGCTCCCCGCCCCTTCCGTGCCGCTGCAAACTATCGAACAACCCAAGGCGCTAGAGACCAATAATCCGCCACCAAATCTGCGCGTAGATCCCGAACCCCAACTACCCGTCGCTTCACATGATTCAAATGACTCCAGACAGCCAAACTTGCTTACAAACCACGAACAGCAGCTTGAGCAGCGTCAAGCCTCCGATACAAAAATGGATTTCCGGGAAACTCGGCAGGACCTCGTGCGGAATGATGTTGGTCGTTTTGAAGAAGTCAAAACTACAGCCAGCGAGTCACTCCCCGTTGAAGTGCGCCTTGAGAATATCAACTCGGAAATCAAGGCGTTCAAAGCGCTGCATGGAGACGATTACAAAAACGTCGAAGGCTACAAAGACCTTATTCAAAAGCGCGAAGAAGTTTTGGACGAAAAGAAGAAAAAGGGAAACGGAGAAGCAGTACGTCCTCCTTGTGCCGGTAATTGCAATAAATGTTTAACGCCAACTTGCTGATTATCAATTGGCCCAAAAACAAGGGGATATTGTAATGTTTAGTGTTATTTCCAAAATACCAGATATTGAAACTGATGACGCCGATGGTCTTGAAAGGATTATGAGACACATCAATAATGATCACCGTTTTGAATATATGCAAAGAGATGGCGGCGGACTGTCGATATTAAGTTTTAAAAAAGACAACCTAGTCTTGACTATGCAAGGCAATTGCGGTGGCTGCACCGTGATCAAAATTGCCGGAACAAGACGTCATGTCCAGTTAAGCCTTGAAGAAGATTTTGGTGAGGTAACGGTTACTTTTCAAGAGATGGCTCTAAACACTGCCCCCACCCCTATACCAGATCCGTAAAGCCAAGTTGTTTACCGCCCGCTATTGTCTTTAAAATCCAGCGTATATTCCTTTGTATTGGCGCCGATATCGATTTCCTGAAAGCCGCGGGTGACGGCGCCTTTGCTTTCGCAATCGCCGTCACCTTCTATCTGGAAGGGTTTCCTATCCGTGCAGAACTGATATTTGCCGTTCCAGACAAAGGGCTCTTTGTCCTTATCCGGGCGCACCAGGGATGTCGCGTAATAAAAATAGAACCGGTCAGTTAACAATCCGCCCAAAACCTTGGAACATTGCCCCGGTTCCAGCCGCCACCAGCCTTGCGATGTCCAAACATCCTCGTTCCGGCGGCCCAAAGCAGCCTCGATAGGGTTCTGGGTACGGTTGCAGAAGGTCATTGCCGCCCTGGCTGGGGCAGTAAAACTTCCCAATATCAAAGCTATGCAGGCCATTTTAAGGAGAATGGGCCGCACACCGCTGCGTGAAGAATGTCTTAACATCATGATAGTTAGACAGAATCGTTAAGTTTAACCTGTTGGCAACCAAATGCAGGTACCACAGATAGACTACCTCACAAAAGTTTTTGCGCAATGAGTTCTCGCGCACCTCATCATCGGAGTTTTATATGACCACCCAGACCGGACATGATACGCTGAAAACCCGTCAGACATTGACCGTCGGCGGCAAAACCTATGATTATTTCAGCATCAAGGAAGCCGAAAAAGCTATCGGCGATGTCTCGGCCCTGCCTTTCAGCATGAAGGTTCTGCTGGAAAACCTGCTCCGCTTCGAAGATGGCCGTTCTGTTACTGTTGACGATATCAAGGCTCTCGCCGGCTGGCTGAAGGAACGCAAAAGCGATACCGAAGTCGCCTACCGCCCGGCCCGTGTGCTGATGCAGGATTTTACCGGCGTTCCCGCTGTAGTCGATCTGGCGGCCATGCGCGAAGCCACTATTGCCCTGGGCGGCGATCCAAAACGTATTAACCCGCTCTGCGCCGTTGATCTTGTGATCGATCACTCGGTTATGGTCGATAGCTTTGGCTCCGCCGATGCTTTCGCCAAAAATGTCGCGCGTGAGTTTGAGCGCAACTATGAACGTTATGCTTTCCTGCGCTGGGGTCAGGGCGCTTTCAACAATTTCCGCGTTGTGCCACCCGGTACCGGTATTTGCCATCAGGTTAACCTCGAATATCTGGCACAGACTGTCTGGACCGATATCGACCAGAACGGCAAGAATGTTGCCTATCCCGATACCTGCGTTGGTACTGATAGCCACACGACAATGATCAACGGCCTTGCCGTTCTTGGTTGGGGTGTTGGTGGTATTGAAGCCGAAGCCGCGATGCTCGGCCAACCCGTTTCCATGCTGATTCCTGAAGTTGTCGGTTTCAAACTGACCGGCAAAGCCAAAGAAGGCACCACGGCGACCGATCTTGTTCTGATGGTCACGCAGATGCTGCGCAAAAAAGGCGTGGTCAATAAATTCGTCGAATTCTTCGGCCCCGGCCTTGACAATATGTCGCTGGAAGATCGCGCGACCGTCGCCAATATGGCGCCGGAATATGGCGCAACCTGCGGCATTTTCCCAATCGATATCAAGACAATCGAATATCTGACCTTCACCGGTCGCGACCCGGAACGTGTAGCGCTGGTAGAAACCTATGCCAAAGCACAAGGCATGTGGCGCGATGCATTCTCCCCCGACCCTGTTTTCACCGATATGCTGGAACTGGATCTGGGTAATGTTGAACCATCGCTCGCAGGCCCCCGCCGTCCGCAAGATCGTGTAACCCTAAGCAGCGCGGCCACCGAGTTCGAAAAAGAACTGCCGAGCTTCAAGGTCGACGCCGCATCACGCGACAAACAAATTATCGTCGCAGGCACCGATTACACAATTACGCATGGCGATGTCGTTATTGCAGCAATCACCAGCTGCACAAATACATCAAATCCAAGTGTGTTATTGGCTGCAGGTCTTCTCGCGCGCAAAGCCCTGGCGAAGGGTTTGAAAGTCAAGCCTTGGGTCAAAACTTCTCTCGCGCCGGGAAGCCAGGTTGTCACCGATTACCTGAACAAAGCCGGTTTGCAGGCTGACCTTGATGCGCTTGGCTTCAACCTCGTCGGTTATGGTTGCACCACCTGCATTGGCAACTCAGGCCCATTGCCTGAAAATATTTCTGCCGCTATCGAACAGGGCGACCTTGTTGCCGCCGCCGTCCTTTCCGGCAACCGCAACTTCGAAGGCCGCGTCAATCCGCATTGCAAAGCTAATTATCTGGCCTCACCGCCACTCGTTGTCGCTTATGCTCTGGCCGGTTCGATGGCGATCGACATCACCAAGGAACCTCTGGGCAAAGGCTCCGACGGACAGCCAGTTTATCTGAAAGATATCTGGCCGACCAACGACGAAATCCTGAAAGCCATTCGTTCATCGCTGACGCCCGCGATGTATGTGGAGCGTTATTCCAATGTCTTTGCCGGCACCACCGAATGGCAAAATGTCAAAACGGCTACCGGCGTGACCTACAAGTGGAATAACCAATCCACCTATGTGAAGCTGCCACCTTTGTTCGAAAATATGCCGCGCCCCGGCATGGTCAATGATTTCGGCAATGCGCGATTGCTGGCACTACTAGGCGATTCCATCACCACCGACCATATCTCGCCCGCAGGCGACATCAAGAAATCCAGCCCTGCCGGCAAATATTTGATGGAGCACAAGGTCGAACCGTCAGAATTTAATTCCTACGGCGCGCGTCGCGGTAATCATGAAGTCATGATGCGCGGCACCTTCGCTAATATTCGCATCAAGAATGAATTGATGGGCGGGGCCGAAGGCGGCAACACCAAACATTTCCCAAGCGGCGATGTCATGTCGATTTACGATGCCGCCATGCGTTACCAGAAAGAACGCGTGCCGTTGATCATTATCGCTGGCAAGGAATATGGCACTGGTTCGTCCCGCGACTGGGCCGCCAAAGGCACCAAGCTGCTGGGTGTGCGCGCCGTTATCGCTGAAAGCTTTGAGCGTATTCACCGATCCAACCTTGTGGGCATGAGTGTTTTGCCGCTGGTGTTCAAGAACGGTATGACACGCAAAGACCTGAACCTGACTGGCGCCGAAGCTTTCTCGATTACAGGTGTTGCCAAAGGCATCACCCCGCATATGGATGTAACCCTGACCATCACAAGGGCTGGCGGCGTTACGGAAAGCATTGCCCTGCTATGCCGTATCGATACGCTGGATGAGGTCGAATATTACCGGAATGGCGGTATTCTGCCCTACGTTCTGCGCGATCTTATTAAAAAGGCGGTTTAGACATCCAAAAGCATGGTGTAAATGCAACACTCCTATCCAAATAAAGTGGATATTATCGATTTTAACCAATTGGTTAGGATTGACGGTGAATATGGGCCGGACTAAAAGCCCGGCCTGACCGCCACATCAATTGCAGTCTCCTCGAAGATCCAAGACCCCCGAACAACTCTCTCCCTGTATACTAGAAAGGTAATGTCATGAAATCCGCATCGAAGTTCCTCGTTCTCCTCGCTTTCGCGTCAGTCCTCGGCGTAAGCCTGTCAGCTCACGCTGACGTCTGCGGCGAAACCGGCTTTCCAAAGCCAAAGCTCATTCAGTCACGTGATGTCTGCTCATCACACCTGATCAACCACCCGAACCTGGCCGCTGCGACCGAAATCTACACAGTAGTTTATTTCGACACAGCTTCCAGCAAGCTGGCCCCTAAGGAAGAAGCTAAGCTGAAAGACGTTGCTGCTATCCTGAAGAGCCCATCCTTCAAGGGTGCCCATGTTGCCGTTCAAGGTTACACAGACAACAAAGGCAAAGAAGCTACCAACCAGCGTCTGTCCTACCACCGCGCTCTGGCCGTTGTTCACACACTGGTCAAGAAGTACGGCGTTCCAGCTTCGATGCTGTCAGCTCAAGGCTTCGGCAAAGAAAACCCAATTGCTGACAACAGCACCGCTGAAGGCCGCGCTCATAACCGCCGCGTCAGCTTCGCTGGCCTGCCAGTTAGATAAGTTTGGTTTAGTAAGTTAAGTCAGTTAGTTTTAGTGGGAAAATAAGAAGGGGGCCTTAGAAGGCCCCCTTTTTTATTACTTATAATCAGCTATTTCCCGCGCCATTTAGCCAGAATACCCAGCAGCTTGCTGACAAAGGCATCATTAATACCAAACACACCCTTCAGCCAGTTATAGAGCGATAGCGCTTTCTTATCGAGATAGATCAGGATGGCTTGCGCCCCGTCCCCCGGCCTTGCGCGGTAATTGGTAGCGATCTTGCGCGGCAACACCGCTTCCTCCGTAAAATAATAGAGCGCGATGGATTTGCGCGTCGTCGTTTCCGGACAGGTTAGCGGGTGCGGATGGCCGTGATAGGAATCCGGATCGGTATTAAAGATCACGCAGCGATTAAACACCGGCAGCACGCGTTTAAAACAGCGCTGCATATCGCGGGTCCAGAGCTCCAGATGGCCGCCGTAACCCTCCTGCCAGCCCTCATTGAGGTAAACCAGTACATTGACCCTGCGCCGCCACATACGGTGGTGTGGGTGCACAGTAAAATCGGCATGAATATTCAGGTGCCCACCGGCCTTGATTTGATGCAGCCCACCGCCTTCGAGGTCAGGATCGGGCTTGAGATTGGGAATGCCCGTTAGTTCGCTGAGCCATTCAACAAAAGCGGCGCTGTTAAGCTCGTCAATAATGGCCAGCAGTTTAGGGGGAATGGCGGCGCGTTTGTTGAGGCCGCCTTTATTTTCATTCACATGCTGGTAATTGATCCAGTCAGGACCACCCAATGGCGGGAAAGTCGCCAGCGCTTCGCGTAACGCAGGGATAGCCAGAAAATCATCCAGCAGGATGTGCGGAAATTGTTCTGCCGTCTGGTAAGTTTTTTTTCAGACTTGGCAACGCCGCCTTTTGAGCTTTGAGATCGAACATGGATTAATGTCTTTCGGCCGCACGCTGCAGCGCCGTCACATCATCCATGCTTAGTTTCGGCAGCCGCGCTTCAGGCCTGTCGTCATAGATGGCAAGGCTGATAAAACCCATTTTCTGCAGCAGATATTCGATAGAAGTTTGCACGACGCCAAGACCGTAGATCACACTGCGGCGGAAACTGAGCGACGAGGCATCGTCAAAATATTTGGTGGGGCAACTGATCTCACCAATGCGAAAGCCGAAATGCACAGCCTGCGTCAGCATCTGGTTGTCGAACACAAAATCATCCGAGATGGCGCCGAGTGGCAGTGTTTCCAGCACTTTCCGGCTCCAGGCGCGGTAGCCGGTATGATATTCGGAAAGCTTCTGTCCGATCAGCGCATTCTGGAATGTCGTCAAAAAACGGTTGGCAATATATTTCCAAAGCGGCATGCCGCCGACCAGAGCGCCGACGCCGAGCATGCGCGAACCCAGCACAACATCGAACTGGTCCGATGCGATCATCGACGCCATCGCCGTCACAAGCCGCGGTGTATATTGGTAATCCGGATGCAGCATGACGATAATATCGGCACCCTTCGCCAGCGCCACCGCATAACAGGTTTTCTGGTTCGCGCCGTAGCCGCGATTCTGTTCGTGCCGGATCGTTAATATACCCAGGCTTTGGGCCATTTTGACGGTCTCGTCCTTACTGGCGTCATCGACCAGAATAACGTCATCGACGATATCATGCGGGATTTCGTCAAAGGTTTGCTTCAACGTCTTGGCCGCATTATAGGCGGGCAGAACCACCGCTATCTTTTTATTCGCCAGCATCACGACTCCTGTTAACCAAGCCCAAACTGCGACAGCGTGGCGTCTTCTGTCAATCACGACAACCCTCATAAGAGACTTGAGTTAACAAGCGATTCGCGCTCAATCTCGGGATGCATGGCGTCATCCATCAAAATACCGCCGCGGCCCAAAGCCGTTCTGGTTATCACGCCCTACTATGCCGATCACGGCGGTAGTACTGAGCGTATTGCCGGAAGACTGATCGCTGATATGGCGTCCAATACCCAGCCGGATGCCGCATCGCTGCATTTCACCTGGGCTGCCAGCAAATGCGCCTCCGGCCTTAAAACCAAAATCGCCATGCCTGTGGAAGGCAAGAACCTGTTGATGCTGCCGATGCGCACGCTCAACCAGCTGGAACAGTTCTTTAGTCTGCGCTGGCCGATCTGGACAAGGCGCAGCCTGCGCCAGTTATACCGGGCCGTTGAAGGCGTTGACTGTCTTTGGCTGCATGACACTTTCTCGCTTGGCAGCTGGCTCGCCTTCCGCATGGCAAAGAAACAGCACAAGCCTATCCTGATTACCAAGCATAGCGGTCTGACCAAGCATCCGGGTTTCCTGCAACGCGCGTGGGCGACGGGCATCGACTGGCTGATCACCCGCAAAATGCTGCGTCAAGTGCAGCAGACGGTTTTTAGCGGCGATGCCTCGGCCGAATATTACTACCGCCGCGTCGGCTTTACTTCCCCGGTTAAAATTATTCCCAACGGCGTTGATTTCAGCGTCTTCCACCCACCATTACGGGAAATGCGCAGGGTCCTGCGCGCCCGCTTTGCCCTGCGCCGCGAACAGCCGGTTTTGCTTTTTGTGGGGCGCTTTACGGCGGAGAACGGCCTTCCGGTCCTGCGGGAGCTCGCGAAACTTTTGCCTGACTGGCGTTTCTGGCTGGCGGGCGAAGGCCCGCTTAACCCGGAAAAATGGTTCCTGCCCAATCTGCAGGTCTTCCGCGGCCGCCGCGATGCCGACCTGGCTGAGCTTTATCAGTCTGCCGATTTGCTTTTGATGCCTGGCTACAAGCCCGGCTTTCCACTAGCGGCACAGGAAGCAATGGCTTGCGGGCTGCCCGTCATGTGTGGACCTGCCATTTCGGAAGGCAGCGATTTCGCTAAACCCTATTTATGGGTGGTGAATGTCGATGCGGCATCGCCAAAGCAAACGGCGTCAGTATGGGCTTCGAAGCTTAAAATAGGCCGGTCGCTACTACCTCTGACTGAAGCCAAGACGGAACTGTCGGATTTCGCCGCCGCTTGCTGGGAATGGCCTAAAATCGCGGGATATTATGCGGAAGCGTTGCGCGATCTTTGTCAGCGAAGCGCCTAGAATATACTTTTATCATTTACATCAAATTCTCTTCTACCTTCTGGCAGAGATAATGATAGAGGCAGATATGCACCTGCTGGATCATCGGCGTTTCTTTTGAAGCGACATCGATCAGGATATCGCAGCCCTGTTTCATTTTGCCACCACCTTCGCCGGTCAAGCCGATTGTGATCATGCCTTTTTTCTTGGCCTCTGCCATTGCCTGCAGGACATTGGCAGAATTGCCCGATGTGCTAATGCCAAGCAAAACGCCGCCGCTTTCCCCAAACGCCTCGACCTGCCGCGAAAAGACGGTTTCATAGCTGTAATCGTTAGCCCATGCTGTCAGCACCGCCGGATTAGATGACAGCGCAAGGCATTTAAGCGCCGGGCGTTCTTTCAGAAAACGCCCGACCAATTCACCCGCAATATGCAGGGAATCCGAAGCCGAGCCGCCATTGCCGCAAACCAGCAAAATCTTATGGGCGCGAAAAGCAGCCGTAATGGCATCAATAGCTTTTTCGGTCTGAATCATAGCATTCGTTTGCATGGTCGCTTCGATAACGGCCATTGATTTGCGTAAATAATCCGGGAGGGTCATGAAATGCTATCCTGTGTTTTGGGGCATGAGTCTCATACAATATATCTACCCTCTCAATCAAAGCACATTTATAGTCCTGCCCGAAAGGCAGATTGGACAATAGGGCGACTATGGAACTGGCGCAGCAAACAACCGTTATCATTCTGGCAGGCGGACGTGGCACGCGTATCGCCGCCCTTGCGCCCGATACACCAAAACCGATGATTACCGTTGCAGAACAGCCTTTCCTTGAATGGATCATCAAACGGCTGAACCGCGAGCATTTCACGCAAATTCTTCTGTCTATCGGCTACAAAGCTGATGTTGTCATCAAATGGCTGGAAAGCCGTGCGACTTCGCCGGCGGGTCAAAATCTGCGTTATCATCTGGAACAGCAACCGCTTGGCACCGGCGGCGCGATTGCTGATGCGTTGACAAAAGTCCACACAGAATATGTTCTCGTTTTAAACGGCGATACTTTGTTGCTGACGGATTTTCTACCTGCGATGCAAAAACTGGTTCAAGGAAAACTCGACGGCGTTATCATCGCGCGGTCGCTGGAAGATACCGGTCGCTATGGCCGCCTGAATGCAAGCAATGGCCTTTTAAAGGAATTTCAGGAAAAGATGCCGGGCGCGGGCTTGATTAACGGCGGCATTTACGCGTTCCGTACAGACTGGCTAAAACAGCATATAGGGGCCGGCATTTCCAGTATCGAGGTTGACATCTTCCCCCGCATGCTGCGCGAGGGAGCTAAAATCGGCGTTGAAGTAACAACGGCGCCCTTCATCGATATCGGCACCCCCGAAAGCCTGGGGGAAGCCAGCGCTTTTGTTACAACCCACGCTGAGTATTTTAGGTAATTTCTGGCCACACTATTCATAATGCACTCTACTAATCGGAAATCACCCACACTCCATCACGTAAAATATCGTCCGGATATTGACGGGCTTCGCGCCATTGCCGTTATGGCTGTTGTCGGGTTCCATGCGTTTCCGAACTGGATTACGGGAGGATTTATTGGTGTCGATATCTTCTTCGTTATATCCGGCTTCTTAATCACAACACTTATTCTTGGAAATCTTGATAAAGGATCTTTTTCTTTTGGAGAATTTTATGCACGTCGGATCAAGCGCATCTTCCCGGCACTATGCCTTGTCCTGCTGACATGCATCACTTTTGGCTGGTTTGCCCTGCGTTCCGATGAATATAAACAACTGGGCCTACACATTATAGGTGGCGCCGGTTTCATTTCCAATTTTCTTTTGTGGCGGGAAGCCGGTTACTTTGACAGCGTATCAGACACCAAACCTTTATTGCATCTTTGGTCGCTGGGAATTGAAGAACAGTTTTATATACTCTTTCCACCCCTTCTCTTTCTTTGTCACCGGTACCGCTTTAACCTGCTTAAGATACTTTTACCCCTCATTTTTCTGTCGTTCGGACTAAATATTGCCGCTGTCCATTCACATGCTGTTGCCGCTTTTTATTCACCCGGAGCACGCTTTTGGGAACTCTTGATCGGCAGCCTGTTAGCCTGGCTCGTACTTTATAAAAAAGATCTGTTCACAGGCATGGATACTAAAATAAATATACTCACCTTTGGAACAACGGCTTCCAGAGTTCGCAATTTTCTGTCGCTGCTGAGCTTTTTAGTTATTGTGGCAACTCTTCTAGCCATCAATAAGGAAACTGTGTTTCCGGGCTGGTGGGCACTTGCACCCATTGTCGGCTCGGCACTCATTATAGCCGGCGGGCCAGAAGCATGGGTAAACCGCACAATTCTCGCGCATCCTTTTTTGGTACGGTGCGGACTATTTAGTTTTCCACTTTATCTCTGGCACTGGCCTCTCCTATCCTTCCTGCGCATAGGCGCAGGCAGCACCCCATCGTGCTTAGTACGCGTCATGGCGGTTATAGGCAGCGTTATATTGGCGGAACTTACTTATCGTTTTCTTGAACGTCCCATCCGGCAAGGCAAACGCCACAAGCCCATCGTTATTATCTTGTGTATTCTGATGGTCTTGGCCGCAGGTATGGGGTGGGGCGTTTGGAAGTTTTCGTCACGCGCAATTTTTTACAGAAGAATAGACGTTCTTTCGGCTCCGGCGAATGCAATGTATGATATGAGCAAGAAAATCTTGTTACAGGATAATTCCTGCAAGCATTTCCTCGACATTGATACAACGAATCTGATTTGCAAATCAAACAGCAGCGAACCGGAACTCATGATTCTGGGCGACAGCACTGCGCCCTCTTTTAACTACGCAGCTTTTATAGGCCAGATTCCTTTAGCCACACTTGAAGTTGGCCGTCCCGGCTGTTTGCCCTTTATCAATTTTATTAATTATGGCGCGGGCGAAGCCCCAGAAGAAAAGAAATTCTGCAACATTATGAACAGGACAGCCATTCAGCATTTGGATAGACTAAAGAGTATACATACAGTTGTTTTAGTGAGCTCAGGATCGTTGTTCATTCGTGGGGGGTTTGGCCCCAAGAAAAACGAGCAAAATTGGTCAAAATATAGAATCACGACTTCCGAAGGAAACTATCAGGGGACAAACCAACAGGCCTTTATTGACGGTTATACTGACATTATACAACATTTGCTCAACACTGGGCGACATGTTGTCTTCGTCAAGGAAATGCCGGAAATGGAAGAAAGCACGGTGGATTGCCTGACAGTAAGACCTGTCTTTGGTTTTTTACACTCCAAACCCCTGAATTGCAAAACCGATAAATCCGTACTTATGGAGTGGCAAAGCCCATATAATGCGGCTGTTGCCGAAATCGTTCGCCAAAATCCCGGCCTTCTCGTTTACGACCCCTTTAACCTCGTCTGTGACACACAGTCATGTTACGGCGTGCGGGAAGATAAAATCTTTTACTACGACAGCCACCATTTAAGTTTGGATGGTAGTGAGCTTGTTTTAAGGGATTTCCGATGGTGGCTGCTAACTCACGGTATAAATTTAAAGAACATGCCTTAGCTAACTTCACCTAGCCGACCCCTAACACAAATCGCTTACCCTCGATTCTCTTTGTTTTCTTGTAATTGAGGGCGAGATATATTGACTTTACCCCACTTAATTGTCACTAAGATGCCTATGCTTATTTGTTGCTAGAATCGCCAATTTTGGCTCTTGTTGGAGTTCGAAAATATGCAGAAAACAGCCATTGTTACGGGGATCACGGGCCAGGACGGCGCTTATCTGGCACAGCTACTTCTTGCCAAAAATTACAAAGTGTACGGTACCGCACGCCGCTCCAGCGTTGACAATATGCAGCGCCTCAAGCATTTGGGAATTGGCGACCAAGTCGAAGTCATCGGCATGGAACTGATGGAGCCTAGCAACATACAGTCCGTTATCGCCGCCATTAAGCCTGATGAATTTTATAATCTTGCCGCACAAAGTTTTGTTGCCGCTTCTTTTGAACAACCCCTTTACACCGCCGAAGTGGATGCCTTAGCCGTTACCCGCATTCTGGAATCGCTGCGCCTCAGTTCGCCGAAAACCAGATTTTATCAGGCTTCGACTTCTGAAATGTTCGGACAGGTTCGCGCCATACCACAAAACGAGGATACCCCTTTTCATCCGCGCAGCCCTTACGCTGTTGCCAAGCTTTACGCGCATCACATCACGATCAACTACCGCGAATCTTACGGGATGTATGCCTGCTCCGGCATTCTCTTCAATCATGAGTCGCCCCTGCGCGGTTCCGAATTCGTCACGCGCAAAATCACTCGTGGCCTTGCTGCCATTAAGTGCGGCAAGCAGGATCGCATCGAACTTGGCAACATGGATGCCAAGCGTGACTGGGGTTTTGCTGGTGATTATGTCGCAGGCATGTGGAGCATGCTGCAACAAAAAGAAGCCGATGATTATGTGCTGGCGACAGGCGATACGCACACCGTGCGTGAGTTTGCCGTTCTTGCCGCCAAACATCTGGGCGTCAATCTGGAATGGCGCGGCGAAGGCGTTAACGAGACCGGCATTGATAGCGCGACAGGCAAAGTATGGATTGCCATCAATCCTAAATATTACCGTCCGGCAGAAGTCAACCTGCTGATCGGCGATCCTTCCAAAGCCAAGACGAAGCTAAACTGGAATCCGTCGGTTCGATTTGAGCAGTTGGTTCAAATGATGATGGAAGCCGATCTGGCAGCAGAAGAAAAAAATACTGAGAAAAAAACAACCAACATGGCGGCCTAATCCAATGAATATTCTTGTGACAGGCAGCGACGGTTATATCGGCAACGGCTTGGTCAGAAAGCTTCTGGCAGAAGGTCATACCGTTCACTGCGTCGATAAAAAGATTTTCTATAACCTCGAATCTGACGGCGTTTCCGGTATTGTGCGCCCCTGCGACGACATCAAGGATATAACTGTCGAGCAACTGCGCCCGATCCAGCACATCATCCATCTGGCCGCTATCAGCAACGATCCTGCAGCCGAGTTAGACGCGCGCCTGACATGGGAAACCAATGTTCTGTATACACTGCAGCTTATCGACCGCGCCGTCAAAGCTGGCGTTCCGCAATTTACTTTTGCGTCATCAGGTTCGGTTTACGGTTTGAAAGACGAAGACCGCGTCACTGAAGACCTAGAACTGGTGCCATTGACGGATTACAACAAATCCAAAATGTGCGCCGAGCGCATTCTCCTGAGCTACCGCGATAAAATCGGCCTCACTATCATCCGCCCTGCCACCGTTTGCGGCATCTCAGCGCGTCAACGGCTCGATGTTGTCGTCAATATTCTGACGTCGCAGGCGCTTAAGAATAAGACCATCAAGCTGTTCGGTGGCGATCAGGTGCGTCCCCATATTCATATGAGCGATATGCACGGCCTCTATCTCGCCATCATCAAAAACCCGAAAGCCTATCAGGGCATTTTCAATGCTGGGTTTGAGAATCTAACCAACAAGGAACTAGCCAATCTTATCGCCAAATCAACCGGCGCTGCGATTGTGACCACAACATCGAATGACAATCGCAGCTACCGCCTCTGCAGCGACCGCTTGCTGGCCGCAGGCTTTGTGCCTCAGCACAGCGTCGACGAAGCCGTGAATGACATTACCAACGCGTTTAAGAACGGGTCTTTAAAAGATGGCCCAGAAACGCAGTCTGTACAGTGGCTGAAAAGTTATTATGGCAAGTGAGAAGGTGATTTCACTTCTCTGTAGGAATTGAGAGAATTATGACAAGCGCACCCATTCCGATTTCTGCAAAGAGTTCAGTTGATGAAATTGAACTTATGGTTGCGAATTATGTGGCAGAAGAACAAGAAATTTATAAAGAGACCGATCCGCGCATTGTACAGCTGGCTGGGTCCCGGCTGTTTAACAGCAATGGGTTTCCTAATGCCTGCCTGACCCAAAAAAATCTGGGTTATTATCTCGATTCACAGCAAGAAAACAGGGCCACTCTCTATATGCGCACTATTGGTAAAATAGACGCAGAAACGGCAGAAATTCTTAAAGACGCTCTGCGTATTTTAGACAAGGCCAATACCGGAACCCAAGGCGCTGGTGGCGGCGTTAGCGGATTATTACATGGGCTTTATTGTGCCCTGAATGCGCGCAAGATTCTGCCGCAACCTGAGGCGGATCGTCCTGTGTATACGCTGGAGATTGGCCCCGGCAGCGGCTGGACGACTTACTTTCTCACCCGTTTTGGTTTTCACACCACAACTGTCGATAGCAACCCCAACCTCATTGCCACGCAACGTTATTTGATGGGCCAGTTGCCACCAGAATGCGCAGCGCATTATTCGCAACTGTCCTGGTGGAAATTTTATGACATCACCTGCGAGCCGCAACATTCCTATGACATGATGCTGGCCAATCATATGATTTGCGAAATTTCGCAATGGTCCAGGCTTTATATTGCCAAATGGGCTTCTCTCTATCTGAAGGAGAGCGGCGTCATGTTCTTCCAGGCTTGGGGCAGCGAAGATTTCTATTCCCGTTATGATGCTATCTACGCGCTTAATGCTCATAACATGGAGCTGTTCTCGCGAACTCGCGGCTCGAAAATATTGGGGTCATTTTTCAGAAACAAAGAAGAACTTCCGGAAATTAATTTTTTCAGGAAAACACCACCGAATAGAACGGGCCCACTTCATACCTTTATGACGCGCATCAAAAGAAGGCTGCTACGACTTATGCCATGGACAGGCGCGGCATGGATCGCGAAATTAGAGGTCTATCACATGGTCACAGGCACGTCGGTTGAGCAAATTATCCGTGAGAGGGGCTATACGGATGCAGCTTTCACTAACCCGTCATTTCTTTGGGCAAAGATATGTCACTGATTTCTACGCCTAGCCTGTTTATTTCACATAGAAGAATGATAGTTGATATAGCGCTTCTGCTCTTCGCCCGCCTCTCTCCACGATTTTTCTCAATTGCCCTTATTATACGTTATCCGGGATATCTGCGGCATATGGGCATTAGCCGCAAAAGACTACTCAGGAAACTGCGTAAAAAAAGCTACTTCCAGTCTGGGTATCGTGATGATTTTTCTGAAACCTGGCTCATTACCGTGCAGCCTCATATGCGCGAAAAAACCATACTCAAGACCTTTGGGCAAAGAATTACCCGCATTATAACGCTGGGGGATGAAGGTCTGTCCGCTTTTGCTAATCGCGATATTGCCCTTCAATCCATACCGCGTGATTGGATTGCTGCATGGCTGCTTATTCTTGCGAATTTTGGGCAGGAACGCCTTTTTATTCTCAGTGGCCTGTCGGATTTATGGTTTATGCCACTCAAGGTTCATATGCACAGAACCCATATGGCATTTGATGCTTATGATACCATAGCGGAATACAAAAACGGCGCGCTGATGCCCGTTTTGAACAGACTTAACTACAGATTGGGCAGACATTATTTTATACGCGATGCGCGCTTTAAGCAGGCTTTACGCCGTAGCGGCAATTGGAGCACGAGTGTTTGTTATGTCCCTGATGCAATGCAGATGGATGTCATTGAAGCGACCGCCCTGATACAGAAATTTCAGCCCACAGAAAAAATTAAATTTGTTAGCGCCGGTTGGGTAACGACCGAAGGTGATGGCGGCATTCTGCGTTCATTCAAGCTTATACGCTCCATCTGGCCACAGGCTGAGCTACATTTGTGCCTGACTCAATTTATGCGTCAGGAAGACCCGTTATTTGCCCCCCTGATCGCCTATATGAGCGCGAATGAAGGGTGCCATGTACATGCGAACCTGCAGGGCGAAGCCTATCAAACAATGCTTGATGAGGCCCATGTCGGCTTGAATTTGCATGATCCCAATGTTTTCGACGAGAGTTATGCGGACTTCTCCGCTGCCATGGTCCGCCGCAGTCCCAGCGCCCGCATTCTTGACTTCGCAGCCCGGGGCTGTGTACTAATGACGACCAAAGAACAACGCTACAGTCAGCACGTATTTAAACTGCATTCCCCTCATAAAGCCGTGATTCACTTAACACCAAAAACGAGGCCAGAAGAATTAACGGCACTTTTTGACGGTATCCGCACGCGCGCTCAATGATTGCTATCGATATTACAAAATTTCTGAAAAGTTTGCCGCAGGTGCGCGGCCCAGCGGTTTTTCTTAACGCCTTGATTTTTGCATCACTCGACCGGGATATACATTTGGCTTTTAATCCGCATTATGTTGGTAGCCAGCTTTACTTCCAGGTTGTGGCGGCCAAAGATTTCCCGACCTTTTGGGAGAGACAAGTAGCTTCATATTACATGCATCATTCGTCACGCTTTAACTTGCGGAGAATCTTGCGGTTTGTGCGCGATCTGATGGTTAAGTTTCACCCCCAATTGGCTGTACGCTACAAGCTTTTTCAGAAAGCGCGCGGGCGTAGCTCGGTCAATGAATATGCGGCATCTGTGGTTCATCATTCTTCAATCAAACAGATGCTGAGTTTTCTCTCCTCCGACAGCATGTGGGGGCTGCCGATGCCGGAAACAAAGAAAACTTTGTTTCTCTATGACATTACCTTTTTTGAAATCCTGCGGATGATTTCCTCGCCGGTTAATTATAGCTCGAGCCCTTTTATTGTTGGCCACATCATTGATGTTAACCGGGCGATATCGGAAGCGCACAGCATTATGGTACCCACACATTACTTAGCGGAACAATTGCCGCATCATTTCCCAGCCGCCGGCAATCGCCCTATAGATGTTGTGCCATTGGCATCAAAAATGTCCGACGGCGCCCTTATGTTCAAGCCGCTTAAGAAAGACAACACCAGAAATTCTGCGCTTGTTGTTTGCGGTTTCGACGGTTTTAAAAATGACAATAAAGGCATGGGCGCCATTCTGGATATAATATGCCTTTATAAGAAAATTTATGGCGCTGAAAAGCCCCTGCATTTCACGCTCATCACACCTCAACTTTATGAGCTTAAGCAAAGAATTGAGGATCTTGATATTTCTGACTGCATCACGCTTAGATCCTGCATTCCGGTTTCGGAATTGATCCGGGAATATAAGCAAGCCAAATTCTTGTGGGTACATTCTATCGATGAGGGTTTTTGTTTACCGGTCCTGGAAGCCTCTAAACTCGGTACCCCCGTTGTTGTATCAGACGTGCCACCCTTACATGAAATTTGGGACAATACCGTCAACTACATCGACGTTTTCAATCGCTATGAAGCCGTTAATCAGCTTTATAACTACAATAACCGCAAGGGCCTAGCAGCTAAAGGTGCAAACACACTTCACGCACAGAATTATACGATCGAGAAAACGGCTGAAGGTGTCTGGTCGGCGCTGGCCAGGGTTGCCTGACCCCCATGGAATATGCCCAATGACATCTAAGACAGTTTATTATCTTGATGCCGGTATTGTTAACAATGTCGGACACAATCTGGAAACAGTCGAGTTCCTCAAAAAATATCTTGGACAACATGCCGATTGCACAGTTGTTGCCGGAAAGAAATTTGCTGGCAGCGTGGATGGCATACGCGTGTTACCTTTATTGCGTTATGGCTCCCCCCACTGGTCGATGCCAAGCCGCAAGATGCGTTATCTGATGGGACTAAGAAGGCGCCTGCGCCTTCCATTCATCGATCATGTTGTTCCCTTGATTAAAGTGAGGGAAATGAAGCAAGAGTTGAGCACACTGTCGTTCCCAAAAAATGCGCAGATCATCATCAACTCGGTTGAACTGGATGATGCCTATATGCAGTGCGAAGCATTATGGTCGCTGGAACCGACCTTAAACATCAAAGTTATTCTGCACTATTCGCCGTTCGATGCGCATTCGGTCATTGTACGACCCAAATTGAAAAGAGCACTGAAAGGGATCAGTAAGCTCTCGCCACAAGATAACCGCATTACATTCTATGCTGATACAGATAAGCTTTGTCAGGTCTATGCAGCGCTGTTACAGCGGCCGGTAACTTTATTGCCTATCCCCCACGCCAAACGGGGTGGGAATACCCCCAGAGACAACCCGTCGTCGCCCTACCGGGTAGTTTATTTTGGCACCTATTCCGAGGCCAAAGCCCCTCACTTAATTCCTGAAATCATACGCCTGATCCATAAAGACGTGGCGCTGGACTGGTCGGTGTATATTACCTACATCACCAAAAACCCTATCATCGACTCTTTTGAGAGAGAATTACGAACTCTGGAAACAAAAACCGGAAAATCCATCTATCACACCGGCCCTTTCAGCACACAACACATTGAAGACATCTTTGATCAGAGCGATATTTTTCTGGTTCCCTACCACTCCCATGATTACGAGTTGCAATCCTCCGGCGTCGTGATGGAAGCACTGGTATCCGGCAAGGTACCTTTGGTATCGCGATCAATGGCTGATGCCGCTCTATTGGCCAGGATCGATCCACATCTCGTTTTCCGCCCCAACAATGAAATGGATATTGCGGACAATCTTGAATATATCGCGAAAAACTATTCTGAAATAAGGGCGAAACTGCGCCCCTTGCAACAACAGATGGAAGCCTTTCATAATCCCGAGACTTTTATCAAAATCTTGCTGGCATAGGCCCTTACATGATTGTCGGATTGGATCTGGACAACACGATCGTCGATTGCGACACTCTGTTTCAACATCAAGCGGAGGATTTGCTTGGATGTTCGCTCGCAGGAAAATCGCGCGAAGATGTACGCGCGCTTGTACGCAGTGAACGGGGCGATCATTTCTGGACCCAAATTCAAGCCGAAGTGTATGGCCCGCTCTATCAGGAATGCCCGCCCTGCAACGGCGCTCTTGAGACAATCGCTCAGATTGCGGCTTCACCACGCGTAACGGATATTATGATTATCAGCCACAAAACCAGGACCGACTCTGCTGGCAAGAATTACAAGCTTCGCGACTATGCTACCGCATGGATAGAACGCCATTTGTTTGGCAAAACCTCTTTGACCAAATCCCATATTCACTTCGCAGAAACTATCGGTGAAAAACTCCAATTGGTTGCCACCAAGGAATGCGATTTTTTCCTCGACGATCTTACCGATATCATCCTGCCATTGCAGAACAGAATTCCCCACCCCGTTCTGTTTAATCGTGACGCAAAGAATCACCCGATGAAAGACAGCCTGCGCATTTGTGACTGGCCAGCCTTTGGGGCTTTTGTGCTCAATGGCTAGTCCCGACATCACCCAGGATCTGACCCAAATCTTTGGACCTGGAGAATTTACTACTCAGCCGGGACGCGGCAATAGCAGTGTAGGCGTCTGGAATGGGCAGCATCGTTATTTTGTCAAAGTCTATCCGCAGGATGATAGCTGGAACCGCCGCGCTTCGGAAAAACAGGCGATTGATTACTATCGCCGCCACGGCATAACCAATGTGCCAGAGATTCATCACAGCCATGTTGCACTGAATTACAGCGTTTTCAGCTATATCGATGGCACGCCGTACTATGATGTGACGGCGGATGCTTTTGAGCAAATTCAATTATTTTTGAGCAAGATAATGAATTTGTCCGCCATTGACGATTTCGTCAGCGAAGCCAAGGAGGCTTTCTTCACCACGACAACCTTAAAGAGCCACATTGATAAACGCCTAGTATTCTTGCGCACAATTGATGATCCTATGCTGCAAGAATACCTCAAAGACGGCATAGACGACTGCCTGACTGCTATTAACTATAATGACTTCCCAGACCGCGACTTTGGCAAAAAGGCCATTATCAGCCCGTCCGATTTCGGCACGCATAACAGTCTCCTGACCGGTGATAAAAGGCTTTATTTCATTGATTTTGAGTATGCCGGCCGGGACTCTTTTTTCAAGTTAATGAGTGACATTTACTGGCATCCAGGCAGTAATCTGACGTTAAATCAACGCTCGGAGCTAATAGCGCCCTATTTAACCGATGCTGAAGATCGTTCGATTTACAGGCTTGTACGGCTGCTTATGGGCATCAAATGGTCTTTATTATTGCTAAATGAATTTATTCCTTTTAATTTGCAAAGACGCATGAAGGCATCGGGTGATGCAATGGCTGATGCGCAAAAAATTAAAACACAACAGCTTGTAAAATCAAAGAATGTTCTAAGGCAGGTAATTGATGACTGGCGCTGCGGCATCTAAGAAAACAACAAACTTGCACTCCGTCATTGATGCAGATGCAGCTGGTCCTTCGTCCCTCCCTTCAGGCGGCGCCCGTAAACTTGTCGGGTTGCAGGGACTAAGCGATATACGCAATCGTTATCCAGATCAGAAAATTGGTCTCTGTCACGGCGCATTCGATGCCATCCATATTGGCCATATCGAACATATGGAAGAATCCAAAGCACAGTGCGACATTCTGGTAGTTAGTATTACCGGTGACCAGTTTATCACCAAACACCCGCGCGGTGTTTACCACTCGGCAGCACAACGGGCACAAATGATGGCCAGCCTGTCGGTGGTCGATTTCGTTTACATCGATAATAATCCTGAGGCCATTGAAGTTCTGCAAAACCTTAAACCGGATTTTTATTTCAAGGGCGTCGATTATGACAAGCAGCTTGAAAAGAACCCGGCCCTGAAACGCGAAGCTGATGCCTGCATGGAAAATGGCGGCCAGATCGTTTTCACGCAGTCACGCAAACATAGCTCCTCTTACCTGCTGAATAATTTTCTGGACGAGAAGCGCATTATTATTGGCGCCTATCTGAAGAAATATGGCATTAGCGCCAACGGCGACTATTTAGATGGTATCTACAATGCTTTGGCGACAGCCAATATTCTTCTGCTCGGCGAAGCCATTCTGGACGTCTATACTTATGGTTCGCTGACAGGCGTATCCAGTAAATACACGGCCGCCTCGTTCCTGGAAACCAGCACAAAAATGATGGCTGGCGGTTTACTGGTTCTCATCCCCCTGCTGTCGGACTATGTTCAACAAGTAACGGCGCTGGTGCCCGAAGATTACGTAAAAATGGGCCTTTATAAAAAACGCTCCAATGTATCCCTGCAGGAACAGCCCTTTCCCTTGGTTGAAAAAACACGGTTCATTTCAGCCAAGAAAAAAGAGCGTTTGTTCGAAACAGTGCGCTTTCTGCATGGGAAAAACTTTGCCCTCTCTGGCATTGTTGACGAACTTGTACGGCAGGAGGAGCGCTCAGCCGTCCTAATTTATGACTTCGGTCATGGCTTCTTTGACGGTGCCGCCCTGATGGAAGCTAATCCCAACCAGTTCTATGCCATCAATGTGCAGGCGAATTCGACAAACTATCCCTTCAATGATGTTCGAAAATATAAACATTTTGACCTGGTAGCTATCGACGAGCGCGAACTGCGACTTACGATGCGCGACAACAAGTCGAACATTGAAGATCTTATCCAGCTGTTTATTGAAACCTCGCCCATGGCAGACAAGGCTTATTTCTTCTTTACGTTGGGGGAACGTGGGGCCTGGGGCTATCACAAGGGCGAGAAGGTATTTTGCCCTGCCCTTGTTTCAAGCGTTGTTGACGCTACGGGTAGCGGCGATGTCTTCCATGCCATTGCTACGCTCTTTATTGTATCCGGCATTAATCTGGGCACAGCGCTATTTTTTGCTAGCCTCTATGCCGGCCTCTATGCCCAGATTGAAGGGCACGACGGAACCGTTACAAAGCCACAGATCATCAAGGCCATAGCCGCCATGCAATAAGGCTAGCCGTGTATATAAAAGAAAAGTGAAATTACGCATAGAATAGCAACAGCGCCACTCATTATGCCACTGGCGACGAAGGCATTTTTTACCTGGAGAGAGCTTCGTGTAGCAATCCAGCGCCTGCACGGCTTATCGACAAAGGCAAGGGTGAGGGCGGAAACCCCCAACACAACCATTG
Organism: Alphaproteobacteria bacterium; assembly: GCA_013289265.1. GTDB lineage: Bacteria > Pseudomonadota > Alphaproteobacteria > UBA9219 > UBA9219 > JAATFY01. Next base: position 48,309 of record JABDAH010000007.1, read on the forward strand.
TAACAACATATTGGTTCGACAAATGGAACTGGTAATTCAGCGCAATGAGCAAAGGATAGTGGAGAATAAAAAGTGGATAAGAAATTTCGCCCAGATAGTTAAGTAAAACCGTCAGCCATTGGTTGAGCATTGGTAGCTTATTTGCGAAGAAAACCAATGTTGAGAATATGTAAAGTGTATAAAGCGAATATTTTCCACCTAAGGGCAGGTAATGATTCAGTAAGACACAGAGAAAAAGAGGAAAAGTAATTCCCCATACTGCCGACTGATGAAAATAAAAATAGAAACCACAGCCCCAGGCAAAGAACAATGCCAATGCGGCAGTACCGTGTGACATATTCGCAAAGTATGGCAATCCAAGATTTTCATGAAACCAATAAAAAACGGCCGATGCGATAATGAGCAAAAGAAACAGAATATGTTTTTTAGATTGAACAATTAAAAATAACAAAGGTGCCGTGATGTAGAAAAGCGCCTCTACGGCCAAGGACCAAGAAGTACCGATAATCTGGTCGCCAATAACCCCGTTTAACATTAAATAATTGATTAGTATTCGCCCAACCTGGGGCAAGGGACCATGCTTCGTGCCGTCGGCAGTAAAAATATCGACCGACATGTAAGCGGCGAGGAAAGCCACATAAAATGTTAATGACACCGCAAAAACCGGATAAATCCGGCCAAGTCGTCTTGCATAAAAACCCGACATCTCGCGATTAAAAGAACTGGCAATCGAATAACCGGAAATAATCAGAAAGACGAGGATCGCAGCAAATGGCCCCAGTTGGAACAAACGGTAGGTAAACGCTTCGTGTCGAGCCAGCAATCCATAATGCCCGGCATAGATGATATAAGCCATTATGAAGCGAATAAGCGCCAGATAAGAGAATTGGCTATTCTTATTATGATGAATGGCAGACGGCGCGGTATCGCGATGAAAGAATGTCACGCGATTAAGTTTTAAAGAAATCATAATCGCCGCTATAACCAACTTCGGCAAACAACTCTTCCCATTCCGATTCGCGCATAATGGTTTTGGCGACGAGATTCCAGCTTTCCAACTGTTCCCGTTCTTTCAAGTTTTTATAGCCGTTAACTTTGATAAAAGCTGGACCCTTTGAAACACGCATGATTTCCTTAAGGGATTGCCGCACGCCCTGTAGATCGAGATTGTGAATAGATGAAATCGCAATCACCAGATCGAAGTTTTTGTCCGGGTAAGGTAGCTTATCGCAACTGGCCTTCTGCAAATAGGGCGCAACATCCGACATGGCTTTTGATAAAGCGTAATCGGAGATATCGATACCGGCCACTTCCAGCGAGGGCATGGCCAGTTTGAAGTCATGCAACATAAAACCTTTACCGCAACCGACATCCAGGATCTTGGCGCCCGGCTTCAAGTCGTAATAATAAATAAAATCCCTGACGACCTCGGTAAAAAATTTGGGATTGTAATGATAACCGCCATACCCAAAGCGCCGCTCGGTATCGAAATAGATTTCATCGAACCGCTGCGCTTTTTCACGATCTTCCTGCGTTACTTTGACGCGTTCCGATGTAATTTCTTTGCGCGCAGTCTTCGGGTATTTCCGCATCAGGAAAGTGTTTATCATTTTAGCTCCTCATAAATGCCAAGCGCCTGCTCGACACAATCATCGATATCCACCTGATAGTCGTATTTGCCGGCGCGACCGATGGAATACACATTCTTGCCAAGCCGCTTCGCATATTCGTCGTGAATGGCACGGAACTTCTTGATCGGCAACGGATAATGCTTGCCGTTGGTGGAAGGCACTTCGAGCCCCAACAATGTACTGGGCGATTTATAGCCCGAGAGTTTCTTATATTCGACAATGCGGGTATAGGGTTCGGCGTTGGCATAATAGACGAAGAATACATCCTCAGGAAAAGCATGTTCTGTCGGCAAGATAATCGTCGTCAGATCACGACCCACGAAAGGCAGTTCGCCCAGATCTTCCTTCAGCACCATATCGAGCGCGATGGTATTGACGATTTTGTCATATTTCTTCGGCAAGCCTTTAACGACGATTTCGCACGTATCGGGACGGATTTCATCGATGGGACAACGCAGATGAAAGGTCGCGAAATCCTGTACCTTGTCAAAGAAATCATTATACCCGTTGAGCGCGATCGGGTAGGCCGATATGGCCTCGCTCCAGGCGTGCGAGGAGTCTTTCTTGATCGGGGTGCCCTTTGGTGACCAGTTAAAGGTATCGATCTGCTTGTTATTCTCAAGCCGCCACATTTTTTTGGAATAGGTGTCGATGAATTTTGAATAGAGAATGGTTCCGACCTTGGAGATCCAGTATTCCTCGAAATTCTTCGGCTCCGTAATCTCGACACCCTCAATCGCGTCCAGCTGCTCTTGAATTTCCTTGCCGCGTTTCATGCGTGGAATGTCGCTGGCACTGATCGGGTAATTGAAAAAGTCAGCTTCTTCTTCCAGATATGTCACGAAGCGATGTTCCAACTTTCGCATCGGCACAATGGAATGCAGATAGTCAAACACTTCCTGCTTCTTGGTCAGAAAATGGCGGGGCCCGAAAGTATAAGGATGGCCGCCACGGAAATGCGTACGCACGCCAGCGCCTATGGTATTGCCGCCCTCAAAAATTTCTATTTCCCAGCCGCCGAGGCGCTGAAATTGATAAGCTGCGGCGCAACCTGCCGTGCCCGCACCGATAATCGCTACTTTTTTCGCCATCTAACTCAACGCCTTTTTCAACTGTGGGTTTATAGAAATTTTCTTAATTCTTGGCGGCGTTCATCATTCCGCTTGATCATATCGGCGACCTGAAGCACTTTTGCCATCTCTTTCAATTCATCGTTAGTACGCGCTATTTTCTTTTCCAGCACAAAATGAAAGGTTAGTTTCTTTTGTTGCTGGATATCGAGAATATTTTTCATTTTGCCCGCATCCTTGGGCATCATGTGGAAAGAATACATGACGATATTTCCACCAGGCTCAATCGATGTCAGCGTACTGAACAGCTGCATATAACAGCGGGAGAAAATATGCTCACATTGCGGCATATTATAGCTGAAGTTCATGAGGTTGGCATATTCACGCAGACAGGAATTCTGGGCAGGCACGGGCATTATAAAAGGCCCAAACTGCTGCGGCGTAACATAGCCCGTAATAGCCAGGGGCTCAGAAGAGGATGTTTTCATTATAAGCCAAGCCAATTTTTGTTACTGGCGACATAAACAAAGGTTCATAAAAAGTGCCAGTCGTACGTTCATGGGGCACCGCCGCATATTCAGGACTAAAAAGCGATTTGAAACGGCAGTTCAGGGATATGCGGGTTTTATCCGTCTTATTCAACTGATTGCCATGAAAGAGGGTTGAGCTGAATAAAATACAGTCACCCATCTTGGCATTGGCGATTACCGCATCCTTTTTATTGTCTTCGAACAATTCGTTCATGCCTCGATGCTGGTAACTGGGCAAGGCGTCGTAAATTTTCTGACTTTCAGGAGGATGAAAAATATACATGGCGTTGCTGTCAAACGCATCCGTTACGGCCGTCCATAAGACACATTCAAACTGGCTTTGCCCGCTCATCGTATCGGAATGCATCATAAGGACGGAGCCAGCGTCGTTGGGCATCTGAATGCTGAGGCATAGTTTGATCTGTATTGAAATATCAGGACCAAACATGGCGCTTAGCTGATCCGCCGCCAGGGAATAATAATCCTTCTTCCAGTTCGGCAGCGCATTCAAGGCGTTAAAAATTTTGACGCGCAAAGGGTTGATCTGTTCAACTGTTACATATTTATGGAGAAGATTAAGATCTTCGATGGGATAGCCAACAAATTCTTCGGCGACGTCTTTAAAAACCTTCCGGAAACGCGCAAAAGTTTCGGGCTGTGCATTGGGAAAAACGGCGTAGCGATTGCGTTCAAAAGTATCCAGAAAAACACTCATGCTGCCTGTCCTTTTTCACGGGCTTCTAGAAGAAAGTCTTTAACGACCTTCAACGCATTGTAGGGCGGAAATGACAATGGCTTATAGATGCTTGTAAGGGTTTGAGCCGGAGCGGTCGCAGGAACTTCGTCCCATAAATCATAGTCAGCCGCTTTTAAAATAGCGCGTAAATTACTGCTTTCGGAAGCAAATATATTTGTCGTTAGGCACGCAGTCGAGCCCTTTCCGGTGAAGCCCTTAAAGGCCTCAAATAAAGCCCAACCGGGGCACACGGCATTGAAGGCAGCATCAGGATTAGCGATTTTGAGGCGAGCTTTTTGTTCTATCGCCAGTTTCCATTTGGATATGAAATTATATTTCACACCGTCGACAAGAAGAACCGGGACCCTTAGGCCCAACATATTAATTTTTGTCTGGCTATGAAGGGTTGCCATCTCGTGCTCAAACACCAGCTTGGATAAGCCGTAGGGATCGAGATGGGTTTTCTCGCTCATTTCGTTCAGAACGCTACCTTTGGTGCGATTGTAAACGGCGCTGGAAGATAGATAGAAAATATCTTTCAAATTGCCCGAACCGGCCATGTGCTGGAAAAGCGCCATCACACCATATACGTTACCGGCATAATAATTATCGAGGGAGCCACTCATATTATTACCCGGCGTAACAGAGGCCAGATGGATAACTGTATCGATCGTTTTTAAAGCTGGCAAAGCGAGCATTTCCGCAGACAAATTAGAAAAATCAATTTGCAACGGCTTCAAGCGCGGGAGATTGAAAGCTGGTGCGTTTTTATTGTAGGCCGCATAAAGAGTCGCGTTCGGAAAATCCTGCGTCAAGCATTTGCAGAAGAATGCGCCGATAGGGCTGCTCGCGCCAGTAATGAGGATATTTTCAGCTGCCATAACCACTCCTACTTTATGTGTTCTTCCATCATCCGCATGGCGGCGTGGGCGATCATCAACTGCAGATCTTCGGCAACCTGCATATCGTCCAGTTCCGCATGCAGCAAAATATCAACCATTGCCTTGGCCTTGCCGCCATTAAAGCCCAGCATGCCAAGTGTCTTTGCGCTGCGGGCTTTGGCCACTTCCAGCGCCTTGATGATATTGGGTGAATTACCGCTACCACTCAGAACAACCAGCAGATCATTCGGCTTTAGTTTATTTTCCAGCTGGTGCGAGAAAATCTTGTCATAGCCGATATCGTTGGCGAGACATGTCAGGACAGAGCTGTTGGCGGGCAAAGCTTCCACATTGAACCGGCGGCCTGCATCGCAATAACCATAGGTAAAGTCGTTAGCCATATGGATGGCATTAGCCGCACTGCCGCCATTGCCGCAAATATAAATCACGCCACCTTTGCTTTTGGCTTCCAGCATCGCCTCTTTCAGCATACCGCCCCAAAGCGTAAGGGACTTGCGAATATCGACCGCCTCCCACGCCTGAAGGTATTTTTCCATATCCGTTAGTGTCGTCATTGGATCATCTCTTTAATTGTTTGCTCAATCGATTGGCGGTCTAACCCGTTTACCTTCAAAGCGGATGGCCGCAACACTGTGGTATTAAATTCCGCTTCCGTCACGCATTTGATTTCAACTATGGGCAGTTTCTGCTTTTTCTGTATAGCAGCCGCTAGAATTGAATTTGCCAGCGATCCTACAAGACGATTTTCTTCCAAAAACAGTACCTTATCCAGCATGGGGGACACATCTTCTGAAAGATAAGCATGCCAGTCAATAACAGAACGTACGGCAACCGATGCCTGCCCCTGCAGCGCTTTCCTAGCTTCCAGCGCTTCTTCGGTAATAGCGCCGTGAGTGATGATTTCTACATCTGTTCCCGGCCAATATTTATAACTTCCGTGATGCGTGAAATCGGGAAAATCCGCAAAAAGCTTACGCTCGCCGCCTTTCTGCAAACGCAAATAGCAGGGTGCTGGTACGACCTCATCAGCAAAAAATTTATCGGTCAGATCGGCGACATCCTGCGCATCACAAGGTGTATAAATACGCATATTGGGCAAAACATGCAGTAAGGCCAGGTCTTCAATTCCGTAATGCGTGAAGCCCAGAGAGTCATAAGCAAAACCTGCACCGACACTGCAGACGATGAGAGGCGATTTGGAATAGGCAACATCGACGCGCAGCTGGTCATGCACGCGTGAAGTAATAAAAGGGTTGATGGTATAAACCATGCTCGTAGCATTGAGCGCAGATGAAAAGGCCGCAGCGTACGAAACCATATGCTGTTCGCTAATGCCAAAATTATGGAATTGGTTTGGCCTTTCCACACGCAGAGCATCGAACACACCAAAACCGATATCGCCGCAAAACAAATGATGTTTGGGGTTTTTCGCAAAACATTTTGCGAGAGTGACACCGAGTGCTTTTCTCACGCTACCCCTGCCTTTAACTCTGCTTCCATGCGCTGCAAATCCTGTTCAGACGCGCGCTTGGCGTGCCACTCAGTAACACCTTCGGTAAAGCTGATGCCCTTGCCCTTCAGGGTATTGGCATTGATGAAAAAGGCCTGATTTACAGCCTCCATTTTATCAATAATCTGCCGCAACGCCTCAACATTATGCCCGTCGACTGAAGCGCATTGAATGCTGAAATCCTTGATCTTGGCCTCGATCGGCTCAATCGGGCGGATATCCTGCGTGGCGCCAAGTGATAGAAATTTGTTGTTGTCGAGAATGATCGTTAGCGGGAATTTGTCATCGTGGCTGAGGTGCAGCAAGGCTTCCCAGTTGGAGCCTTCATGCATTTCGCCGTCGCCGAGAATGCAGGTCACGCGACCTGACTTGCCAGCAAAGCGCAAGGCACCCGCAAGCCCCATGCTAATGGAAAGCCCGTGCCCCAGAGAGCCCGTTGACCAGCCGATGCCAAGCGATGGATCACGCTTGATGTGGCCCATAAAGGCGCCGCCGTCCTTGCAGTAAGTCGCCAGTTTTTCATCCGGGACAATGCCGATGGCATTGAGCAAAGCATAAACTGCAAGCCCGCAATGGCCCTTACTGAGAACCAAAGTGTTGCGATCGATAAAGTCTTTGAATGAGAGTTTTTTGGCGATGACCGGCGCATAATAGGCCACCAATATTTCGGTGACCGAGAAGGAGCCGCCGAAATGCACACTGCCAACGCTACGCGCGGTTTTGATAATATTCAGGCGAGTTTGACGGGCAATTGAGTCGTACATTTGGAATCGAAATAAGGTCAGTGCCATAAGGCGAAAGCGTTATAACATGCATGAAAAGGGGCGCAAATCTTATTTAAAACAGCTGCAAATGCGTAAAACATATTGTGGGAAGCAGGTTAAGTGGTTATAGCATCTGCCATGTCCGGCTATATCAAATTAGAGAATGTTAACGTCTCGGGTGTCGATACGCTGACCCGTGCCTCCAGCCTGCGACAATGGTTTATCAAGCGCAAAAGCATGCGCTCGACCCACATTCCCATTTTGCGTGACATCAATTTTACCGCACAGTCAGGCGACCGAATCGCCCTGATCGGCATGAATGGCAGCGGCAAATCTTCCATGCTCAAGGTTATTTCAGGCAATTACCCTATCGAGTCAGGTACACGCGAGGTGCAAGGCTCCATCGTGCCTCTGATCGAAATGGGCGCGGGGTTCGAGTCCGAAATCACAGGACGCGCCAATATCAAGCTTTCCTTCGCTTACCGCGGAAGGTTGCGCGAATACTCGAAAGATCTGGAAGAACAGATCATCGCTTTCTCCGAGCTAGGCGCTAAAATTGATCTACCCCTTAAAACCTATTCATCAGGCATGCAATCGCGCCTAGCTTTTTCATCCGCCATTTTTCAGCATCCCGAAATTCTGCTGCTCGACGAAGTGCTGGCGGCAGGTGACGCCGGTTTTTCCGAGAAATCGACCAAGCTACTACTCTCCAAAATCGATCAGGCCCAAATCACGATTATCGTCAGCCATAGTCTTGATCAGGTAAAAAAAATCTGTAATCGATTTATTTTGCTAAGCCAGGGCCGTATTATCAATGACGGAGCCGCCAATGATGTTATCCGTCAATATGAAAAAGATATTTTGGGCCTATCGGAACAGGCTGCCTGATTAAAGATAGTAAACGTAGTTCCGTCCGCCGATACGGTAAAGCGTGTAACCGAAAGCCAGTGACAGGCACATAACAATCCAGAGTTTGAGAAGTACGAACGCATCCGGTATCTGCTGCCTGTAAACCAATGTGATGGAAGGTTCCAACAGGATATAAAGCGGATTCCATTCCATAATTTTCTGTGCTTTTGCGGGCAACATCGTGATGGGATAGAGAACAGCGCTAACCCATATAAGCATATTCATTGCAATGATGATCGCGTCCTTGAGGTCCTGCACATAGGGTACGACATAAGCAATGCCCACACACAGGCACATCACCGTCAGTAGCACGGGGATGAAATAGAGTGGCAGTAGAAACACATGCCATGACAGCGGCAGCCCAATCAGCAGCGCGATAACGGCCATCCCGATAAATCCGACCATGTAGCTGTAGGCATTCTTCAGGATATCGGCGACAGGAAAGACCGAAGAAGAAATCATACAACGCTTCAAGGTCTCGGCGTTCGCAATCAGGGAATAGGTGGACGACGAAAGGCTGACCGACAGGAATGTCCATAAGGGAAGCGTGGCCAAAAGATAGGTAGCGTAAGTACGCGGATCGCTATGCATGATCGTCGGCATAATCAATGTATAGATGCACATCATGGCGATGGAAGGCAGCAACAGCCACAAAGCTCCCAAAAACGAATTGCGATATTGCCGTGCCACGCCGCAAGAAGCGATCAGCACCGCCGATCGCCAGTAATAAGGGTTGATAAATAACTTGAATTGCTCGGCAAACTTCAAATTCATGATCAGCACATTTTCCGGAAGTTAAACAATATTGCCTGTCTTTCTATACCCCTTACCTCTTCACTTTACGACATTAAACATTGATAGAATTCGCCAAGGATTGTCTGGAAATCGAATGTTTTGCCGCATTCTCTGGCTGCCGTTTCCAAGCCCCCGTAGCGATCAAGCACCTGTCGTACGGCGCTTGCCAGATTACCGGGCGTGAAGCTTTGCACGGCATCCGCCGGTACGGATTTAGCAAACCATGTGGATGCCGGCACCACAGCAACCTTCCCTGCCGCCGTTGCCTGCATCAAAATGCCGGAACTGCGGCGCCGGTAACGCGCGGCATCGTAAGGCAAAAGGATGATGTCACCCTTCATCAATAGATCGATAAAGGCTTCCTGCGATAAGGCGGTATCATACAAAAACACTTGCGACATTTTCTGTAATTTCCGGATAGCGGCTTCCACCTCACCCTCATAAAGATCGGGCGGCACATAACTCTGAAAATGAAATTCCAATTCACTAAACGCAGGATAGCTGTGCGCTAACTCCTCAAGTAACAAGGGTAACAGTTGAAACCCCTTTTCCGTTCGCGCATCGCCAAGATAAACAAGGGTTTTGGCTGTGCCCTTGGGCGCGGTAAGTCGCTGGCGGATCAGTGACACATCGCAAATCACAGGTACCGTCTTAACATCGAGGCCGAATTGGTCTCGGTAGGCATCGGCCAAGGCCCATGTGTCGGCAAAGAAAAACAGCTTCTTGCCCTGCAGATAAGCGAGCGGCGCGAGTGCTTCACAAAGCCCTGTCATGCTCGCTTCTTCCGGCTCACGCCGCAGCATAACAAGGAGGCGCGGACATTCTTCTATGGCAATACCGGCTAAGGCGGCACTAAGGCTACGCAATTCTTCCGTATGAACCGTCTGGATAAAAACAGAGTCATTGCCACCGGCATGGCAGCGACGAATAGCAGCTACACATTCTGCGCCAAATGGCAAAGTTTTGAGTGAAGGAGTAGCGGTATGCATTTTCTTAGAAAACGTCAAAAAGCGGCGCAAAAATTTGCCGCCTTTATAAACCGCTTTCATGAAGGCCAGTAGTGAGCGCGGCAGCTTTGAAAAGCGCTGATTAATATGTCGATACAAGGCGGGTCGGTAAATATCGGCGCTGGTTAAACTAAACCACGGTATAAAATCGGCGAAGCTGCAAATGAGGGATGTTGAGGCGGAAGCGTGGGTGAAAACAGATACCTTGTGGTCATATCCACTGAAATATTTTGCAATCGACGTATCATATTCCCAGTAATGACCGCCAAAATTTCGCAGATTCTGGTCAATGAGTATAAATTGTGAGCTTGTCATGTCGCTACGCAGCGCCGCGGATTCGATTTAAGCCACGGAGGAAACAAGTAACGCATCCGGTGCTGCTGCAGCGGCGGTAAAGTTTTCCCCCGGTAATTGAGCATAGGTCAGGACGGTCGTCCCCTGCATATCAAGGTCAACTTCAAGAATGCGTTCCGGCTCAAAGGAGCGAATAAAAGATTGACGTTTTTCCGGCGGCACCACGAATAGCAGGAAACCGCCACCGCCCGCACCGCACAGCTTACCGCCGTAGGCGCCACGACGGCGCCCCTCGTCGTAAAGCTCGTCAATCGCGCTGTTGCTCATAGCGTCTGAAAAACCGCGCTTTCTTTTCCAACCTTCATGCATAAGCTCGCCGAAAGAACGGATGAAAGTTTGGGGGCTATCTTCCTCAAGAATTTTCAGCCCTTCCTGAGCCATTTCGTAATAACGCGCCAGATCTTTATCGAGGCTACCACTTTGCGTCGCCTCCATTTGTTCTTTCAGCACCTGCGGCGCACTACGCGTCTGGCCAGTAAAAACAAGGACGAGAGAATCCAGAAAATAACGCAGACGGTCGGCGGTCATCAGAACCGGGCTGATGCGGGTGCGCCCTCCTGTGAGGTAGAAAAAGTTCAGGCCGCCAAAAGCAGCATGCAGCTGATCCTGCACGCCGCAAACATGTTTCAGCTTATCGCGTTCGAGATCGATCGCCATCTGCGCGATTTGCAATTTGGTCATCGGCTTATTGTTAAGCGTCGCCAACAAATTGATAAGCCCGACCATAAAACTGCCGGAACTCCCTAACCCCGATTGAGCCGGAAGGTTAGCCAAGGTCGACATATCAAGTGGGTGAGTGTGTTTAAAGGCTTCCAACGCCACGCGCAATGCCGGGTGTTTGATGTCACTTATATTCGCCACACGCTCTAACTGAGAATAAGCCAGAGTAAATTCATGGCTTTGGAAAGCGGGACGGCGCAAAGCATTGATGTAAATATAGCGGTTGATCGCCATGCCGAGAACGGCGGCTGGCTTATCCATAAAATATTCGGGATAGTCGGTGCCGCCGCCAAAGAAGCTGATCCTTAAAGGGGTCCGTACTGTAATATAGCCCATCGCGCAGTCCTGAAAATAAGGCGGAAGCCTTAAAGTTAATCGCCGGGAAAGATAGCCCTAACCCCCATCCTTGTCGATGATAAGTTACATAAAGCTGGCTTGAAAAGCGCCTATACCAGGCCCGAATTAGCAAACCAATCAATGGTTTGCTTTAGCCCCTCCCGCAAAGGGATGGGTTTGAAATCCGGCACGATGGTTTTGAGCTTATGAGTATCCAGACATTTGGACTTCGCGCCAACATAACGCGACGTGTCATACTGAATAAGGGCCGGATCATAGCCAACACAGGCGCAGATAGATTCCGCAAATTGCCGGATGGTAAACTCCTCACCCGCGCCAATATTGACCAGATCATTTTCCGTCTTGTCATTGACCCGAAAGGTTAAATCGATGAAATCGTCAACGAATACGAGTTCGCGTTTCTGGTAACCGTCGCCCCATAGCGTCACTGGCTCACCGAATTTCTTGCCGCGCAGAATCTTGCGGATCAGATCGAAAATAAAATGCATCTGGCGCGCATCGGTATGATAGCCGGGGCCGTAAAGCGTCGAGGGTATTAGGCATAGGTATCTCAGACCGTATTGCTTTGATAAAGCCAGCAACCCCGCATAGAGCATGCGTTTGGTCTGGGCATATGTGAACAGGCTGTCGATCGGCGTGCCCGTCATATAGTTTTCTTCAACCAGTGGCAGGTCGGGATCATAGGAACAGCTGGTGCCCATGCAAACCAGCTTGGCCTGCGGCTGATCTGCCTGCCACCAGGTTAGAACATTGGTATTGATCTGCTGATTAATGATCCATTGTTCGCCGGGATGGCGGAGGCAGAAATCACCAGCCTGCGTCCATGCCGCCAGATGAAAAATCTGGTCGTATTTCGTTGCTGAAAAGGCCTGCAGCGCATTTTGCTTCGTCAAATCGCATTTCTTGGAGCCAAGACGTTCAACCGCATGGCCTGCCTGCTCTAAACGAATGCAAAGAGCCGTGCCCATAAAGCCAGTCGCACCGGTGACAAGGATTTTCACGCGGCATCCTCCTTCGGATTGACCGGGAAATAAAACTCCACACCTGCATCCAGCAATTTCTTATTGTTTGCCAGAATTTCCTTCTTAAAATTCCACGCCAAAACATAATAAACGTCAGGTGGCGTTAGCCTATCATCTTCCATTACCACCGGAATATGCATGCCAGGCGAATAAAGCCCGTTCCGCAGCGTATTTTTCTCCACCAGATAATCGATATAGTTCGTGCCGACGCCAAAATAATTCAGCATCGTATTGCCTTTGACCGGCGCGCCCATGCCGTAGATCCGTTTGCCCTCGGCCTTTTTCTTGTTGAGATAAACCAGATTCTCCGCCTTCATCACTTCGATGCGGCGGGCAAATTCCTGATAGGTCTGGAAATCATTGACATGCGAGTCAGCTTCTTCCTTGCGCATTGCCTGCAGCTGGTCGGAAACAGGGCGCTTACCGCGATGACCGACATATCCGATGATCGAACCGCCATGAATGGGCGACAGGCTGGCATCAAACATTTCCAGCCCGTGACGGTTCAGTAATTTTTCGATGGTTTCCAGCGTGTAGTAAAGCAGATGTTCGTGATAAATCTGATCGAAAGCCAGATTTTCAATAATGCTTTTCATGTACAGGAACTGCACAACAAAAACGCCGTCTTCCTTCAGGCCGAATTTGATTGCCTCGCATACTGAATGCAGTTCCTCCAGATGAAAGAAAACGCCGGAAGCATTGAAGACATCAAATTGCTTGCCGATGCTTTGCATTGTTTCGAGGTTAAAGAACGCATTGAGCGTTTCAATTCCGGCATCGTTGGCGATTTTGGCCGTTGTCTTTGATGATTCAACACCGAGAACATCGTAGCCCAGTTCCTTGAAATGTTTTAGCTGCGTACCATCATTCGAGCCGATATCGAGGATCGATTTCTGCTTCGCACCTGTAAAAAATTTCCGGTCAACATCCTGCGCGACGCGGTGAAAATGCTGCGACAGTGATTTAGTGACGCCAGATAAATATGTGTGGTCACCAAACATGATTTCTTTTTTAACCGTAAAATCAAGCTGCGACGTATGGCAATCGTGACAGTACAGGAGCCGCAAAGGATAGAACGGTTCTTTGCCGACATCAGCCTTTTTCAGGAAATTATTGCACCAAGGCTGTTCGCCAAGGTCAACGGCGAGAGCAAGATTTTTGGAATCGCAAACGCGGCAAATCATCAGCAAGCCCTAGACATTCGCATAAACGGAATTACGCAACATGGTATAGCCGCGGATCAGCTCATCAATACCGGCATCCAGTGACCAGTCGGGTTTCCAGCCGGTTTTCTCGATCTTGTCGTTCGATACGATATAATCGCGCTTATCCGGATCTTCGCCGATTGGCGCTTCCAGATAAACAAAGCCGGGGACATGCTCCTTGATCTTGGCGCAAAGCTGCAGCTTGGACAGGTTGGCGGTAGAAAGCCCCAGATTATAAGCTTGGCCGACCATCTTGTCGTAATTATCCATGCCGTGGACAAAGGCCTTCACCACATCACGGATATGGATGTAGTTGCGGCGGAAATGGCCTTCGAAAATCACCACGGTGCGATCAGTTAGCGCGCGCCAGGTTATATCATTGACCAAAAGATCAAGCCGCATGCGCGGCGCCATACCAAATACAGTCGCCAGACGGAAAGAAATACCGCGACCACTTTCCAGTACGGCTTGTTCGGCTTCCATCTTTGATGTGCCGTAGAGCGAGATAGGGCGCAGCGGCGTTTCTTCGGTACAGAGAGCCTCTTTATCACCGATACCGTAGCCTGAATTGGTGGTCGGATAAATCAGGCGCTGATTTTTGCTGACTTTCTTTGCAATCATACGCACAGCGTCACTATTGATCGTCTGCGCGTTCAGCGGATCGCGCTTGCACAGGGGCGCGCCGACAAGAGCCGCCAAAGGAATGATGATATCAGCCTTGTTCATGAGGCTCTGAACCAGCGTCTCATCACGCACATCGCCTTTGACAGGCAGGAAGTGGGGATTGGCGCAGGAAAGCGCCAATGCCGTATCGCCGCGCTGGAACGTATCAAGCACCGTAACGGCATAACCTTTGTCTAAAAGCGCCGGAACGAGGATAGAGCCGATATAGCCGGCGCCGCCGGTAACCAGTACATTTTGTGGCATGAATGTCGTCCAAAAGATAAGAAGAACAGCCTGTTTCCAGGCCCTAAATAGTCTCAGCAGGGTTAGAATAACGCCGAAAGACTGGCAAGTCATTATTATCAGTTCTTGGCCTTAAAGGCGGTTACAGGGTCTGTAGCGACGCCTTGCCACCCTTGACCAATTGAACGCGGCCATACTTGTCAGAAAAACGCACAATATCGTCTTCGCCCAGATACTCACCCGACTGGACCTCGACCAGATGCAGGTCAACCTTGCCGGGGTTGCTGAGACGATGCTTGGAGCCTTTGGGAATAAAAACCGACTCATTTTCAAAAAGGCTTTTGGTGACGTCATCACATTCGACCAGAGCCGTTCCATCCACCACCACCCAATGTTCCGCGCGGTGGTGATGCATTTGCAGCGACAGCGCCTGCCCCGGCTTGACGACAATATGCTTGACCTGAAAACGGTCGCCAGCGGCAACGCCTTCATACGACCCCCATGGGCGCAGAACGCGGCGATGTGCCGTTGCTACGCTGTGTTTTTGCTCATCCAGCATCGCTACCAGTGGTTTAACATCCTGACTGCGGTCACGCGGCGCAACCAGAACGGCATCCTTGGTCGCCACCACCGTTACATTCTTCATACCGATAATTCCTATAACCGGACCTTCTGAACGCAGATAGGAATTATGCACATCAAGTGCCGTAACGGGTCCCTGCATTACATTGCCATCGGCGTCTTTTTCGCCCAGCTGCCACAGCGCCTGCCACGACCCAACATCACTCCACCCCATAGAACAAGGCACAACGACGCCTGCCTTGGTATTTTCCATTACCAGATAATCAAAAGAGATATTTCGCAGTTTTTCGTACGCTGCGCGTTCTAAAATCCGGCAACCAAGGTCCGTATGTGCAGCACTAAGGGCCGTGAAGCAAAGATCGATCTGGTCCGGCGCCAGTTGGCGGATTTCCTCGACCAGCACTTTCGGGTTGTACAGGAAAATGCCGCTGTTCCACAAAGCGCCTTGCGCCATCAAGGCTTCCGCCTTTTTTGCTTCAGGTTTTTCCACGAACTTGCAAATGGTCTCGACCTGATCCCAATCGGTAGCTTCGCCGCGTTCAATATAACCATAACCGCTTTCCGGATATTCCGGTTTGATGCCAAATAAAGCGATTCGTCCGGCAGCAGCAGCTGTAGCGGCCTTTTCCACTGCAGTAAAAAACGCGCCGGGATCCTTGATCACATGGTCGGAAGGAAGCAGCAGATGCAGAACATCTTCATCCTGTTCTGCCAGTGCCGCCGTCAGGGCCGCGCCCGCTGTGTTACGTCCGCAAGGCTCCAGTAAAACGGTGGTTCCTTCGGACGGATGCCGCGCCAGAATATCCAGAATAAAAAATTTGTGGTCTTCATTAGCAATCAGGGTTGGCGGCGCAAACAGGCCAGACTCGCCAAGCATTGCAACTGTGGTCGTTAATAATGAATAATCGCCGAATAAATGCGCGAACTGTTTGGGTTGATCCTGACGCGAGACGGGCCACAACCGCGTGCCCGAACCGCCAGACAGAATAATAGGGCGAATCTTCATCTGAGATAATTCCACTTTCAATGGCGCCATTTTGCCGCCACATAAAACAACTTGCCAGACAAAAGACAGGGCTGCAATAAAGGAACACCCCCATGAATTTACTGGCTGCCGGGCAACATTATGATCAATCTCCTCCTTATCTTTATTGGCGGCGGTACAGGTTCCGTCGCCCGCTACAGCATGATGAATCTGATCAGCCGCCAGACGGGGCCCGGCGCTTTCCCCTGGCATACGCTCGGCGTTAATATTCTGGGGGCTTTTGTTATAGGCATATTGATGGAAGTCTTGGCGCTTCGTTTGTCGATGCCGCAACCCTCGCGGCTACTGCTCGTGACCGGATTTCTCGGCGGTTTTACCACTTTCTCCGCCTTCTCGCTGGAGTCGGCTCTACTGCTGGAAAAAGGCGATTATATGAATATGGCAGCCTATATCGCGGCTTCAGTCATCGGCACCATTGTGGCCGTTTTTATTGGCAGTCAATTAATGAAAACGATTTTGTAATCAGGCCTGCACCGATTTGAAGAAAGCGGCAAGGCAAGCTGGCCCCATTTTGGCCAGATCAAAATCTTTGGGGTTTTCCAGACTGCGATTTATCAGCCCCGACATCAACGCCTGCAGGCTGACTGCCGCCAATTGCGGTGGCCAATGCGGCTGCAGCATTTTGCGTTTATGTGCCTGCGTAAACAAACGCTGGAACCGGTCCAGCATACGATTTTTACAATCGCGGCGACGGTCCATAATCGCGGCCATGTCCTCCACATATTCACAACGAAGCATCAAAATAGACACCACGCGCTGGCGGCGTTTATCCGTCACTATTAATTTTAGTGAATCGCAACATGCCTTTTGCAAATCGTCCAGGGGTGTGGCGCTGGCATTGGACGCCAGATGTTCCAGCACATCTTCCTGCGGCAGGAAAATGCGGTTCGACATCGCCTCGCAAATTTCGATTTTGTCGCGGAAATGCCAATAAACAGCGCCACGCGTGACTTTGGCCGCGCGGGCGATCTGTTCCAGTGAGGTGCGGGCAACGCCATGTTTATAAAATACCTTCTCCGCAGCGTTCAGCAATGCATTGCGGGTTTTTTCTGCCTCATCTTTGGTCCGTCGCGCCATGTTTTTTATATTCTTCTTTCCTGGAATCTTTTCCTGCTGCACTGCATTTTTCGGGTTGCATACATACAATCATGAATGTATACAGAAACGGTCCTTTTTGCCAATGAGTTTTTTCGTGCGTCTTCCCCTTCTTCTTTGCGCCGCATCCGCTGCGGCCCTTTTGACTGGCTGCGCGGTCGGGCCGAATTTCGAACGCCCCGCGACCCAGACGCCCGGACAATATGACAGTAGCGATTTACCCGCCGGTACAACAGCCACAGCCAATCCGAACGGCACCCCACAGGCATTTGCGGCAGGTCAGGATATCCCGGCTGAATGGTGGGTGCTGTTTCATTCCGAGCCGCTTAACGCCCT
>JABDAH010000008.1 GCA_013289265.1 Alphaproteobacteria bacterium
CACCATTCCGGCCACAGCGGACCTGTTGGATGCTATAGCCAACATGCCTTTAGGCGCCGTGATTTTACCCGGCCTCGATCAGCAATTGAATGAAGAAGCGTGGCAGGCCATAGGTCCGAGCCATCCGCAATATGGCCTCAAGAAATTATTGGAAAAATTCGAAGTTGAGCGGCGCGATGTAGGTTTATGGCAAGTATACGGGCAGCAAGAGTACACGAATTCCTCCCCCCTTGAGGGGGAGGCTAGGAGGGGGGGCGATCCACAATCCGAATATGTGGAGCAAAGGATGGCCCTCTCCCCTAACCCCTCCCTCGAGGGGAGAGGAATGGCACACTGTAGCTCTCGCACTTACTTGCTGCAAACCACCATGTTGCCGGCGGAAGTGACGGAGCAATGGCGCCATCTGACGAGAGAGAATATTGCCAAGAATGCAGTGGAAGGCCTGGCACGGGTAGAGACCAATCACCCGCAAGAAGAAGCGCAGGTCATTGCGTTGATGATGCGGAAGGTTCTGGATACGTCAGACAAAACGGCCGCGCTCGTCACGCCTGACCGCGCTTTGGCCGAACGTGTTTGCACGATGCTTTCGCGCTGGGGAATTGCCGCAAATGACTCCGCCGGCTCTTCGCTCGCGGCGCAGCCTGTGGGCGCATTTCTGCAGGACGTATTGATGGTGGCGGCGCCGCATGCAGCATCGATAGATTTTTTGTCACTACTGAAACATCCGTTGGCGGCTTGCGGACTTAATCCGTCTGAATGCAGGGCGCGCGCGAGGGAGGTTGAGATCAATGTCTGGCGCAATGAGAAACCCGAAACATCCGAATGGTTGCAACAATTGCAACAACAGCTGCAACCCATTACAGCAAGCTGGTATGAGAA
Organism: Alphaproteobacteria bacterium; assembly: GCA_013289265.1. Lineage (GTDB taxonomy): Bacteria > Pseudomonadota > Alphaproteobacteria > UBA9219 > UBA9219 > JAATFY01. The sequence goes on from JABDAH010000008.1 coordinate 880, forward strand.
ACGTCCACTGCTGGACAGGCTGAAAACCCATATAAAATTGGCCGAAACGTTAGCGACGACTGATATGGAAAAAGGTTCTGCGCGTTTGTGGCAGGAAGGTGCTGGCGAAGCTGCCGCCGAATGGCTGGATGATTGGCAAAAAGCATCGCATCAATTTCCGCCGGTGACAGGGGAAGAATATGTGGGGCTATTCACCGAATTAATGCGTGCCGTAACCATTCGCCCCTCTTATGGCCAGCATCCGCGCCTGACTATTCTGGGTGCCCTGGAAGCGCGGTTGATACAGGCGGATCTGATCATTCTGGGCGGCATGAATGAGGGTGTCTGGCCACCGGAAGCGGCGATCGACCCATGGATGTCGCGCCCCATGAAGCAGGATTTCGGCCTGCCTTCGCCTGAAAGGCTGGTTGGCCTGTCAGCGCATGATTTTGTGCAGTTGGCCAGTGCGCCGGAAGTCGTTCTAACGCGTTCCAAACGGGCGGGCAGTGCCCCCACGGTGCCGTCGCGCTTTCTCCTACAGTTGGAAACAGTTCTGAAGGCCGTCGGGTATATTTCTGAAGCTGGAGATATTCTCAAACCACCAGAGCCCTGGCTGGAATGGGCGCAGCAGTTGGATGCCCCTGAAGTTCTGATCCAGATCAAGCCGCCGGAACCAAAGCCGCCTGTGGGTGCGCGGCCCAAGCAACTTTCGGTCACTGAAATCGGTACATGGCGGCGTAACCCTTATGCGATTTATGCCAAGCATATTTTAAAACTTAGAAAATTGGGTGAACTGGAAGCGGATATTGATGCAGCGGACCGCGGCAGCATGATCCACGGCGCTTTGGATGAGTTTATAAAGAAATATCCGGATGAATTGCCAGCGAAGGCGGTTGATGAATTATTGGATGTAGGCCGCAAGATTTTCAGCGCCTTTGACCAGCATCCCGAAGTGCAGGCTTTCTGGTGGCCGCGTTTCGAGCGTATAGCTGCATGGTTTATCGAGCATGAGACGGAACGCAGGGACAGCGGCATAAAAATTCTGCAGGCCGAAGCCGACGGCAAAATGAGGCTCGGTGATTTTACGCTCAAAGGCCGTGCCGACCGCATCGACCAAATGCCGGGTGGTGGCCTGTCGATCACGGATTACAAAACCGGCGGCGTACCGACGCAGAAGGAAATCAAGGCCGGGTTCGAGCCACAATTGCCTTTGCTGGCGCTGATTGCTGAAAAGGGTGGGTTTAAAAATATCCCGTCTCAGGCAACATCCGAGCTAGCCTATTGGAAACTAAGTGGCGGCCGGGTTGTGGCGGAAGAAAAACCGGTTGATGGGGATGTCGCCGAATTAATGCAGCAAGCGGCAGCCGGGCTGGAGCGATTAATTGAATTGTTCAGCAAGGCCGCTACGCCTTATCAGGCGGTTCCCAAACCGCAATATCAGCCGCGTTACGATGACTACGCACACCTGGCGCGGCTGGCTGAATGGGGCCGCACAGGAGGTGAGGAATGACCGAAGCTGTCCTTCTGAAACAGGTCCCGCCACTGGAATTAGCGCCTGAAGTCAAACAGCGCCGCGCCTCTGACCCTGAAACATCAGTCTGGGTCAATGCCTCGGCGGGATCCGGCAAAACTACGGTTCTGACAAACCGTGTGATGCGCTTACTGCTGGACGGCGTGAAACCGGAACGCATCCTGTGCCTGACTTACACGCGGGCGGCAGCAGCCGAAATGGCGATCCGCATTACAGACAAACTTAGCCGCTGGGCAACCTGCAGCGATAACGATTTAAACGCCAGTATCGGCGATCTGCAGGGCTATGCACCCAGCCCAGAGCAGATGACCGAAGCGCGAAGGCTGTTCGCCCGAATTTTATCCTGCCCCGGCGGCATGCGTATTCGGACTATTCATGCTTTCTGTCAGGAAATTTTGCGGCGTTTTCCTATCGAGGCAGGGCTGCCGCCGCATTTTACGGTGATAGAAGAAACTGACGCGCGCGCTTTGCAGGAAGAAGCGCAAACCGATTTATTGCAGCGTGCAGCCGCAGACCCCGGTGATGCTTTGGGGCAGGCGCTGAAAGTGCTTGTGCTTAATCTGGGTGAGCATGGTTTTACGGAGGCCATGCGTTCATCCCTGATGGAGCGTCCCCGGTTGCAGGCTGCGATTGCCAAAGCCGGTAGTGTTGAAAATCTGGTCATGTTGGTACGGGATCAATTGCAACTGGCGCCCGAAGATAGTTATGAAACAATCTGCCATGCCGCTGTGCAGGATAGGGTTATACCGAAAACCGAATTGCAGCGCGTGGGAGAGGCGTTGGGTAGGGGCCTAAAAACCAGCCAGAAACTGGGTCGCGTTATCCTGAAATTTTTGGCGCTTATGCCTGTGGACCGGCAAGCAGCTTTCACTGATTATGCCGATGTGTTTTTCACGCAGAAAGGCGAATTCCTCAAGAAATATGCGGATAAGCAGACGCTCGCGGCGTGCGCGGAGGCTGAAGAAATCCTTAGCCGCGAAGCTGCCCGCCTGCAGTCGGTGCGCGAACGCCTGGAGACCGCGCAACTGGCGGAAACCACTGCGGCGACGCTGGTTTTTGGCTCGGCTTTGATCGAACAATTTGAGAAACGCAAAACGGCGCAGGCGGCACTGGATTACGACGATTTGATTATTAGAACCGACGCGCTGCTGCGCCGCCCCGGTATTGCGCCCTGGATTTTATTCAAGCTGGACGGCGGCATCGATCATATGCTGGTGGACGAGGCACAGGATACCAGCCGTGCGCAGTGGAGTATCGTCGCGGCCTTGGCTGATGAATTTTTTGCAGGCCTGACAGCGCGCACGCAAACCAACCGTACCTTGTTTGTGGTCGGTGACGAAAAACAATCCATCTTTAGTTTCCAGCGTGCCGACCCCGAAGCTTTTCGACAAATGCGGGATTATTTTTCGCGGCGTATCAATGAGGCTGAGAAAAAATATGATGAAGTGCCAATGCGCGTTTCTTTCCGTTCCGCCCCCGCCATTTTGCAGGCGGTTGATAAAGTCTTTGCTGCCGCGCATGTAGTAAGTGGCGTTTCTGTAGAACCGGTCGAACATCTGCCGGTCCTGCCGCGCGTGGGCGATCCGCCCAAAATCGGGCGTGTAGAAGTCTGGCCACTACAGCCTGCGCCGAAAAAGGAAGAGGCGGACGAGGATGAATGGCAAGCCCCACTAGGTTATGAGAAAGAACAGGACCCGCAGGCAGAGTTGGCGCAACAGATAGCTGGCAAAATTAAAAATCTTTTAGACCAAGGTGAATGTGCCGCTGGTGATGTAATGATTTTGCTTCGCCGCCGCGGACGCTTTGCCGATCTTATGGTGCGCGCGCTGAAAGAACGTAATGTGCCGGTTACCGGTGTCGACCGTATGCGCCTCATCCAGCAACTGCCTGTAATGGATCTGCTTGCACTACTCCAGTTTGTTCTGTTGCCGGAGGATGATCTTAATCTGGCTACCGTCATGCGCGGGCCGCTGCTCGGCCTGAGCGAAGATGATCTGATGAATCTGGCCATTGGCCGCGAAGGCACACTGTGGCAACGGTTGAATGAACTGCAGGGAAAACCAGCCTACGCCGCGGCCTGCAGTTATTTATCCGCTTTCCTTGCTATTGCTGATTTCACCACGCCCTTTGCGCTACTGGTTAAAATTCTTAACGAAACGTGCCCCGGCAGTGCTATCAGCGGCAAGCATGCTCTCTGGCAAAGACTTGGGCTGGACGCGCTGGACCCTATCGAAGAACTTTTGAATGCCGCGCAGAATTTCAGCCGCCGCCATACGCCGTCGCTGCAAAATTTCCTGCACTGGCTGATGGCAACCGAAGCCGACATCAAGCGTGAGTTGGACCGCAGTGGTGGGCAGGTGCGTATCATGACTGTGCACGCTTCCAAAGGGCTGGAAGCGCCGATAGTCTTTTTACCAGACAGCGCCAGCGTGCCGCGTATGCAGGATATACCTAAATTCCTGTGGGGCAGGGATGATTTACCGCTTTACGCTTCGCGCCGTCCCACAAGTGGCATGCCACGTTCCTTGTGGGAAACGGGCCGTCAGAAGCAGATGGAAGAATATCGCCGCCTTCTGTATGTCGCGCTGACGCGTGCCGCTAAACAGCTTTATATTGTGGGCTGGGAAGCCGCCCGCAAAGAACCAAACAGCGAGCAGAGCTGGTATAATATTGCCAAAGACGCACTGCAGGATTTGCATCAACCAGCCGCAACCCAAACCGAGCCGCAGCCGGAGATTGTTTTTGCTGATCCTGACTTTGGCAAAGTGAAAAAGAAAACCAGTTCCCCAATTGAAACTGCATCTAAGCAGGTACTGCCCGATTGGATCAGGAAATCACCGCCGGAAGAACAGCGTGCAATAAAGGTGGCGGTGCCGTCGCAAGCGGCGCAGGCTCCGGCAACAGCAACGCCGGACAGCGTCTTTGCCCGCGGGCGCATCATTCACCGTTTGCTGGAAAGCCTGCCATCTGTTGAAATTGCCCGCCGTGCGGAAGTGGCTGCGCGTTTTCTTGCCAACCCGCAGCATCAATTGTCGCAGGCGCAGCAGAACGAAATCCGCGATGAAGTTCTGAACATTCTCACGCATCCCGATTATGCGCCTTTGTTCGGGCCGGACAGCCGTGCCGAAGTGCCATTGGTCGGTCATGTCAAAGGTCAGGCGATGTCGGGGCAGGTGGATAGACTATGTATGGTCGGCGATGAAGTCTGGATCGTCGATTATAAAACTAACCGTCCGCCGCCGGAAAGCCTGTCCGGCGTGCCTGAAATCTACCGTCAGCAGCTGGCCGCTTACCGTGCCATCTTGCAGGAAATTTACCCGGGCAAAGCGATTCGCTGCTTCCTGCTCTGGACCTATAAATTGCGTTTTATGGAGCTTCCGGCGGATTTTCTCTGCGGTACTTGATATGCGCCGTTATGCGCACTAGATAATAATCTTGATATTTAAACAGGAGATCCCCCATGGGCGCAGCCACCAAAGCCATTACCGACACCAGTTTCGAAGCCGATGTTTTAAAATCAGGACAACCGGTATTGGTGGATTTCTGGGCGGAATGGTGCGGTCCCTGCAAGATGATCGGGCCTATCCTTGAAGAAATCGCCGGTGAAATGGGCGGGCAGGTTACAATCGCCAAAATGAATGTCGATGAAAATCCGATGACGCCGAGCAAATACGGCATTCGCGGTATTCCCACCATGATGCTGTTCAAGGGTGGCGAGCTGAAAGCTACCAAAGTTGGCGCCCTGCCCAAAGCCGCGCTTCAGGCATGGATCAAGGAACAAATCTAAACCGCGCTTTTTGCCGTTTTTATAAAGTTCTGCACGAGGGGTGATGTGTCATTGCTGCGATAGGTTAGCGACAGTGGCATGATGCGGTGAGCGCGTGGAATAAAGTTACAAGAATGCAAAACCGTGCCACTAGGTCGAATACGGTTATAAAATTCCGGAATAAAACTGATGCCCTGGGTCGCTGCGGCGATATTCATATTAAACGCTATCTGAATTACATCGGTACGAATATCTGGCTCAAAATCCTCCTTCCGGCATGCTGTAATCAGCGCATCGTAAAAAGGCGTGCGGGTCTGCCGCAAGGTTAAGTATATCGTTTCATTTTTAAGATCACGGGCATTGATCATGCGTCTGTGCGCCAATCTGTGCTCCCGCGACATAATCAGCTTTAGCTCGTCGTTACTAAGCGGCAAAACGGTGATGTCAGAAGACGCATCGTCATGTGTTGCCCAGATAAAGCAAAAATCCAGTTTACGATGAAGTAATCCGTCCAACTGTTTTTCACCAATGTTTTCGTGCAGTTCCAGCCCGATATTCGGGTAAAGTCTGGTAAAATTCCTGAAAATGTTCGAAGGCAAAGAGCTGATGGGGGCCGAATAATTCAGGCCAATCCGCAATGTACCCGTCTGGCCTTCAGCGGCTCTTCTGGCCCGCATCCCAGCTTTGGTCATATCGGCAAGGATAAGGCGTGCGTCTTTTAAAAACTGTTCGCCAGCCGGGGTGATTTCGACTTTACGTTTGGTGCGAACGAAAAGCTTCACACCCAGATCATATTCCAAAGCCGCAATCTGTTGGCTCAGTGGTGGCTGCGACATGTGCAAGCGCTTGGCCGCATTGCCGAAATGCAGTTCCTCGGCAACGGCAACGAAGTAACGCAACTGGCGGCGGTCAAAGTTATTCATATGAAAATAATATCAATAGTGAATGAATAGTATATTTCACATATTTATCAGATTGGGTCAATGTTGAGGAGTTCTAAATAATGATGGAGAACTCCATGTTTGATTTTGTTGTTGATGTAGAAAAGAAAGATGAGGCTGATCTCCGGATTCCAGATGAGCTTAACTATGAATTTCCATGCGAAGTGCCTTGCGATGAGGAAGGAGTGAAGCCGCGCGATAGGAAGTCGCAATCATTTGTAGGGTGCGCGCATACTGCTTTGCGACGTCGTCAAGCATATGCATTGAGAACGGCAAGTTATTCTAGACTTAATCGAAACAATCACGCAAAAATTAAGATATTAGCGATTGCGTAACTTTCTGCTGCAGGATGTATATGTCTGAAATTTCTTTCGCGACATTTGGTGCGCTGTTTTGTCTGGCGCTGGTGGCGGGGACTGTGGATGCGATGGCTGGCGGGGGTGGTTTGTTGACTGTTCCCGGCCTCTTGGCATCGGGTCTTGATCCGGTGTCAGCCTTTGCGACCAATAAATTGCAGGCTATTTTTAGTTCACTCAGTGCCGCTTTGCATTTTTGGCGCAAGGGTAAAATTAAGCCGCGCGATCATCTTTTGCCAGCTTTGGCCGCTTTTATCGGGGGCCTGTTTGGTGCAGTAAGCTTGTCTTTAGCTGATCCAAGAACCTTAAAAACCTACGTGCCGTTTTTATTGATTGCTATTGCCATTTGGATTTTGTGCAGTCCTAAATTAGGCGATGTACCGCGAAAAGCGCGCCTATCTTTTGTCGCGGCCTCACTAACACTTATCCCACTGATTGCTTTTTACGATGGTTTCATGGGGCCGGGGACCGGCGCTTTCTTTGCTTTAAGCGCCGTTGCCGTTTTGGGTGTGAAGTTGGACGAAGCCACGGTTCGCGCCAAGATTTATAATTTGATGAGCAATGCCGGTAGCCTGATATTCTTCATCTGGGCCGGACATGTGGTTTGGATTTGCGGCTGCGTAATGGCTGTGGGCATGATGATTGGCGGCAATATTGGCGCCCGCCTTGTCCTGCGTCACGGCACAGGGTTGATTAAACCGCTCTTGGTTGTGATGTCGCTGGCGATGAGCGCCAAATTGCTGTGGCAGCAAGGCACGTTACAATATCTGCTCGGGTTTTAGAACCCCGTTGCGATCCGCTCGACCAGTTGCTTGACCGTCGGTACAAAGCCGTTGGCGTACCAGGGGTCCGTCGCAAAGCGGTAGGCGTTATGGCCCGCGAACATCAGCTGTTGTTCGACATCGCCGTCATGGCTGATATTCTGCAGGGTCTTCTGGATACAGAAGCTGCGTGGATCGGGCTTGTGACCTGTAGTGCCGGCTTCATTCTGCGACCAGTTGGAGAAATGGCAGGCTGACAGGCATCCCATGCAGGCAACCTGGTCGGCCAGAATTTGTTGCGCACTTTCGGGGGTAACGAATACCAATGTGCTGTCAGGCGTGCGCAAAGGTTTGCTGAAACCGGCATCGATCCAGCCCTTGGCATGGGCCCTGTCGCCCGGCGTCAGGTAAACAGGTTTACCGACCGCGCCAATCTGGAAGGGTTCGGTATGCTCGCCTACCTGATCAACTGAGTAGGCAATCTGGCGCTCGGACCGTTCATGCAGATCCTGCAGGAAAGGATTGCGCACGGCAGAGGAATAAAAACCGGTTGGTGAGAATTTGTTGAGATAAACATCTCCCGCTTTCAACGTCAGCAGGCGCGTTTTCCATGCGTGGGAAATGGGGCTTTCCTTGGTCAGCAACGGCCTTGTACCGAACTGGAAAGCGATGGGGCCGAGTTCCGGATTGCCGAGCCAATGTTCCCATTCGGAAATCCACCAAACGCCGCCTGCCATCACGATCGGCACACTATCCTTGACGCCGAGCTCGCGCATCATGGCGCGCAGGGCGACGACGCGCGGGTAGGGATCTTCCGGCTTCTTCGGATCTTCGCTGTTGGACAGGCCGTTATGACCGCCCGCCAGCCATGGATCTTCATACACAACGCCGCCCAGCTTTTCGCTATGCTTGTTGTAGGCGCGCAGCCACAAAGCGCGGAACGCGCGGGCTGAGGAGACGATAGGATAGTAATAAATATTGTGCCGCACGGCTATTTCGGCAACCTTGTAAGGCATGCCGGCACCGCAGGTAACGCCGTGGATCAAACCTTTGGCGCCTTCCAGAATATTTTCCAGAATCTGTTCCGCTGCCCCCATTTCCCACAACACATTGACGTGGATACGGCCCTGACCGTTGGAAAGCTCATGCGCCTTGCGGGCTTGAGTGATGCCACCCTGAATGGCGTATTTGATTAATTCTTCGTGGCGTGCGCGGCGATCTTTGCCAGTGTAAATCTGGGGAATGACATTGCCTGCCGCATCGTAGCTGTCAGCATTGACGCCGGAAAATGTGCCGACGCCGCCAGCAGATGCCCAGGAGCCGGAGCTTTCACCGTTAGACACGGAAATACCTTTGCCGCCTTCGATGAGAGGCAGAACTTCGCGACCAGAAATAACCAAGGGATTAAGAGGCTTCACGCACTTTCCTTTTCAAGAGCAACGGCGAAGTATAGCGTCAAATAAAGGTGGTTCCAGCCTTTTAAGACATTTTATTACAAGGATTTAATAATTTCCTTCGGATTATCCGAAAAAACCGCCGTAACGCCCCAATGCAGCAATTCCTTGGCGCGTATCGGGTCGTTAACAGTATAGGACAGAACTATATGGCCGGATTCTTTTAACTGCTGCACGCGGTCAGCCGTCAAAACGGCTTCATTGATGTTGATCGTTGCCACATCGGTCATTTTGACAAGTTCTGGCCAGTTATCCTGCCATTGATCCAGCAACAAGCCGCGCGGCCAATCCGGATGCAGGCGCGATGCGATAATGAGGGCGTTAACATCAAAGCTGGAAATAAGTGGCGGCTCGAATTCCGGTGTCCAGATTTTGGCGGCTTCGATCATCGAAACCATAACCGTTGCCTGCGTACGACCGGGACAGGGCTTCAGTTCCAGATTGAGCCGTAATTTGTTATCAAGAACGAAACGCAAGGCTTCCGCCAGATGGGGGATGCGCGCATCGGCAAATGAAGGATTGAACCAGCTTCCAGCATCCAGATTTTTCATCTCCGCCCATACCATATCGGCTACCGGGCCGTGACCATTGGTGGTGCGGTCCAGCAGGTCATCATGAATAAGGATGGGCATGCCGTCATGAGTCAGCTTGACGTCCGTTTCCAGCCAGCGCACGCCCTGCGCAATAGCCTGCCGAAAGGCGGTCAGCGTATTTTCTGGCGCTTCAGCCCTGACGCCGCGATGGGCGATGACGGGTGGGTCAAATTTAAGAGTAGATGCAGTCATAAGTTCAGGAACTTAGAGGGTGCCGCACCTAACAGCAAGAGTAACGGACAGGTTCGTTTCACTTTTTATAAGCTACTACAGCCAGAATAAAGAGGATCAGCGCCCCGCCTTGCAGGTAGATGCGGGCCTGCATCAGCTTATTGCCATATTTGCGGTTGAATTCGCCGCCTTTGGCCATGCCGAATACGCCTATGAAGAGCGAGGCCAGCACCGCCAGCATGGTCAAAACCATCAAGATGAAAAAGAGTGTGGACATGATTGGCTCAACCCAGAATTGCTGTTAGGAATAAGACAATAATAATCGATTTCTAAATTACTGTCTGTAGGTTTTATCTTTATGCTTGTTCTAGGGCTTGAAACCAGTTGCGATGAAACGGCGGTCGGCATTGTCTCGAACGGCGGTGGGCAACGTATTCTTGCGAATATTGTGGCATCGCAGCTGGAAGAACACCGCCCTTATGGCGGTGTGGTGCCGGAAATCGCGGCGCGCGCGCATCTGGATTATATCGATGATCTCCTGCGTCAGGCGCTTGATGTCGCAGGTATACAGTTAAAGGATTTATCCGGCATCGCTGCGACCTGTGGTCCCGGCCTTATCGGCGGTGTGATGGTGGGCGCGATGATGGGCAAAGCCATAGCTGCCGTGCGCAATCTGCCCTTCATGGCCGTCAATCATCTGGAAGCGCATGCGCTGACGGCGCGCCTTTCAAACGATGTGGCGTTTCCTTACCTGCTGCTTTTGGTATCCGGCGGACATTGTCAGTTGCTTTTGGTGCGCGGTGTCGGTGATTACCGGCGCCTCGGCACCACGATTGATGATGCTGTCGGTGAATGTTTTGATAAATCGGCAAAATTGCTTGGCCTTGGTTATCCCGGTGGGCCGATGCTGGAACACGCCGCGCGTCAAGGCGATGCCAAGGCATTTCCTTTGCCGCGCCCCATGCTGGGGCGCGAGGGGTGCGACTTCTCATTCTCCGGCTTGAAAACGGCAGTGCGGCAGTTGGTCGCGGCTCACCCGGATTTGGCGCCTGCTTTCACTGCTGATGCGGCTGCCAGCCTGCAAGCGGCGATAGCTGATATTCTCTATGATCGCACCCGCAACGCTTTGCAGATACTTAGCGATGAAAATCAAAAGGTAACGGCTCTGGTTGTTGCAGGCGGCGTAGCGGCCAACCTTGCCATCCGGACAAAATTGACGGAACTAACGGCGTCGCATCACCTGTCCTTTATTGCGCCGCCAATGGAGCTATGCACCGATAATGGTGTTATGGTTGCATGGGCAGGGCTGGAGCGTTTAAAACTGGGCCTGACAGACGGGCTGGATTTCGCTTCACGCCCACGCTGGCCGTTGGACGAAACTATTATTCCTTCCCCCTCGCGGGGAGGGCTAGGGAGGGGGGCGTGAAGCAAGAAGCCCCCTCACCTGCAAAAACTAAAGACTTAGCTGAAGCTAAGTCTAAGTTTTTGCTTCCTCTCCCTCAAGGGGAGAGGTTAGTTTAGGGTATGGAAAATAAGTTCAAAAATTTCGGCATCATTGGCGCAGGCGCGTGGGGCACGGCGATTGCGACTGCCTTAATACGTACGGGTCGCGACGCAACGCTATGGGCATATGAAGCCGATATCGTCAGCGCTGTTAATACCCAGCATGAAAACAAAACCTATCTGCCCGGCGTCAAGTTAGACACGGCCTTAAAGGCAACGAATAACCTGCAGGACCTTGTCGCCTGCGATGCGCTGGTCATAGCCACGCCTGCGCAGCACACGCGCGCGATTGTTAAACAACTAAAAGCTGTTCTGGGCGATAAAAGAATACCTTTGATTATCGCCGCTAAAGGGATTGAGCAAACCAGTATGGCCTTGCTCAGTGATGTCATTGCGCAAGAATTACCACAAGCACCGATCGCGATTTTATCGGGACCGAGCTTTGCGATTGAAGTCGCCAAGGGCCTGCCTGCCGCCTTGACACTAGCCATTAAGGACAAGGATCTTGGCGAACAGCTATTGCAGGCAATGGCCAACCCCACATTCAGGCTTTATCTGACGGATGATGTTATCGGCGCGCAAATCGGCGGCGCGGTGAAAAATGTTCTGGCTGTCGCGTGCGGCGTTATCGCTGGTCGCAACATGGGCGACAATGCGCGTGCGGCGTTGATAACGCGTGGCCTGACGGAACTGACGCGCCTCGGCATTGCGCTTGGCGGCAAGGCGGAAACGCTGATGGGGCTTTCCGGTATGGGTGATCTGGTGCTTACCTGTTCCAGTCCGCAGTCGCGCAATATGTCGCTCGGTATGGCGCTGGGGCAGGGCAAGAAACTCAGCGATATTCTAGGGGCTCGCGCTTCGGTGACGGAAGGCGTCTATACCGCTGCTGCTGCCCTAAAATTGGCGCAGAAACATAATGTCGATATGCCGATTGTGGCATCGGTCGATGCCGTGCTGAATCGCGGCGCCGATATTGATGTGATGATCGCAGGCCTGCTGGCGCGGCCGTTAAAGACGGAAGGCGTTTAGCATGGCCTACTGGTTGATGAAATCGGAACCCAGCGCTTATTCGTGGGCGCAACTGGTCAAGGATAAGCGAACATCATGGAGTGGCGTGCGTAATTATCAGGCCAACAATAATATGAAAGCGATGCAGCTGGGTGACGAGGCGTTTTTCTATCACTCGAACGAAGACCGCGCGATTGTCGGCATTATGAAGATCGTCAAGTTGTGGCGCCCGGACCCAACTGATGAAACGGGCAAATTCGGTATGGTCGATGTCGCGCCGGTGAAAACCTTAACCAAACCCGTTACCCTTGCGGAGATTAAGGCTGATAAGCGTCTGGCGAATATGCAGCTACTGCGTCAGAGCCGGTTGTCAGTGTCAGTCGTGGCCGAAGAAGAATGGAAAAAGCTTATTGATTAATAAGCTTTTGTAATGCTGGGTCTTGGGTCAATTCATTTGGTTGTGGAGGTTTTTGGAATGATGCGAAGAAGCGGCTTGTTTGTTCCATATGTTGGGCTGTTATTGGCATATGCTTTTGCAATAAAGGCATTAAATCATAGATGCTCTTTTCAAGACCTTTTAAGTGGATGCCTAAATTTTTCAAACTATCTGCCGCATAATTGCCTGGGGCCGAAGTTGCAAAAGCTTCCGCTAAATCATCTTGGCTCACAAAACCTAATACACCGATTAGGTACCTGCTCTTATCTATAAGGGGTCTTTTTAGGTCCGGGATACCCTCAAGTTGTAAAAGAGGTAGGTTGGGGTGTATGGGCTGTTCAGAGGTGTGAATAGAGTACGTCTTCTGATTGGTCGAGTCATCGACAAGCAATCTCTCATTGACAGGAGGGAGTACTTTAGTTCTAGGGAAAGAAGCCCAATAAGTTTGTCCCGGTTCGAGGGGAAGTGTATCCCTCAAATGGGTTAGAAGATCATTAGTTGCTTTTAGAAACTTTATATTTTCTTGAATGCTAATTTTTGTATTGCAAACATCGCGTACCAATAAATGCGTATCGAGATCGCCTGCAGTTGGCTCAAGACGTGATTGAGCCAATTGAACCGCTGCCAATTGTTGGTCTTCTGTCAGTTGTTGGCCTAGATCCCCCGGTTTCGTAGAGTTATTAAAATGAATAACTGCTGCAGCAAAAATTTGTTCTAACTGATCGGGTTCTGGAGTCTTTGGAAGTTCCCGCACTTGTAAAGCGCCATCTTTAGGTGGTGTATGTTTTAGTTTGGCATCTTTGAAAGTAAGGGCTGATTGAAGTTCCTGTCCTTTTGCCTGAGCTTCTCCCGTGATGTGGGTTAAGGTTGTTGTTGTTTCGGTGATACTTTTGACAAGTGAATCAAGACCATGGGATAGTTCACTACGTGCTGGTGATGGAGTTCGCAGAAACTGAGAAATCTCATTATTCACACTTTTAATAATTTCTGCAGAATGAAAAACTTGCATTTCAAACCTTGGCTAAATTATGAAACAGCAAAATTATACGCATAATTTCGGGCAACTAAATACCCAAAAAGAGCAACATTGTTTCTTTTTGCAATAAAAACGCCCGCTTTACGGGGGTTAACCATAAAAGCGGGCGGGGGAATTCTCTAAACTAGGGTCTTTGGCTGCGTAATTTTGGTTAACCGGCGCGTTGGTGCGGGGGCAGGGTCATGCCAACTTCGTGGGCGGCGCGGACGATACGTTCGCCGATGCTGCCGACGCGGGCCGCGGCCGCTGCGTAACTGGAGGTGGCGCGGCGGATAGCTGCGATGGTTTTATCCAGAGCCACCAGGTTCGTCTGATTGGTCATAGCTACCAGCCGTTCGAGGGTTTCGTCGGTAGAGCTGGGCGCATAACGCAATTCATTTTCTAGTGCCATGGTGTCCGTCCTGCCAAAGTTTGATTCGGGTTTTCTGCTTCTTGATGAGTTGAATGTACCTGCGAATCTTGAATCCGAAGTTAATGTCAAAAACTTTTTTTCGGTTTTTTGAAAAAAGTTTGCGTCAAGAAGTTCAATATTTGCTAGGGAATCTTGAGAAACTATTAATCGCTTTGAATTACAATCGTAACTATAAACGCAAAGAAAGCCTGCAAATAAAGGAGAAGTCGCGATGTCTGGCATTTTAGGTATTTCTGTTACCGGCCTTAACGCCGTCGCTGCGCGAATTGCTAACGCCGCGGAAAACATAGTTAATGCTTCGTCAACATCATCTTTACCAAAAAATGCAGGCGATGCTTACACCGGCTATGCGCCAAAAGATGTCATCAGCCTTTCAGATTCTGTTGCCGGAAATAATCTCGGCGTTCATACGCAAAGTATCGCGCGCACACCTGCCTACAACGCAACTTACGATCCGAATTCTGCTCAGGCGAATGCGCAAGGTTTAGTGGCGACGCCGAATGTCGATCTGGCTGGCGAGATTGTCAGCAGTATTACGGCGAAGGTGGATTACGCAGCGAACGCCGCCGTTATTAAAATAGCCAACAAGACTGAAAAGGCTTTGCTGGATATCAAGACCTGAAGTCTCCTCTCCCTCAAGGGGGAAGGGAAAAGCTTCTTCACTTCGCGCGTTGTTCCCATGAGCGGGTGAATTCGCAGTCATGCTGCAGGCTGGGCAGGCAACGCCTTGCTTCAGCAACTTTGTCCATATCCAGTTCAGCCATAATAATACCGGGTTCATCACCGGCTTCGGCAATGATCTGCCCGTTGGGCGCCACGATCAAGGAATGGCCGTAAGTCATGCGGCCTGCTTCGTGGGTGCCGCATTGGGCAGGGGCTATCACATAGCATCCGGTTTCAATGGCGCGGGCGCGTAGTAAGACATGCCAATGTAATTTGCCGGTTGTCATGGCAAAGGCGGCGGGGGCCATAATAATATTCGCGCCTGCCTTGGCCAAAGCGCGGTGCAGATGCGGAAAGCGCACGTCATAGCAAATAGTCAGTCCGATTTTACCCCAGGGCGTGTCGGCCAGCACGGCGCGGTCACCGCCGCGGTAATTGGCGGACTCGCGGTAAGTTTCTTTTTCGCTGAGCTGCGCATCGAACATATGTATCTTGTCATATTGCGCGGCGATGCTGCCGTCCGGCGCGAAAAAATAACTGCGGTTGGCGAGGCGGTCCTGCCCCGCATGAACGGCGATGCTGCCCGCCAATATCCATGCGCCTGTTTCAATAGCCATCTTGCTGAAGAAGTGAATGGAAGGATGTTCGGCCTCAGCGCAACTCTGGGCAAAAAGTTTTTCACGGCAAGCGCCGAGCAGACAAACATTTTCCGGCAGCGCGATCAGTTGCGCGCCTTGCTCCCGCGCCTTGCGGATCATCGGCGCTATAATCTCAAGATTGGCTTTAATCTCCGGCCCGGAATTGGTTTGAATGCAGGCGGCGATAACTTTGCTGCTCATGATGCCAGAAGTCCATCCAACTTGCCCGCGGAGTCCAAAGCATACAGATCGTCGCAACCGCCTATATGCTGACCGTTGATGAAAATCTGCGGGATGGTTTGTTTGCCGCCGGACTTCTGCAGCATTTCATCGCGCTTGCTGGGGTCGGCCTTGACATCGATCTCCTCAAACTTCGCGCCCTTTTTCTGCAGCAGCATTTTGGCGCGCTGGCAGTAGGGGCAGTTGGGACCGGAATAAACAGTAATGCTTGCCATGATAGGAATCCTCTTCTCCCCTTGTTCCACATCATTATGGCGCTATGTGGGCGATTCTTGAAGAACCTATATTATGTATAGGCCCTAACCCGGGCGAGGGTCAGGACATGCACGGTTTTGGCTCCGGCCTTGAGCAGAACGCGGCTGCATTCGTTAACCGTAGCGCCGGTCGTCAGCACATCATCAACCAGAATAAGGGTTTTGTCCTGAATAGGTATTTTGATGCTTGGGTTAAGGGCGAAAGCACCACGCACATTCTCAAAACGTTCTTTACGGTTACGATGGCCTTGTATGGGGGTAGGTTTAATACGCAGCAGAGCATCAATAAGGACGGGCTTGGCTGATATTTGCCCCAGCCCATGTGCCAGCAAAGCTGCCTGATTATAGCGCCGCTTGAATAACCGCCAGCGATGGAGGGGCACCGGCACAATACCGTCAGCCTCCTGCATCATTTCCTGCGCTGAGCGTGCCATCCATGCCGCCAGCGCCTTGGCCGGATGCGTCCTGTCGCTATGTTTAAAGCTGAGAACGAGGCGCTTGCTTGCGTCGTTATAGAGCATGGCGGCTCTGGCCGATTGAAAAGTAGGAGCCTCTGCGATGCAACTGCCGCAAAGCATGCCGTCACCAACCGGCACATCGAAAGGCGCGCCGCAGCAGGCACAAAAAGGTGAGGTAATAAAATGGATCTGTCCCCAGCAGGCGGCGCAGAGGGTGCGGGCTTCACCAACCGGCGCATCGCAGCTCAGGCACAAAGGTGGCAGCAGGAAATCCAGGGTTTTAGACACCGCGCGGCGCAGGGGCGATAGGGAAGATATAAAAGACATGTGACTTGGGACTTGGGGTAGGTTAGGCATATTAGCTGAATGAGCATTACAAACCAAATCCTGGTCTTTGACCGTGCTTTAATGCGCCAGCGCCGTAATCGCGCGGCGGCCTCATTTGTCGCGCATAGCGTTCTGTTTGACGAAATGGCCGCGCAATTGATGGACCGGTTAGCCGATATCAAGCGCAGCTTTTCGTCGGTACTTGATATTGGCGGGCAGAGCGGTTTTGTTGCCAAAACACCCGATACCTTTATTGTAAAGACAGATGTATCGGAACGAAGATTAAAACAAAGCTCCGATACGGCTGTTGTGGCCGATGAAGAGTTTCTACCCTTCGCAGTGCATAGTTTTGACCTGATTATCAGTAATGCCGTTTTGCACTGGGTGAATGATCTGCCCGGCGCCTTGGTGCAAATCAGGAAGGTATTAAAGCCGGAAGGGTTGTTTCTGGCTGCCATGCTGGGGGGGCAGACCTTGTGCGAATTGCGGCATTGTCTGATTGATGCCGAGCTCGCGGTAACTGGAGGCATTAGTCCACGCCTGTCACCAACAATAGAGCTGCAAAGTGCCAGCGGCTTATTACAGCGCGCTAACTTCATTTTGCCGGTGGCGGATTCTGAAATCATTACCCTGACCTACACCGATATATATGCGCTGATGCGCGATCTGCGGGGCATGGGTGAAGCTAACGCCCATCTGCACCGTCTGCGCCACACCACCCGTCGTGCGGTTTTCGAGGCCGCAGCTCACCTCTATAAAGAACGTTATGCAGGGGTTGATGGACGTATTCCTGCGACTTTCGAAATTATTTTCCTGCATGGATGGGGCTAAAGAATTCCCCTCCCCTTGCGGGAGGGGTTAGGGGGGCTCGCTAAACAAGAAACCCCCTCACCTGCAAAAACTACGGGCTTAGCTAAAGCTAAACCCAAGTTTTTGCTTCCTCTCCCTCAAAGGGAGAGGAACTTACTCCATTTTAACCGGATTTTAGGGGGAAGAAACGAAGCTGAAGTGACAACTATATAAGGTCAGACCTGCCGCAATGAACAAGCCTCTTTCCGATATCCATTCGCCGCTGATGGGGACGCCGCGCTTTCTCGGCCGGACTTTCAGCCTTTCGGCGCTTATTGCGGTTATCGGCATCGCCTTTTCTTTGTTGCTGTTTTATCTGGTGCGGCAGGAAGTCGACACCCTGTTGGCGCAGAAGCTGGAAAAACCCATCGTCAAGCTGGCCGAAGAGTTGCAGCAGAAAGTAACCAATGACGAGCATCTGGTCGACTCGCTCGCTGGATTGCTGGCGATCAATTCGGATATTTCGCGGGATGATCTCTATTCCTATATTAACGCCTCTTCCCGCGAGAGAAATAATATCGAACATGTTTATCTCGCAACGGTAAATGATAAAAAAGTTCAGATCGAGCGCGAGCTATTTGATCATTCAAGTCTGGACGAAGCGCCATTCGCGCCTTCAACCATCGATGGATTGGACGGGCTGGTTCGTTATACCGGCGGCACAATGCGTCCGGCCTCTTCTGTATTTACGGCCAATGAGGGCGGACGCAAATGGCTGGTGATTGTCCGGCCCATTCATAGCCATGCCGGCAAAGCCAACGTCATTTTTGGCTTTAGTCCGATTGATCATTTGTTCGGCGATTTGAACGCGATGCAGGAGAATGGCAGCCTGACGGAACTAAGCGTTATGGAAGATACCGGCACCGCGAAGCGGCCTTTTCTGCAGTTAAGCAAGGATTTGCCGCTGACTGCATCGCTTTTTTCCCTGCCGGAGAGCGAAGTCAAAATCACCCTGGATGATAGAAACTGGCGCGTTCATTTTACAAGCAATTTGCAGGGCCAGATTTATCTGATCATTGCGCTGCCCTTTATTCAACTCTTTATCGGGCTGTTATTAACGCTGGCCTTGATTATGTATCTGCGCATCATTCGTGAACGTGGCTCGGAAGTTACCAATCTGGCACTGTCATTGCGCCGCGCCAATAATGAACTAAGCGACAAGATCGTTGAAGAAGAACGTATGGCGAGAGCCTTGCGGGAAGGCGAGCAACGTTACCGCGCCATTTTCGAAAATGCCGGTATCGGTATTTGCCAGATTGCGCTGAGCGGCGAATGGCTGAACGCCAATCATACGGCGGCGCACATTCTGGATTACGATAACCCGCAGGATTTGTTGTCGGACCAGCCGGATTATAATAAACGCCTTTTCCTCAACCACGCTGAACGCGATGAATTCTTTGCCAAGGTTATGGAAGGTAATGAGCGCGAATATGAAGCTGAGCTTTTTACCAAAACCAGACGCACCATCTGGGTTACACTCAGCGGCCATGGCGTGCATGGCAGGGAAAATGAGCCAGTATATTTCGAATGCACGCTCTATGATATTACCGAACGGCGACAGGCGGAGTTTGGTCTGATACAGGCCAAGGAACAGGCGGATTTTGCCAATCGCAGTAAATCCGAATTCCTCGCCAATATGAGCCATGAATTGCGCACACCGCTCAATGCTATTATTGGCTTTGCAGAAATCATCAAGGATCAGCTTTTCGGTGCCGTGGGACAGGCGCAATATGTCGAATATGCGCGTGATATATATGATTCGGGCGCGTTACTTCTGTCCCTGATCAACGATATTCTGGATATGTCAAAGATCGAAGCAGGCAAGCGCGCGCTGGCTGAGGCTGTGCTGGACATCGATAATGTCGTGAACTCGGTTGTGCGGTTAGTGGCGTCCCGCGCCAAGCTCAGCAAGCTGCACCTCAATTTGAAGGTGCCAAAAGATTTGCCTAGCCTGCGTGCCGAAGAACGCGCAGTAAAACAGGTGCTGACCAATTTGCTGACCAACGCCATTAAATTCACGCCCGAAGGCGGCGACGTTACGCTCAGTGTGTATTTGGATGATTCAAAGCGCATGTGTATCCGGGTGGAAGATTCCGGTATCGGTATCGCGCCAGAAGATATCGCCGTCGCGTTGGCACCCTTTGGCCAGATCGAAAGCGCGCTCAGCCGCAAAAATCAGGGTACAGGTTTGGGCCTGCCGCTTACCAAGGCGTTGGTCGAATTGCATGGTGGTATTCTGGATTTGCAGAGCAAATTCGGCAGCGGCACGACCGTGACGATTATTTTTCCGGCTGAGCGCGTCGTAACAAAAGCGATATAAATCGGGTTTTGCTACGCAGAGAGCATACGGTCGATCTCGTCCTGGCTGGTTGCGGCGCACTATCGAACACGGACTTTATGTGCGGGCTGCGTAGGAATTTGTGGGTTCGCGATTTTCGACGTTGATGTCATATCCAAGGAACCGTTCCGCCAGCCGTTCAAAACGCTCCGGCGCATTCGTCACATAAAAGCTGGTTTTGCCAACTTCGGTTCCTACGCGCAGCAAATCATTTCGGACCAGGAAAGTTTCGACGGCGATAGCAGTGGTTGATGCGCTGTCGATAATTTGAACGGAGGCGGGCAAGTGTTTGCGGATGGTAGATGCAAGCAACGGAAAATGTGTGCAGCCCAAAACAAGAACATCAAAGTCTGGCTGTAACATACTGAGATATCGCGAAATAATAGCGTCAGCTTCCGCGCCGTCACTCCAGCCTTCTTCCACTAATGCTACCAGTAGATTGCAGGCTAGCATCTGTATATGGGCGTCAGGCCGGTAATGTTTAATGGCTGCGGCATAGGCACCGGACTTGACCGTGCCTTCGGTTGCCAGCACAGCGATACGACCGGTAATGGATGTTTTAGCAGCAGCCTGTGCGCCAGGGTCAATAACGCCGAGGCAGGGCAAGTCTTCTAATAGGGAAGGCAGGCTCGGCAGGGCAACAGCCGTCGCCGTGTTGCAGGCGATGACCAGTAGCTTGATATTATTTTCCATCAATTCCCGCGCCGCCTGCACGGTATATTGCAGAACAGCCTCTGGACTTTTGGTGCCATAGGGTAGATGAGCGGTATCGCCGAGGTAAATAAAATCCTCATGCGGTAATGCGGCGCGCAACGCCTTGTAAACCGTGAGGCCGCCGATACCGGAATCAAAAACGCCGATAGGGCTGGTGCGCTTATCTTCCGAACTCATGCGGCGCTTAAATGTCCGTCGCGGCGGAACATATCCTTGATGCCGCGAATGGCTTGGCGTGTGCGTTCTTCATTTTCGATCAGGGCGAAACGCACATAATCGTCGCCGAATTCGCCGAAGCCGATGCCGGGGGAGACGGATACTTTCGCATCCAGCATCAGTTTCTTGGTGAATTCCAGCGATTTCAAAGCTGCATAGGGTTCTGGAATCTTCGCCCAGATATACATTGTGGCTTTGGGTTTATCGACCATCCAGCCCGCTTCGTGCAGGCCTTTCACCAGCACGTCGCGGCGTTTCTGGTAAATGGCGCAGATATCGCTGACGCAGTCCTGTGGTCCTTCAAGGGCCGCGATGGATGCCACCTGTATCGGCGTGAAAGTGCCATAATCATGGTAGCCTTTGATACGCGCCAGCGCATGCACCAAAGTTTTGTTGCCAACCATAAAGCCGACGCGCCAGCCCGCCATATTGTAGCTTTTGCTCATCGTGAAAAATTCGACGGCGACATCTTTCGCACCCGGCACCTGCATGATGCTGGGGCATTTCCAGCCATCGAAACAGATATCGGCATAGGCAAGGTCATGGACGACATAGATGCCGTGTTCCTTGGCCAACGCCACGATACGCTCAAAGAAATCCAGCTCCACGCATTGCGCGGTTGGGTTCGCGGGGAAATTAATAATCAGCATCTTGGGCTTCGGGATGCGCGACTTAATCGCTTTCTCAAGCTCGGCGAAAAAATCGATACCGGGTGCCATCGGCACTTGCTGAATATCGGCGCCCGCAATCACGGGGCCGTAAATATGAATGGGGTAGCTGGGATTCGGTACCAGAACGCAATCGCCGTGATCAAGTGTCGCCAG
Organism: Alphaproteobacteria bacterium; assembly: GCA_013289265.1. GTDB lineage: Bacteria > Pseudomonadota > Alphaproteobacteria > UBA9219 > UBA9219 > JAATFY01. Next base: position 22,348 of record JABDAH010000008.1, read on the forward strand.
CGCCAGATGCGCGATACCTTCCTTGGAACCTATCGTAACAATGGCTTCTGACTCAGGATCAAGCTCCACGCCATAACGTGTCTTGTACCAGTTGCAAATCGCGCGACGCAGACGTGGAATACCTTTGGAAGTCGAGTAGCCGTGCGTATCCGGGCGCTTGATCGTCTCCACCAGTTTATTGACAATATGGTCTGGTGTCGGGCCATCCGGGTTGCCCATGCCAAAATCGATGATGTCTTCACCACGGCGCCGCGCGGCGAGTTTCAGCTCAGACGTGATATTGAAAACATAGGGGGGAAGGCGTGTCACGCGTGAAAATTCACGCGGCAAGTCTGGGAATTCCGACATAATAACCTCAACGTCAGCGCCTGGAACCGTCCAAGCGACGTGTCACGCTTTGTTGCGTGACGAGGTTATCTTAGCCTGCTTTTATAAAAGCTCAAGCCGCGCTTCGCGCCTGCGTCTGATCCATATTCTGGGCGACGAATTCCCAGTTGATAAGGTTATCGAGGAACACTTGCACCATATCGGCGCGGCGGTTCTGGTAATCAAGGTAATAGGCATGCTCCCACACATCGCAGGTCAGCAGCGCTTTCTGGCCTTGCACCAGCGGGTTTTCTGCGTTGCCGGTTTTAGTGATTTTCAACTTGCCCTGTTCGTCCAGCACCAGCCAGGCCCAGCCGGAACCGAATTGCTCAGTCGCCGCTTTTTTAAATTCGGTCTTGAAGTCACTCAGATTACCAAAAGCCTTGTCTATTTGCTGCACAACCGTGCTGTCGGGTTTACCGCCTTTAGGTGACAGGCAGTTCCAGAAGAAATTATGGTTCCAGACCTGTCCCGCATTGTTAAAGATTTTGGTCTGATCCTGATTTTTATGGCTTTCCTTGATGATATTCTCGAGCCCGGCTTTTTCGTAAGGCGTCCCCTCGATCAGCTTGTTCAGCGTATCGACATAGGTTTTGTGATGCTTACCATGATGGAAATCGAGCGTCTGTTCCGACATATGCGGGGCCAAGGCATCTTTGGCAAAGGGGAGGGGCATAAGGCTGAAAGTCATGGGATCTCCTGAAAAACAGGTTGGGACGGCGCGGGAAGTTTGGCTTAATCCATATAAAGTCTCTATTAAAAAGAGCTTGGATTTCGTCGCAATTACTGGGAAAACAGCGTTATGGGCGAAAAAGCACTCGAGGTTTACCAAGGCAATGACTGGCTGACTTACCGTTGGCCGGTGGCGCAGGTCTTTGACACACTCGACCGTATTCGCGACCTATGCCACAGCCTGTCGCCGGTTGGCGGCGCTATACCGCAACTGCCCGTTTCATCCGCGCCGCGCTACGATGTACCGATGGAGGACGAGCGGCTCAATCTGTTCGTCGGCATTATCGAACTATGTGACGATCTGTCGGGCGAGATGGATACGTTGCTCGCGGACTTATCTTCTTTCATGCAAAAAGAAATGAAGCTGCGCTGGATGGGGTTTGAGATGCGGCTGCATCTGACCGAGATGCGAACGATCGCCTTGCTCGAGCATCAGGCTTATGAGCCTTCCGGCCACGCCGTCGATGCGGTTTTGGCGCTAGCGGCGCGCATCCGCGATCTGTTGCGACAGGTCGATCAGTAAAATTATATTTTGAGTCTCAACAGTTTTTATTACTGTTAGTTGCTTCGCTATAATGCAGAAATCTAACGCCCGTCGTTCGGCGGTAATTGCGATGGTGGGCTACCTGCCGGATGCGCGTCTTGCATCGCAGGTGCTGCGTTCGGGCGGTTCATTGCATGATGTTCATCGCGGCGATCAGGATTGCCGGGGCTGCGATGCTCGGCACGTGCAGCATCCATTTTCTCCCGAAGAGCCATAATGCGTCCGTGTAAGGCTTCACGCTGTTCACGCAATGTCTGCCATTTCTGTTGGCAGTCAGTACGGTCCTGACCTTTGGAATTCATACACTGTGTTTTAAGCTGATCATGTTGCGCTTCGAGATTTTCATGCTCGTCGCGAATTTTTTGCATCTCCTCGCGGACTTCCTGCCGCGCCATATTGTGCGCGCCGATTTCATCTTCCGTCGGTGGAGTGGGTGATTGCGCGCTATCATGCGGCTCGTCGGCGTTGTGCCCCATATGCTGGAGCGGCGCTTCCTTGCCACCTGGCTGTTGTGCATAGGCACCAGCGCCAAAGGCAAGGATGCAAGTCAGGGCAATAAGAAAACTGGTGTTCCGTGGGGCGCTTGGGAAGGAAAAGGGCATCCATATCTCCGGCTCAGGACAGGCGGTTCATCGCCTCTGCATTGTTAGAGTGTCATAGAATTGGGACTGAACTATGGCGGCTTTAAGGTAATGACTAGAAAACCTGAAGTTCTGTGGCCACTTTGTCAAGCGGTGCATCATGCAAACCGGCTGGAATTTCAGCTACTTCCTGCTGGCTGTAGGCAATACCGATAGCGATTATTGCTTTGCGCTGCCGCAGTTGCGTCAGGGTGCGGTCATAATAACCGCCGCCATAGCCCAATCGGTTTTTGTGATTATCAAAGCCCAAAAGCGGCACAAAGATGATATCGGGATCGGTAGTCGCCGCTTCCGGCAGAGGCTCATGAATACCAAATAGACCCAGTTCAAGCGCATCCCCCGGATAATAGGTGCGAAACAACAATGGCTTTTTTTTGCCGATGATAACGGGCAGAGCGATAGGACAGCCTTGATTCCGCAAAGCGTCAGCCAGCGGCATGGGGTCGATTTCCGTTCCACGCGCATGGTAGACGGCGACAGTGCAACCGGCAGGAAAAGCAACGTTTTTTAAAATAGCATCGCGCAGCATCAAACCTGCCTGTGGGTTTTGCGCAGCTGCTTCCCTGCGGCGTGCATCCAGCAAGCGGCGCAATTCCTGTTTTTGTTGCCGCAGATGGATGGGGGGATAAGTCACGGGAGGGTTCGTTCTAAAGCCAAGAAAGCGGAAGGCCCCACATTGGCCGGTGGCTATACTATCCTCCATGGCCTGCATAAGCAGGTGGGCGCCATATAACCAAACCACGGTCTGGTCAGGGACAGCTCCCTAGGAGTTCTAATTATCGGCCCTGGGGATTTGATGCCTATCGCACCACGCAGAAACCTTCCAAGAGGTACTTTAAGCTTTGGTGGCTCTAAAAGGAAGGCTTTGTTTTGCTTTCATGGCAAAAAGCATACAGCTTCTTTAGCGTTAAGCATTACCGATTTGCGCTGTAATATCAGCTACGCGCTGGCGTAAATGTTCAACTGCCGCAACCAGTAAGTCCTCGTCATCGGTCAGTTTCTGGCTGGTATTCTGGTGCAGATCGAACAACTGATCGGCCAGATGCAGGCAGGTTAGCATAAGAAGCCGGGGCTCGGTCGTATTGCCGACTTTGTCGGCCACAACCTGCATTTTTTCTTCGACGAACTGAACCAGCTGCTTTAGCCGTTCTTCTTCACCGGGGCTGCAATTGATGCTGTAATCGCGGCCATAAAGTTTGATGGCGAGTTTTGACATGTTTAGTGCCTCAAGATGTTTTCGACATGTTCAATGCTTTGGTCGAGCCGTGAGGCTACCTTCTGCGCGACGGCCATAACACCGGCTTCGCGGGCGCGTAACTGCTTGAGAAGATCATTGTATTTTTTCGAGGCTTCGCGGCGATGGCTGCTGTCGATACCGACTTTATCTTCGAGCGCAAAAAGGAGTTCATCCAGCTCTTCAAGCTTTTGCTTCAGGCGTTGCATGAGTATCCTCCCGAATCTGTTTATATTCCAAGACTATGCCTCCCTTTTGCTGGCGTCAATTGATGAGTCGTGGTTTAACAAATTTGCTTTACCGGTTTACAGGGATTAACTGCATGATAGAATGGCTCTATTATTTTTTTAGCTAATATTTGGAGGTTATAATGGGAAGCAAAGGATCCGATAATTCAGGTAGCACCGGTGGCTTTTTTGATCACCTATCTTCAGATCCGCTCATGACTGATGCCAGTGCCGCATTAACTGGCGGCGGTGATTTAGAAAAAATAAGGTTGTTAGCTGATACTCTTACTCAATATAATAGAGACATCGTAGCTTACAGCAGTCTTGTTGAAAGTCTTAACACTTTAGGTGATTTAAGAAAAGTATTGCTTAAAGGATCCCCACTAAAATCGGAAACAAGGGTGTTTGGCTACACAGGTGAAATTGATCACATGGTTATAAGAGTTGATTTTAGGCGCAGAAATCAATGGCCTTTTCCTTTTGTGACACCCTAACTAATCAGTTGCGCCAGGGCAGTAAATTCGGCATTTTGCCTGCATATTTAAGCCAATCCCAATCAGGATATGAAATGTCGCCTGCTGCCACCGCAACCGCTGCCGTATCACCTACTGCAACTTTGTCTGCCATTGACCCTGCGCACAAGGATATGGCCAATGCCATTCGCGCACTGGCGATGGATGCAGTGGAGCAAGCCAAGTCCGGCCACCCCGGCATGCCTATGGGCATGGCTGATGTCGCTACGGTTTTGTGGTCGCAGTTCCTGCGCTTCGATCCGGAAAATCCCGCATGGCCAGATCGCGATCGTTTCATTTTGTCTGCCGGGCACGGCTCCATGCTACTTTACGCGCTGGGATATTTGTCGGGCTATAAAAAAGTAACGCTGGAGGAGTTAAAGAAATTCCGTCAGTTGGGGAGCCTAACGCCCGGTCATCCCGAACATGACGTCGATATGGCGATTGAAACCACCACTGGCCCGCTGGGGCAGGGGATTTCGAACTCCGTTGGTTTTGCGCTGGCGGAACGTATCCTCAATGCGCGTTTTGGGAGCGATCTTGTCGATCATTATACCTACGTCATCGCTTCCGACGGCGATTTGATGGAAGGCATCAGTCACGAAGCCTGCTCGCTTGCGGGGCATTTAAAACTCGGCCGCCTGATTGTTTATTATGACGATAATAAAATCTCCATCGATGGCTCAACGGAACTCTCTTTCACCGAAGATGTGCAGGCGCGGTTCCGTGCTTATGGCTGGCATGTGCAGGCGATTAGCGGGCATGATCCCGCCGCCATTAAGGCTGCAACGGAAGAAGCGCTAAAGGTTACGGATAAGCCCTCACTCATCGCCTGTAACACAATCATCGGTTACGGCTCGCCCAAGAAACAGGGCACACATCATTCGCACGGCGCGCCGCTCGGTGCCGATGAAATCAAGGCCGCGCGTGAACATCTGGCCTGGCCGCATGAAGCTTTCGTCGTGCCGGAAAATATTTTGCAGTCATGGCGCAAGACCGGTTCGCGCGGCAAATTGGAAAGCGCGGCCTGGCAAAAACGTTACGCGGCATCCGCCAGTCGCGGCGAGTTTGACCGTGTGATGAAGGGTGAGCTTGCGCCCACCGTCGAAGATGCGATTACAAAATTAAAGCAAAAAGTTGCTGCGGAAAAACCAAAACATGCGACACGCCAGTCTTCCGGTGCGGTGCTGGAAGCCTTGCTTCCAGTGATGCCCGAATTGATCGGCGGTTCTGCCGACCTGACGCCAAGCAATAATACCCAAGTGAAAAATTTCGGTCCGGTCACACCGGATAATTACGGCGGGCAATATATTCATTTCGGCGTGCGCGAACATGCGATGGCCGCAGCGATGAACGGCATGGCCCTACATGGCGGGCTTATTCCCTACGGCGGCACCTTTATGCAATTTGCGGATTACTGCCGCCCCAGCATTCGCCTCGCCGCCTTGATGCATCAGCGCGTCATCTTCATCATGACGCATGACAGTATCGGCCTTGGTGAAGATGGCCCCACGCATCAACCGGTGGAACATCTGGCATCATTGCGCGCGATCCCGAACCTGCTGACCTTCCGCCCCTGCGACGGCATTGAAACGGCGGAGTGCTGGGAGCTGGCGCTGAAGAATAAAAACCGTCCGAGCCTGCTGGCGCTCAGTCGCCAGGGCTTACCGACAGTGCGCGGCACCAATACCGATAATCTGTCGGCGCACGGTGGTTACATATTGGCTGAAGCCGAAGGTCCGCGTCAGGTGACGATTATGGCAACCGGCTCCGAAGTCAGCATCGCCCTCGATGCGCGTCAGCAGTTGCAGAAAGCAGGCATCAATGCTGCTGTTATCTCTATGCCTTGCTGGCTATTGTTTGACGAGCAAACGGCTGAATACCGCGCCTCTGTCCTCGGCACAGCGCCGCGCATTGCGATTGAGGCAGGCATCCGTCAGGGCTGGGATAAGTATCTGGGCGATAACGGTATTTTCATTGGCATGACCGGCTTCGGCGCCTCCGCCCCAGCCGAAAAACTCTATGAGCATTTCGGGATCACGGCCATGAAAGTAATTGACGCTGCTAAAGCACTTGTGTGATACAGGCCTATAATTAGAATATTTTCGCAGGGTGTTTTTATGAGTGTTTTTCAGGATTTTTTTAGAGATCTGCGCACAGCCAAGGCTGTCGGGACCGCTGAAGCCTTTTTAGGCCTCAAGCCTCGTTTTGGGTCGTTATCAGCTAGTGTTGATTTTGACAATATAGGGAATTTTCTTTCGGCCAATGGGGTGGATTGCCTAAGCTCGCGCTTGAAAAGCGTGCGTGATATCGTCTCTAAAGATTTTACTCTTCAAGGGAATACCGATGGGAAGGGACGGGATATATCCCCCATTATCAAAGACATAAATCCGTTTATTCAAGAATTTTTATCAGCTACCGCTGCTGATTTAGAAGGCAAAGCATTTGGATGGTATATAACCAAGGCTAATTATGCTCCCCGTGAATACCAAACGGGCAATTTGAACGAAGATATCTTTATATGTAAAGGAAATTTTCGTCCTGAAATTATAGAGAATGGACAGAACGTAAGCGCTATTCTTTCCAATCAAGATCCAATAGCTGTTTCTTCCTTCAGCGATATTAGAGATCTAAAGCCTGCTACGCTTTCATCAGAAGATTTCTACTTCCTAGCCCAGCATTTATTAATATCGGGCAAGCAGTCGCTCCGTGAGCTTTATGCTTCTGCTGAAAGAGACGATTTCGATGCGTGCCTGCCGTCGATTGAGCGTGCTGCAACTGTTCTTAAGTGCAGCTTTAAACAAGCGGGTAATTCCCAAGTTGTCTGTTCTACTGACCTTAATTTGATCAAGTCTATTCACCGGGTTGATCCGAAGCGGCTTTCGATTGAATTAACGTTGAAGCCAGCATAGAAATCTCACGACCCCTAGCCATCTCCCAGATTCTCTGCTATCTCATTGAAAGCGCCCGATTCTTATCGCTTCTCTGAGGCCTGTTGACCATGAAATTTACGCTTGAACGCGCCGCACTCCTGAAAAGCCTTGGCCATGTGCAAAGCGTGGTTGAACGCCGCAACACTATTCCTATCCTCGCCAACGTCCTGATCCGCGCTGCCAACAGCGATGTTTCTTTTGCCGCGACCGATATGGAAATCGAAATTAACGAGACGGTACCGGGGCAGGTGGCAAAGCCCGGCGCGATCACCGCGCCCGCCCATACCCTCTATGAAATCGTGCGCAAATTGCCGGAAGGCGCGCAGGTTGAGCTGTCTGCCGCGAATAGCAATCAGCTGACTTTGTCCTCAGGCCGTTCGCATTTCAAACTGGGCTGCCTGCCGGTTGAAGATTTTCCGAAAATGCCGGAAGGGGACCTGAAACATAAGTTCAATCTCTCGGCATCAGATCTTCGCGCCTTAATCGACCGCACCCGTTTTGCGATGTCGACGGAAGAAACGCGCTATTACCTCAACGGTATTTACCTGCATACGGCGAAGAACAAAAATGTTGAAGTGTTGCGCGCCGTAGCAACCGACGGCCACCGTTTGGCCCGGGTTGAAATGCCTGCCCCCGGCGGCGCTAAAGGCATCCCCGGTATTATTTTGCCGCGCAAGACAGTTGGTGAAGTGCGTAAGTTGATCGAAGAAAGCCCCGGCGAAATCGAAATCGCCTTAAGCGAAGCCAAGGTTCGCTTTACGTTTGACGGCGTTGTCATCACATCCAAACTCATCGATGGCACTTTCCCGGATTATGAGCGTGTTATCCCGAGCGGCAATGACAAGGTGATGGAAGTGGACGCCCGTGTGTTCGCCGCCGCTGCTGACCGCGTTGCCACAATCTCTTCCGAAAAATCACGCGCTGTAAAACTCAGCGTGACGCCGAGCCATCTGGTGCTGAGCGCAAACTCACCGGAAGCCGGAAGTGCGACGGAAGAGCTGGAAGTCAAATATGACGGCGCGTTGCTGGATATCGGTTTCAACGCGCGTTACCTGCTGGATATCATGCAGCAGATCGAAGGCGAAGGCGCGCGCTTTAACCTCGCCGATGCCACGGCTCCCGCCATCATTCAGGATGTCGCCGACGCCAGCGCGCTCTATGTCCTGATGCCGATGCGGGTGTAACGGATTTTATCCGTGAACTAAATCGCGAAGCATGCCCACGGCGATCACGGTTGTAGCGGCGCGCATTTCGCCGGAACTGCCGCGCCGTTCGCTTGGTTTTCTCTGGGTTACCGTTAAGGCTTTCAGCCATGCGGGTTTGGCGCCGCTGTGTTTGTAGCGCCAGACAGGACGTTTAAGTTCTCTTTGTGCGACTGTCATATCCAGCAAAAGAGAGGGTTTTTTCTTATCCTGTAGAAGCTGAGCTTTGCCACCCTTCATGTGCGTGACCGCATTGTCAAAAATTTCTACGAATTTATCCGTACCCTGTTTTGTTGACAGAAAACCGTCCACATCGAGAGCTTCGGCGCGGGCTTGTAATTCTGTTGCCCATTCTATGCGCTTGGCGTAATCCTCGTTTGTGTCCATGGGCAACCCAAGTGCTCTATAAGCTTCTTGCTTGATCTGCCACAACATGCCCCTATAATGCGCCATAATAAGTGGATCTATATCAGCCATAAAATATTCCTTTTAAAATTACTTTTGCAGACAATATTCGTAACACTCGGCAGATAACCCGGTCAATGACGCACTAATGCTTGCGGTTGCCGCGGTAAAAACTTAAGCAAAACAACTCTTAACCATATGAATCTGCTTATATTTATACATGGATTGAATCTGGCGTATTCTTTACTATATGTTTAGGCAGATCACCGACAATATCGCACTGCGGTATTAGCCACAAAATGGCCACAAGCGCATGGCCTGCTTCTTATGAAATTGAAAGGCGCGTCACTTGAACAGCACATATAAAAATATCGTCCTACTGGTTGTCATCGGCGTTTTGCTGGTGCTGTTGTTCAACATGTTCCAGGGAACAGCCAACCTGCCGCAACAGACCATGATGCCGTTCAGCGAATTCATGGCGCGGGTCGATGAAGGCAAGGTTGCCGACGTCGCTATCAAGGGCCATATCGTCAGCGGTCATCTGACCGAAGGCGGCACGAATTTCTCGACTTACCTGCCGGACGACAGCGCCATCACCGACAAGTTGCTGGCCAAGAACGTCAAGGTCGTAGCGCAACCGGATGACAGCAACGCGCCTTCGATCTGGAGCTATATCGTCAACTTCCTGCCGATCCTGTTGATGGGCGTCTGGATTTTTATTTTCCTGCGTCAGATGCAATCGGGCAGTGGCCGCGCCATGGGTTTTGGCCGCAGCAAGGCCAAGATGCTGACCGAAAAATCCGGCAAGGTCGTGTTTGATGATGTTGCTGGTGTCGAAGAAGCCAAGCAGGAATTGCAGGAAGTTGTCGATTTCCTGAAAGACCCGGCGAAGTTCCAGAAACTGGGCGGCAAGATCCCAAAAGGCGTGTTGCTGGTAGGCCCTCCCGGTACTGGTAAAACATTGATCGCGCGCGCTGTGGCTGGTGAAGCTGGCGTGCCGTTCTTCACGATCTCTGGTTCTGACTTTGTCGAAATGTTTGTCGGCGTCGGCGCCAGCCGCGTACGCGATATGTTCGAACAGGCCAAGAAACATGCGCCTTGCATAATCTTTATCGACGAAATTGATGCTGTTGGCCGTCATCGCGGCGCTGGGCTCGGCGGTGGTAATGACGAACGCGAACAGACGCTCAACCAGTTGCTGGTCGAGATGGACGGTTTCGAAGCTAACGAAGGCGTGATCCTGATCGCAGCCACCAACCGCCCTGACGTGCTGGACCCGGCCTTGCTGCGTCCTGGCCGCTTTGACCGACAGGTTGTTGTGCCGAACCCGGATATTCTCGGTCGCGAAAAAATCCTCAAAGTCCATATGCGCAAGGTGCCTTTGTCCAGCAATGTCGATGCCAAGGTGATTGCGCGCGGCACGCCGGGTTTCTCCGGTGCTGATCTTGCCAACCTTGTGAACGAAGCGGCTTTGCTGGCTGCGCGGTCGAACAAAACCGCCGTCAGCATGCATGAGTTCGAGATGGCCAAGGATAAAGTCATGATGGGTGCGGAACGCCGCTCCATGGCCATGACCGATGATGAGAAAAAGATCACCGCCTACCATGAAGGCGGTCATGCTCTGGTCGGCCTCAATGTGCCGCAATCCGACCCGCTGCACAAAGTCACGATCATTCCACGCGGTCGCGCCCTCGGCGTGACGATGAATTTGCCGGAACGCGATAAATACGGTCTTACGCTGACGGAACTTACATCAAAGATTGCGATGATGTTTGGTGGCCGCGTTGCTGAGGAACTGATTTTCGGCAAGGAAAATGTCACGACCGGTGCCAGCAGCGATATTCAGCAGGCAACCAACCTCGCCCGCCGCATGGTGATGGAATTCGGTATGTCCGACAAACTGGGTCGTGTGCGCTATAACCCGAATGAACAGGAAGTGTTTCTCGGCCACAGCGTCGCGCAGCAACAGAATATGTCGGAAGAAACCGCAAAGCTGATCGACAGCGAAGTACGCCGCCTGATCGAAACAGGAGAGAACACTGCGCGTTCGATCCTGACCACGAAGCTTGACGATCTGCACAAAATTGCTCAGGCGTTGCTGGAATTTGAAACCCTGTCGGGCGAGGAAATCCGTGGCCTGCTGCGTGGTGAGAAGATCGTGCGCAGCGAGGATCAAACCCCGCCTGCGCCGCTGGCCCCGGTTACAACCAGCAAGCGCGGTTCTGTGCCCAGCACGACGCACGAGTCCGACGGCCCCTTAAGCCCCGCGCCGCAGGCCACGCGCGATATCGTGGTTTAACGAAAGGCCCTGATTGAGTTGAATGTCTAAACACATTCAACTCGGCCCATACAGTTCATGTGCCTGACCCCCACTGTGGCGGCTTTGCTGCGCACTAGCTCATCTGTTGCTATGGCATAAAGCCGCAGATCTTCTTCGATGTTAGCGGGTATGGCGCCGGGTTCGCCAACAAGGTGCATGTAAGAAGGTAAATCGCTTTCCCGGAGAGGCGCGTAGTCACCCCAATAAGTAGCCGCCGCGCAGCGGTTTTCTACACCTTCTTCAAAACGGAAGTCCCACCATTCTTGTGGTAACGGCAGAATGCTTTGACCAAGAATATCAGCAGCTACGCACATGGTTGTTTCAAGATCATTACGCTTTCGGCGTACAGCGAAAATCTCAGCCAAATTTTCTGCGGGGAAGCGCGTATAATTTCTTGCAGCCGGGTTGTCGTTTAAATTATCCGTGAAGTGATCGAAGGCCGTTCCCATTTCTTCTGAAATGTTCGGCCCCAATAAAGGTTGGATGTCAATCGCCATGCCCCTGGGGTGCGCCCCGGCGCCAGGTGTCGAAACCAGATTGGGGTCATAACCATATTGCGCCATTCTTTCCTGCGCCTCAACGGGACGCAGGCAATCATTAAGTTTGAGTGTCCATCCCATCTGGTAGCCAATAAGTGAGGCCAGCAATACAATCGGTATGATGTCTTTGTGTGCCCATAATAAATTGGCATCAGGGTGATAAAGGTTTTTGAAGTGATTATCAGGATGACCCACTCGTGCGTAAACCAGATCAGTTTTGATCGGGTAGTGGGGTTCGAATATATTGAAGGGGGCGAAATTAGTGGCAGTGAGGGTTTTCATGATAAGTTCCTTTGTTTTGTTCCATGACTTAAATCTATGACTATTGTTTCGAAAGCTTTTTGTATAATTGTGTTTTCTCATCACATTATGCTATAAATGCATAATGGAACTCACCTGGATCGAAGATTTTCTGGCGCTTTACCGCACGCAGAATTTTACGGAAGCGGCAGCGCAGCGTTGCACAACACAGCCTGCCTTCAGCCGCCGCGTGCAACAGTTGGAAGAATGGCTCGGCACGACCTTGTTTGACCGCACGACAAGACCTGTGCAATTGACCGTGGGCGGTGAAGAATTTTTGCGACGAGCGCAGAGGATGAGGGAAGATATTCTGGACGCGCGTCGCATTGCTAAATCGTCGCAAAGCCATTATCCGCAAACAGTTCGCATATATACCACAACGGCTATTGCTGTGGGCATCCTGCCAAAATGGCTGAAAGAGTGTGACGTTCTCAATCATTCTATTTTGACATCGTCAACGGGTGGATCGTTGGAGGCGTTGCGCCAGAAGCGCGCGGATCAGATTTTGCTGCCGTGGTTTAAGGGAGATATTAAAGACACCCAGCTAAATTATGAAAAAATTGCCGAAGACAGATTGGTGCTGGTTGAAGCACCACAAGTGAAAATGCACACCATTTTTAAAAACAAAATGCTTAGTGGTCCGCTGTTGATGCATTCGCCAGGAACAATTTTCGGCGAACAGATCGCACGGCATTTATCGGTTGCGCACATTACTTGCAATAGGCAGGTAGTTTGTGAGAGCTCGTCGGTAGAAACTTTGCTGGCGTTGGTCAAGGAGGGGTTCGGTGCAGCATGGGTGCCGCAGTCGCTCATCTCACGCGAAATTGTACGCTGCGCCGTGCCAGAAAAATTGGATGTGCCTTGCGATATTATGCTTATAACGCTTAAAAACTAGGCAGGCTCAAGCCGCTTGCTTCCAGCTGGCCGCTGAGGAGCGTTTTGAGGCGGGCAAGACCGGCCTCAGTTTGCGCTTCGGCGCGCGCCACCAGTACCGCTTGTGTGTTTGAGGCGCGCAGCAACCACCAGCCATCTTCCGTCATCACGCGCACGCCGTCGATATCGTTGACGTCGGCCTTGGCGTTTTTCAGGCGCTTTTTCACTTCATCAATGACGGCAAATTTGCGCTCGTCACTAACAGGAAAGCGCAGTTCTGGTGTGCTGACGGTAGACGGCAGGCTATCGCGCCATTCGGCGAGGGATTTGCCTGATGAGCCTACGATCGACAGCAGGCGGATCGCAGCATAGATCGCATCGTCATAGCCGTAATATTTATCGGCGAAGAACACATGGCCGCTCATCTCGCCTGCCAGCGGCGATTTGGTTTCCGCCATCTTGGCCTTGATCAGCGAGTGGCCTGTCTTCCACATAATTGCTTTGCCGCCAAGTTCCGTAACCTTGTCGAACAAAATTTGCGAAGCTTTGACATCGGCGATAATCGCGGCACCCTTATGGGTTTGCAAAACTTCATGCGCGAATATCGCGAGCAGCTGGTCGCCAGCGACAATACGGCCCTTGCCGTCAATAGCGCCGATACGGTCAGCGTCACCGTCAAAGGCAATGCCGAGATCAGCTTTTTGTTCGGCTACCGCCTTTTGCAGATCGACCAGATTCTTGGCTTCAGTCGGATCGGGATGATGATTAGGAAAACGCCCGTCGATATCGGCGAACAGTAACGTATGCTCGCCCGGCAATTGCGCGGTGACACGGTGAACAATGTCGCCGCCCGCGCCGTTACCACAATCCCAAACGACTTTTAAGGGTTTGGAGCTCGTATAATCCTGCAACAATCGCGCTGTATAGGTTTTGCGCACATCAATGATGCGCGACGATCCTTGCCCTGCGACGAAATCATCTTTGGCGGCCATCTCCGCCAGCTTCTTGATCGCGGCGCCGTAAATAGGGCCGCCGCCGGGCAGGTGCTTGGCCATCAGCATTTTAAAGCCGTTCTGGTCTGGCGGATTGTGCGAGCCGGTGACCATGATCCCGGCGCTGGCATTGGAATGAAAGGTAGCGAAGTAAAGCATCGGCGTGGGGCCCAAACCGATGCGGTCGACTTTAAGGCCGGTGGACAGCAAACCTTCGACCAATGCGGTTTCGAAATCCGGCGAATGGGTGCGCCCGTCATAGCCGACCATAATATGGTTGCCGCCCGCGCGCGCAACCATCGTGCCGAAGGCGCGGCCCAGGGCAGAGGCATCGGCAATATTCAGGGTTTTTCCGACAACGCCGCGAATATCATATTCACGAATAACGGTGGGATTAAATATATGGGGCATGATGTGACGCTCGGGCTAAAATAGCAGGTGCCGCATTATGCGGTAGCCCACACGTCAAGGCAAGCGATCAGGCTGTAAAAGAAAGTGTTCTGCCATGGGGCTTTACGCCGCTGCCGGTTTTGACAGGTTCTGTAGCGGCAACAACAATAGGTGCAGCGTCTTTCGGGTTGCTTTTGGCGGCAGCGGTGATGGTCTTGCCTTCTTTTTTGAAACAGGCGCCCGCCAGATGTTCGCCAATCGGTGTTGTAAAAGCGGTTATTGTTTCGCAAGCAATTTTAGAGAGACCAATTGTCGGCAGAGCAAATTGGAGGCCTAGAGAAAGCGCACCGACGGCGGCCGCTACAGCGCACACAGGACCTGCTGCTTTACAAAAAGCACCTATAATATCTTTTGCCGCCATAATATTTCCTGTAAATAAAATCGAAAAAATTAGGTAATTAATTGCCGCTATTTATATACACTATTTTTGCCGGGATTGAAAAAACATATTTAATTTCATCGCGGCGAAAGGGTTGGTTTAACCAACAAAAATGCGATGGTTGCGGACTAATTGAGGTAAAGATTGACGCCGATATTTTTTCTGGCAAGAAAGGGCGTAAATCTCAAAGGGCCTGTAGCTCAGCTGGGAGAGCGCGTCGTTCGCAATGACGAGGTCGTCGGTTCGATCCCGATCAGGTCCACCATTCCTTGTCAGAAATGCTGTTGCTTCAATAGGCGATTTTTGACGAGACCGGATGGCAGGAAATATCCCGAAGAATGCCAGGATCAATTCTGCGCGACGATTAACGAATTACTGCCTCACATAAAGCTCAGGGAAAGTT
Organism: Alphaproteobacteria bacterium; assembly: GCA_013289265.1. Classification (GTDB taxonomy): domain Bacteria; phylum Pseudomonadota; class Alphaproteobacteria; order UBA9219; family UBA9219; genus JAATFY01. Next base: position 37,400 of record JABDAH010000008.1, read on the forward strand.
TTCTCCAGAGCGGCTATTTTGGGTAAATCGTTGATTATGATGTAGGGATTATCAGGATGTAGTTTGGCGAAGTTCTGATGGTAATCCTCCGCTGGGTAAAAGGCGGGCAGCGGTTCGATCGTTGTTACAATCGGTTGGCTGAAAATCCCGGCTTGATTGAGTTGTGCAATATAGGCCCGCGCCACTTTTTGTTGCTCTGGCGCATTTGTAAAAATGGCAGAGCGATATTGCGTGCCGCGATCCGGCCCCTGACGGTTGAGTTCGGTCGGGTCATGCGCCACTGCGAAAAACACCTTCAGGATTTTGCCCAAGGTAATTTGCGTAGGGTCATAGGTCACCTGCACAGCTTCGGCATGACCCGTCGTACCACTGTTGTCCATTTCATAATGGGCGGTCTCGGCTTTACCGCCCGCATAACCGGAAATGGCTTTCACAACACCCTTGGTATGTTGGAACACAGCCTGCACGCCCCAGAAACAACCACCAGCTAAAACAATCTCCGCTTGCGGTTTGGGCGCGGATCCATTGCTTTGCATGAGAGGAGTGTCCAGAACTGGATCGGGCAGTGGGGACAGAGGCGCAGCCACTGCCATACTGCAGGCCAACCCTGTCATCGGCGCCATGCCGAGCGCTTTTTTCAGCCAGGTGGTTTTTGGTTTTTCTGACATAACCACTCCTTACGAATACCGTATAAACCGATGTCATTCCGGAACATTTTATCTTCGCCTCTTCAGGCGAAAGAAAATGTATCCGGAATCCGATTTGGTTTCTTTATGCTTACCAGGAAAATCGGATTCCGGATAAAGGTACATTTTTGCGAGCAAAAAAGCACCTTTTCCGGAATGACGTATTCATATAATTGCCCAATCATTACGGCTTTCGTAGGGCGTCGGCAGATGGTACATAATGGCCCGATTCATTGATTCGCTGACCTTCAAACCCTGATTCTGATTAATGGCACGCACCTCGACCAAAACCCGCACTCCCGAAGAACCACCGGCTGAGATTGTTGACAAGAAACTGTCCGAGGCTCTGTCGGAACGGTATTTGTCCTATGCGCTGTCCACGATTATGTCGCGTTCGCTGCCGGATGCGCGCGACGGGTTGAAGCCTGTGCATCGCCGTTTGATGTATGCGATGCGCGAATTAAAGCTGGAGCCGCATCTGCCGCCCAAGAAATCCGCCCGCGTCGTCGGTGACGTTATCGGTAAATTCCATCCTCACGGCGATAGCTCGGTTTACGAAGCGCTCGTGCGTTTGGCACAGGATTTCTCCCAGCGCTATCCATTGATCGAAGGGCAGGGAAATTTCGGCAATATCGACGGCGATAATGCCGCCGCGATGCGTTATACCGAAGCCCGCCTGACGGAAGTCGCATGGCTATTGCTGGAAGGTATTGATGAAGACGCCGTTGATTTCCGCGCCACCTATGACGGCAGCGGGTCTGAACCTGTTGTATTGCCAGCGGCGTTCCCGAATTTGCTGGCCAACGGTTCCAACGGTATTGCGGTCGGTATGGCAACCAGCATCCCGCCGCATAATGTGGCGGAACTGTGCGATGCGTTGCGGCACCTCATTCAATATCCTAATGCTGGGATCGAAAAACTGGTCAGTCTCGTGCCGGGCCCTGATTTCCCGACTGGCGGCGTTCTGGTTGAAGGCCGCGAACAAATTATCGAAGCCTACAAAACCGGCAGGGGCGCGTTCCGCCTGCGCGCCAAGTGGGAAAAAGAAGAATTAAAGCAGGGCACATGGCAAATCATCGTCACCGAAATGCCGTATCAGGTACAGAAGTCGCGTCTGATCGAGAAAATTGCCGAGCTGCTGCAAAACCGCAAATTGCCTTTGCTGGGCGATGTGAACGACGAATCCGCTGACGATGTTCGTCTTGTCCTGACACCGAAATCTCGGACAATCGACCCCGCTATTCTGATGGAATCGCTGTTCCGCCAGACTGATCTGGAAACGCGCATTCCGCTGAACCTCAATCTGCTGGATAAAGATTGCATCCCACAGGTAATGGATTTGCGCGGCGCGCTTCGCGCCTACCTTGATCACCGGCAGGACGTATTGGTTCGCCGTTCGACGTATCAACTGGCGCAGATCGAACATCGGTTGGAAATTCTGGCCGGTTACCTGATCGCTTACCTTGATCTGGATAAGGTCATCAAGATCATCCGTACCGAGGATGAACCGAAGCCCGTTTTGATGAAGGTCTTCAAGCTGACCGATATTCAGGCGGAAGCGATTTTGAATATGCGCTTGCGGTCTTTGCGCAAGCTGGAAGAAATGCAGATCAAGGGCGAGCAGAAAGAACTCAGCGGCAAGCAGGCGGAACTGAAGAAACTGCTGAAGTCCGAGGAAGCGCGCTGGACCCATATTGACGCCGAAATCGCCGAGCTTAAAAAACGTTTTGGCAAAAACACCAAGTTAGGCGCGCGCCGCACCGAAATCGGCGATGTACCGGCCTTGCTGGATGTGCCGGTAGAAGCGACGATTGAGCGCGAAAATATCACCGTCGTATGCTCTGCCAAGGGGTGGGTAAGGGCGATGCGCGGCCATATCGAAACGGATGCGGCAGCGCGCGCAGGCGTGAAATATAAAGAAGGTGACGAAGAACGCTTTGTTCTCAACGCCGAAACTACCGATAAAATCCTGCTCTTTGCCAGCAACGGGCGTTTCTACACATTGGGCGGCGACAAGCTGCCGGGCGCGCGCGGCTTTGGCGAGCCGGTGCGTATTATGCTGGACCTTCCTGCGGAAGCAGAAATTCTGGGCCTCACCAAATATCAGCCGGAGCAAAAATTCGTCGTGGCTTCCAATGACGGGCGTGGCTTCATTGTGAAGGCGGAGGATGTTCTGGCGCAGACCAAGAACGGCAAGCAAATCCTCAATCTGGATGAAAAAGGCAAGGCTGCCGCCTTCGCGCCGGTTACAGGTGACCATATCGCCGTCGTTGGCACCAATCGCAAGCTGCTGATCTTCAAGCTGGAAGAGATTCCCGAAATGGCGCGCGGTCGCGGCGTGATCCTCCAGAAATACAGCGGCGGCGAATTGTCGGATATCAAAACCTTCACCCGCAAGGAAGGCCTGTCATGGAAGTCTGGCGACCGTGAACGCGTCGAGACCGACTTGCGGGGCTGGGCGGGTAACCGTGCGCAAGCCGGCAAACTGCCCCCCACCGGCTTCCCCCGGAGCAATAGGTTCAGTTAAAGCTAAGGTGGGATTTGATGCTGATGCATTGTCGCCAAATATTGCGGCAGCCAATCCAACGAGCACCCTTTCCGTTCTTTCTTGAGTAGAATCGGAGGCGATTTCGCCCGCCTCGGTCGGTTTTAAAATTGCAGAAATCCATAGGGAGAAAATCGGATGCAATTCTTTGTTAGCGCATCTGCGAAAAGCGGACTCGGCAACAAGTGGTTTTGGGTGTTTTCTTGAACCCTTATCGTGAAGCAATTCCAGAACTGGAATTTGGAGAAATGCAAGTACATCAGCCCGCTTTGGACTTAACCATAGTACAGGGGCAATAACGACCATGGCCGCATAAGCTTCAACAATTATGCTAAAGTTTGAGAGGCGTTCCTCAAAAGTTAAAACGTTTTTGCTGGAGCTTTCCCTTTTTGGTCGCTCCCCAATTTCTTTAATTCTCTGGGGGTTATGATGACCTGAAGCTTGGTAGAAATTTTGATAGAAAAACTGAAATTTTTGAGCCAGCGCCAGTGGATCGGAACAACAAGCTACCGATTTGTTGCCATATTTCTGGCCTTTCAGAATTGCTTTACCTGCATAGGCCAAAAGAAACTCTTCCGAAATACTATCCACGATACATGCCTTTATGAGGAATGTTGTTACACTCTATTATCGCCGCGACATTATGCTGCGTCGTAAAAAAGGCAAGCGGAATATAGATGATTCGCAAGCGATAAAGAGCTTATTGGAGAGCGAGGGTATAGCTCGCAGGGCGGCTCAATACCGTTGGTGACTTCCAGTCATTCAGATCACGAACGGTCATTTTAAAAACGTTTTTGCCGACTTGCTGAAAGTGAGCCTGGTCAAACTGTGCTGCTACAGTCAAAAATTTATGCGCTTCCTGTGCGCCGCGTTCATTGCCAATCTGACGTGCTGCACTTTGGAAGGCAGCGGCTGTCAAATGCGCGCTGCCTGTCGAAAGCGCCCGATCTACTATGTGTTGCACTTTTTCAGAAGAGTGTGCGTAGGTTTCCGAAGCTTGGAATTTTGTTAATTCAGCTTTTGCCTGCTGATTGATATCGACACTTGCCGTTGATAACTGGGTAGCTGAGACTGCGACATTCTGATGTGCAGGCGCAGGTACCGTTGTTGGCGCAGCAGTTGGGTGTCCAAGCATCAATGATGCGGCTATAATAAATCCGGCAGTAACTGTACCGCCTGCGGCAGAACCTAAAGCAGGCAGTAAATTCTTGGTTGAAGGAGAAGTAGGAACACCTTGTGTTTTAAGTTTATGAACTCCTAATGCCCATAATATGTCTTCACGGAGTTCTCTAGCATCTTGTATTGTAATATCTATAGCGCGATGAAAATTAGTAAAAACACCTGTGTCATATTTCGAAAAGAGGGATTCAGATGGCAATGTAGGGGGTTGTTGAGGAATAAAACGTCGAGCCCGGTCTATAAAAGCGTTAGGAGTGCGGGTGCGAAGTTTACCTCCAACCGGCATATCAGTTTCAAACAGAGTTTTAACAAATAACAAAATATCGGAAAGGGGATTGCTGCCCTTACCGCTTCTTGATCGGCTAATAATTGTTGTCGCACCAGACGGCATTTTTAACCTTAAATTCTAATGATTATGAATATTAATTCGTGGGCGCTTTATACAATATTTCAGCAACAAATCGAAGCAAAACATTACTTTCATTAGTAAACACTTGATTAAATAAGATTTTGCGCCTGTTCTTTCTCCTTAATAATGGCGTCGATGGAGGCGCGTTCGGCGGCAGAGAGTCGGATGCTGGCGGATTTCAGCTGACCGCAGGCGGCCATGATATCGCGCCCGCGCGGGGTGCGGATGGGGCTGGCATAGCCTTCGGCATTCAGGATATCGCCGAATTTTTCGATCGTGCCCCAGTCGGAACATTCGAAAGGCGAACCCGGCCAGGCATTGAAGGGGATAAGGTTGATCTTGGCAGGAATGCCACGCAGCAGGCGCACCAGATGCTTGGCATCGACGGGGCTGTCATTGATGCCTTTCAGCATGACATATTCAAAAGTGATGCGGCGCGAATTGCTAACGCCGGGATAATCGCGGCAGGCCTGCAGCAATTCCTTGATCGGGTATTTACGGTTGATCGGCACGATCTGGTCGCGCAGCTCATCCGTCACGGCATGCAGGCTGATCGCGAGGCCGACATCCAGTTCCTCGCCGCAGCGTTTGATCATCGGTACAACGCCGGAAGTAGAGAGCGTAATCTTGCGTTTGCTGATGGCAATGCCCTCGCCGTGCATGACGATGCGCAGGGCCTTGGCGACATTCTCAAAGTTATACAGCGGCTCGCCCATGCCCATCATGACAATGTTGGACAGGAGCCGGTCTTCCTTGCCAGAAGGCCATTCTTTCAAGGCGTCGCGTGCCAGCATAATCTGCATCACGATTTCAGATGCTTCCAGATTACGCACAAGGCGTTGCGTGCCGGTATGGCAGAAACGGCAGGTCAGCGTGCATCCGACCTGGCTTGAAACGCATAGGGCGCCGCGGTCGCTTTCCGGGATATGGACGCATTCCACTTCCTGACCGTCCAGCATTTTAACCAGCCATTTGCGGGTACCATCCTCGGATTTCTGGTCCTGTGCAATGACGGGGCGTGCCAGCGTGAAATTCTCCGCCAGCTTGTCACGCACGGGTTTAGCGAGCGTCAGCATCTGGGCGAAGTCAGTTACGCCGTGATGGTAAATCCACGACCAGACCTGCTTGGTGCGGAATTTTTCCAGCCCGAGCGCGGCCAAAGCCTCCGCCAGTTCCTCGTAACTGAGGCCGATCAGATTGCTTTTACCCTCGCTGTCCTGCAGCGGCGGTGCGAAATTTTGTGCGTGATTGGTAATGCCCATGGGCGCTTAAATGCCCGGAAACAGGGGCTGCTGTCAAAACTTGCTTTACTTATGGGGTTTTTTTCTCTGCGTTGCTGGCTTTTTCAGCGTTTCGGCCTCGTAACCGCAAGCCTTATTAATGGCTTGGTACGCAAGGGCTGCGCCGTTCAGGTCCAGCGTATCAGTCATTTTACGGGCGCTTTTCTGTGCCGGTATACCGGTTACTTTCATAAAACTGCCATTGCGAATGGCGGCTGTCAGCGCATGGTCGGTCTTGGCATCGCGCGACCAGGCCGTATCTTTGTTCGGGAACAGGCTGAAGGAATTTTTGCCGATAGTCACGGCGACATCGGTCGCGGGTTTAAAATTATATCCGGCGATGTAGCTGACGACATCTTTTGTGTTTTCTGCCGGGCGGTGCGTAATCATCAAATAAGTCGGGCCGCGTTTGAATATGGATTTTTTAGAAGCGGGGAATTTTGCCGTCTTGACCATATAGCAAACTGGCAGATCACCTTCCTTATAGGCATAGCTTTGCCAGTTACCGAAAGTACCGAGCAATTTCTGCGCATCCTTGGCTTGTGTCGAAACGGAAATCAGCGACAGGAAGACCAGGCAGAGGAAGGTGAGAAGTTTCCCGCGCATGCTTATCTCACGGTTGTGGCGGCGTTGCGTTGCCGTTGGATGCCGTCGCCGGTGTGCCATTAATCAGCGGCTGCAAAATAGGGGATAGGGATTTCAGCATCTGCGCCGATAAAGCGCTGGTGAATTTGTAATCAGCAGCATCTTCGCCGGCGACATGGGCGGTGATCGTGCCGAAGAAATGATCGCCAAGGAAGAATGCAAAAGTGCCTGTGCGGTTAACAACGCGGGAAGAAAGCAAGCGCCCGCCTGAACCAAATTCGTCATAACGCTGGTCCCCGGTGCCTGTTTTACCGCCGACAAGAAGGGGTTGCCCAGCAGTATCTTTGTAAACGCCGCGTACGCGTTTGGCGGTGCCGTTATCTACGACTTCCGTCATGATACCCCTCATCGCGCGGGTGATAGCGGGATCGAGCAATTGCTGGTCTTGCGATTTGTTATGCAGCAGCAAAGTTTGATAAGGTGTGTTCTCGCCAAATTGCAGGCTGTCAAAACGCAGTGTTGGCAGCTTGGTTCCGTCATTGAGGATAATGCCGACAAGTTCCGCCAGGGCGCCGGGGCGGTCTGCCGAGCTACCGATGGCTGTTGCAAGGCTCGGCACCAGCCGGTCAAAAGGATAGCCGAGCCGCGCCCAGCGTTTATGGATTTTGGCGAATGCGTCTTCTTCGAGAATAATACGGATGCGTGTATCCTGCGCATGTTTCAAATGCGGATGGAATAGCCAGGCATAGCTTTCGATGCGCAGTGGTTTGCTGACTTCCAGAATGGCGCGACGCGACGCATGCGGATTGGTTTGCAGATAGCTGACCAGCCATAATTCCAGCGGATTGACACCGGCGATATAGCCGCGGTCGGACAGGTTGTAACGTTCCACCGGATAATCGTGATAAAGCTGGCGCAGTCGTGCGTCACCGATATCCTGAGTCATATGCTTGGCCATATAGGCCGCATATTCAGTATAATTTGCCTGCGGCCGAATGGAGCGGAATAGAATAGTGCGGGCGGTCGCACCTTTATGGCCATGCATGGTGATGTGGTCCAGCGCAGCATCACGCTGCAGGTCGATATAATCGGTAATATAGCGATTGAGAAAGACACTGCCTTCCTGATCGGCAAAACGTTCCAGATAGCCTTGCCGCGCTGGTTCATCCGGATCATCCAGCAAATCTTCTTTGGTATATTCGCCTTCGGCAATTGTGTAATTGACGATATCGCGCATCAGCCGAATAAAAGCGAGGTTGACTGAATTACGAAACGCCTCGTGCAGATCCATGATCTCGCCGTCTTCCGATTTTTCAAAATTGGCGAATGTATGCGCACCGCTACCGGTAAAGAACGTCTCGTAAGGGCTGGCGGAATATTTGCGTTCTAGGGCCGCATCCAGCATTGCATCCAGCTTGGCATCCGTATGATTAGCTAGCCATGTTGTTGACCATTCGGTCAGAATATCCGGCGCGTCATCGGCGAGGTCGAGAAGGTCCTCATGCGAAAGGCCCGCATAGCGTTTATGTAGTTCGGTAATTATTTCGAGATAAGTCACCAATGTGCGCAGTTTGGCAGTTGATCCCAGATCCAGCTTCATGCCTTCGTTCATGTCGAACGGTTCATCGACATTGTCGGCCTGAATACGCATTTTGTTGCCGTCAGGCGTGCGTTCGAACAAGACGACGCTCCATTTAATCTTGGCCGGATCGTTCTCGGGGTCAAGCAGGCGAAAGCCGTAAAGCCCGATTGATTTCAGAAATTCCGGATCGCTCATTTTCTTTAAGAAGTCGACAGTCTTCTGCTGTGCGTTCTGATCGAGCGTGGTTTGCGCCGACAGATCAAGTCGGTCCACTTCATAAAGCTTCTTGAGGCCCAGCATGCTCAGCAAATGGCTGCGGAAAGCGTTGACGGCTTTTTGTTCGATGAAAGGTGGTTGTACCGTCTGCGGCGGCTCATTCAGGAATTTGAAGGTCGCAGCCTTTGCCGCCACATGCAGGGCAGGGGTGATAACGCCCGCATTTGCTAAACGGTCCAATGTCGCATCGGTTAGGTCGTCCAGCGCAGCATGATCTATCAGCAGATAATAGCTAGGGCGGCGCTGCGCCAGAATAAGGCCAAGCGCGGAGCGGTAAACTTTGGCTTTGGCGCGAAGTGAGTCAGGATCGGTATCCGGCAGGTTAAGGGCGATTGTTGCATCATACAGGTCGATGCCGAACCATGCCCACAGCCCGTCGCCGATGCTGTTGACCTCACCGAAACCGGGGCGGGCGCTGAGCGGCGTGCTGTTCAGGTAATCCAAAACGATTTGTTTGCGCGCCTGCCTTGTATCGGCGCCGTCCAGATAAACGCGCAGGCTGGCCGAAGCAATCTGCCGCAATTTATCGATACCATTATTGGTTTGTCCGCCGGGCGAGAAGCGGAATTTTTCGATTTGGGTCGCCAGTGTGCTGCCGCCACCAGCGTTAAAGCCAGGAACAAATTTATGCACGATCTGGCCGAAGGCGGCATAGAAAAACCGGTCCCATTCAATGACCGGGTTGCGCGTAACCGGTCCGTCTTTCAGTAACTGGCGGTTCTCAACATAAAGCAATGTGTTCACCAGCAGAGGCGGGATGCTCTGAAAATCGGTAAAAACATGATTGGGATAGCTAGCGTTATACAGGCGGTTGCCGTCACGGTCATAAAGTGAAAGCCCGGCTACGGTTTTAGCGTGATATATCGGATAGATACCGCGAGACTCAAAGAAGCGATAAGTTTTCGAGACGCGCATTTGCGACGCGACATTATAACCGTCTGCCTGCAGTGATTTCAGGAAGAACGGCATATAGCTGTAACCAAGGCGCTGGTTATAAGGCCCCTTGGCAGGATAGCGCAGTTCGGGGTTAGGGCCAGGCTGAGGCGCGAAACTTATCTTGCCGGCATAGGCCGTGAGCCATTCGGACTGTATTTTGGAAGTGCGCATTTCGTCGCGGGCCATAGAGCCCAGCACGATCATGATACCAAGTGCGATAGCAATCGGGATCAGCCACAAAGCCCGTGGGATACGCATGCGGTAGGGGAGTTCCGGCTCGTGCCCGTCATCAGGATCGGCAAGCCATGAGTGAGTCACATCATGACTCGCTTGTTTCATTTGGTGCTTCAGGTGCGGGCGCTTCGGCATTATCGGTTACGGCGTCTCTGTAATTATGGTGGTTGCCTTGATAGTCTTCCACGGCCCAGCCTTCTGCCGTTTTTTCAGCATAGGCGGGCGCCAGCGAAACTTTGCCATGGCCGCCGGGAATATCCAGCAAATAAGTAGGCTGGCAAAGGCCGGAGAGAGAACGCAAGCCCCGCAGAAGGTTACGGCCTCTTTCAACCGTGGTACGGAAATGGGTCGTACCGCGGGCAAGGTCGCCGTGATGCAAATAATGCGGTTTGATTCGGTTTTCGACGAAGCATCGCATCAGCTCAGACAGCGTTTCCGGGTTGTCATTAACACCGCGCAGCAAAACACTTTGCGACAGCATTGGTAAACCGGCATCGACCAGAAGGGCGCAGGCTTTACGGGCTTGTTCGGTCATTTCGCGTGGGTGGTTGCAATGTAGAAGAATGTAAACTGGGGCGCGGCCTTTCAAGGCGTCAATCAGAACCGAGGTGATGCGAACAGGATTGACGACAGGAATGCGCGTATGAATGCGGATGATCTTGATATGAGGAATGGCATTCAGGCGATTAATGATATCCTTGATGCGGCGGTCAGACAGCACCAGCGGATCACCGCCTGTCAGAATAACTTCCCAGATTTCAGAATGCTGCGCGATATAATCCAGCGCTTTATCAAGTCCAGCATCGCTTAGGTTATTTTCCGGTACATTAATTTGTTCCCGCCGGAAACAAAAACGGCAATGCACGGCACAAACATTCAAAAGCTTCAATAGAACGCGGTCAGTATGGCGGTGAACGATGCCCTCTACAGGGCTAAAGGTATAATCGCTGATCGGATCTTTGATTTCTTCGGGATGGATAAAAAGTTCATCCGGCGTCGGGATAAATTGCGCGGCGATAGGGTCTTTGCCGTCATTCGGATCGATCAGTTTTTTCATCGCAGGCGTTATCTGCAGCGAAAATTGTGCTGCGACCTGCTGCAATTCCCTTGCCGCCTTTATGCCATCCAGCGCCTGTTGGTTGATCGGCTTATTCATGGCCCGGTTGCAACATTGCTTTCAGTTTGGCGATCATCTCCGCTTGCGGTACTTCAACCTGCTGTTTGATCATCAGGTCTTTAATAACGACGGTGCCTTTGGCCTGTTCGTTCGAGCCGATCAGAATGCCGATGGGAATACCTGCTTTATCCGCGTATTTAAGTTGCTTATCCAGTTTGGCGGGCTCCAGGTAATTTTCGACATTGAACCCGGCACGGCGCAGTTCTGCCGCCAGCTTCAGATATTCCGCGCTTAGTTGCGGGTCGAGTTGCATGATCAGAATTTGCACATGGCTCGGCACAGAAGGAAGAAGCTTATGCGTATTCAGTTGATCAAACAGCCGCGTCAGGCCGATGGAAATGCCGACGCCGGGCAATTTTGATTTGGTGTAAAAGCTAGCCAGGTCATCATAACGGCCGCCGGAGCAGACGCTGCCGAACTCCGGATGTGCATCAATCAATGTCTCATAAACGGTGCCGGTGTAGTAATCGAGGCCTCTGGCGATAGCGAGATTAAGTCTTGTGCGTTTTTCTGGCACGCCGAGAGCCTTTAAAGCATTCACAGTTTGTGTGACTTCAGAAAGCCCTTGCTGGAACAGAGGGTGATCCGCCTTTTGTGCCTGCAGTGCAGTCAAAATTTCGTCATTGCTGCCGGTATGAGCGATTAGATTTAGAATGCCGCCGGCCTGCGCGTCACTCATGCCAAGGGTGATAATGGCTTCGCGCACTTTGGCGGTGCCGATTTTATCCAGCTTGTCGATTTCGCGCAAAATCAGTTTTTGCTTTTCTGCATCTTCAATGCCGAAGCTGGCCAGCAACCCCAGTAAAATTTTGCGATTGCTGAAATGAATGGTGAAGTCGCCGATTTTCAATTCTTCGAAAATCTGCACGATGATGGCAGGAATTTCGGCGTCATAGGCGGGGTCTAGTTTATCTTTGCCGATAACATCGATATCGCATTGGTAGAATTCGCGGAAACGGCCTTTTTGTGCGCGCTCGCCGCGATAGACGCGCTGCATCTGGTAGCGACGGAAGGGAAACGCCAGGTCGCGTTCATGCTGAGCAACATAGCGTGCTAGCGGTACCGTTAGATCAAAACGCAAAGCAAGATCCGCTTCATGGCCTTGCTGCAGGCCACCCGTCGACTGAACGTAATAAACCTGCTTTTCGGTTTCGCCGCCGGATTTGGTCAACAGAATATCTTTCAGCTCGAACACCGGCGTTTCGATCTGCACAAAACCGAAACGCTCATAGCCGCGGCGGATCGTATCCAGCATATGCTGGAAGATCATTTGTTCGCGCGGCAGTAATTCGAGGGTGCCGGTAGTCGTACGAGGCTGAATCATTTGATAAGGGGTTGAGGCTTGGGGTTTAGGGTTCGGACGGGCTTGATAACATAGTCATTATTGGCAAGAAAGAAGATGTTCTTTTCTAGGATGTTGACATCTTCTCGCTATCTGAACCCTAAACCCCAAGCCCCAGCCCCCGATTGAAATTAAGCCGATATTAACCGGAAATGGTGCCAAATAGGGGCTGTCCATCGCAGCGCAACATGATTCTAGGTAAGATGGATATTTAGGTCTAATTCCCTCCGGAGTTGTAAATGACGGTAACCGTTAACGATCTCCCTTTTATCGATCTGTATGTGCGTCTGGATAGGCCGGATCAGGCGCTTTACCGTTCCAAGGAACGCGGCAAAGGCACGATCAATCAATTAGTGCCTGAAGAATTCCAGCTGGCCGTCGACCGTTTCATGTCGGCTGTGAATGATCAGCTGAAGGATGCCAACGACGGCGCTATTGATTTTGAGGGCGTGCGTTGCCGTCTCTCCAAACAGAGAATGTCGGATAACAGCAGCTGGGTTTGCGCCCGCCGCATCAACACCATCATTCCCGATCTGGATAAGCTGGGCATCACCCCGCATTTAGCCGAGCATATGAAAAATCTCGGCAAACGCGATGGGCTGGTGCTTGTTTCGGGTGCCACGGGTCAAGGTAAGACCACGACCGCTGTCGCCTTGCTTGCTTATTTCCTGCGAACCTACGGTGGTGCCGCTGTTACCATTGAAGATCCCGTTGAATTCATGCTCAAAGGCCGTCACGGCGACGGCGGCCACTGTTTCCAGGTAGAAGTGCGTCAGGAAGAAGAATGGGCGATTTGCCTAAAACGCGCCCTGCGTTGGGCGCCGCGCTATATCTATGTCGGCGAAATTCGTACGCCCAAAGCAGCGGAACAGGTTCTGCGCGCCGCCACAACGGGCCATTTGGTTATCACAACGGTGCATGCAGGCGCACCCGAAGAAGCCTTAATGGGCTTGATCTTTTTAGCTGAGCAGGCCATGGGTCCTGGTGTCGAAAATATTCTGGCTGCAGGTTTGACCGGTCTTGTTTATCAGACAATGAAAGAAACGGGGCCTGCCATTAAATATCTCTATACCGAAGCGGATTCTCCCGGTGATCCGATCCGCTCACTGATCCGTGAGAAAAAAATCGGCATGATGTCGACTTATATCGACCGCATCGCCGCGCGTCTGGCCAATAGTCCCGAAGCGCAGGCGCTGGCTAAAGGAGCAACCACTTTTGCTCCTGCGCCGGTCGCCTTTAAGCCCGCAACAGCAACGCCGCCCACCAAGAAATAAAAAATGAATCTCCCCAGTAAAGAAACTTCCAAGGAATTTAAAGAGGCTCCAACCCGGCTGCGGGATCTGCCTTTCATGGATTTGTATGTGCGGCTTGATTCTGGTGGCTTGGGTCAGGCCCGTTACCGCTCGCCGGGCCGCGATTATACAAATAACTGGAGCCGTATCCTGCCGGATCAGTTTCGCACCGAAAGCGGTATCATTGCCAAAGAGCTTTTGCAAAATCTGGAAAACCCGGATTCCTCATATCAATATGATGGGATCCGTTTTCGTCAATCTTATCAAAGACTAGCAAATGGCCAGCAATGGGTGATTTTGCGCCGCATCAGTTCGCGTGTTCCAAGCCTGGAAGAACTCTCTTTTGCCTCGCATATTTGCGAGCATTTACGCCGCTTAGGGCAACGCGACGGCTTGATTTTAATTTCGGGACCTACAGGTCACGGTAAAACTACAACATCATTCGCGCTGCTTGCGGATTATCTTAAACGCTTCGGCGGTGTCGCGCTGACGATTGAAGATCCCGTTGAATATATGCTCGACGGTCCCGTTGGCGATTACGGCTATTGCTATCAGGTGCAGGTCGAAAAAGATGAAGACTGGGCCACACCGTTGAAACGCGCCTTGCGCTGGACGCCACGTTTCATCTTGGTTGGCGAAGTGCGTTCGCCGCGCGCGGCAGAGCAAATTTTGCGCGCCGCCACCACGGGCCATTTGGTTATCACTACCATCCATGCGGGTTCCGTCGAAGAAAGCTTCATGGGTTTAATGCATCTGGCTGAGCAGAGCATCGGCCATGCGGCTAACTACATGCTGGCACAAGGTTTGACGGCGGCATGGCATCAAACCTTAAGTTCATCCGGCCCTTATCTGCGGTACATCTTTACCGAAGAAAATAATAATGGCGACCCGGTTCGATCACTGATCCGTGAAAACAAAGTCGGTATGATTAACAGCTATATCGACCGGCAGGCAGCGCGTATGGATGTGTCGCGCGGTGTTGATCCTGTCAAAGGCAAGCGGGTTTAATCAAGCATTCCGGCGCTTGGCGATTTCCACTTTCATAGCATCGAAAAAGGCGACATGGTTTTCGCCCAAATGCCACGGATCATTCGTAAAGAACGACGCCAGCCGCTCGAACGATTTCGCATCCAGATTTTGCGCGTCGAACAGTTTGACGTCATGCATCAGATAGCGTTTGGCCCAGTCAATATTTGAGGTGAAATATGCCGCGATTTCATCACGCGTATCGCGGTCTATCAGGCCGCTGGCCAGTGATTTATCGAAGAAAGACAGATCAACGCTGTTCAGTGTCACAGTTTTCTTGCCATGATCCTTGAGCCGGTTAAGGCCATTACTACCGCGGCTGTTGATGCAGAGAGTGCCGATATAATCCAGTTTTGCTTTCACCAAAATCGGGAACCATAGATCAAAATAACTGGCGGCATTGTTGATCAGGTCGGCCACATGTAACGCGCGTTCATTTTCCTTGAAAGATTCTTTGCAATAAGCTGTCTGGTTTTTGAACAGGAAAACATGGCGCACGCCGAGTTCTTGCGCCAGCGGGATTGAAAACAGCCAGTCGCGGCGCTCGCCGCCGGAGATAACATTAAAACTACCCGCCGGAAATTCACGCTCTGCCGCAAGCTTCATCGCGCTAATGACTTGCTGATATTGCGGGCTCATTTGGTAGGCGCCGAGAATAAGCTTATTCAGCTGTTCGGCACGCGCGGCGTTATCCTTTGTCGCTGCAATAATCGCGGTAATTTTTTCCAGAAGTTCGGCGGCCAAAGCGGGGCCGATAACCAGTTCCGTATTCACATAAAAGGGGCCGGGAACACTGGCGGCATACCAGAAGACCGGGCCAGTTTTGTGGTTCCAGATCGATACAGCCTTAGTGTCGTGGATCAATTTTAACAGGGTATTGGTTGCGTCAGTCAACTTTGCTCTCCCGCTTTTGCAGGGCTGTGATAGCATGCGGCAGGAAAATTCAAAAGACGGCACGACTATGGATTTAATCGTTAAAAACAGCCATTCGGCTTTGTGGGGTGATACAGAATTTCCCTGCGCCATTGGGCGTGGCGGTGTAATTGCTCCCAACGCCAAAAAAGAGGGCGACGGGGCAACGCCTGCAGGACGCTGGCTTATGCGCGAAGTTTTTTATCGGGCCGACCGTGTCAAAAAGCCGGAAACTATCCTGCCGGTTCGTGCGCTCTGTCCGCAAGATGGCTGGTGCGATGCGCCCAATGACCCCAATTATAACAAATTCGTGCAACACCCTTACCCGGCAAGTGCCGAGCATCTATGGCGCGATGACGCCCTTTATGATGTGATTGTGGTTCTGGGCTATAACGATGATCCCGTCGTGCTGGGAAAGGGCAGCGCTATTTTCTTGCATCTGGCGCGACCGGATCTGGGGCCGTCCACAGGCTGTGTGCATTTGCGGCTTGAGGATATGCTGCGGGTGCTGGGCGAAGCAACCGCAGCATCGACCGTAGTGATTCCTACGCCATAACCTTTGCCAAAAATCCATCAATATAGCGCCACGCCTGCGCACGATAATTATCGGCTTCATTCATAATGTCGTGCAAGGCGCCTGGGATGATGTGATTTTCGGCTTTGCGAATGCGTTTGAGGGTGCGGTCCAACTCGTGCGGCGGCGTAACGCGGTCGGCTCCGCCGGTAATCGTCAGAACCGGCAATGACATGCGCTCGAAATAGTAACGATGCTGGACATAACTCATGCTCTTCAGGGCGGCATCCAACCAGCCCCATGTCACGCCGCCCACGGTCATTTCCGGATATGCCGCGAAATACTTTTCCATAATCGCAAAGCGATCCGGGTCGTGCGTCAGTGGATTATTGGCGAAAGTATAATCCTGAATCGCATAATCATGTTGGGCGGGCGCATAGTCTGCGCCGTGGCCGAGGCGCGCAGCAGTCCATGTCATGCTACGAGCGACTGCATGCACGGGTAGGGAGGCCAGCGCCAGCATCGGCGCTGTGAGTATCACGCCTGCGATATCCATGGGCTGGCGTTCTGTCACCCAGCGCAGCAGCAAATGCGAACCCATCGAATGGCCGAAGAGAAACAGCGGCCCCGTTTGAAAGGGTTGAACGATCTTTCCGTATAGCGAGCCCAGATCAGCAAGATGGTTATTAAAATCAATGGCATGGTCGCGCTGACGTTTGGCTCCGGTCAGGAAACGGTCGGACAGTCCTTGGCCGCGCCATTCAAAGAAAACCAGCCGGAAGTTGCGTTGCAGCAACCCTTCGCCTAGTTCTGCATACTTCTTTTCGATAAATTCGCGCCGTCCGGGGGCAATCAGGATCGTGCCACGTGGGTTTGGTGGCTCAAACAGGGCATAGCGCATTTGCTTGCCACCACCGCAATCATGGAATTTATAATGGGAAGTCAGGGAAGGAGTAGGCATAGGATTGCAATTTAAACAAGTTCTTGAGCTCTGTCAGCTTTTCTTTGTATTATAAGGCATTAGAAGATCACCTTATACCGGAATTTGAATCAATCATGCCTCAGCTTGCTGCCAAACTGCCAGAGCCTGATCTTAAAGGCGGCGTCTTTGCGCTCGGCAATTTCGACGGCGTGCATCAAGGTCACCAGAGCGTCGTGAAAATTGCGCGTGACAAGGCGCGTGGCCTCGGCGTTCCGGTTCGCATCCTGACGCTGGAGCCGCATCCGCGTTCTGTCTTCAGGCCGGATATTCCGCCTTTCCGCCTGACGCCAGCTCCGGCCAAAATCCGGTTGTTGCAGCAGCTGGGTGTCGAGGACGTTATTGTTACACCCTTTACTCTGGAATTCTCGCAATTACCGGCGGAAGATTTTGTCGAAAAGATCCTCATGCGCAGCTACGGCGCGCAGCATGTGGTTGCGGGTTCAGACTTTGTTTTCGGCAATGCGCGTGGCGGCAACATGCAAAATCTGCGCGGCTGGCTTGCGCCGCATAATGTCGGCGTGACCGAAGTGACGCCTTTCCGCGACGGGCAGGGTATCGTGATGTCGTCATCGCGCACGCGCATCGCCTTGCAGGAGGGGGATCTTCAAACCGCGGCGCATATATTGGGCCGCCCCTGGTCGATCGCGGGTATCATCCAGCATGGCGATAAGCGCGGACGGCAGCTCAGCGTACCGACGGCAAATATCGCCTTGGGCGAATATCTGCGTCCCAAATTCGGCGTTTATGCCGTTATGGCGGGGCCTGTCGGCAAGTCGCTACGTCATCAGGGTGTTGCCAATATCGGTTCGCGCCCGACCGTTGATGGCAAAAACGAAATACTGGAATTCCATTTGTTTAACTTCGAAGGCGATCTTTACGGGCAGGAATGGGAAGTGGAATTGCTTCATTTCCTGCGCCCGGAACAGGCTTTTCCCGATCTGGACAGCCTGCGGGCCCAGATTATGCAGGATATAGAAACCGCCAAAGGGCGGTTGGCGGCGGCGATTATTCGCTAAAAACGCTGTTTACCATCGTGGCTTCGACCACTATCTTCATTCCTTCAATTGTCATTCAGGTCACCTTATTATGAACGAGCCGAAAAAAGCCGATTACCGCGACACCGTGTTTCTGCCGAAAACCGACTTCCCGATGCGGGGCAGCCTACCGCAGAAGGAACCGGAGTTGCTGGCGCGCTGGAAGGATATGAATCTCTACAATCGCCTGCGCGAGCAAAGCAAAGGCCGCGAGAAATTTATCCTGCATGACGGCCCGCCTTATGCGAATGGTAATATTCATATCGGCCATGCTCTCAATAAAATTCTGAAAGATGTCGTTGTGCGCAGCTACCAGATGCTGGGCTTTGACGCGCCTTACGTGCCGGGTTGGGATTGTCATGGCCTGCCGATCGAATGGAAGATCGAAGAACAGTACCGCGCCAAGGGCAAAGACAAGGACGAAGTGCCGAAGTTGCAATTCCGCGCCGAATGCCGCGCCTTCGCCCAGCACTGGAAAGATATCCAGTCGGAGGAGTTCCAGCGCCTCGGCGTGCTCGGTGACTGGCCGCATCCTTATTTGACGATGACCAAGAAAGCCGAAGCGCAGATCCTGCGCGAGATTCATAAATTTCTGCAAAATGGCTTGCTCTATAAAGGCGTGAAACCTGTCATGTGGTCAGTGGTTGAAAAGACCGCTTTGGCCGAAGCTGAAATCGAATATCAGGATCACAAATCCACCACGCTTTGGGTGAAGTTTCCGGTTATCAAATCCGCCAATAAAGCTTTGGAGGGTGCCAGCGTCGTTATCTGGACGACAACACCTTGGACTATTCCGGCTAACCGCGCTGTTGCTTTTGGTGATTTTGCCTATGCCGTTATTCAGGTCGAAGAATTGGCTGAGGGTGGCCTCGCTAAGATCGGGGAGAAGCTGGTTGTTGCCGAAAGCTTGATTGACCAATTCTGCAAGGACACGAAAACCACGCGTGTTACAAAAATTGCGACGCTGCAGCAGAGTGATTTAACCGGCGCAGTCGCACATCATCCCTTCCGTGGTCGCGCTGGATCTGAAGATTATTTCGATTATGACGTGCCGCTCTATTTCGGTGACTTCGTTACGACCGATGCTGGCACCGGTTTTGTGCATATCGCGCCAGGTCATGGCGAGGACGATTTCAATCTCGGCCAGAAATACAAGATCGAGTTTAAAGATACCGTTGGTGATGATGGACGCTATTTACCTAACGTCAAAGGTTTCGAAGGGCTTTACGTGTATAAGCCCGATGGCAAGGTCGGCGAAGCTAATGGCGCTGTTATCAAGGCATTGCTGGAAGCAAATGCGCTGCTGGCAAAATTGAACATCACACACAGCTATCCGCATTCGTGGCGTTCAAAAGCACCGCTGATTTTCCGCACCACGCCGCAATGGTTCATCGCGATGGATGAAAAGCCTGTGGGCAAGGACAAAACCCTACGCGAGCTTGCAATGCAGGCGATTGGCGATACGCAGTGGTATCCGGAAATTGGCGAGAACCGTATCCGTGGCATGATCGAAAGCCGTCCCGACTGGTGCATCAGCCGTCAACGCGCCTGGGGCGTGCCGATCGCCTTATTCGTTCACAAAACAACCGGTGAAGTGCTGAAGGATAAAGCGGTTCTGGACCGCATCACGGCGTCATTCGATGCCGAAGGTGCTGACGCTTGGTATAGTCACAAACCGGAAGACTTCCTCGGTAGTGGTTATAAAGCGGATGATTACCATCAGGTCTTCGATATCGTCGATGTCTGGTTTGAATCAGGTTCCACCCATAGTTTTTGCCTCAATCAGGAATTAGGCAATGAATGGCCTGAATTGAAATGGCCGGCTTCGCTGTACCTCGAAGGTTCTGACCAGCATCGTGGCTGGTTCCATTCTTCATTGCTGGAATCGTGTGGCACTACGGGCCGTGCGCCTTATGATAAGGTGCTGACTCACGGCTTTTCGCTCGATGAGCAGGGACGCAAAATGTCGAAATCGATCGGCAATGTCGTCGCCCCTCAGGAAGTGTATGAGAAGATGGGCGCGGATATTCTGCGTTTGTGGGTGGTAGCTTCCGATTATACGCAGGATTTGCGTATTGGTCCGGATATTCTGAAACAGATGGGCGACCTCTACCGCCGCTTCCGCAATACACTACGCTATTTGCTTGGTGCTCTGGATGGTATGAGTGCGGCGGAGCATGTGGATCATGCGCAGCTGCCGGAGCTGGAGCAATGGGCACTGCATCGCTTGCATGAAATGGATCAGATCATCAGGGCGGACATCCAGAAATTTGACTTCAACCATATGCTGCAGAGCCTGCATGATTTCTGCAATGCGGATCTATCGGCTTTCTATTTCGATGTACGCAAGGACAGCCTCTATTGCGACAAACCGAATGAATTGCGCCGCAAGGCTTCGCGCACGGTGCTGGAACTTATCTTCAATCACCTGACGGCGTGGCTGGCGCCCTTCCTCTGCTTTACCGCAGAAGAAGCCTATCTGATGCGGAATGGCAATGAGGGCAGCCTCCATCTGCAGGCTTTCCCGGATGTGCGCAAAGAGTGGCGGAACGATAGCTTGGGTAAAAAATGGCAGGACATCCGTCTTGTTCGTCGCATCGTAACGGGGCAACTGGAAGCAGCAAGAATGTCAAAGAAAATTGGCTCCAGCTTGGAAGCTCACCCCGTTATTTATGTGTCGCCGAAGATTAAAGATCTCTTGCAATCCATAGATTTTGCTGAGGTTTGCATTACTTCTGATTTAACCGTCATGCCTCATGAAGACGTAAAGGATGTAACAACCAAAACGCAGATATGGTCGGATTCTCCTGATGCTATCTATTTTGATGATATTTCTCTAGCCAAAGGCATGAAATGCGAACGCTGCTGGCAGGTCCTGCCGGAAGTGGGTAGTCATGCGGATTGCCCCGACCTTTGTAATCGGTGTCATGATGCCGTGACCCATATCAGGAAAGCGGCCGCATGATCATCCACCGTCGCTTTAACATTGCCATCTATCTGCTGGCACTTATCACTATGTGTGACCAGCTCAGCAAATGGTGGGTACTGAACGAGGCCATGCGCCCGCCGCACACTATGCCGGTGACCAGTTTCCTGAATATCGTTCTGGTCTGGAACAAGGGTGTGACTTTCGGCTTCTTCAGCCATTTTGATCATCATCTGATGGCCTATTTCCTGATCGCCGTTGCTGCCATCATCCTGTTTCTGCTAGGGCGCTGGCTCTGGCGGACATCATCGACTTTGGTCGCGGTAGCTCTTGGGGCGGTCATGGGCGGCGCCATCGGTAACGTTATCGACCGTATAAGATACGGCGCGGTGGTTGATTTTCTGGATTTCTATTACCAAAACTACCACTGGTACGCCTTTAACATAGCCGATGCCGCTATCGTAACCGGAGTCGGGCTGCTGCTGCTGGATAGTCTGGTCAGGGGCAAGTAAAAAGGCCGGGCATGCCCCAATTGCGTGAACTTGGCCTGCAAACCGCGCTTTTTTGTTCTTTCGCTGCTCACGTACAGAATAGTACGCTGCGCAGCGAAAGAACAAAAAATCACGATTTTCGTCTCAAGTTGACGCAATTAAGGACACGCCCTAATAACTGTTGTTACAATCACGCCGCAATTCAGCCAAAATCACAAGTCAGGGTGCCCTTATGACATCGCCGCGTTTGTTTCTCGCTTTAGGTCTCGCAGCACTTGCCCTTTCCGCCTGCAGTGATATGCGCGAAAGCTTGGGCCTTGGCCGTAATCCGCCGGATGAATTCGCCGTTGTTGATCGCCCGCCTTTGTCGATGCCGCCAGATTTCGGCTTGCGTCCACCTAAGCCCGGAGCACCCCGCCCGCAGGAAGTCGATATGACTCAGCGCGCAAGTCAAACGCTGTTTGGCACAGAAATTAACAAGACACCGGGCGCAATCGCAGGGGATCTGTCGCCGTCCGAAAAAGCCTTG
>JABDAH010000009.1:0-32932 GCA_013289265.1 Alphaproteobacteria bacterium
AATTACGAATTCATTCCCAAAATACGGCTGATGACAAAACCAAGGCCCGTATCAACGGCCAGGAAAAACACGCCGGTTACCAGAGCCATAACGACAATCATCACCGTCGTCAGCATGGTTTCCTTGCGCGAGGGCCAGGTGACCTTGCCGATTTCCCGACGCGTTTCCGCGACGAAAGCACCCAGATTAAATCCGGACTTCGGTTTCTCGGTTACAGTTGCTTGATCACTTGCCATGTATTTTATCCTGTCTCTTGTCATCACCTTCTGCCTTTAAATGGCAGGAGTGGAGGGGCTCGAACCCGCAGCCTTCGGTTTTGGAGACCGACGCTCTACCAATTGAGCTACACTCCTGTATTAACCCCATTTCGGCTTTTACTCACAGTCCCCCGTCCGGTGTTTTCACATCGGACTTAGCTATTATACTATTGGGGGATAAGGGTTTTTAGCCTAAACACATCTTCTTGGCTACAAAAAAATGCAGGATCATTATAGCTTATATAACAAGGGAATAAACAATTAAGATCGGCCTCAAAATGGCTTTTGCTACAGAAATTGCTACAGAAACTTTTTTCATCGCTTTTTGCTGATCAGGGGTTAGTAACAATCTACTACAGGCCTGATTTTACTAATAATTGCAAATTGCGGCCTGCAACATGCCCCCATTTGTTCCCCAATGCAGTTAATTTTGAGGCGGGAACCGATATGAGTTTCTGACTAGCCAAACCCCTCTTTGGGCAGCTTCTCGAGGTATGTGACTGATAGACCTCTTCGGGGTTCTTCGTTGGTTTTAATTTCTTTAGAAGATATACAGTTGGTACTAGATGAAATTTATTTGGTTGCCTTGTCATGGGTTCGTTAAGTCTAAAAGTTAGATACAGGCCAATCCGCTTTGGCCTGTGCATTAGATCCGGCGATATTGCCGCGCTAAGCTATGCACAGCGACTTTCGATGACAATGTGGGGTGGATACTTCAACCCAATAATTCCTGTTGATGATACCGATCTTGCCGAAGCTCTTATTAAACTCTTTCGTGTAGATGTTCTTTGGCCTGTAACAAGTGATTCAACAATTGAACAATTTATTTCTGCACACGCCTATTTACGCAATCCTTTCCATCAAAATTCGTTATTTGTCGGGCGGCCACCAGATGATTTAAAGCCTTACTATGTGGACATATTTCACCCCATCACACGTCTTTATGAGGAGCATTACAAAAAGAATACGATGCCTAACGCAAGAATAACGGTATTGAATTGGAGACCAGATGATCCATTATCAAATTTAATTTTGTCTGCGTATGGTGGCTTTCCTTCGCCAGTCACCACGGGATTTGATTACGAAGAATTTGTGAAGGCGAATTTATCTCCCACCATCGTCAGCTTGGGTCAGTCAGACCCGCTTCCCGATACGAACAAAAGCTCATTCCATCTATCGAGTTATTCGAGATTGTTTATCGACGAGCATTATTCAATTAGAAATAATTGGAGACATTCTGGTTTGTATATAGGAAGTGTGACTAACTTTGCAGATTTGCTAAATTTCTGGAATGTAAGGGCGACTGGCACTCCGTTACAATTTTACGATCCGGTATTTGCAGCAAGATTAGATCAACGCAGGGATACTTGGCTTGAAATATTGAGGCAAAGACCGCCCGGAACGCTTCCGTCTGACTCGTCTATAGGTCTTTGGCATCGACAAGATGCGCCAATAGCAGACCCAAGTATTTATGGCGCAAACATTATGGACGTGGGGATAGATAGTGCGATCTGGAACGGCCTCAATATCAGGGCATCTTTGGTTTATTTCTCAGAGCATTCAGTACTAGCTGCTACGGACAAAATATCTACCGGAAAGCAGCGCATTTCCTTTCAATTACCTTCAAAACCATTGTCGGAAGCCCGCAGCACATACAATCAACATTATGTAGTGTCGATTGGTATGGGTATTGGTCTGTTCGGGGAAGAGCGACAGACTTTAATGACGCCATATTTACCTGCATTAAATGAGTATTATGGTCGCAACTTGTATTTTGAATATGATAAAGCGAGAGTTGAGCCAGAAAGTTTTGGCATAATTTGTGATGTAAATCGTTCGGACTTATCGCTTGATTCATTGGATGTTGGTGAACTGATCTCAAGAATATTTAAGAGCTTTAATATCGACGCCGAACCTAGCAAGGCAGGATTGGTAGCCAGTCAGCTTGTTCGGCAAATGGGCGGACTCGGTGGATGTAGACCGTTCAAGATCACAGGCGTTCGCAAATTGATTGAGAAATACAAGCCAGATCAGGCTTTTTCGAGAGGTAACGCGACCAATATAATACATGATCGGGATACCACAGGGAATGCCTCATTTGACCGTCATGAATATTTACATATTGAGAGACGTGATCGTGGTTCGCTTACAACTTCCCAAGTTTTCGACTACATGCTCAAAAGAGGTGTATTCAGGGCGGGGCTGAAATTTGATTGTCCATCATGTAAACTCGATTTCTGGACATCAATTGATGACGTGCGGTCTAATGCTACATGCGAATACTGCGGTGAAGAATTTAATATCACGCCACATTTAAAAGATGGTGGCTGGGGATTTAGACGTTCGGGGTTATTTGGAAAGGATAATAATCAAGAGGGAGCAATCCCCGTCACACTAACTTTGATGCAACTAAATACCATCTTTCATGGAAAGATGATTTACACAACTGGAATGAATTTAACTCATGTACCCTCGGGAAAGAAATGTGAGACGGATTTTGTAGCCGTGATCGACTCGCATCCAGGCGAAACAGAGATTGTAATTTCTGAATGCAAAACGCGCCAAGAAATTACACAGGACGACGTTGATAATCTCAGGCTGATCGCAGATACTCTTAAAGCCCAAAACCTCACGCCGTTTATTATACTTTCAAAACTGGTTCCTTTTACAGCCGATGAAATTGCTCGCATTCGTACATTAAATACTCAATACGAACGAAGAGTTATCATGTTTACTGAGCGGGAATTAGAGCCATATCTACCATATGAACGTACCGAAAAAGAGTTGAATATAAAGGTTAGAGGCAGTTCGCTTGCTGATATGGCGGATGCGACTGTTCAAATATATTTTACGCCTTAGGAACTTCAATTATAAATTTTTAGGAATGCCGAATAAGCGGAATAGGCCAGTATGAAGGCCAGCAGCCTTGTGCGTGTCCTCCAGTAAACAACATGGAGATTTGTAACAGGTATTTTGCAGAAATATTTCTTTTCAATAACACGGGTAAGAGTCCCTTGCTCGTCAGGAAAGGCGGGGGCATATGTGGGGGCATCGAGAAAACGGTATAGACGTTTTACTGATTCAAATCAGTATGTTATCGAGTTATTACTAACCCCGTAGGGAAGGAGCGGGTGTAAATATTAAGAGAGAGCTTGAACAGGCAAACGAACGCAAATACTACCCTAATTGCAGGCCACTTTTAGGCCTAGACTTAGTGACGGCCCGGAAAGCTTCATTCAGCTTCAAAGCAGCATCATCCTGCATGGTATCCGTAACATGAGAGTAAAGATCGAGAGTCGTTGTGATCGTGCTGTGCCCTAATCTCTCCTGAGTAATTTTGGGATGCACACCCTCCGTCAACAGTTGCGTGGCATGAGAATGCCTTAGATCATGAAAGCGAATGCGAGGCAGGTTGGGCAGTTTTCTTATGGCCTTGATAAATTCATGTGTAACTGACGAAGGCCAGAGAGGCTCGCCATCATATCGGCAAGCAACGAGTGTTTCTTGAGTTTGCTCAATTCCAAGCTCTTTTAGTTCCTGTGTTTGCTTTTCTTTCCATGCGAGCAATTCCTCAACAGCGTAATCCGGCAAAACAACAGCTCTGGTTCTTTCCGTTTTGGGAGCTTTGAATCGAAGACCTTTCCTCGATTGCTCAAGGCTCTCCACAACACGGACGATTTTTTTCTCAAAATCTATGTTTTTCCAGCGCAGCGCCAAAATCTCCCCTCGCCTCATGCCTGTCGTTAAAGCCAAAAGCACCGGCACAAAAACATTTTTGCCCCGCAAGGCCTCAAGCAGGATAGCCGACTGCTCGATAGTAAGGGTTGTTATCGCGGTCTTTTTCGTCCTAGCGGGCTTAACAAAAGCTGCATGATTGCGAGCAATCAGTTGAAGTTGTACCGCATGTTTGAGTGCAGAACTCAGAATGCGGTGAAAATGCAATCGGGTACGGGGCGAAAGACCCCCGCCCTTCTTGTCTCTGCGGCCCGATGTCTCCCATGTATTGTAGGCACTTTGAATAATTGCTGGTGATAGCTTATTCAGAAGGTGATTACCGAAGGTAGGAATAAGAAATTTATTAACTATGTCGGCATATCTATCATATGTTTTGGGACTAACTTGCGAACGGATGGTATCAATCCATTGTTTGAGATATTCCCCTGTCGTTAATTTAGTAGGTTCTACATAATCTCCCGTATTGAGTGCTTTTAGAATGCGCTGCAATTCGCCATTTACTTCCTTGCGCGTGCCTTTAAATGTTACAGTTTTGACTTTCCATTTGCCCGTTACGGGGTCCGTACCAAGGCTATAACGAATTTCGAAACTATTGTCCGAACGTTGGCGAATATGTCCCTCATGGCGCATGCGATTCCTCCATTAAAAATGTTTTTCTGAAAATGGCTTTGTAAAAAAGACGGTTTAGAAATGGTGGTGTATTAAATCGGCTGCTGGGGTTTGCCTTGGCAAAGCGTGGCAAACCAACGCTCGGCTTCGATATGGGTAATAAGCGTCGTATGACCACGCTTGATGATATGCAGTCGGTTGGCGGCGACTTCGCGGTAAAAGCTAGCTCTCGAAATGACGTAGCGACGGCAAAATTCGGGCACGCGAAAGGCTTTGGCTTCTTCATCCATGACGCTTCTCCTGGGTTGTTGTGTGGAGTTAAATCGCAATGCGCCCTTCCCGCAGAAAAGACGTTGGAAATGGCGACGCAATCTGCGTCGTTATCTCTTAGCTAGAAGAGAAAACGTAACCGCCCCTGCGGTTACGGAAGCGCAAGCCGTTTACCGGCGCAGTGCGATGCGAGCTACTGTGCCGCGTTCATGCGGCAAAACAGTAGCGGGAAGGCTTTTCGCGTCCTCGCGAAAAGTCACATGGTTAATAGGTTTGGTTAAAGAGTGCGGATCAATTACTGAAATTCGGTAAGTTGTTTTTCATCACCGAATATTCAAGTGCAGAATAAATAGTTGCGGCAGATAAACCGCACCTGTTAACCACGATTTTGCAGTATGTTCCTTTGTATATTTTTAGTCATAAAACTTGGAGCATTATTATGAGCAACGTTATTCCCTTTAGACCAAAGGCTAAATTGGCTGCTAAACAAGAGCCAAGAAATACAACTATGAATATGTCTAGCTCACATATCTACGCTGTCTATGCGTTGGCGGAGCAAACTTCTAAAATGTTGGGCATTTCTTTTGCAGAAGTGGAGCAAATGCTCATGCTGCAATTTAAAGTCAAAAGCATTGATATGCTTTTAGAGAGTGACTTTCCGGATGTTGTTGATGCGCTGGCTGATCTACAAGAACCGGAAGCTGTTACGATGCATTAGCTCTAACAGCTAACCACGATCTACGCTAAATTTTCAGTGCTACAAGTCGCAAAGATGAATTAGGTAGCCTCAAGATATGGCTATCATTAAATCCAGCTTTCTTTGCACTTGTCGTTACCATGTCATCTGGGAAGCGAAAATTATTGGCCATATATCCTTTAAAACCTTTAGGAATGATCAATTCATATCCTCCTATATCAAACCGCATAGGGCGCTTTGTGCTTACATGCCTTGTAAGTACATAATTTTCTGGATGCCATGTATGTTCAATTTCATAAAAATTCTTGGCCTCATATCTTCGGTCAACAGGCAGCTCTTGAGCCACACGATCAAAAATCGACAATTGATATGAGTGGATAAGGGGGTGCTCATAAAAAGCTTTAATTTCTTTCCCATCCAACCCTACGCCACTATCATCTGCATAGGAAAAAATGAGTGTACCGCCTTTTTTCAAGGTGCGGGAGAATCTAAACAAAACATCAGTTAGGATGTCCTCGGTTCTTCTATGTATAGCATCAGCTGGAATATTGGTGAAAGTTA
The DNA here is from genome assembly GCA_013289265.1 of Alphaproteobacteria bacterium. Lineage (GTDB taxonomy): Bacteria > Pseudomonadota > Alphaproteobacteria > UBA9219 > UBA9219 > JAATFY01. The sequence continues at coordinate 6,130 of JABDAH010000009.1, forward strand.
GACCCGCACAATAAATGGTGCTGTCTTTTTCTAACTCTGGCAGGCCATCAAAAAAATTACACTGAATGAAAGAGGGTTTAAATGGAAGCTCTTGTTGAACAATGTATTTCCTAGCTGTATCGAAGGAATCTTCAGACACATCTGCAATTTTATATTGAAGTGGCTTTTTAGTTTTCTGCGTAATTTTTCTTAACAACGGATAGGTTTTATTCAGAAATGCATTGACTGATCCAAACCCAGCCTCGACAAAATTAACAGTCTCCCCACATATATTGGCCAAAACATCAATATGCGCTGTAATCAGTTCAATCTCTGCCAAAGTTATTTGGCTGCGATAAATATGGTTTTCGGCTAGCCAGCGTGAATAATACTGGCCGCCCTTACCGACATATCCATGCCGTGCGATATGCCCGCCACGAAGACCCGCAAAGAAATCCACCATATCGTCTAAAAATTCCTCATGCTTTGGCGTAAGGAATTTGGGTTTTGAGATAAAGGGAAGAGTATGAGTGCCCAGCATCATTTATTGTCCTTAGACAGCTGAGGCGTTGGCGGCTTTGAGTAATTCCAGATAAATTCAAATTGTGCACGGAAGGCTGATGCCATTGAAGGAACGGTAATTCTTAAAATCTCTAAATTATTGCTTTCAAATTTAATGAAAGCGAGTTTGTTATTATATACATAGATTGGGTACTGATAAAAAAATTGCTTAGGAACCCAACGATACTCAATATAGGAGTCGTTCCTAAAATAGTAATCGTCTTCTCTGAGCAATACTCTAAACTTAATCTTATCTTTAATTGCGGTCATGCGAGCGCGGTGAATTTGCGCTTCTTCTTCGCTGACATTAAATTTTGCAAATAGCTTTTCATCAACTCCTGACACACATAAATCGCCACCTTCTTTGACAGTCTCATAAACATCATCAAAAAGGCGTTTAAGCGCATCTGAACCAATAATACGATCCATGATACCAATATGCCGCTTGACACCATCATCGGGCAAAAATTCAATGCCTCGCCCTTCTAATATGCCGCGAATTTTACGTATGGTTTCTTCACGATAAGCTGTTTTACCGCTAAGCGTGTCGTTCAATGTTTTTTTTGCAATTTTGGCCTCCACAGACATAACTTCTCTGGTGATACCAGCTAAAGCCATTGCTGCTTCTATTTGCGGGCCGGTAAGCCTCATGGTTAATTTCTTTCTAGTTGAGCTATACTGATATGACCCTACAAAACTTTAAAGGTAATTAAAAGTACTAAAATGTTTTCGCAACATTATTTCTTTCTTCAATTTATTACCTATTATTGGCATGTAATTACATATTACAGATAGTTTATAAAACGTTTTAGGTACTTTTTCTATTCTTTTTGTTTTATTTTCATCGAATCATCGGTTATTCTCCTTGTATTCGATAAGCAATTTTAGGGGTAATTAAAATGTTAACAAATATAGAAATGACATTTGAAGCAATGGCAACCCGTTTTGGCGAAATTACCGCCTACGCCCATCTGGAACAGATTGAACGGGCGGCTGGAATCTCACCACGCCAGATGACGGGTGTTGACCTTGAAATCCGCCTTGCTCGCGCCCTTCGTGCCCAAGACGCTCTGAGCGTTTTCGAACGCTACAAAGCAGCGGCTTAAGGTGAGTACCATGCAAACACAAAATCCCGACGTTCTAACCGTTCAAGATATTGCTTCCCTCAATATGGTGGTCGAGCATTTATCGCAGGTAAAAAAGTTTCACCGCGAGAATAGCTACTACCTACTGGAAACAGAGTTTGGGGTACGCAGCATTACACATATCAAACGGGCCGACTATGACCGGGCGATGGCGCTTCTGGTCGATCTTCACAACGTCACGATGCATTAATAGGAACATTCCATGTCGATGATAACCGCTAGACAGTGCAAAGCCGCAAGAATGCTCCTCGAATGGTTGCAAGACGATCTCGCCAAAGCTTCTGGCGTAGGTGTTGGCACCATCGGCAAATTTGAGAATGGCGAGCCTATAACGCGCCAGAGCGCTATCGACGAAATATATAAGACATTTTCAAGATGTGGCATTCAGTTTCTTGAAGATGACGGCGTAAAATTTCGCAGTGACCTTGCATATGTCTATCGTACTACAAGTTGCTACGAAGAATTTTTTAACGATGTCGTGCGTGATGTTAAAGAACATCTCTGCGATGTTCTTGTTTTTATCAAATCACAGGACATGCTTATCAGAACTACTGGAGATAAAAATCTTAGTAATTTGGATAGGCTCAATCTTCTTAGTGCAATAACTGATGTGCGTTGCATTGTCGCTGATGTTCGCTTGCCTTCATTTGTTGCGCCAAAATTTGAAATACGCACCGTACCGAAACAGGCTATTGCTCCGACCCCCTTTCTCATATTTGGAGACAAATTGGCTAAAATATACATGGAAACGAACTCTTATAATATATGTGTTCACCGTATTCCTTCCTTAACCGCCGAGTATAGAAATAGCTTTATGTTCGCATGGGATGGCGCTCAGCCCATTCAGTCTTCTCGTAGCGAACGTCACGCCAGACTAATCGCGAACGCTTAAGCTTCTATATTTTTTGAACGTTGAAATGATCCTCAAGCTATACCGGGCTAAGGAAGAATTTTTCTTGCGTGGCACGCTCGCCTCTTTGATTGCTTTCTACTGACAAAATATCCTTCTATTCGAGAAAAAATATTTTGATCGAATTTTTCTCACGAAAGGGCCCCTTTCCAAGAAAAATCTTCGAATACTCTTGTTGGTTTCGAATGACGAAATAATCACAATCACCTCATTGATATTTTCAATGAGGATTTTATGGCAAAGGCAATTGATAAAAAAGCAGGCGATGAGATCGCTGACGACTTTATAGTCAAGTCTTCTGCGCTACCCTGCTTTCAAACAGATGTCGTTTCACCTGCGCAGTTACGTGCCGCCCGTGCTTTTCTAGGCTGGGATAGAGGTGTTTTGGCGCAAACGGCCAATCTATCAACCGAAACCATCAAAAACATCGAGCACGGCACGTTCAGGCCGAAGCCTGAAACCAATCAAAGTATCGTTAGTTGCTTTCAGCAGCATGGCATTGAGTTCTTGAGTTTGTTGCATCTCAAGATTAATACCTTGTCCGGCAACGAGATGGGTTTAAGGGCCGATGTTAAAGGCGTGATCTTTGTGTCTCCTACACAATATGTGGAGGCTGAGACATGACGCGCCATGATCAGCAAATTCTTTTTACGTCGCTAAGCTTCTTGGCCGTGATCTTAAACGATACGCCTACTGCAAAACGTGTTGACCGCACGAAGGTCATTGCGCGGCTTATGGACGCGTTCTGTACAACCGAGCTGCAGTCTATCTTCGGTGCCAATACCTCAATTGATGCTCAGGACATACTTAGTAAGTATCTAAACGAATTACGCCAAACTGGTTCAGCCCGCTTGGACTTTGACTGGCAAACACTACTCAGTATGTACGAGCTGTTGCTAGCCGAAAAAAATCGGCGCGAGCAGGAAGCTTTTTATTCAGCCGATGAAGATTTGATCGCAAACCGCGTGTTGCAGCTGGCTGAGGAACAAATTCGTTCCGAGGAGGAAGCATGAATACCGCGCTTACCTCCATGAAACCAGAAACACTTATTCGCATTAGTGATCTGGTCACAGCCCATGGCAACAAGAAATATGAGCCAGCCGCGCAGATGGCGGAAGCCATTATTGCCCTTACCCATGAGCAAGGGGGTTGTCTGCCACAGGATTTGAACACTCACGGCTACACGCCGGACGAGGTGTTCCAGCATTGGCATATGGCGAAGTCGCTTGCCGAGGTTGAACTGAAATTATCCAGGAAAAAACGTTGAACCAGAGCCATTTTTAAAAGGAGAGAGTTATGCCTAAAGCAAAGCAACCCAAAGAAGCCAAATCGCGTGTTTACTATCAAATCCACGAATGGCAATGCGAGCATCATAAGGACTGTTCCGAGATAAAAGCCTATGTCGAAGCTAGCGGTGAATGGGAAACTGTTTTAGAGGCCCGCCCCACTTCCGGTGCCTCAGCTGAGACCCTGGCGGATTTCGTATGCGGGCTCATCAATAGCAATCAGGAAAAGAACCGCCTGATGCGTATTGCATTGGAAGCGCTGCAAACCTGCCTCGATGAAGGTGATCTCAATTTCACTTCAGAACAGGCTGCCGACCACGCCATCGCCCAGCTTAAGAAGGTTGGGTTATGAGAGCAACGAACTACGTAAAAAAGATACGCAGAGTATATGAAACCAATAGTTTGGTCGAAAGTAGCGATTTCCTATACGCAGCATATCGGAATCATATGAATTCAGCTGTTGCTGCATGTCAGCAGCGTAGGGAATTATCATCAAACACCAAGAACCTTATTTTACCAAGATAGCGATAAGCAGACGTGCCTGAAGCCGCGATGAGGAATGCCTCATGCTCTCATTTTAGAAGCAGAAATTTTTCAAGGCTTAATTAAACAAAGGTGGTGCAATATGATGCGTTATTTCAGGCTTACCGGCTTTTTGCTGGGTCTTATGGGTTCTTTTTTGCCTGAGGCCCATGCTGAAAACAGCATGACGCTCGAGCAAGCTTGGGTTTTGGCCTATCAGGATAACCCCTCCCTTGAAGCCGAACGAGCCAGATTAAGAGCGCTGGACGAAAAAGTAGCGCAGGCTTCGAGCCATTGGCGACCTTCGATTTCGCTTAACGGCGGTGTCGGTCGCAATTGGCAGCATCTGTCATCGGATAGCAATAATTTTGTGCCTACCAGTGACTTTGCCCGTAACGGCGATACTTACGGCGCACAGTTCAAGCAACCTTTATTTCGCGGTTTTCAAACTTTATCGGAAACCGAAGAAGCCGAGAAGCAAGTTCTCGCTGGCCGCGCCCGCCTTCAAAGTACCGAACAACAATTATTGCTTGATGCTGGCAAAGCCTTTCTCGACACGTTGCGCGACGAAGAAGTTTTACAAATTTACCGTGACGAAGAAATTATTTTGCAAAAAAAGGTGGAAGAAACAACGGTGCGGGCAAAGATTGGAGATTTGAGCCAAACCGATGTGCGGCAGGCGCAAACACGCCTTTCAAAGGCCGAAGTCACGCGCCAACAGGCCGAAATTACTTTTGCTTCTGACCGCGCCAGCTTTGCTCGCCTTGTAGGTGCAGAACCAGAAAAGCTTTCGGTTCCACAACTGGCTATCACTAAAGGACAGAATATCGGTGATATCTTGCAAGCGGCAGATACAGTCAATCCTTCGGTTGTTTCGGCGCAATATATAATGGAAGCCGCCAAAGCTGATATCGATCTCAACAAGGGCAGCCTTTTGCCAGAGATTGACCTTGTCGGCACTTCGTCGAACGCTTACGGGCAAAACGCGACATACCCAGGGCGCTCAATCACCAATCAAGTGATGGTACAGGCGACGTGGCAGCTTTACGACGGTGGCTCAAGTTACTCTAAAATTCGTGAAGCTCGCCAAACGGTAACGCAACACCGTATGGAACTTGAAGATGCTCGGCATAAGTCTCACGAAATGGGGCAGAACGCTTGGCAAGCCCTGCAATCGGCAGAAGCCTCGATCAAGTCCGACCAAGAAGAAGTTACAGCGGCTGCTGAGGCGGCACAGGGCGTTAGAGCAGAAGCCCATGTTGGGTCGCGCACAACCCTTGACGTACTAAACGCCGAACAGGAACTGCTTGATGCCAAAGTTGATCTGGCAAAAGCAACCCATGACCGCGATTACGCAGTGCTGGAGATCAAATCAACCATGGGCGAACTCACAGCTGACAAGCTTAAATTGCAGCTTGAACCTTATAACCCAGAAAAACACTACAGCGCTAACAAAGGCAAGCTCATCGGCCTTGGCGATGATGACGATTATGTGGTCAGCGACAAGAACAAGCTGACCGGCAAAAATAACTGACACCAAGGATATCCCATGTCGACACCAACACATTCGCCAACTGTAAACTCCGGCCTTAAAGCGTTCCTCATGATGCTGAGGGTTTTGGGTATTGCTGCAGACGCGGGCCAGCTCATTCATCAATATGGACAAGATTTCAGTTTAACCGAGATGTTGCGTTGCGCTAAAGATTTGAAGCTTAAAGCTCGTCTCATCCAAAGCAATTGGCAACGGCTTGGTAAAACGGCGCTTCCAGTTATTGCCCAGAAGCAAGACGGTTCCTTTCTGATTATTGGGAAGCTTGGTGATGATCAACTGCTGGTGCAAGACCCATTGCTTTCATCACCTCAATCTTTGAGCAGAACTGGCTTCGAGGCTGCCTGGAACGGTAATATCTTGTTGCTCACGCAACGTGCGGGGCTCGGAGAACTAGCCCGGCGTTTTGATATTACATGGTTCTTGGAAGCCATACATAAGTACAGATATATGCTGGTGGAAGTGCTGGTCGCCTCCTTCGCTCTGCAGTTGTTGGCGCTCATCTCACCTTTGTTCTTTCAGGTGATTATCGACAAGGTACTTGTGCACCGGAGCTTCACGACGCTCAACGTCATTGCTGTCGGTTTGATTGCGCTGGCCATTTTTGAATGTTTGTTGTCTGCCCTTAGAACTTACGTTTTTTCTCATACAACCAACCGTATCGATGTGGAGCTGGGGGCAAGGCTGTTCCGGCACCTTGTCGCCTTACCAATTGCCTACTTTGAATCACGGCGCGTGGGTGACAGCGTAGCCCGCGTAAGAGAGCTGGAAAATATCCGTAATTTTCTGACAAGTTCCGCGCTAACGCTGGTGATCGATTTTTTCTTCACCTTCGTCTTTCTAGCGGTGATGGCCTATTACTCAGGGTTTCTCACCTGCATCGTCCTTGCTTCGTTTCCGCTTTATATTGCTATCTCCCTTCTCGCGACGCCTATATTTCGAAAGCGCCTGGACGAGAAATTTAATCGCGGATCAGAGAACCAGTCCTTTCTGGTCGAAAGCATCACCGGCATTGAAACCCTGAAAGCCTCTGCCGTTGAGCCCCAGATGCAGCGCAAATGGGAAGAACAGCTGGCGGGCTATGTCAAAGCGAGTTTCCGCGTCCTCAACCTTGCCAATTGGGCCAGCCAAGGTGTTCAGCTTGTCAATAAACTTGCTACGGCCCTGATCCTTGTCTTTGGCGCCCGCGCAGTTATCAACGGCGATATGACCGTGGGTGAATTAGTAGCTTTTAATATGTTGTCAGGTCATGTCACACAGCCGGTGCTGCGCTTGGCGCAGATGTGGCAGGATTTCCACCAAACCAAAATATCGATTGCACGTCTTGGTGATATTCTGAACACCCATGCCGAGCCGATGTTCACGCCGGGCCGGGCAACACTACCCGATATCAAGGGCAACATCACTTTCGAGCATCTGTCTTTCCGCTATAAAGTAGGCGGCCCTGAAATCCTTCATGACATCAATCTAACCGTTGCTGCAGGGCAAGTGGTCGGTATTGTGGGACCGTCCGGTTCCGGCAAATCAACCCTAACTAAACTTGTTCAACGGCTCTATGTGCCCGAAAGCGGTAAAGTCATGGTGGACGGTATCGATCTTGTCATGGTCGATGTGTCATGGCTGAGGCGGCAAGTAGGCGTGGTTCTCCAAGAAAATGTCCTGTTTAACCGCTCAATCCGCGACAATATAGCCCTTGCTGATACCGGCATGCCGATGGAGTTCATCGTCAGAGCGGCAGAACTAGCTGGTGCACATGACTTCATTCTTGAACTGCCCCAAGGATATGACACGCTGCTGGACGAGCGCGGTGCAAACCTTTCTGGCGGGCAGCGGCAGCGGATCGCCATCGCTCGCGCACTTGTTACCAATCCCCGCATCTTGATCTTCGATGAAGCCACCAGTGCCCTTGATTATGAGAGCGAGCGCGTCATTCAGGAAAATATGCGGGAGATTGTCAAAGGCCGCACCGTCTTAATCATTGCGCACCGCCTGTCAGCGGTACGGGACGCCAACCGCATTATCACTGTCGAAAAAGGCAGAATTGTCGAGGACGGCTCACATGACGAGTTGATCCACCGAAATGGGCGCTATGCCTCGCTCTGGAATCTACAGCACGAGCGAGCTGGTAACGACGGAGGCCAACATGCTGCATAAGATCAGATCACTTCACGATAATCTGCGGCAACGCATTGACCTCAAACGTTGGATTAAGTTTGGCGATATCAAAGAGCGCATTGCTGATATCGACTGGCAAGAATTTTCAGAACGCCTAGATCCAGCTCGCATCACGAACGATCCGCGTGTTCAGCGGTTTATAGAGAACCTACATTTGCCTGACTATGTGACGGGGCCAACGGACGAAAATGAGTTCCTGCCTGCCGCGCTTGAAATCGTTGAAACACCGCCCGCGCCTGCAGCCCGAATTATTGGGCGCGTTATACTTGCTCTCATTGCCGTAGCTCTATTGTGGTCAGTCATCGGTTCAGTAGACATTATTGCTACGGCGCAGGGTAAAATTGTGCCGACCGGTCGCACCAAAGTCATTCAGCCGCTCGAAGTCGGTGTTGTGCGTTCCATACACGTCCAAGACGGGCAAATTGTAAAGTCAGGCGACGTTCTGCTTGAGATCGACTCGACCATCAACGAGTCTGAACGTGACCGGCTGCAAAAAGAGTATGTTGAAGCCGAACTGACTGTGGCGCGGCTTAAAGCGGCAGTTAGTTATCTAGGTAATTCTTCAAATAATCCAGAAACCAGTTTCACGCCTCCAGAAGGATCTACCGACGCACAAATCCAGACGCAGCAAAATTTGCTGAACAATCAGTTGCAAGAAATTCGCGCCAAGCTGGAAGGGTTAGATCAGCAGATTGCAAAGGAACAAGGCAATCTGGCTTCCGTCCAATCCACGATCAAGAAACTGATAGACAGTATCCCGTTCTTACAAAAACGCGCTGAAGCCAAGGATTATCTTGCCAAAAAAGGCTATGGCTCCCGACTAGAGTATCTGACCACAGAGCAAGATTTGGTCGAACATCAGCAAGAGCTAGAAGTGCAGAAAGGTAAACTAGCTGAGGCAACAGCCTCTGTTGCTTCCCTGCAACAACAACGAAAGCAAGCCGAAGCTGAGTGGCGGCGCACATATCTTGATCAGCTTACACAGGACGAACAGAAAGCCTCAAGCCTCAAAGAACAGCTGGTGCAAGCTGCACAAAAGACACGCCTTCAAACCCTGACTTCACCGGTTGATGGAACAGTTCAACAGCTGGCAATTCATACCGAAGGCGGTGTGGTGACTCCTGCGCAGGTGTTGATGGCAATTGTACCGACGGATAGCCATATGGAGATTGAAGCCATGGTGTCAAACCGTGACATTGGCTTCGTACAAGCCGGACAAGACGCTGCAATCAAAGTTGATGCCTTCGACTACACCAAATACGGTCTCCTGCACGGTCAAGTGATGAATGTGTCGCAGGACGCCATTTTACGGGACAACCTGACCAGCCCAGCAGCGGAAAAAAGCGAAGGCGGAGATAAACGCGATAGTAGCGAGCCCAAAGGGCAGGAATTAATTTATTCCGCACGCGTGCTGCTCGATCAGACGCAGGTACAGGTGGATGACCATCTCGTTAGTCTTGTTCCCGGCATGGCTGTCACAGTCGAGATCAAGACGGGTTCACGCCGCATAATTTCATACCTACTGTCGCCAATCCAGAAACATCTCCATCAGGCCATGAGGGAGAGATGAGAAATCAAACCAATACAAGGTCAGACAAGTTAATAACCGCACTCACCCGCCGCGAAACTGAGGTTCTTAATTTAGCCGCACGTGGCCTAAAGTATGATGAAATTGCCAAGGAGCTGCCTATTACAAAAGATACTGCAAAAGCTCATATGGAAAATGCCCGTCATAAATTAGGTGCAATAAACAAAGCGCATGCCATCGCGCTCGGGGTGACATTTGGTTATGTCAGGCTTTGATATAGTTGAGATGCAAGATTTGAGTATATTAGGACTCTATATCTGGCTTGATTTGGACATTATGAATGAGTATCAATAAGTGAGCACAAAAACACCATCGAAACAAAAGAAAAAAACCCAATGAATTTTCCATTTTACATGACGGAAGCCAATCGATGAAAATGACATATTCTGCATTTCTTTTGCGTCATTTTTTTCTTTTTGGCGCACTTTTTCTTACCGCTTGCGACGCGTATAGTGAAAATGTTGGGCCGGGAGACAGTGATTATCCAATTAAAAATAGTGCGCCGAAGAAATTTTTAAATATACGAGGAGTTGTAGACCCCTCACTTGATTTAGTTTTCAAAACATCTTGGAGTGCATCCAATCCTGATTGCAAATATTATACGAGCCGCATTGAAGGTGCGACAAATCCATATAGTATAACTGATCCATTACCAGTTGATCAGAATGGAGAATCTATTGTAGCTAAAGTCGCTGTTGATGGGATGCTCCCGGGTCGATGTGGTTGGAAATTTTCTGGGATTAGCATGTCAAGTAAATCGGGTGGGTTTGGCCAGTCTTTAGTTCAAACTAATACCGATCCTTCATCGTTGGGGACTTCCCCCAATGGCATTATTAATCTTAAATGTGAGCGACATATGAGGACAACCCCACCCCTCGTGCCTGAGCTGGATTGTCGCTGGATTGAACCAGAAGACCAGAAGGCTTCAGTGAGGGGGGGGATTCTTTGGTGGCGTCCCGAAACTACCGAGTTGCAGTTCAATATCCATAGAGGCATCTGTAAACTTGCGTGGTGTACTGACGCCGATAAGTAACCTTAGGTAGCTTATATATTCAACACCTCGCTTGACTTGGCTCCGTTAATAAAACGCACAAGTCCGTATATGTTGTCTCACAACAAATACATTAATTAACCAAATAATTTTCCACGAAAGTGGAATACCCATAAAAATATAATCATGCAAAACCAAACAGAATAATATTCACTTCTGTATGGAGATTTGCGATGTCTGGAATTAGTGATTTAACAGCTGCTCTACTCTCAAAAGCAGCTTACACGCCACTTTCTGCTCTCCAGAACAATCAAGCTGTTTCCGGCCTGCCCGGTTGGCAGGTGGTAACGGCAAACGGCATGTCGGGCTCATCTACGGATGGCACCGCTCAATTCATGACTTTTGTTAATGGCACAACCCATCAGGCTGTTATTGCCTTTAGAGGTACAGATACGTCCTCACTGGTAAATGCTTATTACAATCTTGGCTCAGATTTAAATAACACAGCAGCCACAATGTACTCGTCAATCTCAGCTGCGGCACAAACCGCTATAACGAATATACGTTCAACATATTCTGGCTACGAAATTATGACTGATGGTCATAGTGCTGGCGGCGGTATGGCACAGACATTCTCAGTGATAAATAATCTGGGTGGATACGGTCAAAACTCACTACCGATTTCACCTGTGACAATAAGCGGAGATAGCAATTTTAGCACCCAATTCTCCTTGTGGCAGCAAAACCATACTTTCTCGGAAGTGAACACTGACGGTGATTTAGCCACGAAATGGTATCAGACTCTGCCGATACAGTCGGGACAAAATCCTATGTATCTTGATCCATCACCAACAGTTGTTCCTGGCCCCTATCAGACGATTGAAACATTTGGCTACAACCTCGCACAAAATGGTGGAGTCAGTGCTGTTGTCGGCAATTCAATAAGTGCATGGGCATTACTGCAAGCACATTCAATCGACACCGTTATCAATAATCTTCCCAATGTCATCCCATCATCCTCACAGGGTGTCTCGAATCTGGGGTTGTTGTTTAGCGGCCCAGCTGGAACAACCAGCTACTCCAATTACTATGGTTCCTTTAACGTCAATTCGAATGGCTTGGGCGCTGGAACGATCAGTTTCTATGATGCCACACAGGTACAGAAAGCCAATCTGCAATATTTCCTTGTTAACGGATCGGGGCCAGTCTGTACAATCACTGATCCGACAGGAGCCGGATCAGTGATTGCAAACGGGCAGATGATCAATTTCACGGCCCAAAGCAACGTCAGTGTTCCAACAACCGATTCTTCGGGAAACACTGTTATAACTGTTTCTCCTAAAACTGGTACAGCTCCTGCACAGACATTCACGATTTCTAATGACGGTGTCATTGGAAATAATGCCGATGGACTCCCATTAAGCAATATCAACGTCGCATCCGATGGAAGTTATACCAATTACATAGCTTCGTCAGACAGCATAGCCAGCACAACATATGACGTGTTTGGTCGCCCAACTTCTGGATTGCAGACATTCACTGATGGAAGCCATATTGATACATCCTACAGCACCGTTTCCAGTAACACATGGATATCGCGGCAAAATATCTACGACAGCAATAATAATCTGATTGGCTCCACAACTTTCAACAAAGATTATACGACTGACTGCGTTCAGATAGATCCAGCAACCAATGCAAAATATTACGTTTCACTAGATGCTCAAGGGAATCCTATTCCCGGATCTTCATCTTTTACAGCTGGGACTGCATCTCAACCTTCCGCATATGCTAAATTTACCAGTGCTGTCATTGACACGCTTGCAACACAACTTATTACGCAAGTTCTCATCAAGAATAATCTGCCAGCTTCTATCGCAGCGACAGCCTTTGCCAGCGCGACCATTAAGTCAGCGACAGGCGTAGGCTCAACCGGGAACTTCAACTTAGATTTTGCAAACTCTGTCGTGGGTATTGCTGGCGGCATCGGCGGTTCAACTCTTGGGGCGCTGGTTGCAAAAAATCTTGGGTTACCCACGCAAGTTGGATCGCTTGTCGGTGGGATTGGCGGCAATCTTTTGACACAGGCCGTCGTTAACGAAGCTTCAGAAGCGATGGGGCTTGGGACGCTTACCAGCGTCACTTTCGCAGATTCGGCGGAAATGGCAGGCCAATTTAGTTCGGGTTTAGCTGGAGCGGGCGGTGGTCTCCTAGGTACTTACCTAGGAGGTCTCGTCAGCGGCAACACAAGCGCCGACGCTCAGATTGGCGGAGCCGTAGGCGGAGCTGCAGGCGGAGTTATCGGCTCACTTATTCCTGTTATCGGCACATTTATCGGCGCGCTTATTGGCTCCTTTATTGGCGATCTTATAGGCGGCTTGTTCGACACCGGTAGTGGTAAGCCCTTCGTCCAAGGCGAAATCGCTGTTGTTAATGGGCAATTTCAGGTGATTGGCGCCGCAGAAGATAACGGCAGCAACATTCAGGATGCTTATGCGATTGGTAATTCGATTTCGAACTACCTCAATCAAATTCTTGGGACTATTGGCGGAACCGCAACCAGTTCGCAGTCTTGGTGGGTTGGTTATCACGCGGAAAGAGGGTTTTCTTTTCAAGCAGGCCAAACCGCCCAGTACTTTTCAAACCTGAATGATGCCGTCCAATATGCGACGTACAATTTATTGCGTAGCGTTCAAATCTCCGGCGGCAACCCAATGATGGTGTGGGAGCTGCAGAACAGCACAGCAACCAATATCAGTGACTTGTTAAGTGACCTAGGTATTGCCCAAAACTATCAGCTCATTTCCACAACCCCGCTTGCAGTTCAAACAGCGGTTGCTGCATCTGGTGATATCACGCAGTACCAAAACCTTCAGAACCAAGTTTCTTTAGCACAAACTAAAGGGCTCAACCGCCTATCCTATGACGGCACGACCCTGACCATCACTACGACGGCGGCGCAGATTACAGGTGATTTGAACACATTGGGACATATGCAGGGCACAAGTTATAAGTTTGCCTTTGCTGATACAGGCGCGAACATACTCTCCAACCTTAGTATGTTAGAGGCGCAAGCGGTCGCAGGACATTTGGTTTCAGTTTCGGCAACGGACACCACGCCACCAACCCTTTCATTCTCGGTAACGCAGGTTACCAGCAATATTGACGCGCTCAAATTGCTGAAAGGGTCTTTTGTCCTGAAAGTCACGGATACGGCTGCAAATGTTGTGGCGAACCTTGCCACTTTACAGACATTGGCATCGGTAAATGCGCTTACCTCCATAATTCTGACGGGTACCGGCACCCAAACTTTGAGCATCTCTGCCCTGCAACTGCTCAATGACGCAACTGCGTTGAATAAAATAACGACTGCCTATAATTACGCTATCACGGATACCGCGGCAAATATCTCAAATGCTTTTGCCAATCTGGTAACCGCACAAGCAGGAGGACATCTGCTATCTGTCACAACAACAGATGCGGGTACAGCGGTGTTAAAGATCACTGTCGATCAAGCAACCAACCAGACAGCTACGCTGGCAAAATTTACCAAAGCCTACAATTACACCCTTGTTGATACCGGTGCTCATATCGCCACTAATCTCGCTGGATGGCAGACAAATGCTGCATCCGGCAAGCTTGTGTCCATTACCTTAACCGACCCCACAACAGCGAACATTTCTGTAACGCTTGCCCAAACAACCTCTTACTCTACGGTACTTTCCATGCTCTCAGGCCAAGCCACACTTAATGTAACAGGCGTCCAACCTAATGTGACGACGACTATTCCCGGAACAGGATTTACCATCCCGCTCGCGGTCAACGACACCGTTCAGGGTGTAGGGACAAATACCTATACGAGCAGCCTCAGTGGTAAGCCTGTTGCTGTGACGCTGACAAACACCAAGGCGGTTGTAGATGCTTCAGGCAATGTCACCTTCACGACGCCTTTAACCGGATTTGGTTCAAGCGTACTACGTATCGGCACAAACGGTACGGCTACACTTACCCTTGGCAGTGATGTTCTGACATTCCAAAACAACGCGCTGCAATCTGTTTCTTACAGTAACGGCGCGTTTAATTTCGGCGTCGTTCCCACCTCCAGCACCTATGCCGAAACCATTACTTGGAATCCGACCACTGGTTTGGCAAACCTTGTGATTACCCCAGATGGCAAATCCCCAATCACAACGTCGCTTGGCCAGGTTAACCCCGGCACGGCGTTTATCGTTAACGGCTCGACTATTACAAATACCAACGCGAGTGCACAGAAGCTGCTTTCTACCAGTATCAATACGGATGGAACTCAAGTTGATACCACCTACAATTATGCAGGGGGCACTAACAAAGACACGGCCATCACCCTCAACACCGATGGCAAGCAAACTTCTATTCGCTACGATCATACGGATGGAAGCTCTTATACAACTTTCACCAATCCGGCCAATCAGGCTGTCATTGCAAATTTGACAATCAACGTCGATGGCTCGGGCTCGATCAGCACAGCCAATAATCAGACCGTCACCTTTGCAAAACAAAATGTAGCAAGCGCCTCCACCGGAACGGCGGGAGATATTTTACTGACGCTGAAGACAGCGTCAGGAACCGGCATCACTGAAACGATTGATCTCTCAAATGGACAGATTGCATCGGTTATAAACAGCAATTCGCTCATTTATACACTTGCCAATGCTGGGGCATCCGTTGATGCATCAGGCAATGTAACTATTACCGGAGGTGGCAGCACACTTGTTCTGCCTGCCAACGGCTCTAACGCTACTTTCACCGTTGGTACCGCAGTACTTCCTTTCCCACAAAGTGTTTTGCAATCGGTATCATCGGTAAATGGCGCTTACCAGTTTGGTCTGGTACCTTCGGCTTACGGCTTTGCTGAAACCTTAACGTGGAATCCGACCACCGGTGTGATGAACCTCCTCATGACCCCAGCAGGAGGCTCGCCTGCGACAACCTCGCTGGGTCTTTTCAATCCGGGAGATATCTTGAGTATTTCTGGACCCACCATCAGCACCAAAACGTCGACTGGCACGGCTAAATCCTCGACCACGATCAATCCCGATGGTAGCCAGTCAAATACCTTCAATAACGGTGCTGGTGCTTTACATGTTGCATCGGACGGCACGACGGTCTTTGTCTATGGCAGTGACCAGCTGACATTCAAGCCGAACGTTTTACTGTCCTCCACAAGCTCGGGCGGTATATTTACATTCAACATCACGACACCATCCAGCGCCTATACGGAAAGTGTTACTTGGAATCCGACAACAGGTATGGCTAACCTTGTCCTGACAGCGAGTGGCAAATCACCTGTCACAACATCATTGGGTCAGGTCAATCCCGGTACCGTCTTTATGGTGTCTGGCGCAACTATCAGTAACACTAATGCATCAGCTCAGTTGCTGCAATCAACCACGATCAATCCCGATGGCAGCCAGACTGGCACGGTCTATGCCTATACTGGCACTATTAAGGACACGATCACGGCCCTCAACAACTCCGGCCAACAGACTTCGATCCGTTGGGATCATACTGACGGTACTTCCTACACCAGCTTTACTAACCCGGCTAATCAGGCAGTGATCGCTAACTTCTCCCTAAATGCTGATGGATCAGGTTATGTGGCGACCAATAATAACCAGACGATCAACTTTGCTACCCATAATATAGCAAGTGTTTCGATAGGCACTGCTGGTGATACCATTCTGACCATCAAGACGCAGTCCGGCATCACTGAAACTCTTGATCTATCGAGCGGAAAGATCGTCTCAACGGTCAATGGCAATGCTTTAACCTACACATTGGCGAGCGCAGGAGCCTCAATCGATGCTTCCGGCAATACCACCATCACCGGTGGGGGCAGCACTATCCTCATTCCGGCCAATGGCTCGAATGCACTCTTCAAGGTTGGTCAGGATAGTCTGTCATTCCCGCAAAACGCCTTGCAAACATTGTCATCGGTAAGCGGCGTTTATATGTTCGGCGTAACTTCGTCGGTGACGGGCTATAACGAGACGATCAGCTGGAATCCTGCCAACGGTATGGCAAATCTGATTTTAACGCCAACTGCCGGAGGAACAGCAATCACGACCTCGATTGGTCAGATCAATCCGGGCAATGTTTTGACCATCTCTGGCAACATCCTTTCTATAACTAGCTCGACCGGATCCGCAATCGTTTCTAATGAGATCTATTTGGACGGTAGTCAGTTAAACATCTTCCATAACAATACCGCCACCGTGAATGAGACCGTTACATCTATCAACGCCGCCGGTCAAACAACGTCGGTGCGCTGGGATAATCACGATGGCTCGCAATATACCAGCTATTACGTACCTGCTACGGGAGCCATATTGGCTAATCGTCAGGTCAATGCCGATGGTTCGGGCTATGTTGCTACAGCCAACAACCACACAGTTACTGTTGCCGCAGGTAACGTGTTTAAAGTCTCTTCGGACAGTTCTGGGAATCCGCTCGTTACCATCAACAATCTATCAGGCAATCAGTTGACGCAGACGCTTGATGTGCAGGCAAGCCAGATTGCTTCGACAATTAATGGTCGAACATTGACTTATGTTCTGCCTAATCCGAGCATTTCCTATGACGGTTCCGGCAATTTGACCTTAGTATCGTCGGGCAGCACGCTTGTGCTTCCAGCGAACGGTTCAAATTATAACTTTAGCGTCGGCCAAGACACCATCAGTCTTGATCCGGCATCGACAACCGTTATCACCCCAAATGGAGTTGGGTATAATTTCACTTTGGTATCGGCTGCCGGTGCAGGCACTAGTGAGTATGTGAACTGGAACCCGCAGACTGGTATTGCAACACTCAATATGGTGGCCGCAAACGGTACAAATACACAAACCAACATGGGATATATCGATCCCGGTTTTGTGCTGAAGGTTAACAGTATCATCATTACCAATACCAACGCTTCCGGCCAGGTGATCGGCTCCTACGCTGTAGAAGGAAATGGTTCAGTAGTATCGACAGCGCTCAATTCAACGACAACCTATGCCGCATCAAACAGTTTGTTAGGTCTGGCAACAGGCGTGACAGCTTCTATTACAGGAAGTGGTGATACAATCTTCGCAAGCACTGGTGACGCCATCACCAATACCGGTAATGCTGCCAATACTTACGTTTACGGCAGTGGATTTGGTACGCAAACACTCAACAATGCCGGTACAACGACGGGTAGCGCCAAAGGATCGTTACAATTCAGTCCCGGCATTACGGATGAAAATCTGTGGCTTAAGCAAGTTGGTAACAATCTGGAGATCGATCAGATCGGAACCACCAATAAGATCACCATTTCTGGCTGGTTTACCAACGCAAGTTCGCAAGTCAGCAACATTCAGACCAAGGGTGACGGATTAAAACTGGATAGCGGTGTTGTCCAGCTTCTTAGTGCCATGGCTACTTACTCTTCAAGCCACAGTGGGTTTAATCCGACCACGGCGGGAACAGCTATGCCGACCGACACCGCACTACAAAATGCGATTGCCGCAAGCTGGCATCGTTAGATCGGATCACAGACGGTTGATGGCAACAAGCTATCAACCATCTGTACTGACCGGGCGCTTCTCAAATGGCGCAATACAAATTTTGATTAAACAAAAATTAGAGAGTTGCTACACGATTATCGGCGGATCAAGGGGTTTAGCTTTGGGTCTTTTTTGAGGTCTTCCAGAAGGTTTGTCAGAATACCTGTCTTGGGATCGGTGTAATGATCGCTGTTAGAATATTTGGTCATGATGGAAGCGGGCATGGGCGGCGGCTAGCGCTTCGGCGGTAGTGATTTCGCCGCGCGTAACGCGTTGCAGATCAGCAAGCGCCTCCGGCGGCACGACCAGACCTTCGAGCATTTGCTGCGCGAGCGCATGTTCAAAAGCGCGTCGGTTCTTCAAAATTTCGATGTCGGTCATGCTTAATACCCCACATTGCCACACCAAATATTGTACCACAGAACCTCTTAAAAAGAATATGAAAAAGCTCTTGCTAACCCTTTATTTACAAGGATTTTTCATCAAATAAAGAAAGCCAGCTCAAGTCTTTTCTAACTTAATTTCACCCGTACGATTTCCTTACCGTTCCATGCGTGGCTAGTTCTGTTGGTGAGATCTGGCAGAAGGTCGGCACGCTCTCCGTCTCCGACGGCACACATAGCGCCAGCATCCAGCTATTTGGACAATACATGGCCGCAGGCTTCTCCAAGCCACTGACGCCGGTGCAGGCACGCTCGTCACTTATGTGCCGCCAGTCAATAATGCGGTGGTTCTGGCAGTTGCGCATTAACCATAAATTCGGCTTGCGCCTTTCAAAGAGCAAATGTAGCCTTTCCCCCATAATTTTAATGGGAGCAAGCTATGGATAAATCTTCATCTAAAGATATAATAAAAGATGTGTTGGCGATTTTTGGCTATGCCGGCACCATTGTTGCCAGTTTAGGTGGGTTTGTGATTCTCCATGACTGGGAGACGGATTACAATGACGTCCGATGGCAATCCAAAAATTCTATTGGTCATCAAATTGATAAAAACTGCATAGTCAATTCTTTCAAAGATGTACCGTATGTTCAGGATGATATCCTTCATCTTTTTCCTAAACATAACCGTTTAGCCCAAGTACAAATTTCTAGTTTGCCTGTTTTCACCGCAGGTATAGATGGTAGCGACGCTACTCTAACATTCCATTATGTGGCACGAGATGTTCAGCGGCATCAGAATTGGGAAGATGACCATGTATCTTCCGTATGCGCCCGCCCCTATACGGTAGTGCTTAAATCCCTGTCAAAGGACCTTGGCTCTTAAGCTTCCGATCTACCCAAATCCGCCAATCTGACAAAAGCGATTAACGCGCTGAATGAAAAATTCGGGCGCGGCACAATCACTACGGCACCTCCATGCCCGCTATGACGAGCAAGATTGCGTATAACCGCATTCCAGAATTGTTGAAGTTTTAGATGTGCTTTAATCACATTCCGAAGTTGGAAATTTTCTAGATGCACGCCGGAAGTTTATTAGGTCTCGCCTAAGGCCCGTTGCATCCATAATATGTTTTCTTATCGAAAAGATCGACTCAATGTCTGGATCTTCGGATACGCCAAGCGCTTTCATTTCTTTTGCAGCGGTTCGCACAAAGGGGCGGCTGTCTGTTACAATCCGTTCTCCAATCATTTCATAAAAAGCTGAAATAGCAGCTTCACAATAGATAGGAGCTTGGGTTGCGCCTAAGGATAGGCGGTCAGAGGGAACTTCGAAATATCCCCATACTTGGTTCGCTTCATGGAAGCTTTCTATATGTTCGCCAACAGCTTTATAAATATTGGTGATGATTGGTTGTGATCCAAATCCCAAAGCAACAGGATTTTTACCAGCTTTATGCACCCATAAACCGGGTTTAACGCGCATAAAGAAATGCTCATCACAGGCAGCGATAATACGCCGTTCAGCTGGTAATGTATCGGCTTCCTTGATGCGAACAGGAATTGGCCCATCGGCTAATAATAAATATTTGTATCGATGTTTATCAGGTAAGGCTCTAACAAATTCTTTTGTGCAGAAACCTCGCGATAGCTCACCCCACATGAGAAACCATCCATTATCAGACGTAGCTTCCCAATCCCGGATTGTTCCTACAGCGTAACCATAACAATTAACTTTCTCACACCAATCTTGACGCTCATTAAAAGCGAGAGCCTGATCTAGTAAAGGCTCGTTAAAGTAAGATGCTATTTCTCGGTCTCGGGCAACTCGATCCATTGAGCGAGTGCAAAGCATTCGGATGACATCAATGCGCGAAAGCACTTGCCTTGCCGCATCATGCATGTGTTCGGCATCAAAATTTATCATGACCGTTTTAACTTATTTATCTATTCTTATTGATGCGACAAAATATCGCATAGGTACGAAAATATATAATAGAAAACATGGTTAAAATGGTTTCTATGTGATTTATTCATGGCTTGACGCAAGTAAAACGGGTGTTTATTGGTTTACATATAGAAACCATTGATTTTCAAAATAAAATGTCAAAGCAAGATTTTAAATTCAACCTGCCATGGACGCAGACAAAAACCGGGCGCGATCTAATGAATTTAGATGGCTCACCCTATTATTTTACACAACGCTTTCGTGAAGGCATCTGGCGCAACGCTGCTCAAGCAGCAACATCCCATAGAACAGTCAAAGGCGTTGCTGCAGTTTTTGGAATTGCAGCAACGGTGACTTGTGTTAATGCACATTTTCATCCCATACATTGGGAGAGTCTAACAATTTCTTTTGCCGTAGCTTCGATATTTATCGGTATTAATGTGAAGCGACACGCCAATTATACCAAGAAATTGATATGTGAATTCTATCCAGAACTAGCTGATGCAGTGATAGATAAGTCGGGTTATATAGCAGCTTCTGACAATTCAAAGAGCATCGTCGTTGGGGGATTGATACGTGGTCAGACGGCTCAGCATCTAGCCATGAAGATTATCGCCAATCCAATCTTACGTACCTTAGTTGCCATCTGCCTACCGCTCACAATCTACACTGCGCCTTTTTTGATCTTTGGAAGTGCTGTTGCCGCGGTATCGCAAGCATTCGATGGTAAACAGTTGTTAACTGGAAAATATACGCTGGTTACGAATCCTCCAAAGTTGCCTGTTCGTAAAAAAGTTGCGCGTGGTGCAGTTAAAACGATTTTAGGTCGGTAATCCAAGGCAGTCTCCAAGGCCGGACACCTTGTTCGAGGTCGGCAATGATCTCGTTAGTCACGCGGTCATACACGCTTAAATGAGCGTCGTTACTCATAATATGCCTCCTTATAGATATCGGCTTATTATTTCAGCCAAATAAAACCCGCCTTACGGCTTTCCCTAAACTTCTCGATCTCTGCCTTTGAACATGGTGACTGAAGCAGCTTGAAACTTCTTCGGTGTCTGAAGAAGTCACTCCCATTTTCGCTGTAGTCATAAAAATAGTGACCTGCGTAATTATCAGCTTGGGCATTATCGGACAGAACGCCTAGGATAATCGCGTTACCAAAAGCATCGCGGCGCTTGGTCGCGGCAGCTACTACTTGTGGCCAGCCGCACCAGTCTTTTGGTAAATATTTGCGTAGTAATTTACTAGCTTCTGTCCTGTCAGTTAGTGGCAGAACCACATAACAATCGGCAATGTAATTAATCGAGCGGCAGTCATTGGCGAGCTCCAAAGGATCGCCGGAGCGGTGATTTATCCTCCAATCAATGAATGGCAATATGGCTTTGAATGAAGCAAGGCTACAAAAATGATGGCTCATTAAATTCTCCCCATAAAAAACCCTGCAAGGCGTTAACCTTGCAGGGCGCATTGCATTAAAACTTCCTAGAGAGTTGCAGCTGGAGCTGGCTTACGGAATATCCCCCGCTTTTGCGAAGGCCCCTCCTGATTATTTGCCAATGCGATTTCGCCCGTTGCACTAGGAGCGGGTACCGCCTTTGGCTCTGGCCGTGTCCATATCAAATTGAACGTATCAGGATTATTCTTATCGGGGAAAAGGGCTGCGTTAATGGGAGCTGGCAAGATTGGCGAGTCCAGATTGACGGAGTAATAATCCATACCGTCTTTCTTCTTAGGAAATGCCGCACCTATTTCATAAGCATCGCCTAACGGATCGGCTATCAGTTTGAGATAAGGCGCTCCGTCAAAGGTTTTTGCTTGTTCTGAGATAATATTCGTTGAACCTAAGCCAAGGATAGTCAACCTGCCGTGAAGGGCACCCATTTCGTCTTTAAACAACTTTCCGAGTTTAACCTTTGCATTTGCCATACTATTTCTCCTTGTTTTTAGACATAAAAAAACCGCGCTAGCCTCATGCGAGCGCGGCATCACAAACCTTGCGGCTTGTAATTTCTGTAAACATTTCTGGAGTTAACCATGACTTCAAATCGAACTTGCTAGCTATTGACGAAAGTAAAATCTTGCAGTTAGCTATGTGAATAAATTCGATTCTATATTGAGGTCCCTATATGACGACAACAGATGATGACAAAGCGCGGCGTGATGCTGCATGGGAAGCTGTAAAACCTTCCAACGCCATAGCGCCATCAACAAAGCAAGCCCAGATAGAAGAAGCTTGGGGACAACTTGATGAGCCTTGCGAGACCCCCGAATACTTTGTAATGCCACGAAGCAAAACGAATAGGCCTTCTTCTCTGAGAAAATCCTTAAGACACGGTTTTTACTGAACGGTTGCGCTAGTCCAGCAAGGATAGTTACGGTTAAAATGGTTTCATAAGGCTTATACATTTGACGCAACTAAAACGCATGTCTATTGGTTCTATATTAAGATAACCATTTATTTTAAATGTAAAAATGCCGAAACAAGACTTCAAATTCCATTTGCCATGGCTGCAGAAAAAACAAGGGCGTGATCTCATTAATCTTGATGGGTCGCCTTATTATTTTACCCAACGCTTTCCCGCAGGTATTTGGCGCGGCGCGGCTCAAGCAGTTACTTCACATCGCACTATTGGTGGTGTGGCTGCAATATTTGGACTTGCAGCTGTTTTCACATGTGCACGCACGGCAATTCTTCATTCGGTCGATTGGCCTTTAATTGCCATCTCAACCATCATGCCTTCGATATTTGTTGGCATTACCACAAAGAGGCATACAAATCAGGTTAGAGAAGAATTACGCGAGATTAATCCAGAGTTAGCCAATGCAGTTATTGATAAGTCTGGTTGTACAGCTGCTTCTGATACAAATCGCAGCGTTGTTGGAAATCAGTTGAGAGACCAATCGACTCAACATATATATATGAAAATTCTCGGAAATCCATTACTTAGGCTTGCGTCTGTTTTACTGATAAACACAGAACTTGCTACCTTCACCTATTTAGTTTATGGCGCGGCTATTGTTACATTCTTACAGGCTCTTGATGGCAAGCGATTAGTTGATGGTAAATAAACACTTGTTACGAATCCGCCAAAACTT
Source organism: Alphaproteobacteria bacterium (assembly GCA_013289265.1). Taxonomy (GTDB): domain Bacteria; phylum Pseudomonadota; class Alphaproteobacteria; order UBA9219; family UBA9219; genus JAATFY01. The sequence continues at coordinate 29,828 of JABDAH010000009.1, forward strand.
CCTGTCTGTAACAGAGTTGCACGTAGCGCGGCAAAAACAGGCTTAAGCAAGCAATAAACATTAAAGCTGCGGATCATCCAAACCTAAATAAAAACCAAACTGCACCAGAATATCCTCCCGCCCATTCTCGAACGCCCAGCGTAGCAATTCTGCACGTTCGATCTCAGCGCGGTTCGGATTGAGCTTCATCATCTCATTCAGAAATATCTTACTTTTTCTTTGTCGTATGAGAGGAAAGTAAGGTCGCTTATTGTCTTTGCCGATGCGAATGCGGGCAATAATCGTAAGCAGCCTTACAAATGCGGTCAAACTTCCTTGTAACTTCCCTTGTGAATTTCCTTCTAGTTTCGTTCGCAAGCCACCTCTGCTCACATAAAAGTTCGGTTGATGATGGCGGCGTGTTACACCGCGTCCGGTCATAGTAAAAATACGCCGCGCATGACGTAGGGGGTGCCAAGAAATACGGCTGGGTTTTCCTATTTTGATACGTTTTAAGAGTTCAGTGACAGGGCTTGGCTTAATCCGCACCAAATCAGGAAACTGTTTGGTGATGGCTTGAGCATCTTTGCCTAACTGCCGCCTCGACAGCGGGATCACGCTTCTCTCCTATTTTTGACAGAAACATACCTGCAAAAAAATAATAGTCCTCGCTTCTTCCGAGAATAATATCTTCAGCTTTTCTATAAGTTTCTTTATGAAAATCAGACACTGAGGGCTCATTAATTTCGACATGCAATATATAGCCCCTTATTTATAACAATAAAGTGATGTAGATACACCGATATCTTCAGCCTTATTATTTGATATTGTTGGCTCTAAAACCTCAGCACCTAGCTGCCGTCGATTCAAGCCTTCGCACCTGCAGCAACCCGTTTTTGGCAAGTACTATGCTTTTATTGACCTAAGGATGTTGCAGGGTTAACTTGCGCGCACTGTTGGGCGGGCGCTTTCGCAACCCGCTAATCCACTTAACTATAATCCGGTTTATAAGGAGTGCGTCGTTATGGCACAAAGTTCAGTTCGCAAAAAGAGTGCCCCCACTGCCGGAAAGAAAGCCGTCGCCAAATCTGGCGCTAATGTAAAGCCGGTTTGCAATTACACCCCGGCACCCGGCGATTTTACAAAACTCTTTTACGCCAATGTTCTGGCGGCTGATCTCGCGCTATTTTCGGCATCCGATCGCGACTGTATCGCCGCTTCCGTCTGGCATCTGGCGCAGGACCGCAAACCCGGCATTCTGAAAATGCGGATCTTTAACCCCTCGCCAGCCGGTGATGGGTGGACTGTCGATCACACTGTCATTGAAATCATCAACGACGACATGCCCTTTCTTGTTGATTCCGTTGTCGGCGCTTTGCAGCGTCGCGGCCTGACCGTACATCTGGTCATTCATCCTGTTTTGCAGGTGAGCCGCAATGCCCAAGGCAAACTGAACGATATCGCCAAGGACAAGAACGGCGCCGCCACCGAAGGTCAGCGCCTGCCCGAATCCTTCATGCATGTTCAGATCGATCATTGCCTTGATGCCACTTTGCAAAAAGAAATAGAAGTAGAACTGCGTGTTGTGCTGGCCGATGTCCGCGCCGCCGTGCAAGACTGGCCGAAAATGCGCCAACGCCTGACGGAATCCATGGCACAGGCGACGGCATCCAAACATCAGGAATCCGCCAGCGAACATACCGAAGAAGCGCGCGAATTCCTGCGCTGGATGGATGACAATAACTTCACCTATCTCGGTTACCGCGACATTGATCTGGTACAGACTGAAGGCAGGCTGACCAGCATCAAGATCGATAAAAGCAGCGGTCTCGGCGTTCTACGTGACTCTGAAGCGCGCATGTTCGGCGGCTTGCGCGACATGAATGCTCAGCAAAAACCGACCCTGCAACGCTATGTCCAGCAGCATCATTTGCTGGTTATCACCAAGACCAACCAGCTGTCACGCGTGCATCGCACCGTGCCGATGGACGCGATTTTCATCCGCCGTTTTAACAGCGAGGGTGAACTGATCGGCGAGCGTCTTTTCGTTGGACTGTTTACCTCGAAATCCTACTCGCAAAATCCGCGCGACGTGCCTTTCCTCCGCCGCAAGATCGCCCATGTGCAGAAACGCGCTGGCTTTAATCCCAGCAGCCATGATGGCAAGGCGCTGGTTCACATTCTGAATACTTATCCTCATGATGAGCTGTTCCAGATCAGCGAAGAAGAATTGCTCAGCAACAGCCTCGGCATTCTGCAGCTTCAGGACCGCGCGCGCGTAGCGCTTTTTGCCCGCCGCGATCCATTCGAGCGCTATGTCACCTGCCTGCTTTATGTTCCGCGCGACCGTTATGACTCCGTCCTGCGCATCCGGCTGCAAGCCTTTCTGGAAAACGCTTTCGCAGGCAAGGCTGAAGACTGGAACGTCCGCATTGATGACAGCGCCTTGGCACGGGCCTTTATTACTATTCACCTGACTGCCAGTTCGCCGCACCCCGATATGTCTAAGCTTGAAGCCGATTTGCGCGAGCTGTGCCGTGGTTGGGCTGACCGCTTACGCACTCATTTGGCCAATGAGTATGGCGAGGCGAACGCTCTGGCACTGTTGCGCCGTTACGGCGACGCTTTCCCCATAGCCTACCGCGATGTTGTTCAGCCCAAAATGGCGACACAGGATATCCACAATCTGGAACGCGCCAAGAATCTGACTGCTGACCGTCTGATTGTAGATTTGTCCGCTTCCACGGAAAACGGCCTGCAACGTCTGAAATTATTCCAGACCGAAAAACCGATTGTGCTTTCCGATGTTCTGCCTCTGATTGAAAATATGGGGCTGAAGGTTGCCTATGTGAACGGACCTTATGAAATCCGTCCCAAGGACAGCGGTAAATCCATCTTCATTCAGGAATTTGTCGGACGGCCAGCCCATGCGCCAATCGTCGATTTCCACCACATCAAACCGGCTTTCGAAGAAGCATTTCTGAAGGTCTGGACTGGCGAAGCCGAAAATGACGCCTTCAACGCCCTGACACTCCGCGGCGGTATGGCGTGGCGCGAAGTTCTGGTATTGCGTGCTTTTGCACGTTATCTGCGTCAACTGCGCATTCCCTACAGCCATGAAATGAT
>JABDAH010000009.1:32942-56400 GCA_013289265.1 Alphaproteobacteria bacterium
CGCCACAACCCGGACCTAAAAGGTGATCGCGGTACACGCTGCTTTGAAATTGAAAAGCAGATCGCCGAAGTTCTGACCAAAATCACAGTACTGGAAGAAGATCGCATCGTTCGTCGTTACCTCAATCTGGTTCAGGCATCGCTGCGCACCAATTTCTTCCAGCTAACGAAGGAAGGGGCGCCGAAATCCTACCTCTCGATTAAATTCGATAGTCACCTTGTTGAATTTATGCCGTTGCCGAAGCCACTATATGAAATCTTCGTCTACAGCCCCCGCACGGAAGCTATTCATTTGCGCGGCGGCAAAGTCGCCCGCGGCGGCATCCGCTGGTCCGATCGCCGCGAGGATTTCCGCAACGAAATTCTGGGCTTGATGAAAGCACAGATGGTCAAAAACAGCGTTATTGTTCCTGTCGGCTCCAAAGGCGGCTTTATCGTCAAACGCCCGCCGGCAGAAGCAGATAAATTCCAGGCCGAAGGCATCGCCTGCTATCGCACAATGATGTGCGGGTTGCTGGACATTACCGACAACCGCATAGGCAACAAGATTGTGCCGCCAGAACGCGTTGTACGTCATGATGGTGAGGATCCCTACCTCGTCGTTGCCGCGGATAAAGGCACGGCCAAATTCTCCGACATCGCCAACGGCATCTCGCAGGAATATAATTTCTGGCTGGATGATGCTTTCGCTTCGGGCGGTTCCGCTGGTTACGACCACAAAGGCATGGGCATCACAGCGCGCGGCGCATGGGAAGCCGTCAAACGCCATTTCCGCGAAATCGGCAAAGATATCCAAACGACGGATTTCACCTGCATCGGCGTCGGCGATATGTCCGGCGACGTGTTCGGCAACGGCATGCTGTTATCCAAGCATATCCGGTTGCTGGGTGCCTTCGATCACCGTCATATTTTCTGCGACCCGAACCCGGATTCCGCCCAAAGCTATGCCGAGCGTGACCGCCTGTTCAAACTGCCGCGCAGCAGCTGGGCTGACTATGACGCCAAGAAAATTTCCAAAGGCGGCGGCATTTTTGCCCGGTCGGAAAAAACGATTAAACTCTCGAACGAGATGAAGAAAGCCTACGGAGTCACCGTAGACAACCTGCCGCCAACCGAACTTATTCAGGCAATGCTGAAGGCGGATGTCGAGCTGCTTTATTTCGGCGGCATCGGCACCTATGTCAAGGCAGCGGAAGAAACACATGAAATGGTCGGCGACCGCGCAACCGAATCCATGCGTATCGACGGCAGCGAAGTGCGCGCCAAAGTTATCGGCGAAGGCGCAAATCTGGGCATGACTCAGCGTGGCCGTATTGAATACGCTTTGAATGGCGGTCATGTTAACACGGACGCGATTGACAACTCGGCCGGTGTTGATACCTCGGATCATGAAGTCAACATCAAGATTTTGCTGCGCAAGATCGTCAGCAAGGGCGGCTTGACCCTCGAAGCCCGCAACAAGGTTCTCAGCAGCATGACGAACGATGTCGGCTTATTGGTTCTGCGCGACAACTATCTACAGACACAAGCGATCTCTATCACCGAAGCCCGCGCGCCTGAACTTCTACCCATCCATGCCCACGACATGAACGTGATGGAAAAGTCAGGCCTGCTGAATCGCGCCATTGAGTTCCTGCCTGACAGCAACGAAATAGCCGAGCGCACCCGTACGGGCAAAGGCATGACCCGGCCGGAGCTGGCGGTTTTGCTGGCTTATTCGAAGATCAAGCTGTTCCAGGAATTACTGGAATCCGACCTGCCGGATGACGAAGCATTCCAGGGCGATCTGACCTTCTATTTCCCCGAACTGTTGCGTAAAAAATACGCGGATGAAATTCCGCAGCATCAATTGCGCCGGGAAATTATCGCAACTTCCTTTACCAACAGCATCATCAACCGTGTCGGCAGCCATTTTGTCACCGCGATGATGGAACGCACCGGCAAACCCGTCATTGAAATCAGCCGAGCTTACCTGATCACGCGTGAAGCTTTTGGCCTGCGCGCCTTGTGGCATGCGATCGAAGCACTGGATGCGAAAATTTCCGCCAAGATACAGATCAGCATGTTCCTGGCCATCAATCAGGCTCTGTTCGAAGCGGTCGAATGGTTCCTGACTGAAACGACCTTGTCGAAAAAACTGACCCCTGCTGTCGCCACCTATAATAAAGGTGCTGAAGAAGTCATCAGCTGGATCGAAAAACATTCGGACGATATCCACGAACGCTTCAAGAAAGCCGAAAGTGGACTCATCGACCAAGGTGTGCCGGCCTCGCTGGCACGCCGTATAGCGTTGACGCCTGTGCTGCCGACAGCTCTGGAGCTAACACGCCTTGCGCATGAATCGCTCAACGGCATCGAAGCCGTATCGGAAGTTTTCTTCGGCCTCGGCCAGCGCCTCAGCTTTAACTGGCTGAGTGACAATGCGAAAATGATCGTCACGCAAACACCGTGGCAGCGCGAAGCTATCACGGCTATTCTGCATGACCTCGCCATCACGCATCGCCGCCTGACAACCCAGATTATCGGCGGTGCCAAGGACAAGAAAGTCAAGGATGTTGCCAAGAAAATGGCGGACTGGCTCACAGTCAATGCCGCGAAGCTGGAACGCTATGACTCTATGTTGAATGAATGGCGCGCCTCTGGTGTCATTGACGTTGCAATGCTGACCCTTGCCAGCCGCCAGTTGAGTGGGTTAGTAGGGTAGTGCCTTCATCCCAAACAACGGTCTAAACAAACCGTTGAGGATTGCTGAATGACCCACCGCGAGCTCTTCCCGCCGCTTGAGCCCTATATTAAAGGGATGCTGCGGGTTGACGAGCTGCATACACTATATTGGGAAGAATGCGGCAATCCGCAGGGTGTACCGGTGGTTTTCTTCCACGGCGGACCGGGCGCGGGCGCAACCCCCACGCATCGCCGTTTTTTTGACCCGCGCCATTACCGCATCATCGTATTCGACCAGCGCGGCGCGGGCCGATCCACGCCGCTCGGTGAAACACGCAATAATACTGTTGAATTGCTACTGCAGGATATCGAAAATCTCCGGCAATTACGCGGTGTCGAACGCTGGCACATTTTTGGTGGTTCATGGGGCAGCACACTTGCTATTGCTTATGCAGAAAAATATCCGGAACGCTGCCTCAGCCTCACCATGCGCGGTATCTGCCTGATGCAAAAGCGCGAGGTTGACTGGTTTCTCTATGGCATCCGCAACATTTTCCCGGAAGCTTGGGATAAATTCGCCAACATTGCACCGCCCGAAGAACGGCATGATCTGCTTTCCGCCTATATCAAACTTTTCAACAATCCCAATCCGAGCTTACGCATGCAGGCGATCCGCAGTTGGGCAAATTACGAAAGTTACTGTTCTGTTCTGCAGCCTGACCCTGAAAGTGCGCCCAATATGGGCAACGACCAGCATCGTATCGGTCTGGCGCTACTTGAAGCGCATTATTTCAAAAACAACCTCTTCACACCGGATACAAAGCTGCTGGATGAAGCGCACAGGCTGCACGGCATTCCGGGCGTTATAGTTCAAGGCCGTTATGATGTTATCTGCCCTATCATCACTGCGGACGAGTTGCATCACCGCTGGCCAGAAGCCACCTATCACGTTATTCCCGACGCTGGCCATTCGGCGCTAGAACCCGGCATCCGCTCGGCACTGGTGGAGGCCACGGAAGGGTTTAAATCGATACGAGGTTAAGTAGATTTCGTATTCTTTATCCAGTCGCGAGCGGCAGCTGCCTTGGCTGAAGACCACGGCTCATTTGGACCGCCCGCTTTATAACGTTTTGCAAACCACGGCGTTTCAGCCATCGCCCAGTTCGCCTCGAACTGGCGGCGGAACATATCGGCAATAGATGGGTTGCGGATAATTATGGCGCGATGCGGTTCACCCAAAATCTGGAAGCCGACATTATCACCGTAAACAACATAGAAAACATGATTGAAAGATTCAGGTTTCAACCACCGGTAGACTGAGGGCATGCCGATGACATAGCTCTCCCCTTTGGCCACCAGAATACGCTCAGTAATGCGGTGCCGGTTAATGTGCAAAAAATAATCATCAAGCACGTCGGCATTAAGCGCGCCGTAATCCTCCTCGCTCGCGAGGCTGAAAAGAACTTCTGCACCTGGAGCACGCAACTCCTGTGTTATGTCGATGAGATGCTGATTGATGTAATTGGCGCCTTCAAATTTGATGATCTCCATCCGTTCGGTGCGGCGGCGCACGCCGTCATTATCACCAAACTCGATACCGTCTTTTTCAAAAGCGCCCTGAATGGCCCGCAGATTATCAAGGCGTGGCACAACCAGCCCACGTTCGATGCTGTTCAATGCCCGCAAGGAAAGGCCACTCACCTTGGCAAGGTCCTGCTGCGTCCAGTTCAGCAAAGCGCGCGCGGCGCGAATTTGATCGATAGAAATCATTTATGCAGTTTTACTCCTGATATCTTCTTATACTGCGCATTTTATGAAGTGAAAGTAAATAAATAGGTGCTTTATGGACAAATATCACGATATATGCGGATCACAGGCCGCAACAAACAGGATGAATATATGATTTCCAAATTACCTCTTCTTACTTTTCTCATCGCTTGCCTTGCGCTTGGCCTGCAGATTATTCATCCCAAAACGGCAACGCCTCCACATAGAGAGACCGCCTATGAGCGCGTTATGCGCACACGCACGCTGCATTGTGGCTATGCGCTCTGGCCCGTAAGTGAAGAAATTGATCCCAATACCAAACAGCTGAAAGGCGTTGTGCCGGATTTCACCGAAGCGTTGGGGCAAAAACTTGGCCTCAAGATTGAATGGACCGAGGAAGTCGTGTGGGGTCAACAGGCCGAAGCCTTGGCCACCGGAAAAATTGATGCCATGTGCACCACGGATGGCCCTTATGTTTATACCGCCGCCACCGTTCTGGATTACACGGAACCGATGGCCTATTTTCCGGAATATATCTATGGGCGCGAAAACGCCGCGCCTATCCTTAACATCGACACTCTCAACACACTGGATATAACATTCTCGGCTATTGAAGGTGATATCAGTCTGGCGATGGCTATGGATAGTTTTCCGAAAGCGCATCGTCTGGAATTACCGGGCTCCGACGACCCGTCGCTTATTATGGTCAATATAGTGGATAAGAAAGCCGACGTTACAATTACCGACCCGCTGACCATCGATCATTTCAACCGGAATAATAAGAAAAAACTGAAGAAACTTTACGACCAGCCTATGGGCGTCATCAATATGTCTTTCAGCGTGGGCAAGGGTGAGGGCGATTTACTGCAAATGCTCAATCAGGGTTTTCTGCTGTTGCAGGGCCTAGGCATCAGCGATCAGATCCTGAATAAATATGATCCGGAGCATAAGCTTTTCTATCGGCCCGTGCAGCGCTGGACCGATCAAAACCCTTCCCGCGCAATATCGCGGGCGAAGTAGGTAATGATGAGGTCAGCCCCTGCCCTTTTCATGGCGCCGATGGTTTCGCGCACGACGCGTTTTTCGTCTATAGCGCCTGCGGCAGCTGCGAACTTAATCATCGCGTATTCGCCGCTGACTTGATACATCGCGAGTGGCAACAAGGTGCGTTCCCGCAGCTTTGCCAATACATCAAGGTAAGCGATACCTGGTTTGACCATGAGTATATCCGCGCCTTCGGCTTCGTCCAGCAAGGACTCGCGGAGAGCTTCGCGGCTATTCATCGAATCCATCTGGTAGGCCTTGCGATCACCTTTCAAATCGCAACCTGCTGCAGCACGAAACGGTCCGTAAAAGCTGGATGCGAATTTCGATGAGTAAGCCATAATGGGTGTGTCAATGAAGCCTGCATCATCCAACCCTTGACGGATTGCGGCTACCTGCCCGTCCATCATGGCGCTCGGCGCTATCATATCGGCGCCTGCTTGCACGGCGATAACCGCTTGCTTTGCCAGGTTGGTGATCGTCATGTCGTTATGAACATGGCCGCCGTCAACAACGCCGCAATGACCATGGTCAGTATATTCGCAGAAACAGGTGTCGGAGATAATCATTAGCTCCGGCGCAGCATCCTTGGCGCGCTTGATCATGCGTGACAGCAAACCGTCGGATTTCCAGCTGTCGCTGCCAGTCGCGTCTTTCTTGTGCGACACACCGAACATCATAACGGCCTTGATGCCATCGGCCTGAATGGCTTTTATCTCCGCCGCCAGATTTTTTTCCGGAATACGCGAGACGCCGGGCATGGAACTGATCGGCTGCGGCGCGTCGATACCTTCCTCGACAAAGATCGGATAGATCAAATCACTGGTGCTGACGCTTGTTTCGCGCATCAGTTGGCGCAATGTTTCGGTCTTGCGCAGACGGCGCAGACGGGTATGGGGAAAACAGTCCTTGCTCACTCACATCTCCTGCTTGCTTTCTTGTGCGCCTCTTTTTGCGCTCAGGCAGGGTTTTGGCAAGAAAAAACTAGTTTTTCGCAGTGACCGTGACCGTTCCTACCATTTTAGGGTGAAAGGTACAGAAATAGTGATAAGTACCGGGTTCGGTGAAAGTATAGGAGTAGCTATCCCCTGTATCCAGAGCGGCGGAACGAAACTTTTTATTGTTCTCGACAACTGTATGCGGCGTATCGTCTTTATTGACCCATGTTACTTTTGTTCCCGCTGCTACAGTCAGCGCCGTCGGGGCATAAGCAAACTTATCAATAACAACCTGGGGCGTAGCATCTTCAGCAAAGGCCGGAACTGCCAACAGCAACACACCTAGCAGAAAAATTCTAACAACTGTTTTCATCTTACACCTTATCGCTGAGTTTCGAATCCGTAATCGATAGCTTGCTGGTACCGGTAACCGTATCAATTGAGCGAACACCAAGATAATCGCCGAGTTGGTCGGCAGGAACCGTCAAAGGCCCCGGCTCCGGCGCCGTTCCGGGAGCAGGTTGCGGATAAGCCGTGGCGCGCGCGGTATAGAAAGAAATATTGCCTTCAACCTTCTGGAAGACTTGATGCACGTGGCCGTTGAGAACAGTGACGGAACCAAAACGCTTGAGCAACGCCATTGCCTGGGCGGCATCTTCGGTTCCCCAGCCCCATGATTCAGCAATAGTCCAAAGCGGAATATGTGCGAACACAACAACAGGTGTACTGGAGCTAACGGCACTTAAGTCATCTGCCAACCATTTCAATTGATCTGCACCAAGGCTAGTCATGCTGCCCGGCTTAAATCCCAGAACATTGATAAGCGCAACAAAATGTACGCCGTGATCATCAAAGCTGTACCAACCCGTTCCCTTTGTTCCCTTGCCGTAGCGTTCCAAAAATAACTTACCTTCACCTTCATCCTGCGTGTCATGCTCGCCTGGCACGTAATGCACTGGCATGCTGAAACCGCCGAGAATTTGCGCCGCGGTATCGAACTGCTCTGGCTTCGATAAATGCGTGATATCCCCGGTATGCAAAATGAGCGAAGGCTGCACCGCCATAGCTTTGATTTTTTCTACAGCCTGCGTCAGGGTTTTGGCGGTGTCGGGATTGGCAAGCTTGTTAAAGCCGATATGGCTATCGCTGATTTGCACGAAATGAAAAGCCGAGCTACCGCTCGCCATGGCCGCGGCCGCACCCGCATCGTCGAGCGCAAAGGCACGCGGCACGCCGCCCACCAATGTCCATAAAACACCAGTCCCCGCCCAAGCCATGCATTTGAGGGCCGAGCGACGATCAATTGAAAAGTCTTTTAAGGTATCGGTCATGGGACAGTTCCTTTTGGGTGGGTGTGGAGCGAGGAACACAAACAGGCTTGCTCTCATGGCTTAATGGCATGCATCAGCTTTGGTCAAGAAAAAACGCCGCACCTTGCGGTACGGCGTTTTCCTTTAGGATAGAAGCAGGTTTTACTGCTTGTCGAAGACGATTTCAGCACGGCGGTTTTGCGCTTCGCGCACACCGTCAGCCGTTGGGACCAGGAGGCCATTCTTGCCAACGCCCTGCGCCTGAACAGTCCTCACATCTACGCCCTGAGCAGCCAGTTCAGCTTTAACAGCTGCTGCGCGGCGTTCGGACAGTTTCTTGTTATACTTGGTTGAGCCAACGGTATCGGTATGGCCGGTAACGACGATACGAACAAATCCGCCACGCTTGAATTCGTCTGCGGCAGAGATGAGGATCTGCTTGGCTTCTGGTGTCAACACTGACTTGTTGAAGTCAAAGAATACCATAAAGCTTTGCGGTACTGGCGCAACGGCTGGCTTCGGTGCTGCAGCTGCAACAGGGCGAGCCGGAGCATAAGTTGTCGCAACAGGAGTTACGACAGGCTGGCCAAAGCTGTAACGAACGCCGAGCACGATATTGTGCGAAACGTTATCTTCGTAAGCGCCACGGCCAGAGCTGGTATGAACCTTCGGATCCAGCGTCGCAACATAGCGATAATCAGCTGTTACAGCCCAATTGTTGTCGAGCTGGGCAGCGACACCGCCGATAGCCTGATAGGCGAATTCCAGATTTTTGCCGTTTGCGTTGCTGCCGTTGGTCAATGTGCCAACATGGTTGGTATCGACATAAGCACCGCCAACACCAGCACCGATATAAGGTGTAAGGCGTGTGCCTGTGTGGAAGTCATAGAAACCATTCGCGAACAGATCGGTGTTGCTGAGATGGCCATTGCTGCTCTGCGCGCCGTGAACAGCATCAACCGTTGCGCGGCTGTGCCACAGTTCGCCTTCAACGCGGAAGCCATTGTTCCAGGCGTAACCGCCATTGCCATTCACATCCCAACCTGGGTTGTAATAGACATTGCTGTGATCAGGGCGATTACGAATGACGCTGTCTTCCGTCATGTTGCCGCCGACGCCAGCACCGACATACCAGCCGGGGGTCTGGTCAGCATGGGCCTGCATGACCGGCGCTACAACGAGGGCAGCTGCGAGAGCCAAAGCAGAAACGGAAAGCTTTTTCATTATTATTACTCCTGAAGTGGAAAGGCGATAAGGCGGGTGAATTAGTGCGCTGCTTGTAGCACTTTTCCTATCAGGGCGGTAGGGTTTGCGCATAAATTAGCCATAAGTCTTATATTATTGAACTTATTGTGTTTTTTGGGTGACTCTTAAAGTGGTTATTTATGCAGGTTCTGCGCATCTCATGCTATATTGCGCACTTGCCAGATGGCCGGGTGACCGCGCTCCTACTTAATGTAAGGGTGAGGAAAGTCCGGGCTCCGGAAGAAAATGGTGCCGGATAACGTCCGGCGAGGGCGACCTCAGGGACAGTGCCACAGAAAACAGACTACCTGTCGCAAGACAGGAAAAGGTGAAAAGGTGCGGTAAGAGCGCACCGCGTTTTTGGTAACAGAAACGGCATGGCAAACCCCACCAGGAGCAAGACCGAATAGGGACAGCATAGTTTGAAGTGCTCAAACATTTCAGGCGCAGTTTTCTTCGCTGGCTGTCCGGGTTGGTTGCACGAGGTGTTCCGGTAACGGACATCCCAGATGAATGGTTACCCGTCGCAAGGATTGCGGCGACAAAACCCGGCTTACAGGCCGTCTGGCATATTTTCTGAAATTACGTTCGAAGCGGTTAGGCCAAAGACGCCGCATGATGCCGGTTGTGGTGGCGAGCGGGATTAGCGCGAGCCGAGGCATAGGCTTCAGGCCGTCTTGGACGGTGGCCATGAAAAGCGACGGCTTCATAAGCCTCTCTCATCCTCTGCCCGAACCGTTCACCGTAAAGAACGGCAACTTCGGCAAGCGGCAACATCAGATGATGCGGATCGCGCTTCACGGCTCTCGCCAAGCCTTCTTCCACCGCAATTTCATGCATACGGCGATAGAATCCCTTACCATGGCCAATGACATCCACCGCGGCACCGACTTCATGGGCGCTGAAACGGGCGGCGGGTATAGGTGTGTGATGAGCCCTGTATCTACGCCGAATTCTGCTTTGCTCTTCTGCAGTTCTCACACAGCTGATGATTTCACAGCGATACCCTTCATTGTGAAGTCTCCCCAGAACCCGTTTCAATTTTGCCGCAAAGCCAGGATCGATACCTTCCACATGGCCATGCTTAACGGGCAAATCTCCAACCTGGGCGCTATGCATCCGCAACTCGCGATATTTTGGCAAACTCGGACTGCTATAAGAACGACGAAGGGAAGATCCTGATCCCTGCCCCGCCATAGCAACAGGAGGAACATCAAGAACAGGAAGATTTAGAGTTGAAGTATTATCAATAACTGGGGTGATCGAATTTAATTCGACAGGAACATCTGCAGAAAATCCGCCGTCTTCCGGCGTCAGCGGGCGAATGGTTGGTGCAAATTCAACAGTCATATCTCACCTCACTTTTTATCTACAAAATATACATTAACGCTAAGCCTACCAAGTTTAACGGATGGTTAAAACACAAAAGTAGGTTATTGGCGCAAGTTCAACTTTTAGTTGTCATCCCCGACTTGATCGGAAATCCAGCGCAACCGATGGCAAGTCATAGGATATTTAAATAGACGCAGCTTTAACCAGACATTTTCTTGCGTCCTTCGCATCTGCGAGACAACATTGTTGCATATTTATGTAGTCGTTTTACTTTGATTGGAGTCGAAACTTTCCAAGGAGAGATAAATGAGTGCTGCACTTAAATATTTAATTGATGATGAAACGGGTGAGGAAGTTTTGGCCCATGGTGTTAGGTTCGATAAGAAGACGGGTTATTTAATCGCGCTTCCTGCTGATACAGCGTCAGACGAAAAATTTGCCCGCGCTTTTTGTGGAATGAGGGAAGAAGACCATCCCAAAGGGATGAGACCAGAAGACTATCCTGTTTATGGAGCGGATGCACATATTCAACATTGGCGCGATGTTCCGATGATACCTTTAGTAAGTCCCCGCCGCAGTCCATTTCATTTAAAGGTGGCTTGAAACTAAAATAATTGAATAAATTAAAAAAGCGGCCAGAAGAAATTTCTGGCTGCTTCTTTATTTCCCGCCTACCTGCAATAAGCCTGCAACTGCAGCCACTCGGCGTGAGTCATGATCGGCATGGTATTCTTGTTCTCAAACTCCTTGACCATATTAAACCGGGATTTGCCGGAAGGATGGTCGGATAAAAATGCAGGCACCGTTTCCGACTTTTTCATGCGCTCGAAAAACTGCCTGAAACCCTGATTATCGATATGGGCTTTTTGCAGGCGTCGCAATCCGCCCTCGTCCGCTTCGGCTTCCTGCGAACGGCTGAAGCCCATGCGCAGAAAGTAATGCGCCCATTCGGTGTCGGAAGACACGTCGCCGGTCGAGACGACCTGAATCAACTCATCCGTTACGAAATGCGTCAAAGCGCCTTCCAGAATATGGCGGCGATGCACATGCTCGATCTCGTGGGCAAGGACACCTGCGACTTCTTCAGCTGACTGCGCTTCGTCAAGCAGCCCCTCATTCACAATGATTTTCCCTCCAAGCCCCGCATAGGCGTTGACTTCCGGCCTGTCGACGATCTGGATTTCGATGGGCATGGCTTCGTCTTCGGGGCCAAGCGGGTAAAGCCGGGCCTTGAGCCGCTTCAGCAACTCATCCGTTGCGGCATTACCGGGACAAATATTTTCGGAAGAAAAAGCCGGAATGGTTTTCGCCATTTTCTTTTCCCAGCTCCAGGGGATTGTGCGTACGAGCGGCGAGATACCGACAGCGCATCCGACACCAATGACAATTGCCAGAATAATCCAGGCAAAGCCTTTGGCCTTGGAAGATTGATCGTCTGGGGACTGTTCAATGTCTGGCAAATCATCACTCATGAGTGATGATGTACCATGATGGCTTTAAGAACGTAGAGAATAAAGATGATGATGGTGAAGACAATCGTCAGCGGACCTTTTTGCGTTTTCCGCGCTGATGCCAGACTTGTTAAACTTATCTTTGTCGCGGCCTGCGTTGTATCCACAAATGTCTCACGGTCCTGAATAATAGCCTGCGGCGGCAGATTGTCATGCAGGGTTTTGGCGCCTTCGATCCTTTTAACGGCAGTGCCGATCACCATAAATTCCACCAGCCCACCACCCATATCGTAAACTCTGGTTTTGACACCGACAACTTCATCAGCATTGCATTTCTGGGCATCAAGCTGAATACGTTCCAAAGCTTTTGCGCGGGCTTCGTACAAAATTTCCGTGAGGCTGCCGACTTCGCCGCCGACTAAACTCTTGAGCGTCGAGGTAATACCGGAAGCCAGCCCCAAGGAATATACCGACACACCCAGCACCAGCCGGATCGGCAGGAAGCCTATATTGACCATGTTCCACATTTCTTCATTGGTCATGTCCGATGTAACCGGCGCTTTGGCATAGGCGGCCAGCGCAGGATGACTCGACGCGGTACCGATCATCATCATTTCCTGCGTACCCATCATGGGTGAAATCGAAGTCTGAATGCCAATGACGGCATTGGCGCCAAGATTGATCGCTTCTTTTTGAATACGCGCCAAAGCCAGATGACGCGTGCGGTTAAAAATCTCGGTATATTGCGAAACTTCGCCGCGCTTCATGCTGCGGAAGGCGCCTTTCAGGCTGCCACCCACACCAATTGAATAAGCTACGTTACCGAACACAAAGCCGTGCGGTTTGAAACCCGCATCCATCTGGCAATAAAGCTGCTGCGCATCGGCCGATGTAGAGTAGGTCAGCTTCCCTGCATCGGGGGCAGGATTGCGAACTGTGGAACCCATGGCAAGGAATTCCAGATTGCTGCCATGATTGACGATATCCATCGAAACACCGGCGACACCCTCGCCGCCCGCTTGACGCGCTTCTTCCATCAGCCGGTTATAGGCATTCTGACGACCGTCATGGATAAGTTTGGTAATCTCAGTGACTTCGCCGCCGGCCAGGTTTGAAAGTCCCGCCCCTAACCCGCGGGCGACACCCAACGAGACGACGCTATTGCCAACACAAAGCTGGCCAGCTTCATATCCCAATTTACTTAAACAGAAGATTTCATTGCCGGAAAAACCAGTAACCTTACGATGCTCACCACCAGCCATGACTCTCTCCCACAAAAGAATAGGAGGAGAAGGTAGCTTTAAATAATTAAAATCTTCTCAATAATCTTATAAGAAAGTCTTACGGATATCGATGCTGGATTCCTCGCCGATCTTATCCCAGTTTTCCTTTAGCCAGCTTTCCGCTGTATTGCGGCCCAGTTCCTTGAGTTTTTGCAGAAAATCAGGTGAGGCATTCATCTTGCTGGCGGCGCCGAATTCACGCATGGTTTTTTCGCAGCCGATCATATGCATATTCATTTTTTTCAGCCGCGCGGATTCTTCGCTCTTCAGGTGATCCTGCTCCACCAGTTTTTGCACGAAGGCAATCGCGCGTATCTCGCCCATCAAGGACGCATTGAAACTGATTTCATTCAGGCGGTTGATAATTTCGGTAGGCGTATCAGGCGTACCCTGCCGGGTTAGAGGATTAATCTGCACAAGGACAATATCCGGACTTTCGCAACCATAGATCAGCGGAAACAGTGACGGGTTACCAACATAACCACCGTCCCAGTAAGGCACATTGTCGATTTTCACGGCCTGAAAAGTCATCGGCAAACAGCCCGACGCCATAACGGCATCAATGGTCAGTTCGTGGCGTTCGAAAACGCGCGGCCGACCGGTTTCAACATTGGTAGCGCAGACAAAGATTTTGATGGTATCGGAGTTTTGGATGGTCGTGATATCCAGCATCTTCGTCAGCATGTCGCGAAGCGGATTCATATTGAACGGATTGGTCTGGTACGGCGAGAACATACGTTGCCAAGCATCCACCATCGCCGCCCCCGGCGAGGTATCAATGTTCCAGTTGCCCATCCATAAATCGAGAGGGGTGCGTTGTGGCAGGCCAAAGCCCGACAGCTTGCCGATTTCACCCCAGAAAAAATCTAGCGACTTGCGCGCCCCTACTGCGCCGCCGACATCATACCCTTGCAGCAAAGCGGCTGCATTCATGGCACCGGCGCTGGTGCCGCTAATGCCTTCGATCTTCAGCCGGTCATCTTCTTCCAAAATCCTGTCCAGCACGCCCCAGGTGAAAGCGCCGTGCGAACCCCCACCTTGCAGGGCTAAGTTGATCTTTTTAACGGATGATGCGGGCATTGTTTAACCTTGTGAGTTACAGGAGTTAACCATAATCAGGCTATTTGAAACTATTTAATTTGATCGGATTGACAGGATAGAACAGATATACTCCCCCCGATAAATTAAAAATATAAGGCTAAATTATGATTGATGAAATTGAAGCGCCCATTAAGCGATTTAAAATTAAATGCAGGCTCATTCGCAAGCTCTTTCAGCAGTCCAGCGTTGAAATTGTCTGCCGCAAACTCCGTAAAGACATTGGCAAAAAGGCCCTTGATAAGGCTCTCGGAGAGGGCTCAAGCCATGTCTATAGAAAACTCGAAACTTTTCTCTCGGATTTAAGGAAGGAAGGTGGCGAGGAACAAATGGGCCCTGCGGAACAAATGGTCGTTACAAATGCCAGAATTGATGAGAGTCTCAGGAAGCTCAAAGAGTATTGTGGCCAAACGACGCCCAGCAGTTTTAAGGATTTAAAAGAAATTTTATCCGAGGCTATTATGGGTTTGGCGCTTTCCAGGCACCGCACTCGAATAATCAGAGAGTCAACAGAAACGATCGAAGAATTACCAGATTTTATAGTGCCTTTTCTTGAACAGGTTGACTATGAACGAAATATTCCGAGTAATTTACGAAGAGGGTTGGAAGTTTTTTTTACTAACTCTCCCACTACGTTGAAAGAGCTGGAAAAGCTGTGCGATGCCGCCGTAAATAATTTCGTTCAAAGCAAGTTGTGGAGAGATGTTCTCTATCGCCTTCCCCTTTGGAAAGACGCCGAAGGCAACAGAACAAGTTTTGTAAAAGCGGCTCAAACACAACTGAGATCTGATACCAATCCAAAAAAATCGCTTGGCGCTTTACTTACAGATGATTTTAAAGAAGCGGTGTGGCCTTCAATTAACAAAGAATTACGTAGGCTCGACTACTATTTCACCCTTAAACCACGCTGATAAACCACGCTGAGCCACCTGTCTGCCTTAGGCAGCAAAGCTTTTAGCTCTTCAAAACAATCAAAAACTTATCCACAGCTGTTGATAATTATTGCGAAGTCGTAACAATAGTTAATTGATTTTCCACAATCTTTACCAATTCTTATCAGTAAATACCTTGACCGCCCATGCGTGACCATGATATCCCATTTATGCCCAGTTTATACCAGCCAGCACCACTCCATTGTTCCCGCTTCCAGTCGTACCTATACAGTCAACCCATTGAATTACTGAGGTTTATATGGCCGTTTTCCTGTCCAGCTTTGTCAATCGACTTGACAAAAAGGGACGGGTGTCGGTTCCGGCATCTTTTCGCGCAGCTTTGGGCGTCGATGCTTCGGGGATAGTCATCTTCCGTTCCTTGCAGCACGAAGCGCTTGACGGATGCTCCATCGGCCACCTCGAATTACTCAGCCAAAGTCTGGAGAAACAAGATCTCGCGCCCGATGTTTACGAACTGATCGAAACCACAATCTTTGGTGGTTCGGTACAATTACCGTTCGATGGCGAAGGTCGCATCACCCTGCCGCATTCGCTGGCCGCTTCCGTTGGCATCAACGAAGAAATCGCTTTTGTTGGTCGCCGCAAAACTTTTCAGTTGTGGGACCCGAAGAAGCTTGCCGCGCATGACGCTGCATCACGCTCTGCCGCACGCGCCAAGGATATCTCCCTCAGCAAGATCATTGCGGCGGCAGCCAAATTTGAAAATGGTGGGTTTTAATCATGGCCACCATTTCTCATACCCCTGTTCTGTTGCATGAAGTGATCGAGGCGCTGGCGCCTAAAGATAACGGCATCTATATCGACGGCACCTTTGGCCGCGGCGGCTATTCCCGCGCCTTGCTGAAAGCAGCGCAAACCAAAGTTTACGGCGTTGACCGCGATCCTGCGGCCGTCAAAGCTGGCGAAAAAATGGCCGACGAATTCAAGCCGCGCTTTAAAATCCTGCAAGGGCCTTTCGGCGCGATGGATGTTTTACTGGCTGGCGAACAGGTCAAGCAGGTAGACGGCGTCGCTCTCGACCTCGGCGTATCATCGCCGCAAATCGATGAAGCTGAACGTGGTTTTTCTTTTCAGTCGGACGGCCCGCTCGATATGCGCATGAGCCAGAGCGGTCCTACGGCTGCCGATATCGTCAACACAATGGCCGAGAAAGAATTGGCTGATATTATCTTCACCTGCGGTGAAGAACGTCATTCGCGCCGTGTCGCACGGCAGATTGTCGAAGCCAGAAGTGAAAACCGTATTCTTCGCACCAAACAGTTGGCCGAAATCGTCCGCCGCGCTGTGCCGCGTTCGGCTGATGGCATCGACCCTGCGACCCGCACCTTTCAGGCGCTTCGCATTCATGTGAATGACGAACTTGGCGAGTTAAAACGCGGCCTCGCTGCTGCTGAAATTCTGCTAAAACCCGCAGGCCGTCTCGCGGTTGTTTCTTTCCATTCACTGGAAGATCGCGCAGTTAAAGATTTCCTGCGCCGCCGTAGCGGCAATGCACCCAGCCTGTCGCGCCATATGCCTGCGAATGATCAGCGCGCGCCTGCCCCTACTTTCAGCTTGCTCACCCGCAAGCCCCAAACGCCTTCCGCCGAAGAAGCCCAAAGCAATCCACGGGCAAGGTCCGCAAAATTACGCGTGGCGGAACGGACCGACGCACCTGTTACCAAGGAGTATGCCGCATGATACGCACATCGTCGGTTTTGTTCTGGTTTGGCCTTACGCTTATCGCCAGCCTCGCGCTGTATCGCACCAGCGACCGCGTGCACGAACTAAATGCGCAACTCCGAAATATCAATTCATCCATCGAAGCCGAACAGCAAAGCATCCATGTGCTGAAGGCCGAATGGGTTTATCTGGCCAATCCCGCCCGTGTCGAAACAGCGGCGCGCAAACATCTGGCATTGCGTCCGGCATCACCGCAGCAAATAACGGCTATCGACTCCCTCGCTGAAGTTTTGCCGACCCGTACCGAAGCCATGGCTTCTGTTGCCATCAGCGGCACACCTATCGCCAATATCAAAAGCAGCCTTGCACCGCTACCGCCGCGCCCCGTTGCCGTTGCTGCGATCGCCAAGCATAAACCAGTCGCAACTGTCGCTGTTGCTTCCGCCGACACTGGCCATATCAACGAACGCATGATGATGGAACGCACCGCCAGCGCCGCGCCGATGCATGATTCCATTGGCAGCCTCATTACCGAACTGCAACAGCAATGATCATAGGACGCAAAGGAAAGCGTCCCCATTCAGCACGGCAACCCAGTCTGCCGGGGCTTTTTGCGTCTCCGGCTCCGACATCGCCAGCGTCCCGCCGCCTCGCCACGCCGCACGAACAAGCGGTTGAAGTCGCCCGCACCCGCCTGACAGCGGCTGCGGTTTTATTTTCCATCGCGTATCTGATCATCGCTGGGCGCCTGGCCTTCCTGACCTTGCTGAGCGATACGCCTGAGATTCCAATGGCCCATCAGGAAATCAGCGACAGCGTCGCCAGTCGCGCCGATATCACCGATCGCAACGGCACAGTGCTGGCAACTTCGCTACCAACCATTTCACTTTGTGCCGATGCAAAAAAAATCCTCAACCCGGATGAAGCGGCTAAGCAGTTACTTGCCACTTTGCCCGATCTCGATGCGCAAAAACTGAACGAAGATCTCCATGGCAGCAAACATTGTGTCGCCATCAAACGCCATCTGACGCCAAAGCAATATTACGAAGTGAACAAGCTTGGTATCGCAGGACTTGAATTCCGCCCCGATGAGCGTCGCATTTATCCCACGGGCAATGTCGCGGCGCATGTCGTCGGCTATACAGATATCGATAATAACGGCCTCGCCGGCATCGAAAAGCAGCTGGATACGCGCCTGCAGGAACAGCCTGAACCCGCCACCCTCTCTCTCGATCTGCGCGTGCAAACTATTTTGCACCGCGAACTCGCCAACGCCATGGCCAACTTTCAGGCGGAAGGGGCCGCCGGCCTTGTGATGGATGCAACGACAGGCGAATTACTGGCGATGGTATCCCTACCCGATTTTGATCCGCAGCATCCCGGTATTGCAACGGATGATCAGCGCTTCAACCGCGATACGCTCGGCGTCTACGAAATGGGCTCGACTTTCAAGATTTTTAATACGGCGCTAGCGCTGGATAGCGGCGCCGTACATGTCGGCGATTCTTTCGACACAACGCATCCGATTGAAGTCGGATCGCAAACCATCAAAGACTTTCATGCCGAACCGCGCTGGCTGAATGTCGCGGAAATTTTCACGCACTCCTCCAACATTGGCTCCGCCCGTATGGCGGAGCGTTTTGGCGGGGCGCGCCAACGCGCCTTCCTCAGCCGCCTCGGCCTTACGGAAAAAACCTCAATTGAATTGCCTGAAGTGGGCACGCCGCTCGTTCCCAACGCACGTGACTGGGGCGAACCTACGACCATGACAGTTGCTTTCGGCCACGGCATCGCGGTGAATTCCGTCCAGTTAGCAGGCGCCGTCGCCACTATCGTCAATGACGGCATCGCCGTTCATCCAACTTTGCTAAAACAAACTGTTGCATCCAACCACATAGCACAACAGGAACATATCATCACCCCGCATACGTCTGCGATGATGCGGGCGCTCATGCGGCTGGTCGTTACGCACGGCACAGCTAAAGGCGCGGAAGTCGCGGGCTATATGCTGGGCGGCAAAACCGGAACAGCTGACAAGCTTGATTCCCATCACCATTACACCGCCAATGCTCGGCTTTCTTCCTTTATAGGTGTGTTCCCTTTAAATGCGCCGAAATACCTGGTTTTTGCCATGCTGGACGATCCCAAAGGGAATGCTAAAACCTATGGGTTTGCGACTGGCGGCTGGGTTGCGGCTCCTGTTGTCAGTAAGGTTGCAAGCCAGATAGGGCCTTTGCTAGATCTGCCGCCTTTGACGCCGGACATGGAAGCCAATGCGCAACGCCAACTTATGAAACCACTCGGCGCCCAGATAGTCGACGGCATGCCGGTGGAAGAAGGATCGAATTATGCTGCTGCAGAATCTGATAGCGTCCAGTGAGGGGCTGAAGCTTCAAACGCCTGATATCCCTATTACTGGTATCGACATCAAAGGCATCACCACGGATTCGCGAAACGTCAAACCCGGCTTTCTGTTCGTCGCCGTCCCCGGCACCAAGGAAGATGGCAGCCTATATATCGATCAGGCTATTCAACAGGGGGCGGTCGCCGTTCTGATCGCCGAAGGCAAAATATCCGATGTCAAAATTCCTGTAATCACCGCGCCGCATATTCGCAAATCTGTCTCGGCCATCGCGTCGGTTTTTTATCCAGGTCAGCCGGAAATGGTTGCAGCGATCACCGGCACCAGTGGCAAAACATCCACCGCGCAGTTTGTTCGCGAGATGTGGAAAGGAATAGGCCACAAAAGCGCCAGCATCGGCACACTGGGTTTAATTACAGATGATGAAAGCCGTTACGGCTCCCTGACCACACCCGGTGCGATTGCCTTGCATGAGTTACTGGACGAATGCGCTGGCAAAGGCATAACCCATTTAGCACTCGAAGCTTCCAGCCACGGCATCGATCTTAATCGCCTCGACCACATTCATATAAAGGTAGCGGGCTTTACCAATCTGTCACGCGATCATCTGGATTATCATGAGACACTGGAGAATTACTTCAACGCCAAGCTGCGGCTTTTTACAGGCCTGATGCCTATTGGCGGCATAGCCGTCTTAAATGCTGATATTCCGGAATTCATACAACTGGAAGCGGGCGCGGCCACGCGCGGACTTAAAGTAATTTCTTATGGCCTGAAAGGTAATGATATCAGGCTGATGGAATCCAAACCCGATGCAAAAGGCCAGCACCTGCGGCTGGAAGTGTTTGGCAAAGAATATGCGGTTTTATTGCCCGTCATGGGCAGTTTTCAGGCCTGGAACGCGCTATGCGCCCTCGGAATGGTAATCGGCAGCGGCGCAGCGACGGATAAAGCCGTGGCTGCGCTGGAAAAAGTGTCCGATGTACCGGGACGGCTGCAACTGGCAGGTATCAGCAAAAAAGGTGGCACCGTTTTTATTGATTACGCGCACAAACCTGACGCGCTGGAAAAAGTCCTGCTGGCGCTGCGGCCTCATGTTGCGGCGCATCAAGGCTCAAAGCTCGGCGTGATTTTTGGCTGCGGCGGCAACCGCGACAAAGGCAAGCGGCCGATCATGGGTGAAATTGCGCAGCGTTTAGCCGACTGGGTTATTGTCACAGACGATAATCCAAGGCATGAAGAACCTGCACTTATCCGGCAAGAGATTCTGGCGGGATGCAAGCCGGGGCCGATGCTGCAGGAAATGGGCGACCGCCATCAAGCGATTGAGGCCGGGATCAGTAAACTGCAGCAAGGCGATGTTCTGGTTATCGCCGGCAAAGGCCACGAAAGCGGCCAGATCGTCGGCGATCAAACTATGCCATTTGATGATGTCGCCGTGGCGCGAGAGGTTTTGGGGTTATGACCGACCAATTAAACTGGCAAGCTGAGGATGTCGTTCGCGCCGTGCACGGCGAATGCCTGCAAGAACAAACATGGGCAGCGCACGGCGTTTCCATCGACAGCCGCACGGTTCAAAAAGGTGATTTGTTTGTGGCACTGAAGGGCCCCTCGCATGACGGGCATGATCATGTCGCCGCTGCTTTTAATAACGGCGCCACGGCCGCTATCGTAGCGCGCCAACCGTCGCAGGTGCCTGCGCAAGCGCCGATGCTCTTCGTCAATGATACTTTCACGGCATTGCAGGAATTAGGGCGCGCAGGACGTGCCCGTACCAAGGCGCGAATTGTTGCGGTCACAGGTTCCGTCGGCAAAACCAGCAGCAAGGAAATGTTGCGGCTGATGCTGGGTGCTGCTGGCAGCACCTATGCTAACGAAGGCAGCCTGAATAATCATTGGGGCGTTCCGCTGTCACTGGCTCGCCTGCCGCAGGACGCCTATTACGGTGTGTTCGAGCTTGGCATGAACCATGCGGGAGAGCTGACCGTCCTTTCGCAGCAGGCGCAACCGGATGTCGCCCTCATCACCACTATCGAAGCCGTGCATCTGGAGTTTTTTGCCTCAAGTGAGGCCATAGCCGATGCCAAAGCGGAAATTTTTCTTGGCATGAAACCAGACGGCGCAGCTGTTCTCAACCGTGATAATGCTTATTATGCACGCTTGGCTGCGGCCGCAAAAACCCATGGCCTCAAAAAAATTCTTGGCTTTGGCCGCGATAGCAAAAGCGACGCGCGGCTTTTGGATTACATTCCCACTGAAGAAGGTAGCACCGTAAAAGCCGAGATTATGGGCCGCAAGATTACCTACCAACTTGGCGTGGCTGGCGAACATCTGGCGCTGAATGCGCTGGGGTGCCTGCTCGCATCGGCTGCTATCGGCGCTGATTTGGAAGCCTGCGCTACCGCCCTTGCCCATTACCAGCAACCCAAAGGCCGCGGCGTTGTAAGTGTCGTGAATATGAGTAACGGTAGCTTTACCCTGATTGATGAAAGCTACAACGCCAGCCCCGTTGCCGTTCGGGCTGCTATCCGTGTGCTCGGCCAAAAAACAGGTGGTCGGAAAATTCTGGCGCTCGGTGATATGAAAGAACTGGGCGATGCCGCCCCTGCCCTGCATGCTGACCTGGTTCAGGACATCATCGCCGCTCAGATTGACAGCGTATTCACCTGCGGCGAGATGAGCTCATATCTTTTCCATGTTCTGCCTGAAAAATTGCGCGGCAGCCATGCCGCCAACAGCACCGAACTCGCGCTTTTAATTGCTGCTGCGATTCAGGCGGGTGATGTTATTACTGTTAAAGGTTCCAACAGCATGCAGATGAATAAGATTGTCGCAGCGCTGAAGGCGCTTGATACCAATTCCAAGAAACTGGCGAGCTAGAAAGGCCTTTACCCATGCTCTATCAACTACTCGCCCCTTATGCGCATGAATTTATTCTGTTCAACCTGTTTCGCTATATCACTTTTCGCACCGGCGGGGCTCTCGCGACATCGCTTCTGATCTGCTTTATTTTCGGGCCACGCATTATCTGCTGGCTGCGCAAGAAGCAAGGTGAGGGCCAGCCGATCCGCCTCGACGGCCCGGAAACGCACTTAAAGAAAAAAGGCACCCCAACAATGGGCGGGCTGATGATCTTGATCGCCGTCATCACCAGCACCCTGTTATGGGCTGATTTATCCAATATCTATACCTGGGTCGTTCTCGGCGTCACCGCCGGTTTCGGTCTGGTGGGTTTTGCCGATGATTACCAGAAACTGACCAGACGCTCGCATCACGGCTTATCCGGCAAGATGCGTCTCCTTATCCAAATCGCCATTTCAACAGCGGCAGTTATCGCCATTGTCACACTCTCCACGCGTGATCATGCTTCCGATCTCGCCATCCCTTTCCTGAAAGATATGTTGCCGCTGGGGTGGTTCTTTATTCCCTTTGCGGTTTTTGTAATTGTTGGCGCCAGCAATGCCGTGAATTTAACGGATGGGTTGGACGGCCTTGCCACAGTGCCGGTCATGATCGTCGCCCTCTGCTTTGGTATGATCGCTTATCTGGTCGGCAATCTGGTCTTCGCCAATTATTTGCAAATCCACCATGTCGCAGGCGCTGGCGAGCTTACTATTTTCTGCGGCGCGCTGGTCGGTGCTTGCCTTGGCTTCCTCTGGTACAACGCGCCGCCAGCGCAGGTTTTTATGGGTGATACCGGATCGCTCGCGCTCGGCAGCGCCCTCGGCACCATCGCCGTCATCATCAAACATGAAATGGTGCTAGCGATTGTCGGCGGGTTATTTGTCATGGAAACGGTTTCCGTTATCATTCAGGTGGCTTCCTTCAAGCTCACCGGCAAACGCGTATTCCGCATGGCCCCTATTCACCATCATTTTGAAAAACTCGGTTGGTCGGAACCCACAGTCGTGATCCGCTTCTGGATCATCGCCTGCATTCTCGGCCTGATCGGCCTTTCGACATTGAAGCTGCGATGATCCTTTTCCCCAATATTCAGGGCCAGAAATATGCCGTGCTGGGGCTCGGTAAATCCGGGCTTGCGACGGCGGCATCGCTGCGCGCCAGCAAGGCCGATGTCATCGTCTGGGACGACAAGGAAGAATCCCGCATCGAAGCTGAAAAGGCAGGCTACATTGTCGCCGACCTGATGAAGGCCGACCTGATCGGCTATAAAGCTTTGGTCCTCGCCCCCGGTATTCCACTGACGCATCCCAAGCCGCATCCGGTTGTGCTGCGTTGTCATACGGCAAAAGTTCCTGTCATCGGTGATATCGAACTTCTGTTCCGTGCTTGCCCGACGGCGACCTATGTCGGCATTACCGGCACCAACGGCAAATCAACCACCACTGC